>CANQGM010000009.1 GCA_947623205.1 uncultured Clostridia bacterium
GTGCAGCTTAAGCTCCATACCGGAATCGTCAAACGAAGTTCCCTCGACATATTCCATTTTGTTCGGATTCTTGCTGACCGAGACTGAAACCAACGACTTGGAGACGACATTCACCGTCAAAGTCGTCTTGCACCCTTTATAGGAAATGACGACATCACACTGTCCCGCCTTACTGAAATCATAGTCAAGATTCCACCCCTCGGCAACTATATCTTCATCGCCGTTGTTATAGTGCAGTTTAAGCTCCATGCCGGAATCGTCAAACGAAGTTCCCTCGATATATTGCATTTTGTCGGGATTCTTATTTATTGAAATCGCTGTGAGGAATTTCGGTTCCACCGTAACCTCAAAATCAGCGGTCAAATTCTGATAGGTCACAGTGATGATATGCGTACCCGGTGTGGAAACATATCCTTCGACCGTATAGTCCCTTTCTGCGAGCGTCTCCCGGCTGTTGTCGCTGTATATAGCCGTCACCTCAAGCCCCGCCGTTTCAAGATCTTGCCCCTCAATATATTTTGTTTTAGTCGGCTCCTTGCTAATTTCAATGGATCGCAGCGTCCGTTCCACAATCTTTGCGGGCAGGGTGATGGTTTCTTTCCACTCGTTTGGCGTGGGATCAGCCGACGGGGCGCCTTTTTCTTTTTCGGTGACGGTAAGCTCTGTCGTTTGCTCTGTCTCTTTCGGCTCGAATGTGAATGTGATTTGCGCCGACGGGCTTTTTATCTCAGAAGCGTCGGCAAACGCGATTGTGACCGTCCCGTTTTTGCTGTCTACGTTGTATGAATTATACGGCATTGAAGCTGAAAGGCTCTTAAAGGTCAGCGCGTTCGGGTCGTATTTAACGGTCGTCAGACCGTTTGTGGTGTTTTCCTCTGTCAAATTATATGTAACGGTTTTTGCGTCCTCGTTCACATCGACGTTGGGATTTTCGGCATATGTCCGAGCCTCGCCGGAGATATCCGCCGCCGTCGGGGTAAGGCCGGAATAACCTTTGTAATCATATTGATACAAAATCCCGACCTGCCGCACATCATCGTCAAACTCGCGCGTCATAACAACAGAATGTGCTTCGGGGTCGATTACCTGTACCCTGGCAACGCCGTTGCCAATTTTGCTGACGAGCACGAGCTTGCTGGACTCACTGTCGTAAATCATGGATGCTGTGGCGTCATTCTGCATTTTGCTCACTCCTGAGAGGTTAACGCCCTCAACGTGTCCTATAAACTTCAAAAATGTCAATTCAGTGTCGAGATATTGCTTTGTGGGACTATACCAGCGAGGAGCTACATAACAGTAAAGCTCATAAAGGTCGCCGCCTTCATTCATAACGTAATAGACGTCCGCACCGTATTTTTTGCCTTTGTTGCCCGGATCTTTTTGGCCTTCGTTGTTCAAATCGTCAAAATCTTTGATAAAGCCCTTGTAGGCAATTCCGCCCATAGTGCCGACGTTCGCATTGCCAGTGCTCAAACTCACCGACACCGTTTCAAAGCCTTTTTGGGGTCCGCCGAGTCTTGAGCCAAGCAATAGGGTTTTGCCTTCTGCAATTGTCATATAACCGAATTCCGGATAAAGTCCCGTTGATCTGCCGGGCGCGCCGTCGGCGTGCAAGTGACTGGGGTCGATCGATGCCTCCAGAGAAACCTGTGTAAAGTCTTTAGGGTTTACCCGGTAAGCCCAGGTTCCTCCGAACAGATACAGGGAATCTTTTTCACGATTCAGCGTGCCGACGGTGTAAGCGCCCCGAGAAACGGAAAGGCGTTTGCGCGAGTTGGGCGCGGCGGTGTTAAAGCTCTCCCAATAATACCCGCCGTTGCCCTCGCAGAACAGTGCGGCAACGTATATGCTCGGCGCGGCCTTCACGTTGACCTCGCATTGGGCGGTTAGGGTGTCTCCTCCCTGTGTTTCGCAGCTTGCGGCGATCGTCGCCTTGCCCTCCCCTACAGCCGTGACAAATCCGTTTCCGACAACGGTGAGCGCATCCGTATTGCTTGACTGCCACTTCACGCCGGATGCGTTGAATTTTGCGTTCCACGGGACGGCAGCAACGGTAAGCTGCGCCGTATCGCCCGCCACCATTTCGCTTTTCGCGCCGAGGATGTTCAGTTCTCTCGGCGCGGGCGTCTCGCCCTCGGTTATGAGACCGAGCTTCGGCATCGCGGGCAGATTTACAAGTCCGCGAACAGCGCCGTAAAGGAGCGACGCAGTATAATTGATTCCGGAATTGGTTTTATACACCGTGCTTGTTTTATTTTCAAAATCGAACCCGTAAATTTTATACATATAGTTGCCGTTGTTCGGCGTGTCAAGATTATCGGCGCAGGCGGCGTAAAGCGTATCGCGAGATTGATCCTTCCAGCTCAGGCTGATATAGCGCGCGGTGATGCTTTTATTATAAGAACCGGCGTCTTTCAATTCGCAGAACTGTGCCACGGCCGCAGCGGCTTCGCCGTCGCCGTCGGTGATTTGCCAGGAGAGCAGCACGCTCTTTTTTTCCGTCTCATCATAGTGGGTGGCGAAAGCCTTTCCTTCGTTGTTGACGGCAAGGCCGTAAAGCGCAGCGGGCTGCCCGTCAACCGTCACACGCTGCACGCGTTTTACGTCGCCGAGCATCGGGTCGATCTGCCAAAGCGTATCCGAGCCGTCGGCGGCATAGAGCTTGCTGTCGTTCGGGTTAAACGCGAGGTCGCGCACGGTATTCAACCCGGCGGCAGAGAGGTCGCAGACAAACTGCTTTGCATTTACGTCGCTAATCGGTGCGACGCAGAGGCGGCCGTCCTCAAACGCCTGCCAAAGGTAGCCGTCCGCCGCGTCCGCTCCGGCGAGAATATCCGAAGCGTCGGCGCAGGTGAAAGCGAGCATATTTGTATATTCATATGTGTTCGAAGAGAATTTGTCCGGCTTAATAGCGACCCAGTCGCCGCGGTTGATTCTTGAGCCGCCATTTTTAAATGAGCGGACATAGGCGATAGCCTTGTCGGTGATGTCTTGCGGTTCCCCAAATGTGAAGCAGTACATGCTTCTGTTGCCGGCATAGTCGCCGACTACAAGATTGTATGTTCCGCCCTCCTGAAGCGATTTGGTGGAAAAAACTTGTGTGACGGTTGGACCCGCGTCGTTTCCGTCCGGAATATAATTTTCATAAGCAACAGTGCCGTTGCCGCTGAAAAGGCCGATATAAGCGACGTTTTGATTGTCATCGGCGGTAACTTGAAGCTTTTTTTCCAAATCGAGCTTTTTTATATCCGTAACCTTCGGCGCTTCGCTGTCGAGCGTGACCGTGGTGGTGAGATACGCGCCCTTGCCGAGCATATCTTTTTCGATAAGCTCTTTCATTTGGGCCTTGGTAATGGCCTGACCCGGCATTTCCTCATAATATTCAGGCACGGCCACAGCTCCAAGCTCAATCTTGTCGCCCTCCTTGATGTCCGAGCCTTTCAGCAGTTTTTTGAGGGTTGTGCGAACGGACAGGTTGACCGTTGCATGGCTCCAGCCGGTCTCGCCATCGGGGTTCGGATAGGCGCACGTCTGGTGGACGTAAACGGCGTCGATATGCACTACGCTGCGTTTTCCGTTTTCATCCTTTTTCATAATGGCAAAGCAGAGCGCACCCGCCGGACGAATCAGGGTGAGCTGAACGCCTCGGATCGTGTCGTTAATGCTCAGGGCGAGCTTATTGAGCGGAACGCGGCTGTTGCTGTTATACGGATTGACGGCCTGCTTTAACACATTGCCGTTTTCGTCCTGATACGTCATGTAGTTTATGTTATAGACGTCCTGCGGATTCTGCGTGTAGGGGACTCTTTTGTTTGTTCCGTTGGAGCTTTCTATAAAACTGTTGCGGTCAAACATCGAGGGGTCGGACCAGTTGCCGCAGAAGCCAAGGATCGGGATGGTGTGGGTAACGTCTGCTTCCTCCCCGTCCTCCTGAACAGGAATAACCGAGGTAAAGCCCTCTAAATATGTGCCCTTGGGATAGTCTTTTTTCAAATCCTCCGTAACGCGGATTTCTACATCGACGGTAACGCTGCTGTTTTCCGCCACGGAAACGGAGGTTGTTTTAAGCCCCTTTAAAATCAAATGCGCATCGTAGGTGGTAATTTTGTTGTCGCCGTCCACATCGGCGACCGACAAATCAAGGGCTTTACCGTCTTCCTTGCCGGACAGGTAATCCAGCAACGCCTGCGCGTCTTTGTCATCAGTTTTTCTGTCGCGATTTACGTCGGCATTGAGTTCGGCACTGAAATCAAGCTCTTTCCCGTTGATTTCATAAACGGCCGTTCCGATAAGTTCACGGGTGTGATCGGCCAGATAGTTGACGCCGCCGTCGTTCACGATATCCTCGGTGAACAGATTGGTTTTGAAAATGTAGCTTATCGGCGTATCGCTCACATTGTGCAGCGTGAATTTATAGTTAAAAGTATTGCTGCCGTCGGGACAGTCTCCGACTTCGGCCTTCACACGTCCGCGGCTCTGACCGGCTATTTCGAGGAACGACTTGGCCTCGGTCGCGCGCTTTGTGTTGAGAAGCCCTGCGCCCTGCCGCAGCAACGAGTAATATCGTCCGTCTTTGTCAAGCATCGGATCTGCAGTGGACATCAAAAGCCCGCCGGCGATCATGCCTTTGTTGAGTTTACTGTTCTGATTCTGCGCGCGGTTCAAGAACGAATCGCCGCCGAACTGCTTTGCGCGCAGATATTGGGCAACGACCGCCGCCGCGCCCGCAACGTCCGGCGACGCCATGGACGTGCCGGAAAGCTCTTTGTATCCGTTATTCGTGTATCCGTCAACGGAGTTTATAAGCGTTCCGTATGCCGTGATCTCCGGCTGGAGCATCAGGCTGCTCGGGATACCGTAGGCGCTGTTCTTGTTTATTGTCGGGTGAGAGCCGTCTTTGCCGTTGCCGTCCGCCCACGCAACACCCATAAAGTCGGCGTAGGACGAGGGTGGCGTGCAAAGCGACATATTCACGTCGTCGGCGTAGAGCTTGTTCGGCCTGCCGTTCTTGTTCTCGCTCATCCACGCGCCGTCGTTGCCGACCGCACCCATAATAAGAACGCCCTGCTTTGAGAGCTCGTCAAAAACATCGCCGAAAATGCTGTCGGAGCAAGAGAATCCGACCTCGGCCGTGCCGAGAGAAAGGTTCAGTACGTCCGCGCCGAGAATGAGCGCGTCCTCAATCGCCATGGCAATCACGGAATCGGTGCACATAACGCTGCCGAAAACCTTCAGGTTCAGAATCTGCGCGTCGGGAGCTGTGCCGACCATGGCGTTCGCATCCTCCGCCTTGACAAAGGTTTTCTCCGCACCCTCGCTTTGAGCGGGAATATATGTATTCGCCGCGGCAATACCCGAAACATGCGAGCCGTGAATGCCCGCGCCGCCGTTTTGAGTGAAGTGGCTGAAGTCGGAGTAATTATAGGCAAACGGAATCTTGTCGTTCAGGTAAAGTTCCTCGGCGTCTTGATGCTTCGGTAAAACATGGAGACGCTTAGAATTAACAGCTTCAAGAACGTCGCTTTTCGTCATAAAATTAAGATTTTTTTTGTATTCTGCAAGCTCGTTTTCGTCAACCGCGCCGTTGTTGTCGGTATCCGGCGCGGACTGCTTTAACGAGTAGTTAAGGGCGTCGGCGTCAAAGGATTGGTGACTGTCGTTCACGCCGGAGTCGATAATCGCGATTCGCGAGCCGGCGCCCGTGTATTCAGTCAGCGCCTTTTCAACAGCGTCGGCTTTTTCACCCGTGGTCTGTTCATCCTCCAAAGGTTCATACACATTCTCAATAACGACCTCTTTAACGCCCTTGACGTTTTCAATTTCTTCGATTTGCGAATATTCAACGTCGGCAGAGACAAGGTTAGCAACGAGCGTCAGGTTTGTGACAACGTCCAAATCCTCGCCGTCCAAAACCTTTTTCTCAATTCTGTCAACAACCTTTTCCTGCTCGCGGCACAGCTTGTCTTGATAGTCTGCGGCGGCCTTGTTGTTCCCGATTGTCGCAATGGGATAGCCCTCATCAATGGCAGATTCGTCTTCTAAAACGATCGCCACACGCACAACATCGTCCGGCGCGTATTCCGGCTCGGTCGGCTCGTCCTCCTGCTCAAACAAATCCGGCAAACGCGGGTCAATGGTAGGCTCGACCTCGGTAAGCGCAAGGCCGTCACTTTCGGACGAAGCGAAAACGACCACCGGGACGCTTCCGACCAGCAGAACGACCGCTAAGAGAATGGACAAAATCGACTTTATATGTTTCATACAAAACCCTCCTGTTATGCGTGATTCACAGACCATTTTTCGGCAAATCACTTTTTCCCTGTCTTTGTCGATCAATAATTTAAATAACTTTTTGTCACTGACTGCTATCGCTGTTCATCGTTCAATAAAGCAATTATATAATATCATTATCTTTTAAACAATTCAATAGGATAGCAACGGTTTTGCATCGTTCGAAACATTGTTTCATTTCAAATTCAATTTCTTTAAACAATATGTTTTTGGCGTTATCATCTTTTTCGTAACCTGGTTACACACGGTACAAATCCGAACTTTTCTCTGATTGGAGATGGGTTCGGATTTGTCGTTTATTTTGCATATCACTGCTGTTTCATCTGCCGCAAAAAGAAGAGGATTGAGAGAATCGCAATTCCTGCGGCGTAGCCGATGACCCACCAGATATGAGAAAACAATTCCGCATAACTGCCGTTCAGTATAGCTCTCTCCGCTTCAACGGCGTGTAAGAAGGGCAGACAGTACGCAATTCTTTTGAATACTCCTCCCACAAGGTCGAGATCAAACCAACTTCTCGACAACCATGCCGTCAGATTCGTCAGCAGAGCACCGCAGATTCCGCCCACCTGTTTTACCGTGACAGGAAGCCCCAGAAGGACTGCCACCGCATAGCAAATTACACTCAGCAAAATTGCAATTAGTAAAATCGGCAGCATATATCCGGCAATAAAATGGGCGGCGGTCAAATTCTTGTATTTTTTTGTAATGTCAATCGTTTTGATTGCTTCCATTCCCGTGACCCTCCGTTTCACAAAAACGTGCTTTAAGTCCCATATAGGCGTCAGTCAGCACCTTACTTACAAACACTTCGTCCCATGAAAGATAAGATGTGGCGATCATTGTCGCAATGCCGTGAACCACGATCCACAATTCGAGGTGAAAGATATATGCGGCGTCTTCACCGATTCCAAGATTCTGTTTGATCAGTTCCAGCAGCGGGCGAATTTCATCCCGTTTTTCCGATATTATTTCGTGACTGCGATCACGCATGAAAAGCAACTTAAACAGTTCTTTTTCTTCTGTCGCAAAGCGGATATACGCCATGCCGCTGGCTTTGTAGGAGGAGTATTTCCCTTCGGCCATATCCTCGGCAAGATAACGCTTATACAGCGAATGAGCGGCGGTGAGAACCTCTTCATGTACCTCATCCATATTTTTGAACAACCCGAAAATCGGCTTGACCGAACAACCGAGTTCCTCCGCCAGTGCCCGTGCGGTCAGTCCGGCAGATCCCGCTTTTCGTGTGACATTCAGAGCGGCCGTGGTTATTTCATCTCGTGTAAATTTGAATTTCGGCGGCATTGTAATTCCTCTCCATTATTAAGTATCTATCGTTGCGCAACTTTAGTTACCTACTGTACCTGATTTTTTTTGAGAAGTCAAGAGGGGGAAAAAGATTGTTGACAGAAAACTTGCTTTTAAGATAAAAACCAAAAAACAGAGCCAATGATTCGTGAGGGTTCCCACAAAATCATTGGTTCTGCACTTTGATTTTTCTCAACTATTTAATATTCTGCTTTACATATATGCTGTACTAAATCTTATTAAGATTTATTAAAATACCATACCTCCATAAAATGAATACCTTGTAAAACAAACGCATATAAATTAGCAAGTTTGTTAGGAGGGCTTATTTGTGAAAGGAATAGTGGAGGAACGCGCAGTCGAACTGGGCGAGTACATAATAGAGAGCAAAGCAACGGTAAGAAAAGCGGCAAAAAAGTTTGGAGTCAGCAAAAGCACTGTTCATAAGGATGTCAGCCAAAGGCTGAAAAAGCTTAATCCTACATTGTATCTCGAAGTGCGTCGGATTCTTGATACGAACAAAAGCGAGCGCCATATAAGAGGCGGATTAGCAACAAAAAATAAGTATTTATTAAAAAAATCGCAACAAAAAACAGATAATAAATGAATGAAATTTCCTTGTACAAAACGTTTATCTTTACTTTTATAAATATCTGTTGTATAATTGAATGAATTTACTTATACAATTAACGTGTTTTGTTTACTTGATTTCGTGTGTGCAAGGAGATTTTTAAAATGAGGAAAATTCCTTTTTCCCCGCCTGACATTTCACAGGCGGAAATAGACGAAGTAATAAAAGTTGTAAAATCCGGATGGATAACAACAGGTCCCGAAACAAAGCTGTTTGAAAATAAAATTGCACAGTACTGTCATGTAAACAGGGCGGTTTGCCTTTCTTCTCAGACATCCTGTGCCGAGCTTACGCTGCGTATTTTGGGAATCGGTCCCGGAGATGAAGTTATTGTTCCCGCATACACCTACACCGCTACGGCATCTATTATTTATCATGTCGGGGCAAAGCCTGTAATGATTGACTGCAAATGCGGCAGTTTTGAAATGGACTACGACAAAATGGAAGAAGCAATTAATCATAACACAAAAGCAATTATTCCCGTTGACCTTGCAGGCGTTATTTGCGACTATGACAGAATTTTTGACGCAGTTGAACGCAAAAAAAACATTTTTACCCCCAAAAACGAACTTCAGGAAAAATTCGGACGGGTTATTGTTATGGCTGACAGCGCCCACGCTTTCGGTGCTGAGCGGCATGGAAAAATGTGCGGTGAAATTGCAGACTTTACAAATTTCAGCTTTCACGCCGTTAAAAATATGACAACGGCTGAAGGCGGCGCGGCAGTACATAAAGCTCACGACGGCATTGACGAAGAAGATATGTACAAGCAGTATATGCTTTTATCACTTCACGGACAAACAAAGGACGCTTATCAAAAAGACAAGGTTGCGGCTTGGGAATATGATGTTGTCGATACACAGTACAAATGTAATATGACGGATGTTCTCGCCGCTCTCGGAATTGCTCAGCTTTCACGCTACGATAAAATTCTTGAGCGCAGACATGAGCTTATCAGTCTTTACAACAAGGAATTTAAAGATTTGCCAATTGAGGTGCTTAATCACAGCGATGAAAACCACCGCAGCAGCGGACATCTTTATTTTGTACGCTTTATCGGCAAAGACGCTGAATATCGTAATAAGTTTTACAATAAGATGGCCGAACACGGAATAATGTGCAATGTTCACTTTAAGCCTCTGCCAATGCTTTCGGCATACAGCAAACGCGGCTTTAGAATTGAGGATTATCCGAATGCGTATAATATGCATAAAAACCAGCTTACACTGCCAATGAATACAACTCTCAGCGATGATGACGCGTGGTATGTAATAAAGACATTTAAGCAGTGCATTAACGCATTAAAATAATATTTTAATTTCTTTTAGGTCCCGTTTTTTCGGGACTTTTTATGTTTTTATTATAAGCTTTATTGATATTGATAATTATAAATGATAATATGTAAAAAATACATACTGAAAGAATTATTTATAATAGATTAAAAACGGTGATTTTTATGAAATTAAGTTATTCCGAAAAACGCGCAGACTGCGCTAAAGGACGGCAAAAACCGGAGCTTGTTATTAAAAACGGAACGGTGGTAAACGTATTTACAAACGAGCTTATTAAAGCCGATGTTGCAATACAGGACGGCATAATAGTTGGACTTGGCGATTATGACGGCAAAACCGAAATAGACGCGGCAGGCAAGGTGCTTTGTCCCGGATTTATTGACGCTCATTTGCACCTTGAGTCTACTCTTGTCAGACCATCCGAGCTTATATTGTGCGCGGCGGCAAGCGGCACAACGACCTTTATAGTAGACCCCCACGAGGCGGCAAATGTTTCGGGGACAAAAGGTATAGACTATATTCTAAGTCAGACAGAAGATGTGCCTGCAAACGTATATGTTATGATGCCGTCATGCGTTCCCGCTGCTCCAATTGAAGACAACGGCTCTGTAATCGACGCGGAAATTATGAAAAAATACCTTGACAATCCGAGAGTCCTCGGTCTTGGCGAGGTTATGGATTGTCATTCCGTGATAAGCGGCGATAAATCAATGCTTGACAAACTGAATGTGTTTAAAAATAAAGTGATCGACGGACATTCGGGTTATTTGCACGGCAAAGACCTTATGTGCTACAAGCTTGCGGGAATTGATACCGACCATGAATGCTGTGATTTTGAAACGGCGATTGAAGAGGCAAGAGCAGGCTTTCAGGTTCTTATACGCGAGGGTTCCGCGGCAAAAAATCTTGACGAAATTGTAAGAGGAATTGTTAAAAACAATATTCCGACCCGGCGCTTTTCGTTTTGTACGGATGACAAGCATATAACAGAAATTAAAGAAAAAGGACACATCAGCTACAATGTACGCCGATCGGTCGAGCTTGGCATATCTCCTGTTGAAGCAATCAAAATGGCTACCATCAACGCTTCAAGCGCCTATGGACTTTCACACATCGGAGCAATTGCCCCGGGATATCAGGCTGACATAATTGTTATGTCCGATATTGAAAGTATGAATATTGAGCAGGTGTTTTTTAAAGGAACACCCGTTAATAACCTACGGTTCGGCTCACAGTTGCCGGTTGACAAAAAACTTTTAAACACCGTTAATGTAAAGGATTTATCATTAGACTTGTTCAGGCTTCCGATAAAAAATGCGGAACAAACCGTTATTGAGGTAATAAAAAATCAGATATTAACGAAAAAATCAACGGCAAATGTCCCGATAAAAGACGGATTATTCCGTGCCGACAGCACATTCAGCAAGATTGCTGTTTTTGAACGTCACCGCGCAACCGGAAAAAAGTGTTTGGGCATTGTAAAAGGATATGGTATTACAGGCGGAGCAATTGCCTCAACATTTAGCCACGACTCACACAACCTTACCGTAATCGGGGACAATGACAGCGATATGCTTGCCGCCGCCAAAGCTCTTGAAAAATGCGGCGGCGGATACGCAATTGCCGAAAACGGCGCGGTCATAACTCTTGAACTTCCTATAATGGGACTTATAAGCGACCGTCCCCATTCCGAGGTAAATCAAAAACTTGCCCAAATGATAGAAAAGGCCCACAAAATGGGTGTGCCCTACGGAGTAGACCCGTTTGTTGTTATGTCGTTTCTCGCGCTTACGGTAATACCGGAAATCAGAATTACACCAAGAGGAATTTTTGACGTGCTGAAAAATGAATTTATTAACAACGGGTAAGCACTAATAATTTATAATTTATTATTTATAAATGAAAAACGCTCAGGCGATGAACCCGAGCGTTTTAATTTTACTGTCTGTTAATTATTTTAAAATTATTTTCCAGCTTTTTGCTAATCTGTCAAGTGAGTACGCCGCGTTTGCAGGACTTGTAGAAGGCAGCTTTACCGCCTCAATACCCGTTTGGGGGTAAATGTACTTATTATACAGATTATACGGTGTTGCTCCGTTTACAAAAATTCTGTCAATTTTACTGTTTTGAAGAATTTCCGAAATATCATTTGGCACAACATCACGTATTGAGCTGTCACTTGAACCCGTCACGGTGCAGGAGTGTATTACATCCCACACAGCAAGATTATGGCTTAAAATAAGATGTTTTTTCTGTTCAACCGTCTGTGGAATTTCCTCATTAAACAGCAGGGCAATCAGTTTCCAAAATCTGTTTTGCGGATGTCCGTAAAAAAATCGTGCTTCACGCGATTTTGCGGACGGAAAGCTGCCTAAAATAAGCGTTTCGGAATTTTTGTCATACAGCGGAGGTACACAATGTACAAAGCTCTGCGGCTCATTCATAATGCCATACCGTCTTCTATAATTTTAAGTGCCTTTTCGGCATCCTTTTCACTAAGCTGAGGTGTATTGCCGAGCGGGTATTCAATGCCGAGTTTTTCATACTTTGCTTTCCCAAGGGTGTGGTACGGCAGAGTTTCGATTTTTTCAATATTAGTAAACGATTTTAAAAATGCTCCCAGCGCTGAAAGCTCCTCGCGCTTATCTGTAACTCCGGGTACAATAACGTGCCGCACGCGCATTTTCACACCTTTTTTATTCAAATATTTTGCAAACGCAAGTATATTTTTGTTTGTCCGCGACGTCAGTTTTTTATGCTCCTCATCATCAATATGCTTGATGTCGAGCATTACAAGGTCGGTAACATTTAAAAGCACATCTGTCTTTTTAACGAGTTCGGCGTTGTCAGGGTCAAATATAACTCCCGATGTATCAAGACAGGTGTTTATATTATTCCGCTTTGCAAGAGTAAAAAGCTCCGTCAGAAAATCAAGCTGAAGCATAGGCTCGCCGCCCGTTGCGGTAAGTCCGCCTGTCGTATAAAACGGAGCATTGCGAGTGATTTTTTCAATTATTTCTTCAGAGGAATAACGGACTCCGATATTTGTGTTCCACGTGTCGGGGTTGTGGCAATACATACAGCGCATAGGACATCCCTGAAAGAACACAACAAAGCGCACGCCGGGACCGTCGACCGTACCGAATGATTCAAATGAATGAATATAGCCAAGCATAGTTTCCCTCCGATCCCGCCTTATAAAAGCTGTTTTAAGCTTAAATTGAAGAATGGAAAGTTCTTGCAATAACTTCGTCCTGCTGCTCTTTGGTCAGCTTAATAAAGTTTACGGCATAGCCCGAAACACGTATTGTAAGCTGCGGATAAAGTTCGGGATGCTTTTGAGCGTCAAGCAAAAGCTCTCTGTCAAAAACATTTACATTGAGGTGATAGCCGCCTTTCAGCGTATAACCGTCAAGCAGAGCGACAAGATTGTGATTGCGCTGTTCTTCTGTTTTGCCGAGAGCGGACGGAACAATAGTAAATGTATTTGAAATGCCGTCCTGAGAATCCATAAACGGAATTTTTGCAACCGAGGCAAGAGAAGCAACCGCTCCGTTTTCATCTCTGCCGTGCATTGGATTTGCACCCGGAGCAAACGGCTCGCCAAACTTTCTGCCGTCGGGGGTCGAACCCGTGTTCTTGCCGTATGTTACGTTTGATGTAATTGTAAGAATAGATGTTGTGGGAATACCGCCGCGGTAGGTGTGATTTTGACGAAGATATTTTATAAACGTATGCAAAACCTCTTTGGCTATATCGTCAACTCTGTCATCATCGTTTCCGTATTTTGGAAAGTCCCCTTCGGTGATGTAATCGGTAACGATACCTTTATCATTTCTTACAACTTTAACCTTTGCATATTTAATTGCAGAAAGCGAATCGGCAACCACCGAAAATCCTGCAATACCTGTTGCAAACCAGCGTGTAACGTGTTTGTCATGCAAAGCCATCTGTAAGCGTTCGTAGCAGTATTTGTCGTGCATATAGTGAATTATGTTAAGTGCGTTTACATAGACCTGGGCAAGCCATTTCATCATATCTTTGTATTTAGCCATAACATCGTCATAATCAAGGTAGTCGCCTTCAACCGCGCAATACTTAGGTCCTACCTGAACGCCCGTTACCTCGTCAACTCCTCCGTTAATTGCGTACAAAAGGCACTTTGCAAGGTTTGCGCGCGCGCCGAAAAACTGCATTTCCTTACCGATTTTCATTGAAGATACGCAGCAGGCAATTCCGTAATCATCTCCATGCAGCGGACGCATAAGGTCGTCGTTTTCGTACTGAATTGCGTGGTGCCTGATTGAAATATCAGCACAAAATGATTTAAAGTTTTCCGGAAGCTGCGATGACCATAAAACCGTAAGATTCGGTTCGGGAGCCGCGCCTATGTTGTTAAGGGTATTAAGGTAACGGAAAGACATCTTTGTAACGAGCGGACGTCCGTCTGTACCTATGCCCCCGATCGACTCGGTAACCCATGTAGGGTCGCCTGCAAAAATAGAATTGTATTCCGGAGTACGGGCAAAACGAACCAGTCTGAGTTTCATAATGAATTGGTCTATAATTTCCTGCACTTCTTTTTCTGTAATTGTTCCCTCCGCAAGGTCACGGTATGCATAAATATCAAGAAATGTTGAAGTTCTTCCCAGGCTCATTGCCGCGCCGTTCTGTTCCTTAACTGCGGCAAGGTATGCAAAGTAAAGCGCCTGTACCGCCTCTTTAAAGTTTGACGCCGGCTTTGAAATATCGCATCCGTAAATTTCCGCAAGCTGCTTGAGCATCTGCAAGGCTCTGATCTGCTCCGAAAGCTCTTCGCGCTCGCGGATAACGTCCGAATACATAATTACTCTTGTTGAGTCTTTCTGATTTTGTTTATCCTCTATTAAACGGTCAACACCGTAAAGCGCCGCACGGCGGTAGTCGCCTATTATTCTGCCTCTTCCGTAAGCGTCGGGCAAGCCCGTGATAATGTGGTTGGAACGGCATTTTCTCATTTCGGGGGTATATGCGTCAAACACTCCCGCGTTGTGAGTTTTTCTGTGCTCAGTAAAGAAATCGACCACTTCGGGGTCAACCTCATATCCATTTTCTTTGCAGGCCTTTGCCGCCATTCTTATTCCTCCATACGGCTGAAGCGAGCGCTTAAAAGGCTTGTCGGTTTGCAGACCTACGATTTTTTCTTTGTCCTTATCTATATATGCCGCATCGTGAGAGGTAATTGTAGAAATAATTTTGGTATCCATATCAAGCACGCCGCCTGCTTCGATCTCTTTTTTTGAGAGTTCAGAGACCTGATCCCACAAATCAAGCGTGTCCTGTGTGGGGCCTTCAAGAAAATCTCCGTTGCCAAAGTAAGGTGTGTAGTTTTTCTGAATAAAATTTCTTACGTCAATTTCATTCTCCCAATTGCCGCCGCTAAATTCTCTCCATTCTTCTCTCACGCCGATCTCTCCTTTTCGGGTAAAATTTACAAAATAAAAAAAGCCGACTTAGTCCGGACTTTCGCCCAGACGGTCGGCATATTATTGTTATACTTCACGTGGTTTGTTCCACTGTTCCGTCAGTCATATAACACCATTAAAATATCATTTTTAATTTAACTTGTCAAGCGTTTTTTTACAATAAAAAATCTTCTGCCATTAGTCACAGTTTTAAAACTGTAAATACATTTTTTTCAGCAATTTTATTCCTGTACCGGTTTTGAAAACTTTTTCCATTGCCGTATGCGCAGCTTTAATACTTGCTCCGTCCTCAAAGAGGTTTACAAGAAAGTCTGCCTCTACCAGCATTTGATAAGGCAGTGTGTCAATATTTTTATATGTATGATGGTGAGCTATAATGTAGCACACATTTTTTATGAAATCATTATCGCATCCAAGTGAGGACAAAAGTTTTTCAGCCTGCGCAGGTCCTTCAAGCTCCTGATAAACTCCTGCGCTTGAATTGTACTTTTCTTCACTTACCTTTATGCCTATGTCATGCACAATGGCAGTTATTTCAAGCAAATTTTGGTTTTTATCATCAAGGCGTTCACCCTCTCCTATTGTTTTTGCGAATGAAAAAACTTTTAAAAAATGGTTTATTCTTCTTAAATCTGTACCATAATAATCTATCATAGCCTCAATTACTTTTCCGCTGTTCATCATTTTATTCCTCTGTTTCATTTCTTCATTTTCTTTATATAGTCAAAGGTTTCTTTTTCTCCCTTGTCTTTAAGCATTACAAGAAGCTTTTCAAGCAGGGCTTCTGTATTGGGATGCAGTCTGTTCTTGCCCTTTATTCTTAAAAAATAAATGTACGGGTCACTGTCTTTATAGTTTTTACCGTTATATATTTTGCTTGCGGCAACTCTGTCGCAAAACATTTCAATTACAAATCTTACTGGCATTTCAACACTTTCAATGCTTTTTGTCTTTGGATTGTAGTCATTCCAGTATTCATAGTGATGTCGGTTTCTGCCCTTGTGGTGCATCCATGCTTTTGAACATCCCAAAACCTCGCGTTCGCGCTCATTTGGACTTCGTGAACCCTGATAATATTTTGCTCCGGGGATAAATTCCGCCGGAGAATACTTTGATAAGTCGTGTTTTAGTCCCTGCCAGAGTATTCCTGCCTTTGCACAGTGTGCAATCACCTTATGGCGGTGTTTGGTTATTGTAATAAAATGCTTTATCGGATGCGCCATTATTAATCACCGTTAATATGTTATCATATTTTTGTATTATTTAAAATATTTATTGCGTTATTTTTAAAAAATGTTATAATATAAAAGTTAAAAAGTTGTAATATTTGAAAGGGAAAATTATGAGAAAAAATAAGTTTCTTGTTCTTTTCTGTGTAATACTGTCGTTTATGATGGTTCTTTGCGGAATTACGGGCGCGCTGAGTTCTGTTTCAATCCAGCCGTCATTGCAGCAATCTGCCAAAACAACCGTGCAGGAAACCACGGCAGGCGCCACCCATACTGTGTATTCAAAAGAACCTCTTTTAATTGAGGAGGGGAGCGCGAATGTAATTTCACTTACAGAAGAAGAAGAAAAAAATCTGATAAAATGGACAAGCAGCAATGAAAAAATTGCAGCGGTTGACAGCGGCGGCAGAGTAGACGCGTTAAAAAAAGGAAAAGCAACTGTAACAGCCGTATTTGCCGACAACAGCAGGTCTGAATACAAGGTTACGGTTACCGACGCAGAAAAATCTGAATATGACGGATTTTCAACTTGTATAATTGCAAACACCGAAGTTCTGGAAGAAAATAAAAAAAGTAACGCCAATAAAAATCTTTATTATATAAAGGTCAACCGCCAAGAAAACTGCGTTACCGTTTACACTTATGACAAAAACGGCAGCTACTCCGTGCCCGTCCGCGCAATGGTCTGTTCCTGCGGAGAAAACAACGGCACAATTACAGGCGACTTTGACATTTACTTTAAAAACGAATGGCACGCGCTTTATCAGAATGTTTACGGTCACTATGTAAGCGGTATTTTGGGAGATTATCTGTTTCATTCCGTACCATATTACACAACAAAGCCCGATGAGCTTGAGGTTGAAGAATTTAACAAACTCGGCACGTCTGCCTCGCTCGGCTGTGTAAGAATGGCCTGCGCAGACGTTAAATGGATATACGAAAACTGTGCGTACAATACCGAAGTAACCATTTATGACGATGACAGCGCCGGTCCTCTCGGTAAACCCCCTACAATTAAAATTACCGATAAAAAATGCGGCTGGGACCCTACCGATGACAATGTAAACAATCCGTATTATAACAAAAAACCCAAAATCAAAGGGGCGGCCGACTGCACAGTTAAGCAAGGAGACAGCTTTTATCCGCTTGGCGGCATCAGCGCTGTTGACACCTGTTTAAATGATATTACCGACAAAATAAAGGTTACAGGCAATGTAGTAACTTCAAGAGAAGGCACATATAAAGTGACATATTATGTTGAGGACGCAATGCACAGAAGTGTAAAAGCAGATATAACCGTAAAAGTAACAAAATAAGTTTAAAAACTCCTTTGCAAATATTTGCAAAGGAGTTTTTATATAGCTATTTTAATTTGCTTTTTCAGCGTCGTTGCTAAACATTGCAGCAAGAGTTTCGTTATTGGCTGTGCCAGTTTCTTTTATGCCGTTGTTCTTCTGAAATTCTTCTACGGCTGCCTGTGAAATTTCACCGTAAAAACCCGTTATGTTTTCTTTGTCTGTTATGTATCCTAAATCGTAAAGACGTTTTTGCATTGCTTTTACATTGTCGTTTTCATCTTCGACTTTAAGAGAAAGATCGTCATCAAGATCAATTTTATATTTATCGGTAACCGATTCATTTGAGGCCGTTGTTGTTTCGGCGGGTGCAGTTGATGAATTTGAGGCATTTGAGGCTGCCGTTGCATTTACTGCTGTATTTGCAAGTTCGGGATACATAAAATCAATCATTTTTTGAAGGGTATCCAATGCTGTCTGTCCCTGTCGGTTCAATTCGTCTAAAGAGATCATAGACATTTTACCTTTTTTAACAGCGGTAAGTTTTTTTAAAGTTAAATCACGCTTAATGCTCTGAAGTGTAGCGTCGTCGGAATAAAAAATAAAATTGGGGTTTGCAATTTTAAGCGTACTGACATCAACACTATTATCTTCAATATTTACCGCGGCATTTACAGCACCAGTGTAACCAAGAATCATATCTCCGTATGTTCCGCTTGTCATCATTTTAAGGCTGTTGTTTTCGGTATAAAGGTAGCAGACAGTATAAAGTACATCCGATGATTTTAACGAGGTAACTGTCGATTTGATCTCGTCCATATCATTGAGCAGTTCATTGTAAGAGTCTGCTCCGTGGTTTGATCCCGTAACCTTACCTCCCAGAATTTTGCCAAGCGTAACATAATTTGTTTCAAGCTGTTTTTGTGTTTGTGCCTTTGACATTGTAATAACCTGAATATTATTATTATCTAACTGTTTTTTTATATTATCATCCAAATTTGAGCCTGCAAAAACAATTGAGGCTCCGCTTTGTTTGATTTTTTCAATATCCGGATTTTCTTCAGCGCCGACGCTTGGAACAACGCTCATCCATTCCTGGTCGACCTCGTCACTTCTGCCGACCATTTTTACATCGTAACCCATAAAAGAAACAATGTCGGCTGTTGACGGGTCAAGAATAACAATATTTTCAGGTTTTTTATCTATTGTAAAATTAGCTACCGTTACAGGATAGTCCTTATCGCCGCAGCCGCTGAATATAAGAGCTGTCGAAAGCATAACCGCAGCCGCAAGCGTTATTGATATGAGCTTATTTTTCATTATTTTCCCTCCGAAATAATTATCCGTAAAATGATATTAACAAAAGAGTGACTCTACATACTGTTTTGCACAGCGCGGCGAACGTCCGCCTCTTGCCAAAGCAAAACGCTCCGCTCCGGCTTCAAGCTCTTTTTGTGAAAGCTTTACTCCTTTTTCCTCAGCAAGAGCAAACACAATTTCAATATATTCTTTTCTGGTAGGTACCGAATAGCAAACTGCAAGTCCGAAACGGTCTGAAAGCGACAAAGTTTCCTGCATATTATCGCGTGTATTTATGTCATCGTCGGTTCGGTCGGAAAAACTTTCCTTAACAATATGTCTTCGGTTTGAAGTTGCGTAAATAAGCGCGTTGTCCGGCTGCGCGGCAAGTCCGCCTTCAAGCACGGCCTTCAGGGTCGTATAGCTTTGGTCCTGTTTCTGAAACGACAGGTCATCAATAAAAATGATAAATTTCATAGGCAGAGATGCAATTTTGTCAACAAGAACAGGAAAGTCTATCAGGCGTTCTTTAGGAATTTCAACGATCCTCAGTCCGTCTTTGCAAAATTCATTGGCTATTGCCTTAACGGTTGAGCTTTTGCCGGTTCCTTTGTCGCCGTAAAGCAGGCAATTGTTGCAGCTTTTGCCCTCAATAAACGATTTTGTGTTGCGCACGACCTGTTCACGCTGAATTTCGTATCCCGTAAAAGAATCAATATTGATCCTGTCTGGGTGCAAAACAGGCTGAATATCACCGTCGCGCCATATAAACGCCTTGTATCTGGCAAACATTCCGCAGCCGTTTTCTTTATAATATTTTGCAATCCTCTCAAGCGAACCGTCAAAAAGCTTAAAGCTTTCGGCACATTCACCTGATTCCCACCGAGGAAGAGAATCCGCGACATCTTTAATATTATTGTAATATTTGTAACTGCAAAGAATTTCATCCGCAGAAAGCTCGGCAGCGGAGATAATGGCCTCACAGTCACGTTTTACAGCTTTTAACACATTTTGCGGAAGCGCATCATATTTCCCGGCGGCGGCAGCCCTGGTAAAACAGTTTTCATCAAACAGTGCCGCCTCGGTCATTGAGTACGCAAATTTATCACTGCAACCTCTTTCACTTATGATAGAATAAAAATTACCGTAAGCCTTTAAAAATTCATCGGGTTCTTTTTCAATTGATGACAAAAGCTCGCAGTAGGCTTTTGGAACGCTCCTGTTCAAAATTCCTTTGAATACAGACAAAGAATACAACATCAATTGTGTTTTTTTCACAACATTCATTACAATCATTCCAATCATAACTAATTGTACGCTTTTTTTACAATTAAGTCAATATTTTTAGATTTATTAAAAACTTTTGAATTACAATTAATCTTATGTTTATAAAAATAAAAAAATTTTAAAAAAGTGTTGACTTTTGAAAAATACCGTAGTATAATAACAATCGTTCTCAAAAAGAATACAAAGTTGGTGTTGATGACGCTGAGGGTCCACCTGTTCCCATACCGAACACAGAAGTTAAGCTCAGTGGTGCCGAAAATACTTGGCTGGCGACGGCCCGGGAAAATAGGGAGATGCCAACACCCTAAGCGTTCACCCAATAGGGTGGGCGCTTTTTTTTATTATTTTGTGCCGGTGAACATATTATGAATATTTGGGAAAATGAAATAAGCGTATGGGACAGACTTAAAAAAGAGAATAAACCTGTAATACTTTACGGAATGGGCGACGGCGCCGACAAGGTGCTTGGAGCTTTTAAAAAATACGGCATTAAAGCAAGCGGAGTAACAGCAAGCGATGATTTTGTGCGCGGACAGAGTTTTCATAATTTTACCGTAAAAAGGCTGAGTGACATTGAACGGGAATTTGACGATTTTACAGTAGCTTTGTGTTTTGCAAGCCAACTGCCCGATGTTATAAAAACTATTAACAGCGTCGCGCAAAAGCACACAACCGTAGTTCCGAGTGTGCCGGTGTTCGGCAATGTTCTGTTTGACGACCGTTTTATAAATGAAAACGCTCAAAAAATAGACGCCGCCTATTCTCTGCTTGAAGATGAAAAATCAAGGCAGGTATATAAAAATGTGCTTAAATTTTATTATACGGGAAAAATTGAATATCTCAGCACAATAACAACCGATAAAGACGAGGCATTTAAAAATATATTAAAGCTGTCAGACAGTGAGATATATGTTGATCTCGGTGCATATAACGGCGACACAATAGATGAATTTCTTTACTATACAAACGGCAGTTACCGCCGCATAGTCGCATTTGAACCAAACGCAAAAAACTTTAAAAAGCTCAAACTTCACTGTGCCGGTATGGCTGATACCCACCTGTGGCAGCTGGGAGCGTACAGCAAAAACACATTTCTTAATTTTAGCAATAAGGCCGGAAGAAACAGCGCAATTGCAGACAAGGGTACAAGTACAAGGGTAGCCGCGGTTGACTCGGTTCTTTGCGGAATGGCGGCAAGCTATATTAAAAGTGATGTTGAGGGCGCTGATTATGAAACGCTTTTGGGTATGAAAAATACGCTGAAAATGTTTAAGCCTAAACTTAACTTTTCAGCGTATCACAGATTTGAAGATATTTTCAGGCTGCCGATTTTAATAAAAGAACTCAACCCGAATTACAGAATATTTCTGCGCCATCATCCGTATATTCCGGCATGGGACACAAATTTGTATTGCACTTAAATTTTCCGTCCGCTTGATGAGCCGAACTCTCCAAGAATGTCATCAATTTCTTGTTCGGTTGATTTTATAGGAGTCTTGTCAATGTCGGACGCATATTCGCCATAATCAAATTCATCGTCATCAGAAGTTTCTGCTGGCGGTGTTTCTTTCTTTGCCATTCTTTCTATTTCGGCTTCATCACGGCGTTTTGCCTCAAGCATCTTTTCTTCAGCTTCGGCTTTTTCTTCCTGTTCTCTCTGACGGCGTTTATCGCCAAAGACAACATCGCCGATAAACAGTCCAAAGATACCCGCAATAAGATAAGATATGAGCAAAATAAGGTTGGTTGTTTTAAATCCTCCGTTATATATAATCATACTCGGCAAATACATAATTGGCGCAATAAGCGAAAACAAGAAATCCAATCCGTTTTTCGAACAGTAAAACGCCGAGCAAATTATTGCGGTTGCAGGAAAAACAAAATAATATGCAACGGGAGAAAAGTTCTTCATTGATTCCGAAAGAAATATAAGCGGTACGAGTATATAAATCGCAAAAATTATCGCTACATAGGGAACATATTTTTTTAACGAATTATTCATAATTTACCTCCTGATAAAATAGTTGGTTCTTAGCTGATATAACAAGTATATTATACATTATATTTCTGAAAAATCAAGGAATTTCAAAATTAAATCTTACTCCGCTGTTGCGGATAAATTTCATTATACGTTTGCTGAAATTTCGTTGACAATCATTTCAAAATGGACTAAAATATACTGTGTTGGATTATTCCGCATTTTATGATTTTTTAAACGAGGTGAAAACTTAATGGACGCAGACGGCAATAAAGGCGCAGTACCGGGGCGAAGTACCGACAAAATGTACGCTTCTGCGCTCATTTTGTTTTTAATTTAATATTTCTCCCATGTACATACGTCTTTACTCCCGCAGTTAAAAAGGAGGAAAGATTATGGAACAGGTAAACGTGACCCTTACGGAAACCATAAGAGTGTTGCTTGAAGAAAAAAAGTTTAACACTCTGAGAGATATTCTTGTAACTATGAAACCGTATGATATTGCTGCGGTTTTTGAAGAGCTGCAAGATGAAAAAATGCCGATTTTGTTTCGTATTCTGCCAAAGGAACTTGCGGCGGAAACCTTTGTTGAAATGGACGACGAAACACAGCAGTTTTTAATTCACGGTTTCAGCGACAGCGAGCTTAAAGAAGTTGTTGATGAGCTGTTTGTCGACGACGCCGTTGACCTTATTGAGGAAATGCCTGCAAATGTGGTTAAAAGAATTTTGCGCCAGGCCGATAAAGATATGAGAAAGCAAATTAATGAGCTTTTGAAATATCCCGATGACAGCGCAGGTTCAATTATGACAACGGAGTTCATTGTACTCCGTCCCGATATGACCGCTGAAATGGCTATTAAAAGAATCAGGCGAACGGGCGTTGACAAAGAGACGATCTACACCTGTTATGTTACCGATGATTATGGTAAACTAATTGGTATTACAACTGTAAAAGACCTTTTGCTTTCGGATGATGATAATATTGTAAAAGATATTATGGAAGAAAACGTAATATGCGTAAACACCCTTGACGACCAGGAAAAGGTTGCGCAAATGTTTTCTAACTACAACTTTTTGGCTTTGCCCATTGTTGATAATGAAAACCGGCTTGTCGGCATTGTTACAATTGACGACGCTATTGACGTTATTCAGGAAGAGGCTACTGAAGATATTGAAAAAATGGCGGCTGTGCTGCCCTCTGACAAACCGTATATGAGAACAAGCGTATGGGGAATTTACAAAAAGCGCATACCCTGGCTGCTTGTACTTATGCTTTCGGCAACATTTACAAGCGCAATAATTTCTTCGTTTGAACACGCGCTTGCAAGCGTTATAGTTCTTTCATCATTTATTCCGATGATCACCGGTTCAGGCGGTAATGCGGGCTCACAGGCATCGGTGTCGGTAATTCGTTCGCTTTCTTTAAATGAAATTGAATTTAAAAGTATGTTTAAGGTTTTGTGGAAAGAATTCAGAGTATCTATATTCTGCGGCGTTACCCTTGCTGTGGCGAATTTTATTAAACTTATGCTGTTTGATTTAAATGGTGATGAAAATGCTTTTTTAATCGCTTTAGTTGTGTCGCTCACACTTATAGGTACAATTATTATGGCAAAGCTTGTGGGAAGTATTTTGCCTCTTCTTGCAAGCAAAATCGGATTTGACCCTGCGGTAATGGCTAATCCGCTAATTTCAACCGTGTGCGACTCGCTGTCGCTTATTATCTACTTTGCAATTGCAACCAATATATTAAAAATATAATATCAACAGGCAATCCGCTGTGCATTTAACCGCACGGCGGATTTTTTATATTTTATTTAAACTTGCAGACAGGCTGAAATATATATCCGATAAAATACAAGGAAAATCATTATAAGTTGACAGAAAATAACATTATTGATATAATTTTTACTGTATTTTTAAGTTAGAGGGTAGATTTTTTGAGTTCAAACAACAACAGAACATTGGCTAAGGTTGATGTTAATTTAACATTTAAAATACTTTCTGCGCTCGGAATAATAATAATTGTAGCCGGTCATACAAAAAACGGTGGTATTTCATTAGCTTATGAATGGTTTCCTCCTTATTCTTTTCATCTTGCGCTTTTTGTTTTTATTTCAGGATATTTTTACAAAAGCAAGCATGAAGAACACGTTTTGAACTACATATGGCGGCGCACCAAGCGACTGCTTATTCCGGCATATATTTGGAATTTTGTCTACGGACTCTTTAATGTTGTACTCGGATTCTTCGGTTACAAAATCGGAGTTGAATTTAATTTGTACAATATTTTCATAATGCCGATAATTGACGGAGAGGGTTTTCTGTTTAATCTTGGTTCATGGTTCGTTTATCCGCTGTTTTGCGTGTGTGTTTTCAATATATTATTCAGAAAATTTCTTAAACCGATTCACAAAGACAATGAATATATAATTTTAGCTGTTTATCTCGCAATAGGAATGTTGGGTATTCAAATAGCAATCAATCACTCGGAAAACGGCGTACACGGCTTGCTTTTGCTTGCAACAAGATCAATGTTCTTTTTGCCTTGCTTTGAGTTTGGACAGTTTTACAAAAACAAACTTGAAAAGCGCGACAATCTGAGCAACACTGCATATTTTTCAATAATATTTCTAATTCAGCTTATTCTGCTGACTTTGTACGATGTAATTATATATACTCCCTCAAAAATGATGAGATTTGAAAACGGAGTAGTTGTTCCTTACATAACTGCAATTACCGGAATTGCATTCTGGCTGAGAATTTCAAAAATACTTACGCCAGCGGTCAAAGACTGGAAACCGGTTCGGCTGATAGCCGACAATACGTACAGCATAATGATACACCAGTATTTGGGATTTATGACGGTAAAATGGATGTTTTATATAATAAAACTTACAACGCCGTTATGTGAAAACTTTGATGTTCACGCTATGAAAACGAATATTCGGTACCGTTATTTGCCGCACGGTTTACAAAGGTATTTGCTTTTATACGTCGCCGCGGGAATATTTGTTCCCATATTAATTGAAAAAGGAACTCAAAAATTAACTGCATGGATCAAAAAATTAATAAATGAACGCAAATACAAACCACCAAAACATATGTTAAAATAAATAAACCATAACAACCGGCTTAAACGCAGTGTTTAAGCCGGTTGTTTTTAATGCCTTTTTAGATATGGATATAACAGAAACCATATAAAGAAATAAATTTTTTCTTATAGCTATTAAACTATAAGAAAAACTTATTTCTTTTCTTATTTTATCATGTGTATTTTTTAATCTTTTTATTCATTTTAACCTATTCCACATTAATTGTCAAGCACTTTTTATTTTTGTGTGTTGACAGCAGGTGTAGTTTTCAATACATCTATTGTGAACATAAACGAAAAACTCTGTTTTGCGTTAAAACCTGATTGTTTATTCATTGCAATTATGTTATAATACTTAAATACTAATTTTAATACAGTCATTGAAATGAGTGAATAATTTGTGAAGATAGCCGAAATTTTTAAAAATAAAGGTAAAACCGTATTTTCTTTTGAGGTATTTCCTCCAAAAAAGACTTCGCCGATAGAGTCGGTGTACAGCAAGCTTGAAGAAATTTGTACATATGGGCCTGATTTTGTCAGCGTTACTTATGGCGCCGGAGGAACGGGAAGTCACAGCCGTACCTGTGAGATAGCTTCTAAAGTTAAAAATAATTTTGGAGTTGAGGCGGTCGCGCACCTTACCTGCGTCAACAGCACCAAACAGGATATTGATGAAAATCTTAAAGATTTAAGAGCTCACGGAATAGAGAATATTCTTGCCTTGAGGGGAGATTATACTGAAGGCGTTGAACCGAAAAATGAATTTCTTTACGCAAGCGACCTTTGCACATACATTAAATCAAAGGGTGACTTTGACATTGGGGGCGCCTGCTATCCCGAAGTTCATACCGAGGCTAAAGATGAGGTTGAGGACGTGCTTAACCTGAAAAAAAAGGTTGATTCCGGCGCAGAACATCTGATAAGCCAGCTGTTTTTTGATAATTCTGTTTTTTACCGTTTTATTGAACGCACCAAAATTGCAGGAATAAACGTTCCGATCGAAGCGGGGATCATGCCTGTTACAAACAAAAGTCAGATCGAACGAATGGTTCTGATGTGCGGCGCAAGCCTGCCGGCTAAATTTTCAAAAATAATGCAAAAGTATGAAAACAATCCCGATGCCCTGCGTGACGCGGGAATTGCATATGCAGTTGAACAAATTGTTGATTTAATTGCAAACGGAGCAGACGGAATACATCTTTATACAATGAATAATCCTTATGTAGCTAAAAAAATTTCGGAGGCGGTTAAAAACCTGTTATGATAGAACTTGAAAGCCTTGACCGCAAAGAGGCTATACGCTACCTGGGCGGTTCGGGAATAAAGCTGAATTACAGAATGGATGCTTTAATGGATGAATGTGAAAAAGAAATCCTTTTAAAAGCAGATCCAAAATATTTATATATTGAAAAGGAACTGCCCTGCAACGGTCTTATAAAGGGCAAAGACATTGAAAAACACCTTTACGGCTGTGAAAAAGCTGTGTTAATGTGCGCTACGCTCGGAACGGAAATTGACAAAATTATAAGAATAAATCAGATATCGGATATGGCAAGGGCGGTAGTGCTTGACAGCTTTGCAAGTGTTGCGGCAGAGCAGCTTTGCAACAGGGTAAATGAAGCAATTGTCGAAAAATATTCCGATTATTACACGACTTTCAGGTTCAGTCCGGGCTACGGGGATTATCCTATTGAAATGCAAAATTATTTTTTGCAAACTCTTGACGCGCCGCGTAAAATCGGACTTACTTCAAACAGTAATTACCTGCTTGTGCCAACAAAGTCGGTTACGGCTGTTATAGGACTTTCAAAATCACCGATAGAGCGCAAAAGGCTCGGCTGTGCCGGCTGTATTGCACGAGAAAGCTGCCAATTCAGAAGGAACGGAGAACACTGTGGAGTTTAAGGATTTTATCAATAAAAAAGAATTTATATTGCTTGACGGGGCAATGGGCACAATGATTCAGAAAAGCGGAGTAAAATATGATTCGGTTCCCGAAGCTCTGAACATTACTCATCCAAAGCTTATCGCTTCATTTCATAAAGCATATGTTGACGCGGGTGCGGATGTAATATATTCAAACACATTCGGCGCCAATGCATACAAATTAAAAGACAGTGGATATTCTGTTAAACAAGTTATTTCCGCGGCAATAAATAACGCGAAAAATGCAGTAAAAGGAACGGACGCGCTAATTGCGCTTGACATTGGGCCTATCGGTCAGCTGCTTGAACCTGCGGGCGCATTGTCGTTTGACGAGGCATATGAATATTACAAAGAGCAGATAATCGCAGGCAAAGACGCAGATATAATTGTTTTTGAAACAATGACAGACCTTTATGAGCTTAAAGCGGCTGTTCTTGCGGCAAAGGAAAACTGCAGCAAGCCGATAATTACGACAATGACTTTTGAGCGCAGCGGAAGAACGTTTACGGGAGCTTCAGCCGCGTCCGCGGCAGTTACTCTTGAAGGGCTCGGTGCAGACGCACTCGGAGTCAACTGCTCTCTCGGACCCGACGAGCTTGAACCGATAGTAAGTGAAATTTCAAAATATACCGATTTGCCTATTGTTATAAAACCGAATGCAGGTCTTCCCGACCCGAACAGCAACGAGTACAACATACTTCCCGATGATTTTGCAAAGAGTGTTCTCACTCTTTTGAAATACGGCGTAAAAATTGTGGGAGGCTGCTGCGGCACAACTCCAGAGTACATTGCAAAAATAAAAGAGACTCTTTCAGGTGAAAAATATCATCCGCAGAAAAAAAGTGTTGACACAACAATTTGCAGTGCAAGCACGGCAGTTGAAATAAACGGTCCGCGCATTATAGGCGAACGAATTAATCCTACCGGCAAAAAGCTATTTAAGCAGGCGCTTGTTGATAAAAATATTGATTATATACTTACTCAGGCACTAAATCAGATAAGCGGCGGCGCTGAAATTCTTGATGTAAACGTAGGACATCCCGAAATTGACGAAAAAAATATGATGGTAAGCGTCATAAAAGCCATTCAGAGCGTTTGCGACGCGCCGCTGCAAATCGACTCTACAAAACCCGAGGTTCTTGAGGCAGGGCTTCGGTACTACAACGGCAAGCCGATAGTCAACTCCGTAAACGGCGAGGAAAAAAGCCTCCGCGCGGTTCTTCCGCTTGTAAAAAAGTACGGCGCGTCCGTTGTAGGTCTGACGCTTGACGAAAACGGTATTCCGAAAACTGCCGAGGGAAGATTTAAAATCGCAAAGCGTATAGTTGAACGTGCCGAGGCGGCAGGAATTGACAGAAAAGATGTTTATATTGACTGTCTTACGCTTACTGTTTCTGCCGAGCAGGACGCCTGCCGCGAAACTTTAAGCGCGCTGCACAGAGTTAAGACCGAGCTTGGCTGTAAAACCTGCCTTGGCGTGTCGAATATTTCATTCGGACTGCCGAATCGCGAGCTTGTTAACAGAACATTTCTTACAATGGCTCTTGAAGAAGGTCTTGACCTGCCTATAATTAACCCAAACATAGCATCAATGACGGGTGCTGTTCGCGCGTACAGAGTTCTTGCCGGAATTGACAAAAACTCAAATGAATTTATATCTGTTTATAACAATGCCGCTCCGCAAACGGCTGCGGCAGACACCTTGGCGGATATGGATATTTTTACTGCGATTTACAATGGACTGAAAAAAGAGGGCGCCTGCCTTACGGAAAAGCTCCTAAATGAAAACGCCGACCCCATGAAAATCGTAAACGAAATGCTTATTCCCGCACTTGACAAGGTTGGAGACGGTTTTGAAAAAAACAAAATATTTTTGCCGCAGCTTATTCAAAGCGCAAATGCCGCTCAGGAATGCTTTGAGGTAATTAAAAAGCATATTTCTCAAACAAGCGGTTCGCCTGTGAGCAAAGGCAAAATTATTCTTGCAACCGTTAAGGGCGACATTCACGATATAGGAAAAAATATAGTAAAGGTACTGCTTGATAATTACGGCTATACCGTGGTCGATCTGGGACGAGATGTTGACCCTCAGCTTATAGTTGACACTGCTGTTGAACAAAATATTAAAATGATAGGTCTTTCCGCGCTTATGACGACAACGCTTAAAAGCATGGAAGATACAATTAAAATGGTAAGAGAAAGAAAGGAACTGCAAAATCCCGACGGTTCAAGCAAGTGCGTTGTGTTCGTCGGAGGGGCGGTTCTCACAAAAGAATATGCTATGAAAATAGGCGCTGATTATTACTGCAAGGACGCCAAAGAAAGCGTTGATACGGCAAAAAAAGTGCTGGGATGATTTAGGCAGATTTTGGCAAAGGATAACGGAAAATATAACTTTGCCGTCTGAACACCGTATTTAACCAGTATTTCCTTAATTATATACTTGATATTGTTTGACATAAACGGCATTTTATTTTATAATTATTCTGTTAAGAATCTTTTTGATAACAAGTTTTTATGTACATTTCGGAGTATGGCGTCGTATGAAAAAGATTAACATTCGCAAGGTATTACTTGCTCTTGCTGACGTATTTATTATTGTTGTCAGCGGCATAATTTCAAATTATATACTGTCGCTTTTTAAATTCAGCGGCATTCAAACAAGCGGAGATCTTTTATATTCAATTATAATTGATCTTATTTTATGCGTATTTATGATGTTTTTATTCGGCGCTTATTCAAGAGTTTGGAGATATTTTAATTTAAAAGATTATTTTGCCTGCGGAATTGCCATGCTTGTAGGATTTGCTCTGGGATATACGGTATCGTTGATATTGCCGATTTCGCAAAGCGTACCTTTTGCAATATTTTATTATATTATTGCTACAACCGGAGTTTTATCGTTTAGGTTCATATTTAAAAATCAGTTTCTTTATCTTACAAAAGTAGGTCGAACGGAGGCTTATGAAAGAACTCTGATTGTTGGCGCAGGTAAAGCAGGCAGAATGATTTTGACTGAAATTTTGAATGAAAGGTATAACGAAAACAGCCCTACACGCAACATTCAGCCCGTGTGCTTTGCTGATGACGACAAGTCAAAGCTCAGAAGTAAAATTGAGGGCATACCCGTTGTGGGAACCTGCCCTGAAATTGCAAAAATATGCAACGATTATAAAATTGAAAGCATAATTGTAGCTATTCCTTCGTGTGCTGACGAGGAAAAACGTAAAATTCTTGAATATTGCTCTGCGACCGAATGTAAAATTAAGGTCATTCCGTATTTAAGCGAGCTTTTATTTGACGAAAACAACACCCTTATTACGCAGGCAAAAGAACTTAAAATTGAAGATCTGCTTGGCAGAAAACCGATTGAATTTGATAAAGAAAAAATCGGAAAACTTGTGAAGGACAAGGTTTGTTTGGTAACGGGCGGCGGCGGTTCTATCGGAAGCGAGCTTGTCAGACAAATTGCAAAGTATCATCCCAAACAGATCATTATTGTTGACATTTATGAGAATAATGCATATGATATACAACAGGAACTTGTGCTTAAATACGGCTCAAAGCTTAATCTTGCAACTATAATTTCATCTGTAAGAGATTATGACAAAATGGACACTGTTTTTAAAAAATACCGTCCTCAGCTTGTATTTCACGCCGCGGCACACAAGCACGTTCCGCTTATGGAAACCGTACCGGAAGAAGCGGTAAAAAACAATATTTTCGGAACATTTAATGTTGCGACTATTGCCGAGTTTTACGGCGTTGATAAATTTGTTATGATTTCAACGGACAAGGCTGTCAATCCTACAAATGTAATGGGAGCAACAAAGCGTGCCTGCGAAATGATAATTCAGTATAAGGCTCAGCACAGCAGACATACCGAGTTTGTTACGACCCGCTTTGGCAATGTGCTCGGTTCAAACGGCTCGGTAATTCCTCTTTTCCGCCGTCAAATAGAAAGCGGTTCTCCCGTAACGGTTACTCACCCTGATATTATAAGATATTTTATGACAATACCCGAGGCGGTGTCGCTTGTCCTTGAGGCGGGCGCAATGGCAAAGGGCGGCGAGATTTTTGTGCTTGATATGGGCGCCCCCGTTAAAATTACTACCCTTGCCGAAAATTTAATCAGAGGGTACGGCAAGGTTCCATACAGAGATGTTCCTATTGTATTTACGGGTCTGCGCCCCGGCGAAAAGTTATATGAAGAGCTTTTAATGGATGAAGAAGGACTTAAATCAACGGCAAATGAAAAAATATTTATAGGAAATCAGATAAACATAGATACAAACACCATGATGTCAAAGCTTGAGGATCTGCGCAGTGCGGCTGAAAACAATGACAGCGAGAAAACAATAAAAATCTTAAGCGAGCTTGTTCCCACATTTAAACACAGAATAAATTAATTTAATTACAAAGGCAGCTTTATATAAAGGAGAATAGGATATGTGCGGTATAGTTGGTTATGTCGGCCCCAAAGACTGTAGTGACGTGCTTGTAAGCGCACTCACAAAGCTTGAGTACAGAGGCTACGACTCGGCAGGTATTGCCGTTTTTGATAACAGTGAAATAAAAACAGTAAAAACCAAGGGCAAACTTAAGGACTTGGAGGATAAGCTTGTTGAGACAGGCAAGCCCGAGGGTCACGTCGGCATAGGTCACACACGGTGGGCAACTCACGGCGAGCCCTCCGACGTAAACTCTCACCCTCACAGCGGCGCAAGAGTTACAATTGTTCATAACGGAATTATTGAAAATTACATAGAATTGAAAGAGTTTTTAACATCAAAGGGCAGAACGTTTATCAGCGATACAGACACTGAGGTTATTGCTCAGCTGCTTGATTATAAGTACAACGGAAATCCCCTTGAAACTATCAGCAGTGTAATGGCAGAGCTGAAAGGCTCTTTTGCGCTTGGAATTATGTTCAGGGATTTTCCCGACAGAGTATTTGCCGTGCGCAGAGAAAGTCCGTTGATAGTAGGCGTTGCAAAGGGTGAATGTTTTATTGCCTCCGATGTGCCTGCAATTCTTAAATATACTAAAAATTATTATCTGCTTGATCACGACGAGATCGCTACCCTTACTAAAGACGGCGCGGCGTTTGTAGATAAACACCTTGCACCTGTTCAAAAAGATTTAAAAACTGCCGACTGGGATATGGAGGCCGCAGAAAAGGGCGGTTATCCTCATTTTATGATAAAAGAAATTTATGAACAGCCCACAGCAATAAAGACTACTGTTATACCCAGAATCAAGGACGGTCTGCCGTGTCTTGAAGAATGCGGAATAACGCTTGAAAAAATTAAAGATTTTAAGAATATTGCAATTGTTGCCTGCGGTACGGCTATGCACGCGGGAATGGTAGGAAAATATGTAATTGAGAGTTTGGCACGGGTTCCCGTAACGGTTGACATTGCGTCCGAGTTTCGATACAGAGATCCTATTATAGGCAAAGGCGACCTTGTTATAATTATTTCACAGTCCGGCGAAACTGCCGACAGCCTTGCCGCTTTGCGCCTTGCAAAACAGACGGGCGCGGTCACGCTTGCAATTGTTAATGCAAAAGGCAGTTCAATTGCCCGTGAAGCTGATATGCTCATTTATACGCTTGCAGGACCCGAAATTGCCGTTGCGTCAACAAAGGCATATATTACTCAGCTTTCTGTAATGTATTTGTTCGCATTTGAACTTGCTCTTGCAAAACAAACTATAAGCACGGACGAATGTAAACGTCTTGTTTCGTCACTTTTAAAAATGCCTGACGCGGTTCAGAATATAATTGACAACTGTGAAGAAAAATGCAAATATATTGCAACAAAACTGATTACGGCAGACAATCTGCTTTATATAGGCAGAGGTCTTGACTACGCTCTTTCAATGGAGGGCTCGTTAAAGCTGAAAGAAGTATCATACATTCATTCTGAAAGCTATGCGGCAGGAGAGCTGAAGCACGGCACAATTTCTCTTATTGATGATGGAATGCCCGTTATTGCAGTTGCTACACAGAGCGCTATAATAGCAAAGACTATCAGCAACATTGTTGAAGTTAAGTCAAGAGGCGCAAAAGTTATACTTGTCTGCACGGACGTCTGCGCAAGAGATTTAAACGACGGTATTGCGGATCATATAATTGAGATGCCTCACTCCGAAGAACTTTTAATGCCGATTACAGCCGTAGTTCCGCTCCAGTTGCTTGCATATTATACATCAGTTGACAGAGGCATTGACCCCGACAAGCCCAGAAATCTTGCAAAATCGGTTACGGTTGAATAATTAAGAAAACACGAACAAACAGCGACGAATAATTTTACGCTGACGTTGCTTGCATATTTTTTTTCATTTTCTATCAAAATTTAAAATCCCGTCTTGGAAGTTAATGTAACTCCGTGACGGGATTTATCTCTTTTTTGCAAATCATATCAATACTATAACTGATTTTTATTTTTATATTCTTCCTCAAAAATTTTCTTTGCTGTTATGCCGTTATCTTTAATTGTATTCTTTAGCTCATCAATATTTGAGAACTTTCTTTCGGGTCGTATAAAATCAAGTAATCGCACATCGGCAGTTTGTCCGTAAATTTCCTTTCCCTTATATTCGGGCATCCATGTTTCGCACCGAGGTGAAAATTTGCCTACTGTCGGTTTAACGCCAATATTCGTTACACCGCAGTATTTTTCTCCATTTTCAAGCGTAATTGCAGACGCATAAACTCCAAATTTAGGAACAACAAGTTCGGAACATAACGGCTGATTTATAGTGGGAGTACCCATTGTTCTGCCAAAGTGCTCTCCATGCTCTATTATCGCAGAAAATCCGAAATTTACACACATCATTTCATTTGCCCTGCGCACATCTCCCACACTGATAAGCCTGCGAATAACAGTTGATGACACTACTGTTCCTCCTGCCTGCTGAGCAGGGACCACTACAACGTCAACATTGCAGTTGCCGCACAGCGTTTTAAGTGTTTGGGCGTTTCCCTCACCGTTTTTTCCAAAACGATAATTAAATCCGCAGAAGAGTTTTTTTGCCTTTAATTTGTCAATTAAAATGTTTTTTACAAAATCCTCTGCCGAAATATTCATCAGTTTTGTAAAATCTGCAAAGTAAATATGCTCTATGCCAAATTTATCAAGCTGTGCCGTTTTATCCTCTTTTGTCATTAATGCAGGGTACGGCCTACCTGTCAGCACACTTTTGGGACTTTGCGCAAATGTAAAACACACCGGGATAAGACCATTATGTTTTTCTGCTGCCGCAAAGTTTATTACCTTGCGGTGGCCTGCGTGTAATCCGTCAAAAAAACCGAGAGCCGCGGCTGTATTTTGTTTTTCGGGTAATATATCATAAAATATCCGCATAAGTATTTTTATTCCTTAAATCCTGCCGCTGTTTAAAAGCATAGCCGTTTTTAAAACGGCTATCTGTGTTTTTGCATCGGGAATACGGTTGTTAAGCACCATTTCCACGGCTTTGTCAAGCGGTAATTTTTCTACATTTAAAAATTCGCCTTCATCGGGTCTGCTTTCACCGAGCGACTTTATTTTGCAGGCATAAAGATGTATTATCTCATTCGTATAGCCGGGCGACGGATATACCTGTCCCAAAGAAATATATGAGTATCCAACAGCTCCCGTCTCTTCCAAAAGCTCACGTTTCCCGTTTTCAAGCGGTGACATTCCCTTTTCAAGCTTACCTGCCGGAAGCTCAAAAACAATCTCTTTATAGGGATAGCGAAACTGTTTTACAAAAAGCAGGTTGTTGTTCTCGTCAAGCGCCGCCACGGCTACTCCTCCCGGATGATTTACAACCTCCCTTTTCGACTTTTTGCCGTCGGGCAGTTCAATATCATTAAGAATTACCTGAAGAATTTTTCCCTCATAAATAGTTTTGCTCGCAATAGTCTTTTCTGAAAGTTTCATATAATAATCTCCAAAACACAACCGGTAAACCTTAAAATGAAAGGATAATGTTATTTTTATGTTGAATTATAATGTTCTGCCCGATTACAAAACAAGAAACGAAATAATTAAAAAAATTTGCGTAAAATACAAATTTGTAAAGCATTACTTCGCCGGAAAAAGCGTGTGCGGCAGACCTGTCGACGTACTACACATCGGCAGAACAACAGACAAAGTTCTGTACTGTGCCGGCTTTCACGGTTCGGAGTATCTTACCGTACTTACGGTATTAAAATTTTTTGAAGAATGTGCCGAAGCTATGCGGAGCGGTACCATAGTAGGCAGATATAAAATGAGCGATTTTCTGAAAAAAAAGGGACTTACTATCATTCCCTGCGTAAATCCCGACGGGGTTGAAATTGCTCTGCACGGAAGTGACGCCGCTCTTACTTACAAGCCGCTTGTTGATAAGGTATCAGATAATACCGATAAGTGGAAGGCAAACGCAAGAGGTGTTGACATTAACCATAACTTTAACGCAGGTTGGAAAGAACTTAAACAGCGTGAAATCAACCTTAATATAACTTCACCGTCACCCACAAGATTTGGCGGAACACATCCAGAAAGCGAGCCGGAGACCAGGGCGCTTACCAATCTTTGCAGGAAAGTTCCTTTTGAACGTGCGTTTGCGTTTCACAGTCAGGGACGTGAAATTTACTGTTCCTTCGGAAAAAACACACCCGAACTCAGTTACAGACTTGCGGCAGTTTTTTCGCAGGCAAGCGGATACCGCATAACCACACCTGAGGACATTGCCACTGGCGGAGGATTTAAAGACTGGTTTATAGAATATTTTAAAAAGCCTGCGTTTACAATTGAAATAGGTTTGGGAGAAAATCCTCTGCCCCTTTCAGATTTTGAAAAGGAATACATTATTATTCAAAATATGCTGTGTTTAGGGGTCATTGTGTAAATTTAATTTCATATAATATTTAAATATAAATAGAATTACTGTTTTGTTTCGTCCTCATAAAAATTAATTGAATTTAAAATGTCATCTACGGCCTCATCCGAAATAACATTCGGTTCATCAAAGTATTTTGAATGTCTCTCAATACTCTCAAGTGTCATCTGAATTTGCTCCTGATGTGTACGGGGTTTGCGCGGGGCCTCATAAACCTCTTTATCTTCCGGATTTGAAATATTTACATATTTCTCTTCTTTCTTTTCAATTTTAACAGGCTCGTCATCATTTTCAATTATTGCAGGTTCGCTTCCATCGTCTTCTTCAGGCGTTTGAGGTTTTAAATCAACTTCAAAATCGGGCGCGTCATAGTTTTTGTCAACAGCTTCAGCCGCCTCCATAATCACCCTGCCAGGCGCGTCGATCTGTTTTTCGCGTCTTGCCTCTGCAATAGCTTTAAGCTCATCAAGATGATTTACGGGTTTTTGAACTTTTTGTGAGTTCTCGTCAAAATAAATATCATACCATACAAGAAATACATAAACCGTCCATACTCTGCGGCTGTTATCTTCTTTGCCGCTGAAATGCTCGTCAAGCCAGGCAACAAGAGCGTCGGTATTAAAGAATTTTTGGGCAGTTTTTCCCAGAAATTTCTTTTTAACTATATTATAGTATTTCTCATCACGCAGCCAAACCCGCGTGGGAACAGGAAAACCTAACTTTTCTTTTTCTGCCGTAGATTCGGGCAGGTGACGCGCCGCTGCCTTGCGCATTGCATATTTAGTATTATGCTTGTTGCAGCGCAGGCTTGCAGGCAGTGATGAAGCAACCTTGAATACCTCTTTGTCAAGGAAAGGAACTCGCAGCTCAAGTGAGTTTGCCATACTCATTCTGTCAGCTTTAAGAAGAATGTCGCCCACCATCCACATATTAATGTCCAGATACTGCATTTTTGTAACATCGTCATATTTACGGCAGCGGTAATAATATTTTCTTGCATAATCCTGAGGACGTGTAGCAATTGACGGGTCTTTTAAAATTGCTCGCTTTTCCTGTAAATCATACATAAAAGCGTTTCCTATATAGCGCTCCTCAAGCGGATCTGTCGCACGAATAAGATAATCTCTTCCTCTTATGTCGGGAAGACGCTTACACACTGCCCTTATTGCCTTGCGAATACAATGGGGTACAAGCGTCTGATATATTTTAAACACCCTCGGGTCATTGTAGCAGGTATATCCACCGAAAAGCTCGTCGGCGCCTTCTCCCGAAAGCACGACCTTTACATACTGGCTTGCAAGGCGGGAAACGAAGTACAGCGCAATGCAGGACGGGTCGGCAAGAGGTTGGTCCATATGATACTGAACTGTCGGAACGGCGTCCCAAAACTCCTCGCTTGAAATGAGATGAGTATGGTGCTCGACCCCGATTTTTTTGCTTAAATTCTCCGCCCAGCTTATTTCGTTGTAGTGTTCGCCGAAATCAAAGCCTACGGTAAACGTTTTTTGGTCGGCAAAATATGTTGACACATAGCTTGAGTCAACGCCGCTTGAAAGAAAACAACCAACCTCAACATCAGCAATTTTATGAGCATTTACGGAATTTTCAAATACCTTTTCAATTTTATCTATCGCCTGTTTTTCAGTCATTTCTTCATCCGCTTCAAAGCGGGGGTCCCAGTAACGAGTGGTTTCAATATCCCCGTCGCGATACCACAAATAATGACCCGGCATAAGGCAATAAACGCCCTCAAAAAATGTTTCGGGAGGAACGGCATATTGGAAAGAAAGATATGTGTCAAGCGCTTTTGTGTTAAACTTTTTAACAAATTTGGGGTGTTCAAGTATGCTTTTTATTTCACTTGCATAAACAAAATCGTCTCCGATTTTTGTGTAGTGCATCGGTTTAATTCCAAAGAAATCACGCGCAATAAACACGGATTTGTCTTTTGTATTGTATATTGCAAAGCCGAACATACCGCGAAGTTTAAGCAGCAAATCCTCTTTCCACTCCTCAAAGCCGTGAACAAGCACCTCGCTGTCGGTATCTGTATAAAACTTGTGTCCTTTTTCTATAAGAACTTTTCTCAAATCTTTATAGTTATAAATTTCACCGTTAAAAGTAAGAACAAGCGTTTTGTCCTCGTTGTAAATAGGCTGATCGCCCGAACCAAGGTCAATAATTGAAAGGCGGCGGAATCCCATTGAAATGTTATTATCGGTAAAAAATCCGTCCGAGTCGGGTCCGCGGTGAGTTATTACCTTTGTCATATTTCTGATAACATCATCTCTGTCAGTTACCTGTCCCGTAAAACCGCAAATACCGCACATATTTGAAATCCCCTTTCAAATGTATAAATACTATTATAGTTTATCATAAACAGTTCACAAATTCAACAGCAGGCAGAACTTATTTTACTAAAGATGTTGATTGTTGTTTTAAAATAATATATAATTTTTTGTATATTGAACTTAAAGGAAGGATAAAATGTTTGGATTGACCGGAACATTTGTAAATACCGCTACTGTCCTTGCGGGAGGAACCATAGGTCTTATATTTAAAAAGGCAATTCCTAAGAAAATGGGAGATTCCGTTTTTAAGGCGCTTGGACTTATTACAGCTTTTATCGGCATTTCGGGATGCTTGTGCGGAGAAAATATGCTTATCTCCGTAATATCTATGATATTGGGAACAATAATCGGCGAACTGCTTGATTTGGACAAGCACATTAACAATGCAGGAAAATTTTTGGAGCAAAAAGTAAGCAAGTCAGACAAAAATTCAACCGTAGCACAAAGTTTTGTGTCATCAAGCCTTTTGTTCTGTGTGGGAGCAATGACTATTGTCGGCTCATTACAGGCAGGACTTAACGGCGACTGTTCTGTTCTGTTTACAAAATCCGCTATGGATTTTTGTTCAAGTATAATTTTTGCAAGCACTCTCGGAATGGGCGTATTGTTTTCGGCAGGCTTTGTACTTGTGTATCAGGGGGCAATAACCCTGCTTGCGTCGTGGGTAGCTCCGTTGCTTACGACGTCAGTGGTAAACGAGATGAACTGCGTTGGTTACATAATTATTATAGGCCTTGCGCTTAATATTATAGGAATTACAAAATTAAAAGTAACAAATATGGTGCCTGCAATATTTCTTCCAATCATACTTGTTCCGCTGTACGACTGGATAATGACATTATTTTGATATACTAATTAAAGAGTACAAAAACGGAGTTTACACAATGTATGCAAACTCCGTTTTTATTATTTTTCTTCTTTTTTATCTGCCATACATTCAACAAGAACTGCTTTCTGTGCATGCAGGCGGTTTTCAGCTTCTTCAAATATTTCATTTGCGTGTGCTTCAAATACATCTGCTGTAATTTCTTCTCCGCGGTGCGCGGGCAGACAGTGAAGAACCATACACTCGGAATTTGTCACTGACATAAGGTCTGCATTGACCTGATAACCTTCAAATGCGGCTTCGCGTATCTTCTTTTCTTCCTCCTGTCCCATTGACGCCCATACGTCCGTATATACAACATCGGCGTTCTTTGCGGCTTTTATGGGGTCGCGTACGATTTCAAACTTACCTTTGCCGTATTTATTGCCAAATTCAATGATATTATCGGGTGGCATATAGCCTTGGGGGCAGGCGGCAGAAAAACTCATTCCCGTGCTGAGCGCGCCTACGATAAGTGAATTCATCATATTGTTTCCGTCGCCGATAAAGCACATTTTAAGTCCTTCAAGCTTGCCCTTAAATTCACGAATTGTCATAAGGTCGGCAAGCACCTGACAAGGGTGACAATAGTCAGTAAGTCCGTTTATAACGGGTATTGAGCCGTACTCTGCAAGAGCTTCAACCTCTTTTTGCTCAAAGGTGCGAATCATAATGCCATCGAGAAAACGTGAAAGAACGCGTGCTGTATCTTCAACGGGCTCGCCTCGTCCGATTTGTAAATCATTTGACGATAGAAACAGCGGATAACCTCCAAGCTGCGTCATACCTACTTCAAAGGAAACACGGGTGCGGGTGCTTGATTTTTCAAAAATCATTCCGAGTGTTTTTCCTTTTAGAATTTTGTGTTCAATGCCGTGCTTCTGCTCATATTTAAGCTGGTCGGCAAGGTTTAGAGTGTTTATTATCTCTTCCGTTGACCAATCTTCAAGTTTAAGTAAATGCTTCATTTATTTTTCTCCTTTAAAGAAATTGTTAAAAATTATTTTTTCGTTATTGTTTTAATGCTTTTTCCAGTATTTGTACCGCTTCGTCGATTTCTTCGGTCGTTATTACAAGCGGAGGCAGCATTCTCAGCAGATTTTTTGCGGTAATAATTAAAAGACCGTTTTCAACGCATTTAACTGCAATATCGTGAGCGTCTTTGTTTTCAAGCTCAATGCCGACCATAAGTCCCATTCTGCGAACGCTTTTTACTCCGTCAATTTTAAGAAGCTTTTCTTCAAGGTATGCTCCCTTGCTGTTTACTCCGTTTAAGAAATTTTCATTTGCAATTTTGTCAATAACATAGTTTGCTCCCGCACATACAACGGGATTTGCGCCGAAGGTCGTTCCGTGTGTTGAAGGCGACATAACGTCCCTGAGCTTTTCGCCGCACATACAAACTCCTATCGGAAGTCCTCCGCCAAGCCCTTTTGCGGCCGTCAGCAGATCCGGCATTACACCGTAATTCTGGCAGGCAAACAGCTTTCCGGTCCTGCCGACGCCTGTCTGAACTTCATCTATAATTACCAGAATATCTTTTTCGCGGCAGAATTTTACGAGTGACCGAACGTACTCTTTGTCAAGAATATTAACTCCGCCCTCGCCCTGTATCAACTCAAACATAACGGCGCAGGTTCTGCTTGTTACAGCATTTTTAAAAGCGTTGATATCGTCGGCCTCAACATAGCAAAAGCCCTTTGTAAACGGGAAAAAGTAGTTGTGAAAGGCATCCTGCCCTGTCGCGGAAAGCGTTGTTACCGTTCTTCCGTGGAACGAATTTTTGAGAGTTATAATTTCATTTCTGTCTTTGCCGTATTTGTCAAAGCTGTATTTGCGGGCAATTTTAATTGCACATTCATTTGCCTCGGCACCGCTGTTGCCAAAACATACCCTTGACATCCCCGTAAGACTGCAAAGCTTTTCGGCAAGACTGCTTGCCTGTTCACAGTAAAAGTAGTTTGACATATGCTGAATGGTCCCTGCCTGCTCAGATACGGTTTTTACCCAGCCGTCGTCGCAGTAGCCCAGACTGTTTACGCCGATACCCGACGAAACGTCTATGTATTTTTTTCCGCTTTCGTCATATGCAATTGCGCCCTTACCGCTTTTGAGAGCTACATCATACCTGCCGTATGTATGCATTATGTATTTTAAGTCTTTTTCTTTAGTATTCAAATTTATCAAAACCCTTCGGATTAAATGTCACTGTTTTCAAAAGAATAGACATACACGTCGTTCCGCCTTGAAAATCCGAAATTACTCCAAAAACTCTGACCTGTTTCGTTGTTTTTATAGCAAAAGATATGCGTCTTGTCTATTCCCTCCGCCCTGATTTTTTCAATGGCTTTTTGTGCAAGCGCGCGTCCGATTCCCCTTCGTCTGTATTCGGGCATAACTGCCATATGGTGAATAAAACCGCGACGTCCGTCATGCCCTGCAAGTACGGTTCCTACAATTTTACCGTCAATTACGGCTACCTGGCTCATTCCCGCATTGTGGTCAAGATAACGCTCCATTTGAATCTTTTCGTCCGCCTTTGAAAGGGCGCGCTTTGAGGTTATCTGCCAAAGTCGATAAATTTCATTATAATCTGAAATTTTCATTTCTCTTATAATCATTTTATACTTCACCTGTAAATTAATAGAACATTGTGCCGATGCCCTCGTCACTGAACAGCTCAAGCAAAATTGAATGTTCCATTCTGCCGTCAATAATATGGGCGCGGCTGACTCCGTTGCGGACAGCCTCAACACAGCAGTCAATTTTTGGGATCATACCGCCTTTTATTATTCCGTCTCGCTTTAGCATTGGAACCTCGCTTACATTTACAACCGAGATCAGTGAGCTGTCGTCTTCTACATCACGCAAAAGTCCGCGAATATCAGTCATTAAAATAAGCTTTTTAGCACCGAGCTTTGCCGCGATCTGAGCGGCGGCAAGGTCTGCGTTAATATTATATACTTTTCCGTCGTAACCTCCTGCAACAGTAGCAACAATTGGAATGTAGCCGTCATTCATAGCATTTTGCAGGGGTACCGGATTTACCTCTTTTATCTCGCCGACATAGCCTAAATCTTCGCCGGCAACAAGTTTTTCCGCCAAAAGCATACTGCCGTCAAGTCCGCATAATCCAAGAGCGTTGCCGCCGTGTTTTTCAAGAAGCTGGACAAGGCTTTTGTTCACCTTTCCCGCAAGCACCATCTGAACAATATCCATTGTTTCTTTGTCGGTAACTCGCATTCCGTTTACAAACTTGCTTTCTTTTCCTACCGCACTGAGCATTGAATTTATCTCAGGACCGCCGCCGTGAACAAGAACAACATTTATTCCTATAAGCTGCATAAGCACAATGTCGCTCATAACCGCAGACTTTAAGTCCTCGTTCACCATTGCATTGCCGCCGTATTTTATAACGATCGTCTCACCCGTATATTTTTTTATGTACGGCATGGCCTGTATCAAAACCTTTGCCCTTTTTGAAGTATCCATTATTTTATACCGTCCCTTAATGTTATTGAATAAAGCCCGTGTTGTGTATAATGCAATATAAAATGCCGTGTGTCGCGTCAGGTGCGATAATCTCCGTTGATTTTAACATAATCGTATGTCAGGTCGCAGCCGTATGCCTCGGCACTGCCGCAGCCGTCGTTTAGTGATACAAGAATATAGATTTCGTTTTCAAGCAAAATTTCCCTGGCTTTTTCCTCGGAAAAGTCTACTCCGGAACCCTGTTTGCACACAACGATCAAGCCTTTATCAGACTTAAACGATACGTCGACTTTTTTAATGTCAACATCTGCTCCGCTGTAACCGATTGCGCACAGCACCCTGCCCCAGTTTGCGTCTGCCCCGAACATAGCCGCCTTTAAAAGGCTTGAACAGATTATACTTTTTGAAACCGTTACCGCGTCTTTTTTTGATTTTGCGCCGTCTACCGTACATACAAGCAGTTTTGTTGCGCCCTCACCGTCTGCTGCAAGCTTTTTTGCAAGCTCCTTTAACGCCGCCGTAAGTCCGTTTACAAAAGCTGTGTAATCACTGTCTTTTTCGGTAATCATTTTGTTGCCTGCAAGACCGGATGCCATAATTGCAAGCGTGTCGTTTGTTGAGGTATCTCCGTCAACGCTTACCATATTGTAGCTGTCTTCAACGGCCTCTCTGAGAGCCTCATCGAGCATCGGCGCGGATATTGCGGCGTCTGTCGTTACAAACGACAGCATTGTGCCCATATTAATGTGTATCATACCGCTGCCTTTTGCAATTCCGCCGACTGTTACCTTTTTGCCTCCGATAATCATTTCAGCCGCAATTTCTTTTTTAATTGTATCGGTAGTCATTATTGCCTCGGCGGCGTTTGTGCCGCCGTCTTTTGATAGCCTTCCTTTCATCATTGCCGCACCCTTTAATACGGGTTCAATCGGCAAAGGCTGACCTATAACGCCTGTTGAAGCGACAATGACATCATTTGGATCTATCCCCAGCGTTTCCGCCGCAATAAGACACATTCGCTCGGCAATTTCAATGCCGTTCGCATTGCAGGTGTTGGCATTGCCCGAATTAACTATAACGGCCTGTGCAACGCCGTTTGCAAGATGTTTTTTTGTTATCTCAATAGCAGAGCTTTTTACAAGATTTTTTGTATATACGGCGGCGGCAGTGCATTGTTTTTCACAGCATATCAGCGCAAGGTCCCTTTTTTTGGTGTTAGAAGGCTTGACTGACGCACACACCCCCTGAGCGGTAAAGCCAAGAGGAGATGTAACCGTTCCGTCAATAAATTTAAAATTTTGCATTTAATCAGTCCCTGTCTGCCCAAATTAAAACGCAGGAGGTACAATTACAAGCCCTGCATTTTCGTCAATGCCAAACACAATATTCATATTCTGTATTGCCTGTCCTGCCGCGCCCTTTACCATATTGTCGATCGCCGCGCAGGCAATTAACTTGTTTGCACGACTGTCATAATGAATTGAAATATCACAGAAATTTGAATAACGAACATTGTGAATGTCGGCACATCCGCCGTCGTCAAGAAGCCTTATAAAAAACTCGTCTTTATAGTAATTCTCATATGTTTTTCTAATGCGTTCAAATGTTATGCCCTCTTTAATATCGGCATAAACCGTTGCAAGAATCCCCCTGTTTACCGGCAGAAGGTGCGGAACAAACGTAACGGTCACTTTTTTGCCCGCAAGTTTTGAAAGAGTCTGCTCAATTTCGGGCGTATGCCTGTGACTTGCCACCTTATATGCGTGAAATCCTTCATTTAGTTCGGGAAAATGACTGCCCTGCGTGGGCTTTCTGCCCGCCCCGGTAACTCCGCTTTTGCAGTCGCAGATAATACCCTTTGTTTCAACAAGTCCGTTTGCAATTGCAGGCGCAATTGCAAGAGGCGAACAGGTTGTATAACAACCGGGATTAGCTATAAGCCTTTTGCCCTTTATTTTATCTCTGAAAAGCTCCGGCAGACCGTATGCCGACTGCTCGTGAAGTTTTTTGTCAAGAAATGTTCCGCCGTACCATTCGGTGTATTCCTCTTCGGATTCAAGCCTGAAATCAGCGCCCAAATCAATAAAAGATTTTTTTTCGGCCCTGCATTTTGCCGCAAGCTCCTGAGAAAGCCCGTGAGGAAGCGCCGCAAAAATAACATCGCTCTTTTCAATAACGGCGTCGCTGTTTTCGCAGACCATATCGTTTAAAAATTTGTATGACGGATAAACATCGCTTAGTTTTTCGCCTTCAAAAGAAACCGAACTGACAGCCGCAATTTCAGCCTTTGGATGAGCGGCAAGAAGTCGGACAAGCTCTGCGCCTGCATAGCCCGTTGCGCCCACTATGCCTGCTTTTATTTTCATATTATCACCCTTTGATTTTACGAAATTTACGTTGGCAAATGACCTGCTAAAATTTATGTTAGCCGTAATTTCATAAAATAAAAATATTATTTTATTTTCTCTGCCGCAAGCTCGGCAACCCGCTTTGCCTGAGCTTTTACGTTTTGCGCCGCCGGACCTCCGAATACTGTGCGCTCGTTTGTGCAGCGTTCAAGCGAAATTGCACTGTACACGTCTTCAGTGAAAACATTGCAGACCTTTTTGTACTCCTTTAGCGGAAGATTTTCAAGATCTGTTCCAAGCTCAATACATCTTGCAACAAGTTCTCCGGTAGCTTTGTAGGCGTCGCGGAACGGAACGCCGTTTTTTGTAAGCCAGTCGGCGCAGTCGGTAGCGTTTATAAAGCCTCCCGCCGCGGCTCTGCGCATATTTTCGGGGATGACCCGCATTGTATCGAGCATTGGAGTAAACGCCGTAAGGCACATTTTTACGGTATCTACCGCATCAAAAATTGCCTCTTTATCCTCCTGCATATCTTTATTATACGCAAGCGCAATGCCTTTCATTATGGTGAGCAATGTCATATTGTCACCGAACACTCTGCCGCTTTTGCCCCTTACAAGTTCTGCAATGTCGGGATTCTTCTTCTGCGGCATAATTGACGAGCCTGTTGAAAACGCGTCGTCAAGCTCAATGAACTTAAACTCCCAGCTGCACCACATTATTATTTCTTCGGAAAAACGTGAAAGGTGAACCATAATTATTGAAAGAGCCGAGGAAAACTCAATGCAGAAATCTCTGTCGGAAACGCCGTCAAGCGAGTTGTTTGTTATTCTGTCAAAGCCGAGTAAACCGGCAGTTACTGTTCTGTCAATAGGATATGTGGTGCCTGCAAGAGCACAGGAGCCGAGAGGCATTTCATCCATTCTTTTCAGGCAGTCGTCAAGTCTTGATATGTCGCGGAGCAGCATCTCTGCATAAGCAAGAAGGTGATGACCAAAGGTAATGGGCTGCGCACGCTGAAGGTGTGTGTAACCCGGCATTACAGCTTCGCTGTACTGCTCCGCCTTATCGGCAATTACCTTTATTAAATCAGCAACTAAATTCTTAACATTTACTACCTCTTTTTTAAGGTAGAGTTTTATGTCAAGAGCGACCTGGTCATTACGGCTGCGCGAGGTGTGCAGCCTTTTGCCGTTGTCGCCTATTCTTTTTGTGAGCTCGCCTTCAATAAAAGTGTGAATGTCCTCTGCGGTCATATCAATTTGCAAAGAGCCGTTTTCAATGTCGTTAAGAATATCCTTAAGTCCGCTTATAATGTCATCGGCCTCTTCTTTTTTTATAATGCAGCATTTGCCCAGCATAGCTGCGTGTGCAATGCTGCCCTCAATGTCCTCTTTATACATTCTGCTGTCAAATGAAATTGAACTGTTAAAATCATTTGTTGTTTTGGAAAGCTCTTTTTTGAAACGTCCTTTCCACAGCTGCATTAGATCACCTCATAAAGTATGCATTTGTACGGTACTGTAATATATTGCCTGTAAAATACTTTTGGGGGAAGGTATAACTCCTGCCCCCTGAAGTAACATTAGGTTAAATATTAAAAGGTTGTTACTTAAATTAATGATTTATTTTATAAGACCTTTTTTCGCGCGAACCTTGATAGGAAGTCCGAACAGGTTGATAAAGCCTGCGCTGTCATTCTGATCATAAACCTCGTCCTCGTCAAATGTGGCGATCTCCTCATCATAAAGCGAATAAGGACTTGTTACGCCTGCGTCGATAATATTTCCCTTATAAAGTTTAAGCTTTACTTCACCTGTAACATACTCCTGAGTGCTGTCTACAAACGCTGAAAGAGCTTCGCGCAAAGGTGTGTACCACTTGCCGTCGTAGACAAGCTCTGCAAAAGTGTTTGAAAGGTTCATTTTATAATGAAGCGTATCTTTGTCAAGGCAGATCTCTTCAAGCTTTGAATGAGCGGCATAAAGAATTGTTCCGCCCGGCGTTTCATAAACACCGCGTGCCTTCATGCCGACAAGGCGGTTTTCTACAATATCCGTTATTCCAACGCCGTTTCTGCCGCCAATTTCGTTAAGTTTTTCAATCATTTCAACCGAACCCGTCTCTTTGCCGTTCAGCTTTGTTGGGATTCCCTTTTCAAATGTAAGCGTCACATACTCGGGCTTGTCAGGCGCCTGTTCGGGAGACACGCCGAGTTCAAGGAAGCCTTCCTTATTGTACATGGGCTCATTTGCAGGGTCTTCAAGGTCAAGACCCTCATGGCTCAAATGCCAGAGGTTTTTATCTTTAGAATAGTTTGTTTCACGGTTGATTTTCAGCGGAATATTCATTTTTTCTGCGTATTCAATCTCTTCTTCGCGTGATTTAAACTCCCACGTTCTCCACGGAGCGATGATCTTCATATCCGGAGCATATGCTTTGATTGCAAGCTCAAAACGAACCTGGTCGTTGCCTTTTCCCGTACAGCCGTGGCAAATTGCGTCCGCCCCTTCTTTTTTGGCTATTTCTACAAGTCTTTTTGCTATAATGGGACGTGCAAAAGATGTTCCAAGAAGGTATTTGCCCTCATATACGGCGCCTGCCTTTACCGTAGGGAATATGTAATCTTCAACAAATTCCCTGTTAAGGTCCTCAATATAAAGTTTTGAAGCGCCTGTTTTTAACGCCTTTTCTTCCAGACCCTCAAGCTCTGTTCCCTGACCCACATTTCCCGAAACAGCAATTACTTCGCAGTTATCATAATTTTCTTTCAGCCAGGGGATAATGATTGAAGTATCAAGACCGCCCGAATATGCAAGAACTACTTTTTTTATTTTATTATCAGCCATTGTAAATTCCTCCAAAGGTAAATTTTATATTACTCTTACATTATACACTTGAACAAAAAAAAATCAAGTAATTTTTGAATAAATATTCAAACTTTTTTTATTTTGCCGAAACTGCCCGTAAAAACGGCAGTTTCTCTGAAACATCAGCATAAAACCGCTTTTTAGCCTCACAGACGAATGCCATTCATCCTGAGTTTGCCAAAATGTATATATGCAAATAAAATGAATATTCATTTTTTATACAGAAAACTATGAATATTAAAACATATTTTTTATAATGAGTTGAATAAAATAAATACATCTGCTATACTTTATTAAACAAAACCGCATATAATATTTTGAAAGGATATGATCGTTGTGCCGGCATTTAAAGAGATAAACCCAAGCGAGATAAAGGAAAATCCGTTTGATTTAATAGGAAAAGACTGGGCGCTTGTCACCTGCGGCAGCAAGGATAAGTTCAACACTATGACAGTCAGCTGGGGCGGAGTCGGAATTATGTGGGGCAGACCCGTTGCATTTACATTTATCCGACCGCAGAGATACACTTTTGAATTTACGGAAAACAATGAATATTATACAATGAGCTTTTTCGATGAAAGATATCGCGGCGCGCTCAGCTTTTGCGGTTCAAAAAGCGGAAGAGATTACAACAAGCCAAAAGAAACCGGTCTTACTTCCGTATTTACCGACGACGGCGTTCCCTATTTTGAAGAGGCAAAGCTTGTTCTTGTATGCAAAAAGCTGTACGCACAGTTTTTAAATGAAGAATGTGTTGTTGACGCAGATAAAGTTAAAAAATGGTACGATAATGATTACCACAAGATGTATGTCGGTGAAATTGTAAAAGTGCTTAAAAAATAATATTTTACCTCACAGAAAAGACTGCGGCAATTCTCAGCTTTGCCGCAGTCTTAATTAATGTTCTTCATATGTCTGCGTGCCTTAAATTCGTAAAACCGCATTTTATGCACGAAATAATTATAAATTTGAAATTTTTTCAAGCTCTTTTTTGCTTTTTATAAATACCTGCCTGTATTCTGTTGAAATTATTCCGTTTTTTGCAAAGCTGCTCAATGTTTTGCTTACCGTAACTCTTGATACGCCCACGGAATTTGCAATTTCTTCATGAGTAAGGCGTACTCTTCCGTTTTTCTCATTTTCAAGCAGCAGCTGAGCAATTCGTGCATCTGCCTGCAAAAATGTCATTGAATCAAGCTGAGTTGAAAGCAAACGTATTCTGTTGGCAAGAATTTCAAGCAGTTCAAATGCAATTTGCGGATATTCGCTTATTAGTTCAAACAGCAGCTTATCATCAATCATTACAAGCTCGGCGTCAGTAATTGCTTTTGCCGAGCTTACTCTCGGTTTTTTATCAAAAAACGCAGCTTCGCCAAGCAGCTCTCCCGGTGTTGCGGTGTTAAGCGTTTTTTCCATTCCGTCTGAGGATGTCATAAACACCTTTACCTTTCCTCTTTTTAAATAGCAGAAATTTTTTGCAATATCACCCTGATAATAAATTATTTCGTCTTTATCAAATGTTCTGGTAGCGGTTACTTTTTCAAGCAATATTTGTATGTCTCTGTGCAGTTCAGAGCCTTTGTGTCCGTAACGAAAAGCTAATTTATCCATAAAACCCCTCCGGATGATAAATTATTTTTTTAATTGTAGCATAGTTTACAATTTTTTTGCAACCCCTGTGTAATAATGATAATAGTTTTATCCGCACGGATACAATACTTACATAATAAAAGGAGTGATTTTTATGGGTATGACTATGTCGCAGAAAATTCTTGCGGCTCACGCAGGACTTGACGAGGTAAAGGCGGGTCAGCTCATTGAAGCCAAGCTTGATATGGTGCTGGGCAACGACGTTACGTCTCCGGTAGCAATAAATGTTTTTGAAGAAAACGGTGCAGCTTCTGTATTCGACAATACAAAAATCGCAATGGTTATGGACCATTTTACACCTAACAAAGACATTAAGGCAGCCACTCAGGTAAAGCAGGTAAGAACATTCGCAAATAAATATGACATAAAGAATTATAAAGATGTTGGACAAATGGGCATTGAACACGCTCTTCTTCCCGAACAGGGTCTTGTAGGCCCCGGCTGCCTGTGCATAGGCGCCGACTCACACACCTGCACATACGGCGCTCTCGGCGCATTTTCAACAGGCGTAGGTTCAACTGATATGGCGGCAGGTATGATAAGCGGCAAGGCATGGTTTAAAGTTCCCTCCGCTATAAAATTTAATCTTGTAGGCAAGCCTCAGGGTTATGTAAGCGGCAAGGACGTTATACTTCACATTATAGGAATGATAGGCGTTGACGGCGCTCTATACAAATCAATGGAATTTTGCGGCGAAGGCATTAAATATCTGAGTATTGACGACCGTCTTTGCATTGCAAATATGGCAATTGAGGCCGGCGCCAAAAACGGTATTTTCCCTGTTGACGATATAACCCGCGAATATTGCAGCGGCAGATACAAAGGCACGCCGGTTGAATACACGGCAGATGAGGACGCAGAGTATGACGAAGAATACACAATTGATTTAAGCACGCTTAAATCAACTGTCGCATTCCCGCATCTTCCCGAAAACACAAAGACAATTGACGAGATCGGCCCCCGGGACGTTAAAATCGACCAGTGCGTGATAGGTTCATGTACCAACGGAAGAATTACCGACCTCAGAATTGCCGCATCTATACTTAAAGGCAGAAAAATTGCCAAAAACGTAAGATGTATAATCTTCCCCGGCACTCAGACGATATGGCTTCAGGCTATGCACGAGGGTCTTTTTGATATTTTTGTTGAAGCCGGAGCAGTTGTTTCTACACCTACCTGCGGACCATGTCTCGGCGGACATATGGGTATTCTTGCCGCGGGCGAGCGCGCCGTGTCAACAACAAACCGTAATTTCGTGGGCAGAATGGGACACGTTGACAGTGAGGTTTATCTTGCAAGCCCGGCAGTTGCCGCTGCAAGTGCCGTAACGGGGTACATAACAGACCCCGCAAAGCTTTAATAAGCTGTTTATTATAAGAAAGGTAAGGTACTTAATATGAACGCTAAAGGTACAGTGCATAAGTTCGGCGACAATGTAGATACGGACGTTATTATTCCTGCCCGTTATCTTAACACGGCTTCTCACAAAGAGCTTGCGGCTCATTGTATGGAAGACATTGACGCAGATTTTGTAAATAAAGTAAAAGACGGCGACATTATGGTAGCCGAAAAGAACTTTGGCTGCGGTTCATCGCGCGAACACGCTCCTATCGCAATTAAAACAAGCGGCATTTCCTGCGTTATCGCCTCAACATTTGCAAGAATTTTCTACCGCAACGCAATCAACATAGGGCTTCCTATTCTTGAGTGTGACGAAGCGGCAAAGGAAATAAACGAGGGCGACACTGTTTCGGTGGATTTTAACACGGGTATTATCACAGATGAAACAACAGGCAAAACATGGCAGGCAGAGCCTTTCCCCGAATTTATTCAGAACATTATACAAAAGGGCGGACTTATTAAATCTATAATGTAAATTCTGAACTTAAAAAATTTAAGCGTCAAACTTTTTGTCACATAGCTTTTAAGACAGAAAGTTTTGACGCTTTTTTGTATTTTATAAATTATTTGTATTTAATCAATTGTGCTAAACCGCAAATGAGTCAACTTCTTTATTCTCGGCAATTATAGCAGCCTGATTGATCAGCCTGTTAATATCTGATTTATAAACGTGACCGACTGTCTTTCCGTTTACTGCCGCAAGATACCTGCTGCCCTGTGTTGCATAAAAGCTTACAGTATCGCTTTTGTTGTCGGAAGAATAAGTATATTTTACCGTAAGCAGCGGAGAACCGCTTATGCTGTCATCAGAAAAATCAGCGCGTTTTATTAATGAAGTATTCTGAAAAAATATTGAGAAATATGACTCGTCAATTTTATTTTTGCCGTATTTTACGGTAGTTTCGGTTGAGGTTGTCTCTTTGCCGCTGTCGTCAGTGGTTTTAGAGGTTCTTGAGCTGAGTTTAAACTCATACGTCTTTTTACCGTCATTAACCGTCATTGATGAAAGCGCTGTCATCTCCGGATTTAATACATACTCGCTTATAAGCTTGTCGCAGCTTGTTGTTACCCACGGAAGATTGTCGGATGCCATTACATAAACAACTTTGCCGCCTCTTTGCATAATATTTACATTGCCATCCCCGTCCGGTTTTGAGCTTATTAAGTCAACGGTAATGTCGGGATAAACCGCCTTTACTGCGGCATAGGGCTTTGAAAGTCCGAGCGATTCAAGTTGTTTTGAGGACGGATTAACCGTTTTTACGCTTTCGGCATAAAGACCCCTTATTGCACCGTCAACACTGCTGCTCTCGCTTTCGCTTGCATAACACTCGGACGGCTTTTTTATTATATATGAAGCGGAATTATTTGCGCTTGTGTTTGGTATCAATTCAATTGCGTCTGAAAAATTTGAACCCGAAAGTGTGATTGACGATGCCTGACCGTCGTCTTCATCGCTTGCAGCAGAATTTATTGTCAGACTTATCATATCGGTAACACCAAAGCTAAATGTGTCGACCGCGTCTTTTTCAACAAGATATACGGCGTTACCGCTGCCAAACTTTATATAAGTTCCGGCCTCCTGCGGCGCGTCATCGCCTACAATTATAATTGCCTTTGTCTTATCCGTATATGTTACCGTAACGGTTGCCTGAGGACTGTCAAATCCGTAATCGCTGCTTTTGCTGTTGTCAAGCGTAATTACCTTTGAAAAATAAATTGACGCCGCGTCGTTTGCCACATCGTCGGGTTTTCCCGCCTGCAAATCAAAATCCTCATAACCCACAATTTCGTACTCGGTCGAGCTTGTTTCACCGTTACTGTCTTTAGGTGTGTTTGAGTTGATATCCATTGTGCCCGAACTGTTTTCAATGTGTATTGTTGAAATATCCGAGGGAGTATATTTCATTAGTGTTCCGTAGCTGTTATTTATGATATTGCCGTCTTTGTCAGTGTTGATTTTTACCTGATGAACCGCATTATCATCTGTTGATACGCTCATGCTTACTCCGTTGTCTATATCTTTTTCCGCACTGTCTTCGCCGTTAGGAAAGAAAATAAGAAAAAGCATAAGTCCAACAAGCAAAACCGCAGCAATTAAAACAATTACAAGCATTTTTTTGTTTGTTTTCATTATTTGTTCCTCCTGCGGAGCCACATTACCATTCCGGTTACAAGGATTCCTACGGGAAGTATGATTATGAATACAACAAACAAAATATTCTTTGTAGTTAAATCTGTGATTCCGAGTTCGCCGCTGTCCATCGACTTGCTTTCAATAGTTATTCCGGTGTCATCTCTGTCGGCAACTGTGTTAATAACATTCATAAAGTATGCGGAATTGTTAAAGCTGTTATACTGCATAACTGTTGTGTTAAACATTGTAAACGAACCGAATACTACCACGCGTGACGACGTCTCGTCAGCGCCGGTTTTGATGCCCTCTGCGCCTATATTCAGTTCTTCTCCTGTAATGGCGTCCCTGTAATCCCAGTCTTCGTCATAATCATAAGGCTGAACACCTGCCTTGGTCGATGTTTTAAGCAGACTGTGCGCCACGCTGTCATCATTAATTAAAATATCATGCGCATCGGTAACAACTACGGGAATATTGGGATTTTTAAGGTTATCCGTATAATAGTCGCCGTAATCTACAATAAATGCAAAGCTTGAATCTCCGCTTAAAAGTCTGTCGGTACTTGTTTCAAAAACATATCCTTCATTAACCTTCATTCCCCATTCATTAAGGAAATCGTCAAGATTCGGTGTGTCTACCTTATCGGCACACGGTACATAAATAAGTGATTTGCCGTATTTTCCGTCATTGTCAAGCCAGTCAGAAAGCTTAGTTATAGCACTTTCGTCAAGGTCAACCGACGGGGCGTAAAGTATTGCGACTGCCGCGTCATCATCAACGTCTCCGGTGGCAAGCGAAATTTCGTTTACCGAATAGGCGTTGTTTTCAAGCAGGTTTTTCATTGCGGAATAATTCTGCTCCTGGTTGCCGTTAATCATATCAACAACGACCTTATCCTCTGTTGTTACGTTGAGGATAGCAGTAACTACCGCCTGCTCAATTTTTGTTCCCGTAAAGTTGTATGAGCCGTAATAGCTGTATGTCTGCTGGTCATATTCAAAGCAATCTTCAATAGTAAGCGCCCTGTACTCTGTTCCGCATTCAACAATACTAATATAGTTGTTTGCCGCTGTGCTCCAGTCAAGATCGGGATACTTTGAGGCAAACGTAGGAGTTGACGTAAGGTCAATGTATTCAATTTTTAATTTGCCGTTTGAATTACTCTTCATTTTTTCAAGCAGTTTTTTTGCCTGAACAAAGTAATTACCCCTACTCTCAAAATCGTTCTTTGTCATAAGAATATTTACCGTTACAGTTTTATCAAGATGCGACACATAATCAACCGTTTCGTCATGCAAAGCAAACGAATTGCCTGAAGTAAGGTCAATTGCTATATCGGGAAATTTTTCGTTAATAAGACCGCAAATAATATTAATTACTATAACTATGGCAATTACAACCGCTGTAATAACAATTGAAATTGAGCCGTGACGGGCTTTTCTCGATTTTAACAATGCCTTTAATCTGCCCTTTTTCATTTTGTTTTCTTCACTCATTTGTTTTACCTCCTTTAGCTCCAGCGTCTTTTTTCCAGAACGCGTACCGTAAAGAACAGAAAAAGACCCGTTACGCTCAGGAAGAATACAATGTCTGTTATGTTAAGCAGTCCGTATGTAAAATTTGTGTAGTAGTTCACAAAATCAATTTTACCGAGAATTTCGTTTATCCAGTTAATTGAAATGTAATTTGAAAATGTGTTCATCATATAAATGAGCAAACCTATGCCCATGCCCGCTACCGCGGCAATAATAACGCTTTCGGTAAGCACAGAAATGAACACGTTAATAGCGGTAAGCGCCGCACCCAAAAGCAAAATTCCCAAGAATGTACATAAAATTACAGCCCAGTCGGGTGTTGTGAAAAATGAAATTACAAGCGCATATACAAGGAATATGCAGCAGCAAATTGCAAAAAGAATGAATGCCCCCAAAAACTTGCCTAAAACTATCTCGGTGAGGCTTGCCGGAGCGGTCAAAAGAGCCTGGTCGGTTTTTTGCCGTTTTTCTTCGGCAAATGTTTTCATTGTTATAATAGGATTAACAAAAAGAATTATCACAAACATATTGCTGTAAACATATGATAAGCTGGACATATTCCCCTCAATGCAAATGGCATAGAAGAAATATCCCGAAAAGAAAAAGTAAACCGCCATTACAACATAGGCAATGGCTGAATTAAAGTAAGCCGAAAGTTCTCTTTTGAGTATAGCGCCCATTATTTAACTCCTCCCTTTCTGCTGCCGTTTGTCTGGTCCGCCGCGGTTAGCTTGAGGAACATATCCTCAAGGGTCTCGTTTCCTGACTGCATATCAAGTATAGGACAACCTATTCTTGACATTGCGTTAAATACATCTCTGCGTATATCTGCGCTTTTGTCATATTCAACAACATATTTTGCAACGCCCTCGCGCACATCGTGATAATTTGAAACTCTGATCACCGCAGGAATTTTTTTGATTGCCGCTATTACGTTTGAAGAAATGCCTTCAATTTCAAGCGCTAATTTCTGTTCGCCCGAAACAGCGGTTGAAAGCTCGTCTGTCTTTGCGTCGGCAACGATTTTTCCGTTTGAAATAACAATTATTCTGTCGCAGGTCGCGGAAATTTCCGAAAGTACATGAGAAGAAAAAATTACCGTGTGCCTTTTCCCGAGACTTTTTATAAGTTTTCTAATCTCAATAATTTGATTGGGGTCAAGACCCACGGTCGGCTCGTCAAGAATAAGCACCGGTGGATTGCCTATCAGCGCCTGGGCAAGACCGACGCGCTGACGATAACCTTTCGACAAATTTTTAATTATGCGGTCAGCCTGTTCGGTTATGCGTACAAGCCGCATAACTTCATCTATATGTTCCTTTTCAGGCAGCTTGACCTTTTTTAAATCAAATACAAATTCAAGATATTTTCTGACTGTCATATCAATATATAGCGGAGGGATCTCCGGAAGATAACCTATTTTTGCTTTTGTTTTTTTAGGGTCTTCAAGAATTTCGCTGCCGTCAATGGTAACAGTACCGCTTGTTGAGGAAATGTATCCTGTTATCATGTTCATTGTTGTGGATTTTCCTGCCCCGTTAGGTCCGAGAAATCCAAGCACCTCGCCTGTTTCAACAGTGAAGCTGATGTCGTCAACGGCCTTTATGTCGCCATAATATTTAGTCAGGTTTTTTACCTCGACCATGTGGATCTTCACTCCTTAAAATTTACTTGTGCTATGTCTTTTTATGTTTAAAGACATAAATAAACATTATAAATTATACTATATCTCAGGTGATTTGTGTACATAATTTTTATAAAAATCAGCCTGCCGACACAAATTTTCATTTTTTCATCACACAAAGTTTTTTATACGGGAATTATTAAACAAAATCTGATAATAATATTTATAGATAATTACAAAACATAAGGAAAGAAGTGCTTAAATGGACTACTTAAATGCCTTTTGGGTGGGCGGACTCATATGCGTTGTAGGACAGATTCTTATAGATAAAACAAAGCTTACTCCCGCAAGAATTTTGACGGGGTTTGTTGTTGCAGGCGTTATTCTCGGTGCAGTCGGACTTTATAAGCCTCTTGTTGAATTTGCCGGAGCGGGTGCGTCGGTTCCTATAAGCGGATTTGGATTTTTAATGAGCGACGGCGTAAAAGAAGCGCTTAAAAGCGAGGGCGCTCTGGGGATTTTAACAGGCGGACTGAAAAGTGCCGCCGCAGGAATTTCCGCCGCGATCTTCTTTGGACTTGTTGCCGCCGTGTGTACACGTTCGGGCGATAAATAACAAAACTGCTATTTTTAAGGGAACGGCTTTGACCGTTCCCATTTTTTGCATAAGCTAATTTTTACTGTCAAGATAATTTTGCAATATGATAGTGGCCGCAACCTCGTCAACTACATTTTTGCGTTTTTTTCCGCGTGTGTTTGTTGCGTTTAAAAAACTGTGTGCGGTGACCGTTGTTCCCCTTTCATCCTGCATAACAGTCTGAACTCCCGTAAGCTCCGTTATCTGCCGCGCAAACACACGCGCATTCTGCGCGCTTTCACCCTCTGTGCCGTCCATATTTTTGGGAAGTCCCACTACAATAAGCTCTGCCTTTGTTTCACAAACGGCTTTTGCAACCTTTTCAAGCAGTTTGGACGGGGCCTTTTCAAAAATGACGGTGTAGGGCGACGCAAGAAATTCCGTTTTGTCGCATACGGCAATGCCTGTTCGCGCTTTGCCGAGGTCAACTGACATTATAATCATATACATATCCCTTTCAACGTCTTTTTATTTGTTCTGCAAACTAAAAATATTTAATTACAAATGTTGAGCCCCTGTCAGCACAGGAGTCAACGCTCAAATATCCGCCGCCTTTTTCAACAATAGTTTTTGCAAGCGCAAGTCCAATGCCAACGCTGTTTTCATCGGAGTTCTTCCCCTTGTAAAAGCGTTCAAAAATATGCGGCAAATCCTTTTGGTCAATGCCGCTGCCGTTGTCGCTTATGCTGATTTTTGTGTAGAGCCTGTTTTGCTCGGCAGCTATCTTTACGGTTCCTCCGCGCGGAGTATGCTCAATACAGTTTTTAACAATGTTGGTAACAGCTTCGCACAGCCACTTAAAATCACAGTTCAGTGTTATGCTTTTATCGCATTCGGTTATAACCTCTACCTCTTTAATTTCGGCAAGAACCGCTGTATTCTGCCTGCACTCCTCAATAATTTTTGATAAATATTCCGGGCGCGACTTCAGCACAATTGAGTTTGCGTCAAGCTTTGACAGCGTGAGTATTGACTGAACCAAAAAATTAATGCTGTTTGTTTCGCGCCTTATGTCATTTAAAAATTCCGTCCTCACTTCAGGGGGCATATCCTCATTATCTGTAATATTGTCAAGCATTATCATTATTGATGTAAGCGGAGTTTTAAGCTGATGAGAAATATCAGACAAAGAATCTTTTAGGTTTTCTTTGTCTTTAAGCGAGTTTTCAGACTGTTCTTTAAGCATAACAGTGGTTTTGTAAATCTCATTTTTCAGAGCCGACATTTCGTCCTCGCTGTTTTCATCAATTGCAAGGTCATATTTCTTTTTATTTATCTGAGCAATGTATTCGGTAATTTTATGCGTTTCCCTTTTGCGCTTTATGCAATAAACAATAAATACCGCGCACAGTGCAACACAAGAAAAAGCACTTATAAATGAATTTGCGGCAATTATCCCGGTTTCAAGTTCACCGTTTCTGTTTACAAGCCAGTTGGTGTCTGTTTCAATACCGTATTTTTTAAGCATTTCAACTGTGTTTTCTACATCAGCTTTATCATTAAGAATTTGTGCGATTCGGCTGTCAGAAATATCGGGATACTTTTCTTTTAAATCAGCTATTATCTGAACGACAGCCTCGTTTGAGTTTTTGCGCACTCTGTCTAATTCCGCATATGTCAGCACGGCGAAAAGCGAGGAAAAAATTATTGTAAGTATAAGAAAAACAATTATAAATCGGTATGAACGTTTCATATTTTCTCCAGCCTGTATCCAATTCCTTTTACTGTTTTAATAAGGTCTGTGTCAAGTTTTTTGCGTATTCTTTTTATATAAACTGTCAGTGTGTTGTCGTTGACATAGTTTCCGGCAATGTCCCATATTTTTTCAATTATAAGCTCTCGTGTTACAACTTTACCCGCATTTTGCGCAAGCACTGAAAAAATTTTAAATTCAAGCGCGGTCATTTCAATTTGTTCGCCGTTTTTAAAAACCGCCTTTTTTTCAAAATCAACTGTAATGTCGCCTGTTTTCATAACGCCTGAACCGCCGTTTTTAAGAGTGAGGCGTTTCATTCTTGCAAGCAGTTCCCGTGTAGAAAACGGCTTTGTAATGTAATCGTCCGCACCGAGCTCAAGTCCGTTTACTATGCTGTCTTCGTCGTCATATGCCGTAAGAAAAATTGCGGGCGCGTCCGACAGCCTGTGAATTGTTTCATACAGTTCAAAACCGTTTCCGTCGGGCAGAGCTATATCTATTATAATTAAATCAAAGTCAAACGGAGCCGTTTTGAGAGCGCTTTCAAATGTTTCGCATAAGGTGGTTTTGTAACCGTTTTGCTCAAAGGAATAAACAAGCCCCTTTGATATGCTTTTGTTGTCTTCAACAAGTAATACGTTCATAATTATCCTCATAAACGGAATTGGGCGGATTATTACATCCGCCCTGAATCAATGCTGAATCTGCTGTTTTAAGTATAACACGATTTATAGCTATGTCAACTAAATGTTGTCATTTCGTATTGTTTCAATAATATTCTGCCTGCCTACTTTGGCTATTGAAAATTTCATAATAAGCCATACCATAACAAATACAAATACAATACTTATTAAAACAGCGAGCCACGGAAAAATATAGTCATAGTTTTTATTGGTATCAAAAGCACAGTATATTGCATATCCGCCCAGCAATCCCAGTGGTATGCCGATAATTAAAGACTTTGTTCCGTAGAAAAGACTTTCAAGCCGTATCATTCGGTCAAACTCTTTTTTTGTCATACCAATTGATTTAAGCATTGCAAACTCCTTGCTTCTCAGCTTCATATTGGTAGTTATGGTGTTAAATATATTTGTTACGCCTATTAATGAAATTACAATAATAAACCCGTAGATAAATATGCTTATCACGAGTGTTAATGCGTTATACTGGCGGGCATATTTGTCATAATTATCAACTTTGAGGTCAAAATATCCCGAGTCATTAATTTTTTGTTCGACTTCATCGGGATTTTCGGCATTGATACACATAAGGTAATTTGAGTTGCTTATGCTTATATTATTTTTAAACCAGTCATTGCTGACAATAAGTGCTTTTCCTGCAAGTAACCTGCTGTTTTCAAGCTGTTTGGGAGTAGAATATACACATCCGGCTATTTCAATGTTTATTTTCTGGTAACTTATATCATCATCGGTATCGCTTGACGCACCCGAGAACACTTCGCCGTCCCGAACATTAAAAAGTTTTACTGTTTTCTTTTCGTCATCAACATTATAAGAATATTGATTGTATAAAATGCCCTTGTTTTTTACATTCTCGTATTCATACCCGAGCGATTTAACAACATCTTTATACACATTGTCATCTACTCCTATTATATCAAGATATATTCCCTTTTTACCGTGATTTGGCGAGTATCTGAACAAGGTATCGTCATCTATTGCCTCATCTGTTATAAGCTTTTTATCAATTTCAAAATAGTAGAATGCTGCCGCTTCAATTGAGGCAGATTTAATTCCGTCAAGATTACTTATTTGGGACAATTCATTCTGAAGTGTATCAGCGTCTGTCCCAAACCCATTGTTATTTGAAACAACAATATTAAAATCCATACCCGAGTAATACTCTTTTGTGTATTTATTACCGTAATCAATAAATGAAGCTATTGTTATAAACAGGGTAACGCTGACAATAATTGAAATCACCGTTGTGCGGTATTTCTTTTTACTTCTTTTAAGGTTTTTATAGGCTATGTCGCCGCCGACGCCGAAAATCTTTTTTAAAAGTTTCGGCGATTTCAGCTTTTTATATTTTTTGCCGGTCTTTATGTCCCGGTTGCCTCTTATAGCGGTTACAGGCGCAATTCTTGACGCCCTTAAAGCTGAAGTAAGCGTGGACAGTAAAATCGTAATGCCCGCAAGCGCTGCTGCGAATAAAAGTACCCATACTGGTATGCTGTATAAAATTTTAATTCCGTTAAGAGACTCGCTGAGCAAGATATTTAAAATCAATACAAGCAGGATTATAACGCCTATTCCAAGCAAAAGTCCAAGCGGAATTGCAATTACTCCGAGCATAAATCCTTCAAACAGCACATTTCTTCGAATTTGCTTTGAGGTTGCGCCTACGGACGCGAGCATACCGTAAAGCCTTGTTTTTTCCGTAATTGATATTGCAAAGCTGTTGCGTATTACAAACACGCTGGCAATAATGATTATAACAATAATTATTGACGCAAGCCAGTAAAGCATTGTTAATGTTGAATCGCTTAATCCGTAACCCTTGTAATTTAAAAGACTATAATTAAGGTTAATGAATTCAAACCTGCTTTTTGAACTAAATGCCTCGTTGTCGTCTTCGTCTTCCGGCCAATTTCCGCTAAAATATGCCCCTGCCTCATCTTCGGTTAATCCCGTTATTTCCGATGTAAATTTAACATAGTTTTTTTCACCTTCCGGGAGAAGGTCAATATATAGGTCAGCCTTATCTGAAAGATTGTTTACATCGGCAATTGTAAATGCGGACGAGCAGGCAGATTCATTGTCCGTCATTATATTGTGACTTGCACAGTCGTTTAAAATACCCACTATTTTATAAGTCCTGCTCTGCTTTACATCAATAAACTCTTCTGCCTTTATCATTTTATCATTAGACACACTGTATGGACTATGAGTATAATAATTTGTTCCGTTTTCATCTGTTCTGTCGCCTATCTCAAGGGTAATTGTATCACCTACGGAAAATTTTTTATCTGAGCTTTCAATTACATCCTGACTAAGCACAAGCTCGCTGCTGTTTTGAGGATAGCGTCCTTCCTGCAATGTCGTATCAAAACAATTGCCAAGCGCTCCGCTGCTGAGTGCGGTGACGGTTATATAAGGCTTATATTTATTTTTAGGCTTAGGTAAATCAGCACAGCCCAGACTGTCCTGCACATAAACATTTTTTACATAGCGGTTGTTTTTTATTGTTTCAATGTCGTTTTTATTAACAACTCCGCTCACAGACAAATCATAGTCGCCGCTTGTATGAATTTCCGCGTTAATCATTGTTTGCTGCATACTTGCCGCCATACCCGCCACAACGGTAATGAGCGCCGCAGAAAGCATAATGCCTATTATGGTTACAATTGTTCGGCTTTTGTTCATTTTTAGATTTTTGAGGGTAAGCTTATTAAGTATTTTCAATTCTTACGCCTCCCTCACAATTTTGCCGTCCTGAATTGTTATAATACGGTCAGCCTGCTTTGCAATTTCGAGGTTGTGGGTTATCATAATTATTGTCTGGTTATAAGCGGTATTTGACAATTTTAAAATGCTCATAATGTCCTCGGTCGACTTTGTATCAAGATTACCCGTAGGCTCATCGGCAAGCAGAATTGCAGGATTGTTGATCAGCGCACGGGCAATTGAAGTTCTTTGCTGCTGTCCGCCCGAAAGCTCGTTAGGCAAATATGTGCGTCTGTCGGCAAGTCCGAACGATCTTAGAATATCGTCCAGTCTTTCTTTATCAACGCTGCCGCCGTCAAGGTCACAAGGCAGAGTTATGTTTTCCTCAACCGTAAGAATAGGTATGAGGTTATAGAACTGATAAACAATTCCTATTTGCCTGCGGCGAAATATTGCAAGTTTGTCGTTATTCATTACATTTATTTCTTTGCCGTCAATAAATATTCGTCCGTCTGTCGGTCGGTCAACGCCGCCTATAATATGAAGCAGAGTCGATTTGCCGCTGCCGCTCGCTCCTACTATGGCAACAAACTCGCCCTGTTCAACAGAAAATGAAATGTCATCAACAGCATTAATCATATTTTCTCCGCTGCCGTATGTTTTAACCAGGTTCTCCACTTTTAAAATTTCCATATTAAAGCCTCCGTTTATGAGTATTTTGTATTACAACCCGAATTATAATATCTTAAAGTGACTTAAAAGTGACTTTTTATAGAAAATATAAACTTTTGTGCAGTTCACCCAACCTCCTTGTGCCGGAAAGCAAATACAGCTATATAAAACTATTGTTGCGGGCGCGGTTATGAATAATATCCGCTTAGAGCGCAGCACGGTACTCCGTATTCCAACAGTAAAAGCAATATTAAAAAGGTGCTTGCAATTTATAGTAAAACAATGTACAATAGATACAACAATTAAAAAGACGGGAGCTTGTGTTACAGGCTGAGAGGAAGGTATGACCTTCGACCGATAACCTGATTTGGATAATGCCAACGTAGGAATTCTGGGAATAGTTTATTTACGGGAAGTTGTCAAATCGTCGGCTTCCCGCTTTTGTTTTATACGGAGGTAAATAAAATGGTAAAAATCAACGGAGAGATTTTTGATATTGCAGGTAAAACGCTGGCCGACTACCTTGCATCCATAAATTACGATTTTAAACGAATCGCCGTAGAACGCAACGGTTATATTGTACCAAAAGCACAGTACGGCGAAACTGTGCTGATTGACGGCGACATTGTTGAGATCGTCAATTTTGTGGGAGGTGGCTGAGCTGATACCCACAAAAGATGAAATGATAAAAGCGTTGGAAGAACGTCAGGGAAAAAAATTGCAAGAAAAATTCTCTGCTGCTACGGTAGCCGTATGCGGTCTTGGCGGACTCGGTTCCAACATCTCCATATCTCTCGCCCGTGCAGGAATCGGAAAGCTTATTCTTATTGATTTCGACCGAGTGGATATTACCAACCTGCACCGACAACAGTATAAAGCGTCACAAATCGGCAGATACAAGGCGGACGCATTGTCCGAAAACCTAAAAGAAATAGCACCTTACACAGAGCTTGAAGCACATAATGTTAAAATTACGGAAAATAATGCGGTGAGATTGCTCAAAGAAGCCGATATCATATGTGAAGCGTTTGATGTTGCGGAAGGTAAGGCTATGCTGACAAACACAGTGCTTGAATCAATACCTGACAAGTTTCTGGTAGCCGCCTCAGGTATGGCGGGAATGGGCAGTGCAAACAACATTAAGACCCGAAAGGTAATGAACCGATTTTATCTTTGCGGAGATGAAATCAGCGAAGTAGCAGAATCAGAAAGCCTTGTGTCCTCCCGAGTTATGCTGTGTGCCGCACATCAGGCGCATATGGTCCTGCGTATTTTAGCAGAAAAACTTGACACATAAAGAAAGAAGGACAATCAAATGGACAACGATAAACTTATTATAGGCGGGCACGAATTCAACTCCCGTTTTATACTTGGTTCCGGAAAATACTCTTTAAATCTTATTGAAGCGGCTGTGAAAGATGCAGGCGCTGAGATTATAACACTTGCCGTTCGCCGTGCCAACACAAAAGAACAGGAGAATATTCTCGACTTTATTCCTGATAGTGTTACACTTCTGCCTAACACAAGCGGTGCAAGAAACGCCGACGAAGCGGTTCGCATAGCAAGACTGGCCCGTGAACTTGGCTGCGGCAATTTTGTAAAAATTGAAATTATGCGTGACTCTAAGTATTTGCTTCCCGACAATCAGGAGACGGTCAAAGCAACTGAGATCCTCTCCAACGATGGCTTTGTGGTAATGCCCTATATGTATCCTGATCTCAATGTTGCCCGTGACCTTGTGAATGCCGGTGCTGCTGCCGTTATGCCGCTTGCTTCTCCCATAGGTTCCAATAAAGGTTTGGCAACTAAGGATTTTATTCAAATTTTAATTGATGAAATAGAGCTTCCCATTATTGTAGACGCAGGTATAGGCAGACCTTCTCAGGCATGTGAAGCAATGGAAATGGGTGCCGCTGCTATTATGGCAAACACCGCCCTTGCCACCGCAGGAGATCTGCCTATGATGGCGTCAGCCTTCCGCCGGGCTATTGAGGCAGGACGCAAAGCATATCTTGCCGGTCTTGGCAGGATTCTCACCCGCGGAGCATCATCATCCGACCCGCTTACCGGGTTTCTTCGTGATTAAGGAGTAAGCCGATGAAAAATCAGTTTTTTGTTGATTCAAAATATTTGTCTCCTGAAGCCCTTGCCAAAAAACACCGACTTGAAACCGACCCGTCGTCCCGAAAAAATCATATGGAATATTTGCCGGGTATGGAGAGGATAGAATCGGACGTGTGCTCAAATGTAATGAGGCAGATGAATTCCTATAATGCCTTTCAATTCACCGCAAAACATGTGAAAGCCGCTTTGGAACACAAAATTTGTTCAGTTGAGGATTTTAAGGCTTTATTATCTCCTGCGGCGGAACCTTTTCTTGAACAGATGGCACAAAAAGCGAGACTTGAAACGGGCAAACATTTCGGAAACACCGTATATATGTTCACGCCTCTTTACATAGCAAACTATTGTGAAAACTACTGTGTCTACTGCGGCTTTAACTGCTACAACCATATTAAACGCATGAAGCTCAGTATGGAGCAGATAGAAAATGAAATGAGGGTCATTGCCGACAGCGGAATGGAGGAAATATTGATTCTTACCGGCGAGAGCCGAGCTAAGAGCAGTGTTGAATACATTGGCAATGCCTGTAAGCTGGCCCAAAAATACTTTCGTATGGTCGGACTTGAAATATACCCCGTCAACACAGACGAATACCGTTATCTGCACGAGTGCGGTGCGGACTATGTAACGGTATTCCAGGAAACCTATGACACCGATAAATACGAGCAGCTTCATCTGCTTGGTCACAAACGTGTATGGCCTTATCGTTTTGACGCACAGGAACGTGCCCTTATGGGCGGTATGCGCGGTGTGGCTTTTTCGGCGCTTCTCGGACTGTCTGACTTCCGCAAGGACGCTCTTGCGAGCGCATTACATGTATATTACCTGCAACGCAAATATCCTCACGCAGAAATGTCACTGTCCTGTCCCAGGCTTCGCCCCATTATCAACAACGACAAAATCAATCCCTTGGATGTTCATGAAAAGCAGCTATGCCAAATCCTCTGTGCCTACCGTATCTTCTTACCTTTTGTGGGAATTACCGTATCCTCCCGTGAGAGCGCTGAGTTTCGCAATGGCATTGTGAAAATTGCCGCTACCAAGGTGTCGGCGGGCGTATCTACCGGCATCGGCGACCACGAAATCAAATACAGCGGAAAGGAGTCGAATGGTTTGCAGGGCGATGAGCAGTTTGAAATTGACGATAACCGCAGTCTTGAAAGGATGTACAAAGACATTGAGGGAGAAGGCTTGCAGCCCGTTCTGAATGATTATCTTTATGTCTGATATTCTTGTATTTACAAACCGTTCCCTTTGCCGCGAGGACTTTAATACACGAATTGTAAAGCTGGCACAGGCACACCCCAAGGGCATTGTTCTCAGAGAAAAGGATCTTTCTGAAGAGGAATACAAAACCCTTGCGCAAACGGTTATTAATATATGCAACAAATACGGAACACGCTGTATTCTCCACAATTTTGAAAAGTCAGCAAAAGCACTTGGAAGTACGGCGTTACATTTGCCGCTGCAAATTCTTAGGACACTTTCGTCGGATGAAAAAGCAAAATTTACTGTACTCGGCGCTTCCTGCCATTCGGTTAAAGATGCAATGGAGGCTGAAAAACTCGGATGTACCTATATTACGGCAGGTCATATTTTTGACACAGTCTGCAAAAAAGGTTTGCCGGGCCGGGGACTTGAATTTTTAAAAGAGGTATGCGAGAGCGTATCGGTTCCAGTATATGCTATCGGCGGCATACGGGCAGATAACATTGCCGATATAAGAAATGCAGGAGCGGCAGGTGCCTGTGTTATGAGCGGCATGATGACTTGCGAGGATGCGCTGAGCTATCTTTCAAAATTTGAGGTAAGAAAAAATGAAGTTTCATAAGGATATGCTGCGGCTTTATGCTGTTACCGACCGCAAATGGATAGGCAAGCAGACGTTATATGAGCAAATAGATGACGCCTTAAAAGGCGGAGTCACCATAGTTCAGCTTCGAGAGAAAGAACTTTCCGATTGCGAATTTATAGCTGAAGCAACTAAAATCAAGGAGCTGTGTCACCGATACAATGTCCCGCTTATCATCAATGACAACTTGGATGTGGCGCTTAAAAGCGGCGCAGACGGCGTTCATGTCGGAATTGATGATACACCCGTTTCCGAGATTCGAAAAAGAGCTCCAAAGGATTTTATCATAGGTGCTACCTGCAAGACCGTTGAACAGGCACAAACCGCCGAAAAATTCGGTGCGGACTACATGGGCGTAGGTGCTGTTTTTCCGTCTTCCACAAAGAAAACTGCTGTCCGTATTACAACCGGGCAACTAAAGGAAATATGTTCGTCCGTTTCCATTCCCGCAGTTGCTATCGGCGGTATCAGCCTTAAAAATATAATGGAAATAAAGGGCGGTGGTATGGTGGGCATTGCCGTCGTATCGGCTATCTTTGCGGCAGAGAACATTCAAAAAACTGCTGCAAAGCTGAAAGAAAGAGTTAACTCGTTGACTGCGCCATGATAAAAGCGGCAGACCGTGTCACCACGCTCTGTCGCTCAATAAAAATAATGTAAATATCTAAAAAGGAGTTAATACGATGAAAACGGCATTAACAATCGCAGGCAGTGATTCCTGCGGAGGCGCCGGCATTCAGGCAGATATAAAAACAATGACTATGAATGGGGTCTACGCCATGAGTGCGATTACTGCGCTGACAGCGCAGAACACGACCGGCGTTCGGGGAGTTTTGGAGTCAGATCCCGAATTCTTAAAAGACCAGATCGACGCCGTTTTTGAGGATATTTTTCCCGATGCCGTAAAGATAGGCATGGTATATTCGGCAGAAAACATAAAGGTTATTTCCGACAGACTGAAATACTTTAAGGCAAAGAATATAGTGGTTGATCCCGTAATGGCAGCCACCAGCGGCCCGTCCCTGATTAATACCGATGCTGTTTCTGCACTGACTGAGGAGCTTTTTCCTATTGCCGCTGTTGTTACACCAAACATTCCCGAAGCGGAAATTCTTTGCGGAATGTCTGTTACAGACAAAGAAAATATGATTAAAGCAGCTAAGATGCTCAGTGATAACTACGGCTGTGCCGTACTGCTGAAAGGCGGACACAGCATTAACGATGCAAATGACCTTCTATATGCCAACGGCGAGTACCGCTGGTTTAAAGGCAGGCATATAGACAACCCCAATACCCACGGTACAGGCTGCACCCTGTCATCCGCCATTGCCTGCAACCTTGCAAAGGGTTTTGATCTTTACGAATCTGTACAACGAGCTAAGGACTATATTTCCAATGCCCTTGCAGCTCAGCTTAGTCTTGGAAAAGGTTCGGGACCAATACAGCATAATTTTGATTTGAACAGCCGCTTTGCAGTCGAGGCATAAAATATATTATTTGAAAGGAAACGAGAATTATGAGAAACTACAAAACACAAATGGACGCCGCAAGAAAAGGAATTATCACTCCCGAAATGAAGGAGGTTGCCAGAAAGGAATACAGAACAGAGGAAGAAATCAGGGACCTTGTTGCCAAAGGTCAGGTTGCTATTTGCGCAAACAAATTGCATACTTGCATTGATCCGAACGGTGTCGGTTCTATGCTTCGTACCAAAATCAATGTTAATCTCGGTGTTTCAAGAGACTGCAAGGACTATAACATCGAAATGCAAAAGGTTATGGCTGCCGTAAATATGGGTGCAGAGGCGGTCATGGATCTGTCCTCCCACGGCAATACCCAGCCCTTCCGCAGAAAGCTGACTTCCGAGTGTCCTGCAATGATAGGTACCGTTCCCGTATATGACAGCGTGATCCACTATCAAAGAGACCTTGCCACACTTACCGCCAAGGATTTTATCGACGTTGTTCGCCTTCACGCAGAGGACGGCGTGGACTTTGTAACACTTCACTGCGGTATTACACGCAAGACTATTGAACAAATAAAGAAGCATAAAAGAAAAATGAACATTGTCTCCCGCGGCGGCTCTCTCGTTTTTGCATGGATGAGTATGACAGGTGAAGAAAATCCATTTTATGAATACTTTGATGAAATTCTTGATATATGTCGTGAGTACGATGTAACAATATCTTTAGGTGACGCCTGTCGCCCCGGATGTCTTGCCGACGGAAGTGATGTATGCCAGATCGAGGAACTCGTCCGTCTCGGAGAGCTTACCAAACGTGCTTGGGCTAAGGATGTTCAGGTCATGGTGGAGGGTCCCGGACATATGCCTATGGATCAGATCGAAGCAAATATGAAAATTCAGCAAACCATTTGCATGGGCGCACCTTTCTATGTTCTTGGTCCAATTGTTACCGATATAGCTCCCGGCTATGATCACATAACCTCGGCCATAGGCGGTTCTATCGCCGCGGCCTCCGGCGCTGCATTTCTTTGTTATGTAACACCTGCCGAGCATTTGGCACTCCCGAATGTGGATGATGTAAAGCAAGGTATTATCGCCTCTAAAATTGCTGCTCACGCGGCAGATATTGCAAAGAAGATTCCACACGCAAGAGACCTTGATGACGCGATGGCCGATGCAAGAAGAACATTTGATTGGGAAAAACAGTGGGAATGTTCCATAGACCCCGAAACCGCAAAAGCCATTCGTAATGACAGGGCGCCCGAGCATGAAGACAGCTGCTCTATGTGCGGTAAGTTCTGCGCCGTCAGAAGTATGAATAAAGCTTTGAACGGCGAATATATTGATATTTTGTAACAGGCGCTGACCCTCATTACAGAGGGCGTTCCATTTACTAATGTTTTATATTTTTATTCTAAATCCAACTGTAATTTTGATTTGTCCGTAATTTCTTTTTTCTCATTCATATTACGGCAAAATACCAATTTAAATACTTTTCGCACGAACGGCTGAATAAAAAATAACTGAGTAAAGAATGCAAACGGAAAATTATAGCACATAAGCTTTAGCCAATTAGCCAGTAAAGTAATGATGTCAAATCCATTGTAGTACGGATAATATAAAAATGATGCAATCAGGCTCATTGAAGGACACATTATTCCTACGGTTGCGCAGATAATTGCTGTTTCAAAAATAACCGGATGCGTACTGCTTGGGTCAAAAACCTTGGACGCCAATTTAAAAGAAAACGGACTGCCGACCAAATTTTCAATTAAAAAAGCAAGTAAAAATTCAGTGATAACAACAGCCCAAATAGGCACATAATTACCAAACATATATACTCCGCCCTGGTTGTATATTGCATCCAAAACGCTGTTTGTGTGATTAACTTCCATAAGTACGTCACCGTTGATAACATACAAACTGAAAAAAACATATGCATGCACGGTAATAAGTACTGTTACAAATGCAAAAAACATTCTTTGAAATTGATTTCTTGGCATAATTTTACTCCTTTTTCAGAGCATAAAAAATCACACGCTAAACCCGAAAATAGAAGCTGTGTTCCGTAATCAGATTTACGCACCAAAAGGCGCTACGTGTGTCGTTTATGCTTTATTTTATTAATTTTCTAATATACTATCATATAAAACGTAATTTTGTCAAGTACAGCCCCCTTTTAATAATTGTTTAAGATCATCAACATCGTTATATATTAAAAAATAAAAAGGGCTGTTCCTTTCAGAACAGCCGGATTAAAAACTTAATTATTCAATTGAACTGTCAAGATACTCCATAAGCTCTTCATCGTCTTTTTTCTGCTTATCCTTAACAATAAAAAATGCGGTCAACGCGGCAGAAACGGCCGCTACGGCGGAGATCAAACCGATGATAAAAACAAGTTTTTTATTTTTCATACTAATTCCTCCAAGTAAATTCTCTTATTAAATATTATTATCTGCCAATACTATAGTTATATTCTAACATCATTTATAAAAAAGTCAACACAAAAACAAAAAAAGCAGAGAACATTCTCTGCTTTTAAGTTTACCCTTTTGTTTTAACTTACGCTGAAGCATTGAGTCTTTTAGCAAGCGAAGATTTACTTCTTGCCGCCGTATTCTTGTGAAGAATACCCTTTGCTGTTGCCTGGTCAATTTTCTTGATAGCAAGACGAACTGCCTCTGTTTTGTTGTCAGCGTTTGTGTCAACTGCGTAGTAAGCCTTTTTAATTGCTGTTTTTAAAGCTGATTTTGTAGATTTGTTGCGAGCGGTTTTTGCAGCAATAACCTTAACGCGCTTTTTTGCAGATTTAATGTTTGGCATTGTCTCACCTCCTTAAATTATCGGTCATATGGATAAAATAATATCATATTAACGATAAAAATGCAAGTGATTTTTAAAAAAATATTATATTTTTTATTAATATAAAAAGGGTTACAATATATTGTATTGTTATCTGTTTTATAATCAAAATATAGAATACATATCTTTTAATGGGTAAACTTAAAAAATGTATAACTTATGCAGTAAAAGAAAATATTTCTAAAAAACTATTGACTTTTTGACTTTGCTATTATATTATAAACAGGGCGGTTAGCACTCTAACACTAAGAGTGCTAAAACAGCAAAATCCGACTTCGGAGCAAAAGAGGTGAACGGTATGGAGCTGGCGCCGCGAAAACAGAAAATTCTTTCGGCAATCGTTAAAAGCTATACATTAACAGGAGAGCCGGTAGGCTCAAAAACGCTTCTTAACGAGGCTGACCTTGAAGTATCTTCGGCAACAATACGAAACGAAATGGCCGACCTCACCAACAAGGGTTTTTTAATTCAGCCCTATACTTCCGCCGGACGTATTCCAACGCAACAGGGTTATCGCTATTACATTGACAAAATAATGTCCATAACTCCCGTGTCGCAAAGCGGAAGAAGATATATTGAATCTCAGCTTTATGAAAGCGCCGATTCTCCCGAAAGCATTTTGCAAAAGGCGTCAAAGCTGCTTTCAGAACTTACCGGGCTTGCCGCGGTTGCAACAACGCCCGGCGGAGATGAAATTCGTATTCACAAAATCAGCTTTGTCCAAACGGGTTCGCACACGGCAATGGCGGTGGTGATAGCCTCTAACGGAATTATAAAAAACAGACTTTTTCGCTGCGAATTTCTCATTACTCCCGAAATTCTTGAGGTTTTTGATAAGGCGCTGAACGAAACCTTTGCAGGTGTAAAATTATCTTCTGTAACTCAGCCGTTTATTCAGACGGCAGCGGCCGGTTTCGGTGAACTGTCGCTTTTTATGCCCGGCGTGCTTACCGCAATTAAAGAGGCTGCCGACAAGGCAAAGGACGTCAGCATATGTATGAGCGGTCAGACAAACATTTTGTATATGCACGATGATAATTTTCTGAATGCACGCAATGTTATTCAATTTTTAAACAATACTCACGACCTTGCAAAAATGCTTGAAAATCTTCCTATACACACATCGGTAAGCATAGGAAATGAAAACAGCCGAATTGAGCTCATTTCAAGCGCGGTTGTGTCAACCAGATATGAAATTAACGGCAGCCCGTCGGGAGTTTTGGCGGTCATAGGTCCCGTAAGAATAGATTACGGCAGAATGATTTCAATTATTGAGTGTGTCGGCGACTGCGTAAGTTCTCTTATAAGCGAACTTATTAAAATATAATCAAGTCCTTGAAGGAGGATAAAAATGCCAGAGAAAAAAACAGACAAAACAGACGATACTAATTTAAAGGAAGAAAAGACTTCAGAAAATAAAAAAGAAACTTCAAAAGAAAAATCCGAAACCGCAAAAGACGAAAAAGCGGAAAAGATAAAATCTCTTGAAGATGAGCTTGCTTCCCAAAAAGACAAATATATGCGTCTTGCGGCAGAGTATGATAACTACAGAAAACGAACGGCAAACGAAAAGCTTTCCCTTTATAACGACGCCACCGCAAAGGCGGTAACGGAGCTTCTTCCCGTAGCCGACAGCATACAAATGGCAATTTCAAATTTAAAGGACGCCGACCCCGAAATATTAAAGGGAATTGAACTTGTATCAAACCAGTTTGCAAAATCATTTGACAAGCTTAAAATCGAATCCTACGGAAACCCGGGCGATGAGTTTGACCCCAACATACACAATGCAATTTCAAAAATAGAAGACGAAAATTTTGAGAAAAACACTGTATCCCAGGTGTTTCAGACAGGTTATAAAATCGGTGACAAAATTATTCGTCACGCAATGGTGCAGGTTGCAAACTGCAACTGATTAACATTACGTTTATAATAAACATATAAATATATTAATTTGGAGGAATTTATTATGGCTAAGACAATCGGTATAGATTTAGGTACAACAAATTCATGCGTTGCAGTTATTGAAGGCGGCGAGCCGGTAGTTATTGCAAACGCAGAAGGCGCAAGAACAACTCCGTCGGTAGTGGCATTTTCAAAAGACGGCGAAAGAATGGTTGGTCAGGTTGCAAAACGCCAGGCAATTACAAATCCCGAAAGAACGGTATCTTCAATCAAACGTGAAATGGGTACATCGCACAAGGTAACGATTGACGGAAAAAGCTATACACCGCAGGAAATTTCGGCTATGATTTTGCAGAAGCTAAAGGCAGACGCAGAAGCTTACCTCGGCGAAACAGTATCTCAGGCAGTTATTACCGTTCCGGCATACTTTACCGACGCTCAGCGCCAGGCAACAAAGGACGCAGGCAAAATTGCGGGTCTTGATGTTAAAAGAATCATTAACGAGCCGACAGCGGCAGCTCTTTCATACGGTGTAGATAAAGAAAACGATCAGAAGGTTATGGTATATGACCTTGGCGGCGGCACATTTGATGTATCTATCATTGAAATGGGCGACGGCGTTCAGGAAGTTCTTGCAACCGCAGGAAACAACCGCCTTGGCGGAGATGATTTTGACAAAAGAATTATTGACTGGATGGTATCGTCGTTTAAAACAGAAACAGGAATTGACCTTTCCTCCGATAAAATGGCAATGCAAAGATTAAAGGAATCTGCGGAAAAGGCCAAAATTGAACTCTCGGGCGTTACGTCTTCATCTATTAATCTTCCGTTTATTACGGCAGACCAGACAGGACCAAAGCACCTTGACCTTACTCTTACAAGGGCAAAGTTCGACGAGCTTACTTCCGACCTTGTTGAGGCAACCATGGGACCGGTACGCTCGGCGCTTTCTGACTCGGGTCTGCAAATTAGTCAAATAGACAAGGTACTTATGGTCGGCGGTTCGTCAAGGATACCAGCAGTACAGGACGCTGTTAAAAAGCTTATCGGAAAAGAGCCGTTCAAAGGCATTAATCCCGATGAGTGCGTAGCCATCGGCGCTGCAATTCAGGCAGGCGTACTCGGCGGCGAAGTTGAAGGTCTGCTCCTTCTTGACGTCACTCCGCTTTCACTCGGTGTTGAGACCATGGGCGGCGTAATGACAAAAATCATCGACAGAAATACAACGATACCTACAAAGAAAAGTCAGATCTTCTCAACAGCGGCTGACAATCAGACTCAGGTTGAAATAAATGTTTTGCAGGGCGAGCGCGAATTTGCCCGCGACAACAAACAGCTCGGTTTATTCGCCCTTACGGGTATTGCTCCCGCAATGCGCGGCGTTCCTCAAATTGAGGTTACGTTTGATATTGACGCAAACGGCATTGTAAACGTATCTGCAAAAGACCTCGGCACAGGTAAGGAACAGAAAATTACAATCAGTTCTTCAACAAATATGTCTAAAGAGGACATTGACAAGGCTGTTAAGGAAGCCGAACAATACGCTGCCGAGGATAAAAAGCGCCGTGAAGAGGTTGACGCAAAGAACGAGGCCGAAAATATGGTTTATCAGGCAGAAAAGCTTGTAAACGATAGCGGCGACAAACTCTCGGGTGATGACAAAAATTCAATAAACACTAAGGTTTCAGCACTTAAAGAAGCTATTTCAAAGAATGACGCCGATATGATGAAAGCTGCTAAAGATGATTTACAGAAAGCGCTTTACGATGTTTCAGCAAAGCTTTACCAACAGGCAGCGCCACAGGGCGCGCCGCAGCAAGGGGCTCCCGATATGGGCGGAGCACAGCCTGATAACAACGGCAACCCCAATGTTTATGACGCTGACTTTAAAGACGTTGACGATAACAAATAATAATATTTTATTAAAATAAGCTAAAGGAGCTGTTTGAAAAAGCGGCTCCTTTTAGTACCGCATAAAATGAAATGCTCGGACAATCGGGTGTTTCTGCATAAAGGTGAGAGTAATTATGGCAGATAAAAGAGATTACTACGAGGTGCTTGGTGTTCAAAAAGGCGCAAGTGATGATGAAATAAAAAAGGCTTATCGTGTGAACGCCAAAAAATATCATCCCGACCTTCATCCGGGCGACAAAACCTGCGAAGAACATTTTAAAGAAGTAAACGAAGCCTATGAGGTTTTGTCAGACAAAGAAAAACGCGCCCGTTATGACCAGTTTGGCCATGCCGGCGTTGACCCTAATTTCGGCGCCGGCGCCGGCGGCGGAAGTCCGTTTGGACAGGGCATAGATATTGACGACATATTCTCAAGCTTTTTCGGCGGATTTGGGGGCAGACGTTCAAATAATGCGAACGCTCCCATGCGCGGAAGCGATGTTGAAACAAGCATTTACATTTCTTTTGAAGAATCCGCAAAGGGCTGTAAAAAAACAGTAAGCTACAACTGTATCAGTACCTGCGGAGAGTGCCACGGCACGGGCGCGCAGGCAGGCACGCAGCCAAAAACTTGTTCTGCGTGCGGCGGCTCGGGCAGGGTTACAATAAATCAGCGCACACCGTTTGGCGTTGTTCAGACACAGCGCACTTGCGACGCATGTCACGGCAAGGGAAAAATTATTGATAATCCCTGCAAAAAATGCGGAGGCACCGGAAAACAACGCAAAAACAAGACTATTGACGTAACAATTCCCGCAGGTATCAAGGACCAGCAAATTTTAAATGTCGGCGGCAGAGGCAACGCCGGCAATAATAACGGTCCGGCAGGAGATTTGCACGTTTATGTAAATGTTCGTCCGCATCCCGTGTTTGAGCGCAGGGGCGATGACGTATGGTGCGATTTGCCGCTCACCTTTTCGCAGGCGGCGCTTGGTACGGACGTTGTAGTTCCTACTCTTGACGGCAAGGTGACATACACCGTCCGCGAGGGAACACAGCCTGGCGATGTGTTTAAGCTGAAGGGACGGGGCATTGAACATCTCAACGGCAGAGGCAAGGGCGACCAGTATGTAAGGGTAACGGTCGAAGTCCCCAAAAATCTCAGCTCAAAGCAAAAAGACCTTCTCCGTCAGTTTGAAAATGCAACTAACGATAAAAATTATGCTCAGCGCAATAGCTTTTTTGATAAAATAAAGAAAATGTTTAACGAATAAGAGGTAAAAATGAACCACTGGACAGAAATAAAAATTGCCGTAAATTCAGACGAAATTGAAAAGGCGGGTAATATAGCCAATATGGTCGTACCCTACGGCATTTATATTGAAGACTATGCAAATCTTGAGCAGGAAATTCAGGATATTGCGCACATTGATTTAATTGATGAGGCTTTGCTTAAAAGGGACAGAAGCAAAGCCTTTGTGCATATTTACCTTGAACCGGATGTTTCACCTGCCGAGGCAGTGGCATTTCTGTCGGAGCGCTATAACGCAGAAAATATTAAACACTCAATAGAACTGCTTGACTGCGCCGAGGAGGACTGGAGAAACAACTGGAAAAAGTACTTTAATCCGATTCCGATTGGCAAAAAGCTTTTGATTCGTCCCGGCTGGCGCGATGATTATGACCCTAAGGGCAGACAGGTGCTCAGCATTGACCCGGGTATTGCATTCGGTACCGGCGGTCACGAAACCACGCGACTTTGTCTTGAAATGTGCGAAAAGTATATTAAAAAGGGCGACTGTGTGCTTGACGTGGGCTGCGGAAGCGGGATCCTCGGCATCGCCTCGCTTTTGCTGGGCGCAGAAAAAGCCGTAGGCGTCGATATTGACGCAGCGGCGGTGAAAACAGCAAAGGAAAATGCTGATATTAACGGAGTTGCAGATAAATTTACCTCAATATGCGGCAGCTTCACCGAAAAGGTCGAGGGCAAATATGATGTTGTATTTGCAAATATTGTTGCAGACGCGATAATATTTTTGTCTAAGGGCATTGAAGCTTTTATGAAAAATGACGCTGTTTACATTATGAGCGGAATTATTGACACAAGAGCAGAAGAAGTAAAAAATTCAGTTAAACGGTATTTTAATATTATTGAAGAACATTTTAATAACGGATGGGTTTGTTTTGTTGCAAAAAAGATAATATAAGTAACTAAACAATAATATGTTTTCACAAAACTGTCACATAACACTGTTAAAATAATGTAAAAATTATTTTGGAGGTTCTGAAATTGAAAAAATCAAGTAAAAATGACGTCATCAATCTTTTCTTTTCGGCATTTCTGATTATTGCATTCATAGTATGCGCTCATTTCTTTACAATGTTTGCAAGAACGCTCTCACAAACGGCAGGCTATATTATATCAATACTTATTTATGCCGTTTTCGGATTTTTAGTATTCTATGCAACCCGTGTGGGCGAGGGTAAAGCTATAAAGCGTTTTTCACTTGTCACTCTGATAGTAATGGTTTTACCGTCACTCTACATAATTATTGCATCGCTTGCACCGGGTATGCCGTTTAATGATGTGTTTGCCTCTGCCGGTGAAACTCCGAAAGTAATTGTAACGCTTGCCTGCATAGCTCTTGGATACGGTATTCCATACACATTTCTCAGCGGTTTTGAAACAGCTAAGGAGGACGCGCCTGTTATGGATCAAACAGCCCCCGCCTCAGTTGATGGGGGTATTGAGGCTGACATTGCCGACGCGGAAGAACCGTCTATGAACACCGAAGCAGACACCGCAGAAGAACCTTCTATTGAACCCCAAGAAGACACCGCAGAAGAAGATAACTATGACGGCGCCGCCGAACCGGAAGATAACAACGAATCCGCCGGAGAAGAATGATAACTAAATATAAAATTGTATATTTATGATATTACAAGAGTTGTCTCAAAATAATAACTGAGTCAAGGCTGAAACTACGGTAAATGATGACTTTTATAACTTAACCATATATTGTAGGCACAGTCAAAACTGTTATGTTTTGAGGCAACTTTTTATTGTGAAAACTTTATTTAATTGTAAGACACTCGTTAAATAAGAGTATTTATGGTATAATATAATATGGTTTTCTTTTATTAAAGACGCGCCCTTTTCTCATGCCGAAAAAAGAGCAATTATTTTAAACGGAGATGTGTAAAATGAGCTGTAATCACAACTGTTCCTCCTGTTCATCCGACTGCAAAGACAGAAAAAACGATGATTTACGGGAAAAACTTAATAAGTACAGCAAAGTAAAAAAGGTAATAGGTATTGTTTCAGGAAAAGGCGGAGTCGGAAAAAGCCTTGTAACCTCAATGCTTGCGGTCACCTTTAACAGAATGGGCAATAAAACTGCCGTTCTTGACGCCGATGTTACAGGCCCGTCCATACCAAAGGCTTTTGGTATTAAAACACGGTGCATGGGTAATGAACAAGGCATTCTTCCTGCCGAAACAGAAACAGGTATTAATATAATATCTGTAAATCTTCTTCTCGAAAATGAAACCGACCCCGTAGTATGGCGTTCGCCTATAATTACAGGCACTGTTAAGCAGTTTTGGACAGATGTTGTTTGGAAGGACATTGACTATATGTTTGTCGATATGCCTCCGGGAACGGGCGATGTCCCGCTGACTGTGTTTCAAAGTATTCCGCTTGACGGCATAATTGTTGTTGCGTCGCCCCAGGAGCTTGTTTCAATGATAGTTCAAAAGGCTGTAAAAATGGCAAAAATGATGAATGTCCCGATACTCGGACTTGTTGAGAATATGAGTTATTTTGTCTGCCCCGACTGCGGCAAAAAACTGTGTGTATTCGGAGAAAGTCATATTGACGAGGTAGCAAAACTCTACGGCACTAAGGTACTTGCAAAGCTGCCTATCAATTCCGACCTTGCAAAAAGTATGGACGAGGGCAAAATAGAATTTTTTGAGGGAAATTATCTTGATGAAGCAGCCGATGAAATTAAAAATATTTTAGCTTGTGAATAACATAACAAAACGCACCGCAAAAGCGGTGCGTTTTGTTATATATTTCTCAGTACCCTGAAAACTGAATAAAGAAAGAGCAGAGGAGGAAAGAAAGAAGTAAAAAGAAGCATACTGTTGTTACAAAAGACCAGACATGAATATACTGTATATATTCAATATCAATCTGTGGTCAAGCCCTCGACCTATTAGTACTGCCAAGCTTAATGCCTCACGACACTTACACACGCAGCCTATCAACCTC
>CANQGM010000010.1 GCA_947623205.1 uncultured Clostridia bacterium
AAATATACAGGAATGACGCATTTAAATACAAATATCAGATTATTAAATAAATATTTTTTAAACCAAATTTACTTTTGACTCTCAGTCAGTTGATTTGTAATTGCTTGTCTGAGTATCAAATTTAATAAAATAGCATAATTTGTTTTATTTTTTTCATTTCTGATTTATATTAATTTCCAATCTTTGCCATTATTATATACCCTATTTGTCACATTGTCAACAACTTTTTAAAAAAAATTTTTAAATATATCAATTATTGATAAACTACTGGTTAGTTTGTCAGATTACTTGATGTTATTATAGAACTTTTATTTTAAAATAAATGTAGAATTTTGTCGAAATATAAAAAATTTATTCCAATGCCACAGATAGTGATTTTTCAATATTTATTAAAATTGAACTGTAAATGTTGTGCCGCTTTCATTGCTTTCAAGCGTAACGGTACCGCCGTGGTGCTCTGCAATGTGTTTTACGATAGCAAGTCCAAGACCGGTGCCGCCGGTTTCTTTTGAGCGGCTTTTATCAACGCGGTAAAAACGCTCAAAAATGCGCTTCCAGTGCTTTTGTGGGATTCCTATGCCTGTATCGGCAACCTTGATAATTGACTTGTTTTCAGACTCAGTCACAGTAATTTTAACCTTTCCGTTCGGTCTGTTGTAGCGTATGGCATTGTCGCATAGGTTGTAGACAAGCTCATAAATTTGATTTCTGTCGCCTTTTATTACGGTTTTTTTCGCGTCAACCGAAATGTCAATGCCCTGTTTTGCCGCATTGGAGCGCAAATCCTCCGCCACCTCATATGCAACGCCTGAAAGGTCAACGGGGACAAACTCCTCGCTTGACGTGCTTTCGTCAAGCTGCGAAAGCTCGATTATGTCGCCTATGAGCGAAAGAAGTCTGCCTGATTCCTTATGTATTTTCTTTGCAAATCCCTGCACATCATTGGGTCTTGCCAGACCGCTGGCTATGATTTCGGCATAACCCGAAATTGATGTCAGCGGGGTCTTAAGCTCGTGAGTCACGTTAGCGGTGAACTCGCGGCGCATTTTTTCTGCCTTTTTCTTTGCAGATACGTCAATTATAAGGCAAATTACACCGTTTTGACGGTTGTTTGAATAAACGGGGCTGGTCATTATTTGCAGCACCCTGCCGTTTATTGTAAGGTCGCCGCTTTTGCCCTCTCCGTTAAGCGCGCTCTCAACACATTCAAGAACCGTATCATTTCGAGAGTATGAAATCAGGCTTTTTCCTATCATCCGCTCATCGTTAGCGCCGATAAGCTTTGCCGCCGAATGGTTGCTCATAAGCACATTTTTGTCCATATCAATAAGTATAAAACCCTCTGACATATTCTGAATAAGAGTGTTTATCTTATCTTTTTCGATTTGAAGCTTTTGTATTTGTTTTTTAATTTCTTTCTGCTGACTGCTTATTGTTTGAGCAAGCGGAACAAGTTCATCGTAGGGAGTATCGTCAAGATTTTTTGACATATTTTCAATGGGTCCAATAATTTTGCGCGTTGAGCGCTTTGACATCGCTATACAAATTATGAATACAAATATCATTATTAAAAGAACAGCCGGAAAAATCCTTGCAAACATTTTAACTGTGCTGTCAACCGTTTTAGACGCGCGAAGAATGTTTCCGTCATTTGTCTTTACCGCATAATAATAGGTTACACTGTTGATAGTTGACGACATTCGCCTACTTGAACCGTGACCGTTTTTTATTGCCTCCTTAAATTCAGGACGGTCGCTGTGGTTTTCTTTTGTGTGCAGTTTGACCCCGTTGCTGCTGTCAAATATTATGCTGCCGTCGGAGGCAATCAAAGTAATGCGGATATTCCGACTGCTGTAATTATTTAAAATTTCCGCTTTGCTGTCCGCATTATAGGCGCGCGCAACTGTATTGGAATAAATTTGCAAATCACTTTGTTCCTGGTTTGCAAACACAAACCAAAAAGCGGCTGTTAAAAAAACAGCCGTCAGTAAAATTGATACAAATGCAATTACAGAAAATCTGTTGAGCAATCGTTTGCTTAGTTTCAATTTATCATTCACCCGCTTTATATCCTACATTACGGACGGTTTTAATAAGGTTGCCGCAGCTGCCGAGTTTTTGTCTCAATGTGGTTATATGCATATCAACGGTACGGCTTTCACCCTCAAAGTCGTATCCCCAAACATTGAGAATAATATTTTCGCGAGTAAGGGCCATACCCTTATTTTTAAGCAAATATTTCAAAAGCTCATATTCTTTATATGTAAGCGCGCAAACTTTACCGTCGCTTGTAACAATATGTTTTGAATCGTCAAACACAATTCCCCCAAGTGTGATTACCTCCTGCTTGTCATCAAAAGTACAGCGGCGCAGAATTGCGCGCACTCTTGAAATAAGTTCAAGAACAGAGAAAGGCTTTGTTATATAATCGTCCGCGCCCATGTCAAGTCCCTTTACCTTATCCATTTCGCTGCCCTTTGCGGTAACAAGAATAACCGGAATTGTTTTTGTCGCAGCGTCTTTTCTCAACTTTTCAAGCACCGAAAGTCCGTCAAAATCAGGCAGCATAACATCAAGAATTACAAGGTGGGGTTTTTCGGCAATGCAGGCTTTAAAAAAGCTTTTGCTTTCGGCAAAGCTCTGCACTTCATATCCGCTGTTTTTAAGCGCATAAGTTTCAAGTTCTCGGATATCTGTATCATCTTCTACTACATATATTAACATTATTTAAAAACTCCCATAACCAGTATATTTTATATTATAACACAAACATCCGGAAAGTAAAATAAATTTACTCAATTTCACGTTTTCCGGTAATTGAAAACGCGACCCACTCCGCAATATTTACTGCGTGGTCTCCGATTCTTTCAAGATACTTTGCAATCATAACAACATCAATTGCCTGCATACCAAGTTCCTTGTCCTGAAGAATAATGTCAACTGTGTCATTTTTCACCGTATTAAACAGGTCATCTATTATATCATCATTCTTACTTACTTTTTTAGCAAGTTCAATATCCGTTTTTACAAAAGCGTCAATTGCCATTGTAACCATTTCAGACGCCTGAGTTGCCATTTCTGCAATGTGAGTCATACTGTATATATTGGCTTTGTCGCCGATATACTGTGACATCTCTGTAATGTCGATTGCCTGATCACCGATACGTTCAAGGTCGGTTATCATTTTTAATGCGGCAGAAATGCTGCGCAAATCCTGTGCAACGGGAGCCTGGTGAAGTATCAGTTTCAGACAATGCGTCTGAATATTTTTTTCAGCCGCGTTAATACGTTCTTCATTTTCCCTTGCCTTTTCAATTCCGTCACTTCTGCCGTTTAAAATCATTTCAACAGTATTGTTTATTGCCTGTTCAACGAAACTGCCCATTTCTATGAGCTGATTATTAAGATTTTCAAGTTCATTGTCAAAATATTCTCTCATTAGCCAAACCTTCCCGTTATATATTCTTCGGTACGCTTATCTTGCGGTGATGAAAAAATCAAATCGGTATCGTTATATTCAATCATCTCTCCAAGCAGAAAAAACGCCGTCTTATCAGAAATGCGAAGTGCCTGCTGCATATTATGTGTTACCATAATTATAGTGTACTTGTCTTTAAGTCTGAGACATAATTCCTCAATTTTCCCCGTAGAAACAGGGTCAAGAGCAGACGTTGCCTCATCCATAAGCAAAACCTCAGGTTTTACGGCAAGCGCACGCGCAATGCAGAGGCGCTGCTGCTGACCGCCCGAAAGACCGAGCGCACTTTTTTTAAGTCTGTCTTTAAGTTCATCCCATATAGCCGCGTCACGCAGCGTCTCTTCAACAATACGGTCAAGCTCACGTTTATTTTTAATTCCGTGTGTACGCGGACCAAAAGCAATGTTGTCATAAACACTCATTGGAAACGGATTTGCTTTCTGAAAAACCATTCCTACTCTTTTTCTGAGAATATTGACATCCATGCTGCCGTAAATATCCTCGCCGTTTAGCTTAATATCACCTGTAATTTTACATCCCTCAACAAGGTCATTCATTCTGTTAAGAGATTTCAGCAAAGTTGATTTACCACAGCCTGACGGGCCGATAAACGCTGTAATCCTTTTTTCCTGCATATTTAATTCAACATTTTTAAGAGCGTGAAAATCACCATAATACAGGTTCATATTTTTAATAGTGAATTTATCCATTTATACCCCGGTATCCTTTCAATTGGTGTTTAGTATTAATTCTTACTGCTGAGCTTTTTTGCAATAAATGCTGACAATGTGTTAATAACCAATACAAGAATTAACAAAACAACGGCAGTACCCCATGCCTGATCGGTGTGAAGTCCCTCGTTTGCAAGTACATACATATGAATAGCAAGAGTTCTTCCGGAGTCCATAATGCTTGATACAGTTCCCGTTGCCGAACCTGATGTATAAAGAAGTGCCGCTGTTTCACCTGCAATGCGACCGACTGCAAGAATTATACCTGCAAGAATACCCGGCATTGCACTTGGCAGTATTATTTTTATAATTGTACGGAGTTTTCCCGCACCAAGTCCGAAACTGCCCTCACGGTAAGAATCCGGCACCGTGATCAATGCCTCTTCTGTTGTTCTCATAATTGTGGGGAGAACCATAATTGCAAGGGTAAAAGCGCCGGCAAGCAGAGATATTCTCCAGTGAAGAGCAGTTACAAAAAACAGCATACCGAACAAACCATATACTATTGACGGAATACCTGAAAGTGTTTCTGCCATTGTGCGTATTACTTTTACAAACTTATTGCCTCTTTTGGCATACTCAACAAGATAAATTGCCGAACCAATACCAAACGGTACAGAAATTATCAGTGTAAGTACAGTAATTATAAGCGTGTTTATAATTGCAGGCATACAAGACACATTGTCGCTGTTATATTTTAACGCAAACAAGTCGGGAGTAAGATGCGGAACACCCATTATAATTATGTAAATAATAATGAAAACGAGTGCTGTCGCTGAAAAAAGAGCCGCCAACCCTACTATTAAAAGAAGCAGAAACGAAATGGGTTTTTTTTTGTACTCTCTGAGTCTTTGTCTGAGTGTTATTTTATTAATTGCGTAATTAACCATATTTCTCACTCCTGCTTTTTATTGCCTGCATTGACAGTGTTATTATTAAAATGAATACAAACAATACAACTCCTGTAGCAATTAGCGCCTGACGATGAAGCCCGGTTGAGTATCCCATTTCAAGCACAATGTTTGCCGTAAGAGTTCTGACGCCGTCAGTAAGTGAGGAAGGAATCTGAACCTGATTGCCTGCTATGAGTATAACTGCCATAGTCTCACCTATGGCTCTGCCTGTTCCCAGTACAACACCTGCAAGAATACCTGACTTTGAAGCGGGAAGAATTGCTTTAAACACACTTCTTTCTCTTGTTGCACCCAAAGCAAGCGCGCCCTCATAATAGCTTTCGGGTACGGCACGAATTGCCGACTCCGACACTCCGATTATTGTGGGTAAAATCATTATGCCCAAAACAAAAGATGCTGCCAAAAGACTTGAGCCTCCTCCAAAATGTTCACGAATAAATGGGACTATAACCATAAGCCCGAAAAATCCGTAAACAATTGACGGAATACCAGCCAAAAGTTCTGTTGCCGGTTTTAACACTTTATAGAGCGGTGCAGGGCAAAACCTTGCCAGAAAAACCGCTGTAAGCACGCCAATAGGAACACCGACAACAACAGCGCCTGCCGTAACATAAATACTGCCTATGATCATATTTAATATTCCATAACTTGCCGGTACGTTTGTAGGCGCCCATTTCTGACCGCCTACAAAATTGAGGAAACCTATTTCTGTTATAGCAGGAACGCCGTTATAGAATAAGAAGATACAAATAAGCACTACTGCGGCAATGCTTGTTATGGCTGTCAGCAGGAATACCCCCTGCATTGCCATTTCTTTTATTCTATTTAATCTCATTTTATTATATCGCTCCAAACAGTTATCTCACCTGTATATATAGATTTTATCTGTTCCATCGTCAGTCCTTCGCAAGTGTTGTTTTTGTTTACAATCACTGCTATACCGTCTTTAGCAATTGTTGTCTGAGTAAGTGCGGATTTTTCTTCGTCTTTAAGGTCACGTGAAGCCATGCCTATGTCGCATGTTCCTTCCATAGCTGCCTGCATACCTGCCGATGAGTCCGATGTCTGAATCTCAACATCAGCGTTTGTGTTTACCTCCTTATAAGCCTCGGCAAGCTTTTCCATAACGGGCGATACAGAAGAAGAACCTGCAACCGTTACTTTACCCGAAGGTTTTGAACCCGCATAAGCATCTGTCTCAGCCACCGATACATAACCGTTGTCGGTTACTACTTTCTGACCGTCTGAGCTTAGTATATAGTCAACAAAATCTTTGGCAACATCGCTGAGTTTGCCTTTGTAAGCTATGTTGAACGGACGGCTGATTTCATACTCTCCCGATTTTACATTTTCTGCTGTTGCTTCAACACTATTTACTTTCAAAGCTTTAACTGTGTCATTTAGTGAACCAAGCGATATGTATCCCACAGCAGCGTCATCACCTTTAACATTTGTGATAACTGCCTCTGTGCTGTTTATTGTTATGGCAGAATTTATAGTGTTATCTGTTTTTGTGCCGCTGTCTTCGACAAGAACTCCTGTAAGCTCTGTGAACGCGTCTCTTGTTCCCGAACCTTCTTCTCTTGTAATAACAGAAATCTTTTTGTTTGTATCAAAACCGGAACCATTTGTAGAATTGTCAGAATTTGACGAACCGTTTGATGAGCTGCCGCAGCCTGTAAAGGCTGTAACAGCAACAGCGCTCATTACTGCAAGAGCTGCAATTTTCTTTACTGCTTTTTTCATTTTAAAACAATCTCCTTAAATTTTTCTTGTACTTTTAAGTACAAACATAGTTTATAATTCAATTGTAAAATAAATTGTTCGTTAATTGTAAAAAGGCAGTAAAATATAATTATGCTTTTGTATAAATATAAATAATTTTACAAAAATGCGTGACAATTCAGTTTATTTATGTTATAATATCCCAAAATGCAATAAAATGGATATATTTTCATATTATTGAATTAAAATATTTTATGCATTTAAAAATATAAACAGTTTTTAGGAGGTTTTACAACGTGGAAAACAAAAAAATTCCTTACAAAATTTATCTTGACGAAAGTGAAATACCTACAAAATGGTATAATGTCCGTGCGGATATGAAAAACAAGCCTGCACCCTTGCTGAATCCGGGTACTCTTCAGCCAATGAAAGCTGAGGAGCTTTACCCCGTATTCTGTGAAGAGCTTGTTGCACAGGAACTCAACGACAGTGACGCTTACATTGACATTCCCGAAGAAATTCAGAATTTTTATAAAATGTACCGTCCCTCACCGCTTATAAGAGCATATTTTCTTGAAAAGGCTCTGGACACTCCCGCAAAAATTTACTATAAATTCGAGGGCAATAACACAAGCGGCAGCCACAAACTAAACAGTGCCATAGCTCAGGCTTATTATGCTAAAAAGCAGGGTTTAAAAGGCGTTACAACCGAAACCGGCGCAGGTCAGTGGGGCACCGCACTTTCAATGGCGTGCTCATATTTTGGACTTGACTGCAAGGTATATATGGTTAAGGTTTCATATGAGCAAAAGCCTTTCAGACGCGAGGTTATGAGAACATACGGTGCAAGCGTTACTCCGTCACCGTCTACCACAACAAATGTCGGCAAAAAAATTCTTGCGGAACACCCCGATACAACAGGAAGTCTCGGCTGCGCAATTTCGGAAGCTGTTGAAGTTGCAACATCAACCGAGGGCTACCGCTATGTGCTCGGCAGCGTGCTTAATCAGGTGCTTCTGCATCAGTCGGTAATCGGTCTTGAAACTAAAACAGCTCTTGACAAATACGGCGTTAAGCCCGACATCATAATCGGCTGTGCAGGCGGAGGTTCTAACCTTGGAGGTCTTATTTCTCCGTTTATGGGTCAAAAGCTCAGAGGCGAGGCAGACTACCGCATTATTGCAGTTGAACCTGCGTCCTGTCCGAGCTTTACAAGAGGTAAATTTGCGTATGACTTCTGCGACACGGGTATGGTTTGTCCGCTTGCAAAGATGTACACACTCGGCAGCGGATTTATTCCATCGGCAAACCACGCCGGCGGTCTGCGTTATCACGGTATGAGTTCAATACTTTCTCAGCTTTATCACGACGGCCTTATGGAGGCAACTTCAGTTGAGCAGACTGCTGTATTTGAAGCAGCAGAGCAGTTTGCGAGAGTTGAGGGTATTCTGCCTGCTCCCGAAAGCAGCCACGCAATAAGAGTCGCTATTGACGAAGCACTAAAATGTAAAGAAACAGGCGAAGAAAAGAATATTCTGTTTGGACTTACGGGTACGGGTTATTTTGATATGGTAGCTTATGAAAAATTCAACGACGGCGTTATGAATGACTACATCCCGACAGATGAGGACTTGCAGAAAGGCTTTGACGGCATTCCAAAGTTCCCCGGAAATGAAGTTTAATAAAACTGTAATAAGCCGGAATTTGAAAATAAAACAACTAAATCCGCGGCGGCTGATTTATTCAGCTGCCGCGGATTTTATAGTTCTCTGAATATTAAATTTTTCTATAAATTATCAGTAAAATAAAAAATTAAATATTATTCTCCGTTCTATCGTGTATAGATAGAACGGTCACTTTTTTCTGTTTAATTTTCCACACTGACTTTAAAATATATTAACCTATCATTTCTTTCAGTTTTGCCTCAGCCGCCGCGGCGTCTGCTTTACCTCGGCTGTTCTTCATTACATTGCCCAACAGCGCCTTAAGAGCTTTTTCTTTGCCGCCCCTGTAATCTTCAACCGCTTTTTTATTCTCCTCAATTGCCTGCCTGCAAAGGGTAATCATTGTTTCTTCATCAAGTCCGCCCATATCGCTCTCGCTGATAAATTCAAGCGCACCCTTGCCCGAATCAAGCATTTTTTCAAGTGTTGACTTTGCGAGGTTATTCCTGATTTTTCCGGAGTCAAGCAGTTTTACAAGCTCATTTAGCTGTTCGGGAGTTACCGAAACATCAAAAACCTCTTTATCCGACTCTGTTTCCGTTCGGCGGAAAATCTGACCGATAATAAAGTTTGAAACTGTCTTTGGTGATTTTACGCCCTCCCGCGCGGCGTCAAAATACTCGCTTATTTTTCTGTATTTTGTCAAAAGCTGAGCATCCTTTTCAGGAATCCCAAGTTCGTCAATATATCTTCTGCACTTGTCGGCAGGAAGCTCCGGAAGCGAGGCCCTGATCTCCTCAACCTCTTCACGTGAAACATTAATTGTAACAAGGTCAGGATCACGAAAGTAGCGGTAATCGTGGGCATCCTCCTTGCTGCGCATAGGAGAAGTTGTGTTTGTTGCATCGTCATAACGCAAAGTTTCCTGTACTACCTTGCCACCGCTTTCAATCAGGTCGACCTGACGTTCAAACTCGTACTCCATTGCCCTGGCAATGTTGTTTATTGAGTTCATATTCTTTATTTCTGTACGCGTTCCAAGCTTTTCTGTGCCTTCCGGCCGAACAGAAATATTAACGTCGCAGCGCATTGAGCCCTCCTGCATCTTGCAGTCGGAAATTCCGATATACCTCATAACCTGCTGTAATTTTTCAACGTACTCTCTTGCCTCGTCAATTGAGCGGATGTCGGGTTCGGATACAATTTCAATAAGAGGAACTCCGCCGCGGTTATAGTCAACATAGGTGTCGCCGTGCCGGTGAATGAGCTTTCCGGCGTCCTCTTCAATGTGAATATGGTGCAAACGGATTTTTCTGCCGTTTGAAAGCTCTACATAACCTCCTATTGAAAGGGGCGCGTAAAGCTGGCTTATCTGATATGCCTTTGGAAGGTCAGGGTAGCAGTAATTTTTTCTGTCCATTTTTGAAATTTTCGCAATTTCTCCGTGAGTTGCAAGTCCAGCCATAATTGCGTAACGAACAGCCTGTCTGTTAAGTTTGGGCAAAGTACCCGGCAAACCTATGCAAACAGGACAGCAGTGACTGTTTGGTTCGCCGCCGAAACGGGTTGTACAGCCGCAGAATATTTTAGTTTTTGTAGCAAGCTCAATGTGGGTCTCAAAACCCGCAACTAATTCGTATTTCACAGCTTTACACCCCACTTTGTATCTTTAAAGTTTTCTGGCGCCGCCTGCTGATACTTGTATGCGGCGTTAAGAATTGTTGCTTCATTAAAACTTTTGCCGATAAGCTGCATACCTATCGGCATTCCCTTTGCGTTAAATCCGCATGGGATTGACACACCGGGCAGACCCGCAATGTTTACGGGAACCGTACATATGTCGGTAAGGTATGTTTCAATTGGGTCTGAAACGGCGTGACCCGTTTCAAAAGCGGTCATAGGAACAGTAGGAGCAAGAATTATGTCGCAGTTTTCAAATGCATTATTAAATGCTTTTATAATTGTTCCTCTCAGGTTTTGCGCTTTTTTATAGTAAGCGTCGTAATATCCTGCCGAAAGCACATATGTTCCCAGTAAAATTCTGCGCTTAACTTCTTCGCCAAAACCCTCTGAGCGTGTACGGCAGATCATATCGTGAGTACCGTTATAATGACTTGTTTTATATCCGTAGCGTATTCCGTCATATCTGCCGAGATTTGATGACGCCTCCGCGCAGGCTATAATGTAATATACGGGAAGTGCAAATTTAAGCGCCGGTAAATCAAAATAAACAATTTCCGCTCCCAGTGATTCGTAAACCTTTGCGGCATTTAAAACAGCGTTTTTAACGTCATCTCTTACGCCGTCAATATATTCGCGCGCAATGCCTATTTTTGATCCTTTTATATCGTTATTTAGCTTTGAATAGGTATCGCCGCCGACATTGCCCTTAGAGGTTGAATCCCTGTCGTCGTACTTTGAAATTGCGTCAAATACAATTGAAGCGTCTTCAACAGTTTTTGTGATAGGACCGATCTGATCAAGCGAACTTGCATAAGCAATCAGCCCGTAACGGGAAACAGCGCCGTACGTCGGCTTTAATCCTACAATACCGCAGAACGACGCAGGCTGACGTATTGAACCGCCTGTGTCAGAGCCGAGACCGTAGGGCGCAATATTTGCGCCTACCGCACTTGCAACGCCGCCCGACGAACCGCCGGAAACGTGCCCTGTGTCAAACGGGTTAGCAGCGCCGCCAAAGCAGGAGGTCTCGCAGGATGAACCCATTGCAAACTCATCCATATTAGTTTTGCCAAGCATTACGGCGTTCTGCTTTGAAAGAATATCCCATACGGTAGCGTTGTAAATAGGCTTGTAGCCTTTAAGAATTTTTGAACAGCAGGTAGTCTCAATTCCCTTTGTTGAAAGATTGTCTTTTAACGTCATCGGCACACCCTCAAGCATTCCGATTTGTTCGCCGGACGCAATCTTTTCATCTACAATTGCCGCTGTTTTAAGAGCCTCATCGCCCGTTACGTTTACATAGGCATTAAGTTCACCGTTTGATTTTTCTATTTCTTTAAGATAACTTTTTGTAAGCTCGGCGCAGGAGCACTGTTTTGTTGTAAGCATCTCATGAATTTTTTCAATTGAACCCATTGTTACACCGCCTTACTCTCTGTTTCTTACAAGAAAATGATTTTCTGCCTGTTCGGGGGCATTTTTAAGTATTTCCTCGCTGCTATACGACTCAACTACCTCGTCCTCACGAAACACGTTCGATAAATTATTGATGTTGTCAAATGCCTCACCGCTTGTGGGTGCATTGTTGATCGTGTCGGCAAAATCTATAATTTCCTGCATTGACTGTGTCAGACCGTCAAGTTCCTCTTCGGGAACAAAAAGTTTTGAAAGCAATGCAATGTTTTCAACATCTTCTCTTGTTACCATAAAAAACCTTCCTTTGTAAACAGAATTAGGGCAAGCTATAAAAACTCGCCCTTTGAGTTTGCTTATCTTAATTTGACGTGTACTTCTCTAAGCTGCTGCTCAGTTACCTCACCCGGTGAACCGAGAAGCAGATCCTGAGCATTTGAATTCATTGGGAACGCAATAACCTCACGAATATTTTCTTCTTCTGTAAGCAGCATAATCATTCTGTCAACACCCGGAGCCATACCTGCATGAGGCGGAGCACCGTACTGAAACGCGTTGTAAAGAGCAGAGAATTTCGCTTTGAGGTCATCTTCAGAATAGCCTGCAATTTCAAATGCTTTTTTCATAATTTCTATGTCGTGATTTCGAACCGCGCCGGAAGAAAGCTCAACGCCGTTGCACACAATATCATATTGATATGCCAAAATTTCCTCAGGGTCTTTGTTTAACAGACTGTCAAGCCCACCCTGCGGCATTGAAAACGGATTGTGTGTGAATATAATCTGATTTGTTTCCTCGTCATGCTCATACATAGGAAAATCGTTGATGAAACAAAGTTCAAATCTGCTTGTATCTATAAGGTCAAGGCGTTTTGCAACCTCTGTGCGTATCTGTCCCGCAAGCTTGGGAGCCTCCTGTGCCGAATCGGCAATAAAGTAAATAACGTCTCCCGCTTTTGAGCCGTTGCGCCTGATAAGCTCCTCGCGGTCTCCCCCTTTAAGAAATTTATCAATAGGGCCGTCAAACGTAAGGTCGTCTTTTACCTTAACATAGCCCAGACCCTTCATTCCTATTGAAAGAGCATACTCCTCCATTTTTTTAAACCATTTTTTAGACTGTCCTGCGGCATTGGGCACATTGATTGAACGAACAGTCTTTTTGCGGAAAGGAGCAAAGTCCGTTTCTTCAAACATATCGCTTATTTCAACAATTAAAAGCGGATTGCGGAGGTCGGGTTTGTCTGTTCCGTATTTAAGCATACTTTCGGCATATGGAATACGGACAAACGGTGGTTTTGACACCTCTTTGTCTGAGAATTTTTTAAAAGTTTCATAAAGAACTTCTTCGGCAACTTCAAAAACATCTTCCTGAGTTGCAAAAGACATTTCAAAGTCAAGCTGGTAAAACTCGCCCGGCGAGCGGTCTGCGCGGGCGTCCTCGTCACGAAAGCACGGCGCAATTTGAAAATAACGGTCAAAGCCCGACACCATTAAAAGCTGTTTAAAAATCTGCGGAGCCTGCGGCAGCGCATAAAATCTGCCCTTGTGTTTGCGGCTCGGAATAAGATAATCACGCGCGCCCTCGGGCGATGAGGTTGAAAGTATCGGCGTTTGAATTTCGGTAAATCCCATTTCATTCATCTTTGAACGCAAAAATGTAATAATCTGCGAACGAAGAATAATGTTGTTGTGAACCTTTTGATTTCTAAGGTCAAGAAAACGATATTTTAAACGAATATCCTCTGATGTGTTAGTAGACGCCGCCACCTCAAAAGGAAGCACATTTTTACACTTGCCGAGAACAGTAATGTCCTCTGTATGAACTTCAACATAACCTGTTGCAATTTTGGGATTAATTGTATCTTCATCACGTTTTACGACCTTGCCGCTTAAAGTAACGGTACATTCTTTATTTATATTTTTAAGGAGTTCATCATTATGGACCACAACCTGCAAAATGCCGTATTGATCACGAATATCAAGAAACATAACGCCGCCGTGGTCACGGATATTCTCAACCCAGCCGGCGACTTTAACCTGTTGCCCTATATTCTCTTCTCTTAACTCACCGCATGTAACCGTGCGATATTCATTAGCCTTTATCATTAGTTACTATCCTTTCGCAGATATTTTGCCTATATTAAAATATTATAGCATAAATTCCCAATCCAATCAATATTTTCTAAAACTTTTTAAAATATTATTCTTTAAAAAATTTACATCTTGGTTGCCTATATTAATTATACCAATATTTTACTGCATTATCAATATAAAAAACCTCTCTGTACAAGAGAGGTTTCAGCTTTTCAGTCATATGTACGGTCGCATATCTCATTGATTTTGTCTCTAAGCTTTAAAAAGTCGTCAAACGCGTCAGGCTTTTTGCGCGGGTCACGCAAAATTGCAGCAGGGTGAAGCATTGCCATCATCTGAACTCCGCCTTTTTCAAACCACAATCCGTGCTCCTTTGTAATTTTAATGTCAGGTTTAATAATTCTGCCGGCTGCAATTCTGCCGAGACAGACTATTATTTTAGGATCGATCATCTTAACCTGAGCCCTCAGCCAGTTAATGCACATTTCCTGCTCTTCGGGTCTGGGGTCACGGTTTTGCGGCGGACGGCATTTTACAATGTTTGCAATATAAATATTTTTGTTTCGGTCAAGGTCAACTGCCGTCATCATTTTATCAAGCAGCTTCCCGGCTCTACCTACAAACGGTTTGCCCTGCAGGTCCTCGTTTTCGCCCGGCCCTTCACCAATAAACATTACTTCTGCATTTTCATTTCCGTCGCCTACAACAACATTATGACGCGTTTTGTAAAGTTCACAGTTCTGACACTGCGAGCACGCGGTTTTCAGTTCTTCCCAGTTATTATACATAAAAACGTCCTTTCTCTAAACAAACCCTATAAATGGTTGAAATTTCAAATAATAAGTAGTAAAATATATTTGATAATTAAATAATAAATTTTACGAATGGTGGTAATTAAAATGAAAATAATGGTTGAAACTTCAGCTCATCACGTTCATGTAACCAAAGAGACCCTTGAAATTCTTTTTGGAAAAGGTGCAAAATTAACAAATAAAAAGAATCTTTCTCAGCCGGGACAGTTTGCCTGCGTTGAAAAAGTTACCGTCATAGGTCCGAAAGGTGAAATGAAAATGTCGATTCTCGGCCCCGAAAGAACTGCCGACCAAATAGAAATTTCACTTACCGACGCACGCAAGCTCGGCATTGCCGCACCTGTTAGGGAATCGGGAGATATTGCCGGCACACCCGGATGCAGGCTTGTAGGTCCCGAAGGCGAATGTGAGATAGAGCGCGGTGTTATTGCCGCAAAAAGGCACATTCACCTTGACCCCGAAACGGCCGAAAAATTTGGTTTAAAAGACAAGCAGATCGTTTCTGTCAAAGTAGGAGAAAATACCGGCAGAGCAACAACATTCGGCGACGTTGTTATAAGAGTAAGTCCAAGCTATGCTCCCGCCATGCACATTGATACCGACGAATCTAACGCCGCAGGCTTGGGCGGCACCGTTGACGGTGAAATTATTTTGTGATTTTCGGTTTTTGTAAAACAACAGCATTATTTCGGAGTGGCTTAAAAAGTCACTCCTTTTATTTTATATACTGTTAAGAAACGTATGTAAAAAGTCCTTAAATATATCTCTCCATGCATTTTCATTATGTTTGTTTTCAAATAATACAACTTCGTTCATCATATCTAAGGGATAGCCTACCTCGGGCAGCAGATCGTACATCATTTCAACGCTTTTAAATATCATATGTTCAAGCAAGTCATTATCACCCGTATAAATGTAAAGATACGGCACAGTGTCTTTGACTTTTGAAATCAAATATTTGCGCCAATCATCCCGAGTATAAATTAAAAATGCGGGAGAAAATGCACCCACACAGGCAAACCTGTCACTGTGCTCAATGCCTGTAAAAAATGCCTGCAATCCGCCTGAAGAACTTCCGCAAACAGATGTAAACTTTTTTTCTGATTTTACCGGATAATTACCCTCAACAAACGGAATTACGGTATTCATAAGGAATCCGTCAAATATTTCTCCCTCAGAGGATACATAACCGCTCATCAGCTCTTTATACTGCACTTCACCTATACACTTTGGAGTAAGCTCGCAGTCACGGTACTTGTTGCCGTTATCTATTCCCACTATTATTGCGCCGGCAGAACCGTTTTTTTGCTCATCTTCAACAGCCTTTATCACGTCCCAGCATCCGTAAGGTGTGGCAGATTCATCAAAAAGATTTTGCCCGTCTGTCATATAAATTACGGGCAAAAGTTCCCCCTCTTTATGTGAGGGAACATAAACCATAACTTTTCTGTCCTCTTTATCGGGATACGGTAAAAACTCTGTATGTAATTGTGCGCTGATCATAAATATCACCTGTAAATATTAAACCATAAAATGATGCTCGTTGCAACAGGAATAAAACATAATTTTTTGCCAATAATATTTTCTGAGGTGATTTTATATGATTAATGATGTTGAAATGCTGAACTATGTTTTGCAAAATGCAGAGATGGGGTGTCAGGGAATTACATGCGTTAGAAAAAATGTTCACGACAGCAAGGTCGATCATGTCCTGTGTGAACAACTTGTTAAATACGGTAAAATTTATCATAGTGCAAATAATATGCTTCGCAACAGAGGAGCAGATATACAACACATAAGTCCCGTTACAAAAGCTATGACCCGTTATGCCGCACAGCGCGATTTAAGGCGCGATTCCTCATCATCACACATTGCAGAAATGATGATTAAAGGAAATACAATGGGAGTCAACAAAATGACACGACACATACGCGATTATGACGGTAAGGACCCAAATGTTCAAACGCTTGCAAAAAAAATGCTTAGTACAGAAGAAGAAAACATTAACGAACTGACATCTTTTATTTAAACTTAACTCAAATATATAAATTAACATATTATAAAAACAGTTATATATAAAAAGGCAGACGTCATAAAAATGATGTCTGCCTTCATTTGCAAATTAAATAATAAAATTATCAATTAAGTTCGTCAACAACCTTTTGAATTGCTTCAAGAGCGTCGTCAGGAAGCTTGTCATAGCCGCCTTTTTCAACGGCAAATGCTTTAATTTCATTTACACGGTCATTCATACGGGCCTTTAGCTGTGAAACATATTCGTCATCGTTCATATCAGGGATAAATCCTTCCCAATCCATAATTTCAATGTCTGAGAACGGACCCCACTTTTTAAACTCAGCCGTGCCGTCTACTATGGCTTCAAGAATACCGAGCGTATCCTTAGGCTGTACCTTTTTGCCCATAAAATCGCCGGTGTTTACAATGTAGCAATCTACATTTTTTTCTTCAACAAGCTTTTTAAACTTTGAATAGTCATTAGCGAGAGGATATGTCCTGAATGGATTGGCATAAGGCACAACAACGAGCTTGTTAGGGTCAACGCCGGGAGCAAGTCTTTCAGCAGAAGATCTCTTTGTAGCAAGAGTAGCGCCCATTACAGCCGCAAGAGATGCGCCTTTAAGTTTAACAACAGGAGGAATTGTCGGGTCTTTCATAATCCAGAATATAGCGTTTACCGGTTCGTCAATTTTATCAACGCGGTTAGGAGACCAAAGCTTTGACTTGATTGCACGTCCGTTGCCGTTTCTTATATCTTCGGTTACAAGCTGTATCTTGCCTTCATCGTCAAGAGTTGCAGAGCAGTTCTGAGCTGTAAGAAGATATTTATTGTCGGGGCAGCCTGTGGGATAGTCGGCTGTTTTATCAAAGTAAGTAGGTTCAATTGCAATTGAAGCGCAGGTATCAGTATTGATTATGAAAGCGTCGTCGTGGAGAACTTTGATTTGATACTTGCCGCCGTGTTTAGCGTGTGTAAGAGTTGATTTGCCTGAACCCGAAAGTCCATATACGGACGCAACATATTTTTTGCCGTTGTCAAGAAGATATTCTTTCTGACCGCCGTGGCAGGATGCATAACCGTTACGGTTAGCAATAGCCCATACCATTGTAAGCGTACCCTTTTTGTGTTCGCCGAAATATCTCATTCCGAGAATACAAGCACAGTTTGTTTCTGTGTTAAAGTAGCAAAGTGTTTTCTTTGCAGGGTCACTAAGGCAGTCAAAGCTTACTCCCGGATTTTCAACAGGCGTCCACTGAGGGTCTGAGAAAATATAAATGTCGGGCTCTTTACCGTCTCCTACGGGTTTTGAATTTTTATACATCTTTACATATTCATCAGACATATACTGAAAATTGAGCATCCATGAATACATAATGTTCTCTTCACCTTCGGGAATAAGAAGGTGAACCTTTACCATAAATTCTGGGTCAAGACCCGCATAACAGGTTGCGTGATACATTTTTTTGTAACGTGAACTGTATATAGCGTCCATAGCTACCTTATCAAGAGCTTCGCAGTCTACACCCGGCTCGCCTGCAATTCGGCGGGCAGCAGCATAGCGACCTGTTATAGCGCCGTCGTTAAATAAAAGAACCTTTGCATCCTCATCAAGGCCAAACTCTTCACCCCTGTAAACGGGCATATCCGTTACAATTGTTCCCGGTGAATTTTTTGCAAGGTTATAAGCTTCCTTTAATGTGTTTACAGTAACAACATTATTGCCATAAAATGCAGCTTCAATAATTGATCTGGTTTTTGAAAAACCGACTTTACCCTTACCGATTTCACTTAAAGGATAATTTGCTTTTGTTGACATAGAATCATACTCCTTTAAATTATAAATTTAGCTAATTCAATACAAGCATTTCAGTTTTAACATACAACTGCATTATAGCATTTGCAATATATTTTTTCAAGCCAAAATGCAGCTAATTATTATAAAAATTGCAAATATTCCTAAATTTCAAATTATTATTTGCAAATTCTATATTTTTTTGAAAAGTGTTAATTGTTTTTCTTGCATTTTAATAAGCAAAGTTATTATACAAATTAACTCAAAACATTGCTAAAAGGGCTGCCTCAAAGCGGAACCGGTCTGCATTTGTCCAACTCCCTGTAATGGGGACCGGAACAAGAACATTACCCTGTGTTTAATGACTAAAATGTTTATCATTAAACGCAGGGTCAGGTCTTGACCCACCCGCTGTTTTGAGACAGCCATTTAAAATTTTAAGTAAATTAATTACTTTAATTCTACTTCTGCGCCGGCTTCTTCAAGCTTTGACTTCATAGCCTCTGCGTCATCCTTGGAAACTGCTTCCTTTACAGTTTTAGGTGCTTCGTCAACAAGAGCCTTTGCTTCTTTAAGTCCAAGACCTGTGATCTCACGAACAGCCTTAATAACAGCAATCTTGTTGCCGCCTGCGCCCTTAAGAACTACATCAAACTCTGTTTTCTCTTCAGCAGCAGCTTCACCGCCTGCAGCAGGTCCTGCAACTGCAACCGCAGCAGCAGCTGATACTCCAAATTCATCTTCAACAGCGTGAACGAGCTCTGAAAGCTCAAGAACTGTAAGGCCTTTTAATTCTTCAATAATAGCAGTAATTTTTTCTGATGCCATTTTAATTAACCTCCAATATGTTTAATAAGTTGTTTTTTTAATTTAAAATAAAAATTATTCTGCTTCAGAAGCATTTTGAGAAACTTCTTCAGCTGCTTGCGGAGCAGCCTCATCAGCAGCATTTTGAGCAGCTTTTTCAGCTGCACAAGCTTCTGCGCCGCCCTTGTCAACGACCGCCTGAACGGCACGCGCAAATGATGCGATTGGCGCCTGGAATGCACCGAGTACGTTTGCAAGAAGAACATCTCTTGTCGGGAGTTTTGAAAGGGATATAATTGTATCCATATCAATTACAGCTCCGTCAAGATATGCGGTCTTAACTTTAAAGTTGTCATGACCTTTTGCATAGTTGCAAAGGATTCTGGCTGCGGCAGCATATTCGCTGTCACTTGTCGCAATAGCCGTTGTACCCTCAAGTACAGGTTTTATACCTTCAAGACCTGCTTCATCACAAGCGCGTGATAAAAGAGTATTCTTAACAACCGTATATTTAACATCATTTTCACGAAGCTCTTTTCTGAGCTTTGTATCATCTTCTGTGTTAATGCCCTCGTAGGAAACAACAACGCCTGTTATAGAATTTTTAAGTCTCTCGGCGAGGTCTGCAACCAATGCCTTCTTCTTTTCTAAAACACTTTGACTTGGCAAAATTAGTTCACCTCCACAATTTTTTTACGCAGTTCATAAAAACAGCCGTCCGTTTACCTCGGACGGCTGCAAAAATACAAAATAAGTTGTAATTTGCATCTTCCTCGGCAGGCGGGAATACCCTTATGCTTACGCACCTGCTGTCTTTAGAACAGCGAATTTATATTCACACAAAAGTGTAAACAATTTAATTATGTTTAGTTATACACCAAACTTTGCAGGATTAATGCGAACGCTCGGACCCATTGTTGATGTAACGGCAACTGAGCGGATATACTGACCCTTTGCGGCAGCTGGCTTAGCCTTAACAATTGCATCCATAAGAGTGTTAAAGTTTTCGGAAAGTTTTCCTGTGCCAAAGCTTACTTTGCCGATTGGGCAGTGAATAATGTTTGTTTTGTCAAGACGGTACTCAATTTTACCTGCCTTAGCTTCTTTAACAGCTCTGGCAATGTCGGGAGTAACCGTTCCTGCCTTTGGATTAGGCATAAGACCGCGGGGACCGAGGATTCTTCCCAAACGTCCGACAAGTCCCATGCAATCGGGTGTTGTTATCAACACATCAAAGTCCATCCAGTTTTCCTGCTGGATTTTCTGCGTCATATCTTCAGCGCCTACAAAGTCTGCGCCTGCTTCCTTTGCAAGTTCTTCGTTAGAACCCTTGCATATTGCAAGAACTCTAACGGTTTTACCTGTGCCGTTAGGAAGAACTACCGCGCCTCTGACCTGCTGGTCAGCGTGACGGCTGTCAACGCCGAGCTTTACATGAAGCTCAACCGTTTCATCAAACTTGGCTGTTGCAGTTTTAATAACTGTATCAAGAGCCTCATCCGAATCATATAATTTTGTTCTGTCAACGAGCTTGGCAGCGTCAACATATTTTTTACCGTGTTTCATCAGTTTTCCTCCATTATTAGGTGGTCAATCGGATATTTCCTCCCACCCGGATTATTAGTCAACTACTGTAATGCCCATACTTCTTGCAGTACCGGAAATCATACTGATAGCTGCATCAAGTGATCCTGCGTTGAGGTCAGGCATTTTTTGCTCTGCAATTTTAGTGATTTGCTCACGAGTGATCTGAGCCACTTTTGTCTTGTTTGGCACACCGGAACCACTGTCAATGCCGCAAGCCTTTTTAAGAAGGACGGCAGCCGGCGGAGTTTTGGTAATAAAAGTGAATGAGCGGTCTGCATATACGGTAATAACAACCGGAATAATAAGACCTATGTCATTTTTTGTACGCTCATTAAAATCCTTTGTGAACGCAACAATGTTTACACCATGCTGACCAAGTGCCGGTCCAACAGGCGGTGCCGGAGTAGCTTTTCCAGCGGGGATTTGCAGTTTAATTAAGCCTACAACTTTTTGAGCCATTGTGTTTGCACCTCCAAAATTCGTGGTAAATTGCGGGACACCACTATGTAGGGTCCCTCCCACAGGGAACAGCAAGTGTTCCCAATAAAAAGCCTTTACAGCTAATTATCTTTTAAAATTATTCATCCACCGGCTCCGCCTGAGAAAGTTCAAGCTCAACCGGGGTTTCACGTCCAAACATTGAAACAACAACGCAGACGTAGTTTTTTTCGATGTCAAGTTCTTCTACAACACCGACAAAGTCCTCAAGCGGACCATCAATAATGCGTACTGAATCACCCACAGAATAAGAAACGTCTACAATGCGCTTTTCAACGCCCATTCTGTAAACCTCCTCGTCAGAAAGAGGAGCGGGGTTTGATCCTGGACCGACAAAACCTGTACAACCGCGTATATTACGGACAACATACCAGGTTTCATCCGTATAAACCATTTTAACAAAAACATAGCCCGGGTACAGCTTGTGTTCAACCTCTTTAGTCTTATCGCCGACTTTTTCGGAAACAATTTCAGTAGGAATTTTTGCTTCAAGAATCATATCCTTCATTTTTCTGTTTTCCGCTGTTGTTATTAAATCGGCTGCGACTTTATTTTCATAACCAGCGTAGGTATGAACCACATACCATTTTGCTTCTGTTTCTGCCATTACAACTTTCTTCCTTTCGTAAGTTTAGGTTAAGTAATAACACCAGTTAAGCAGAAGTATCCATAACCAGACCAAGCAATGCATACAAGCCCTGGTCAAGAGCAAATATAAACAGTCCTACAACAACGATTACGCCAATTACAATAGCAAAATTCTTTGTAGTCTGTTTTGCTGACGGCCATGTAATTTTCTTAAGTTCGCCCTTACAAGCGCCGAGGTACTTTATAAGCCTTTTAAAAGCGTTAGGCTTTTTGCTTTTTTTAGCGGGCTTTTTTGCCTCAGCTTTTTTTGCTTCAAGCTTTGTATCAGCCATAATGTACCTCCGTTATTTTGTTTCTTTGTGAAGAGTGTGTTTTTTACAGAAGCGACAATACTTGTTCATTTCAAGTCTGTCGGGACTGTTCTTTTTGTTCTTATTAGTGTTATAGTTGCGCTGTTTGCACTCTGTGCAGGCCAATGTGATTTTAACTCTCATAACGGCACCTCCCGGTTATTTTCGGAATATTTTAGCCTCCCTCAAAAGGGCACAAAAAATAAGCCCCTGTCAGAGGTAAAAATATTTTATCATATAAAAATTACTAAGTCAATAGTTTTTTTGAAAATAAGGCAATTTTTTGAAAACAATTTGTCTTAATATAACATGCAGTCGATTATGAGTTTTTTAAAGTGCTTGCATTTGAAACACTTTTCTTCTTTGGCTTTTCAGCTTTAACCGTTTTCCCCTTGTATTTTCTTGCTGCATTCGCCGCCTTTTTAAGGTCATTATCAAAATATTCAGAAATTGTGTTGTAGCCCTCATCGTCAAGTGAATTGAGAATTACAATAGTAATAATTGAACGTGTGTCCGCATCGCCGTTGCCATACTGAAGATTGAACAATCCCGCAATTTTCTCTGTCTCCGCCTTTGTTGCACGCTTAATGTATGCATCGACCTTAGGGGCGATTTTTTCTTTTGCAAATGTAGCTCCCCTAAACGGAAAATAGCCGTCCTCCTCGTACTTTATCTCATCTCTTAATTCGGGGAAGAAAGCTACAAACCGCTTTGCAAGAAACTTTGGATTTGCCGTGCCGTCATCGTCTTTTTTCTTTTTCTGTTTAACCTGTTTTGCTCTCTTGATTGCGACCGCACCCGAAACTCCTTCTGCAAAGTCATTTGCAATGCTTTCGGCGTCTTTCTGAGTGGATGTTTCTTCATCATAAAGCCACGTTGCAAGGGTTTTCCACTCGTTATCCGGGCCCTCCTCCGTCATTGAACATGAACGCAGAACCATTTGCTGTTTATCTTTATAATATACAACCGAATAGGCAATATCCGGGTTTGTAAATAAAGCAACTATCTCGTTTGCATCCTCTGAAGCGACCTTCTGTTTTGTATATCCAAGTTTTTCGAGTTCAGATTCTACCCGTCCTACTATTAAGTCAAATGCTTTTTTAAAATCCAAATTTATCTTCCTTTCAGGCACGTTCAAGTTTGTTATTAGCCATTATACAATTAAATGTATGTTTTGTCAAAGGTTTTGACTTGCAACATCCGGGGTATTATGTTATTATTTTAACTGTATGTTATTTTGATGTTAAAGAAGGTTTGAGTATGTCTTCTTCAAACGCCATAGGAGTTTTTGACTCCGGGCTTGGCGGTCTGAGCGCCGTAAAAGAATTTTTGCACGTTCTTCCAAATGAAAAAATAATATATTTTGGCGATACGGGCAGAGTTCCGTACGGCAACAGAAGCCGCGATACCATTATAAAGTACGCATTTCAGGACACAAACTTTTTGCTTGAAAACAATGTAAAAATGGTTGTTGCCGCCTGCGGCACGGTAAGCTCGGTTGCGGGAAAGGCGCTTGAGAGCAAACTTTCTGTTCCCTATACGGGCGTTGTAAACCCCACCGCGTTTACCGCCGCCCACAAAACAAGCAACGGCAAAATCGGAGTAATAGGCACAGCTGCCACAATAGGAAGTCACAGCTACAAAAAGCGGCTGAAAAAGCTTAACTCTGAATTTGAGGTTTTTGAAAAAGCCTGTCCCCTCTTTGTTCCCCTTGTTGAAAACGGTTTTATATGCCGGGATGACCAGATAGTTCGCCTTGTTATCAGGCGTTATCTGTCAGAGCTAAAAGACAGGGGTATTGATACGCTTATTTTAGGCTGTACCCATTATCCCCTGCTCAGAGAAGCAATTTCAGACTATATGGGAGACAAAGTTGCGCTTGTAGACTCGGGGTATGAAACGGCTGTTTACGCTGCAAAAATACTTAAAGAACAAAACCTGCTTAACGATGAAAATTCGGTAAAAAAACCAGAATTTTTTGTAAGCGACACTCCTGACGATTTTGAAAACGTGGCGGGGCTGTTCCTTGGACGAAATATGGAACATACAGTCACTCAGATAGATATTGAACAATACTGATTAAGAGGTCAAAAATGGCAGATAAGGAAAAGTATATCATATCAATAATCGGTGAACAGATACTTGACGGTGACTCGGACAAAGTTGAAGTTCTGACAGCCGGTAATTATATAATGAAAAACGGTCACAGCTACATAGGCTATAAAGAATATGACGAAAACGATCCAAACGAATATTATGACAATCTTATTAAAGTTGAAAATGACCTTGTAACAATAACCCGAAGAGGGCCTATGAAATCTCAGTTAATGCTCGAAAAGGGCAAACGCCACCAATGTATTTATCAGACTGCTGCAGGCGACCTGATGATCGGTGTTTTTACAAAAACACTTTGCAGCACTTTAAATAAAAACGGCGGTACGCTTGAGGTAAGCTACACCCTTGATTTTAATACAGACCTTGTAAGTGAAAACCGCTTTAAAATTAAGGTTGAGAAAAAATCAAACTGATTAAACGAGGTATAACAAATGGACACTTACACATTGGCAGTAAATAATTTAAAACAGGCAATCACAACGGCAATTAATAAAGCTATTGAAAAAGGAGAACTGCCTCAGGCGGAAATTCCGCAGTTTATTATTGAAACCCCCGCGGACAGAAGCCACGGCGACTTTGCTACAAACGCCGCAATGGCAGGCGCAAAATCATTCAGAATGCCGCCCTTTAAAATTGCACAGGCAATTACATCTAACCTTGAGCTTGAAAATACCATGTGCGAACGCTTTGAAACTGCCGGTCCGGGATTTATCAACTTTTTTCTCGGTTCAGAATTTTACTCAAATGCAGTGCGTGAAATTCTTGCAAGCTCCGAAAAATACGGTCGCTCCGATTTTGGAAAGGGCGAAAAGGTAATGGTTGAATTTGTTTCTGCAAATCCTACCGGACCTATGCATATGGGCAATGCGCGCGGCGGAGCTCTCGGCGACTGTCTTGCGGCGGTTCTTGACAAAGCCGGATATGACGTATGGCGTGAATTTTATGTTAATGACGCCGGCAATCAAATTGAAAAGTTCGGCTGCTCTCTTGAAGCACGTTATTTGCAGATTTTTAAAGGCGATGAGATCCAATTTCCCGAGGACGGCTATCAGGGTGCGGATATAACCGAGCTTGCGCAGGAATATGCCGACAAATACGGCGACAGTCTTGTAAGCATTTCAGGCGAAGAACGCAGGACGGCGCTTGTAAATTATGCGCTGCCTAAAAATATAACTAAAATGCAGAATGATATGGCAAAATACAAGATTTTTTACGATAAATGGTTCTTTGAAAGCGAGCTCCACAAAAATGGAGAAGTAAAAGCCATAGTTGATCTGCTCAAAAAAAAGGGACTTACCTATGAAAAAGACGGCGCAGTATGGTATAAGAACAAACAGGTCTTAACAGAAAAGCTTCTTAAAGACGGCAAGTCGCAAAAATATATTGACAGTCTTGAACTGAAGGACGATGTTTTAATACGTCAGAACGGTAATCCAACCTATTTTGCCGCTGACATTGCCTACCACAAAAACAAATTTGACAGAGGATTTACAACTTTGATAGACGTTTGGGGCGCGGATCACCACGGTCATGTTATGAGAATGAAAGGCGCAATGGACGCAATCGGATACAACGGAGACCGGCTAAATGTTGTTCTTATGCAGCTTGTAAAGCTTGTAAAGGGCGGGGAACTTGTAAAAATGAGCAAGCGTACAGGAAAAGCAATTCAGCTTGGTGACTTGCTTGAAGAAGTACCCGTTGACAGCGCAAGGTTTTTGTTTAACACAAGGGAAGCAAATACACAAATGGACTTTGACCTTGACCTTGCCGTTGCACAGGACAATCAAAATCCCGTATATTATGTTCAGTACGCACACGCAAGAATATGCAGTATTTTTAAATCTCTTTCCAACGACGGAATTTCTCTGCGTGAATGTTCCGACAAGGAGCTTGCATTGCTCACAGCCCCTGAAGAACGAGAATTAATAAACCACCTTTCCCTATATGCAAGCGAAATTATCAATGCCGCTAAGGATTATGACCCGACAAAAATCACCCGCTATGTAACGCAGCTTGCCACGCTGTTCCACAAGTTTTATAATGCCTGCCGTGTTAAAGGCGAAGACGAAGGACTTATGCAGGCACGTCTTGCCCTCTGCGAATGTGTTAAGTCGGTAATTAAAAATGTTTTGACAATGTTTAATATTTCCTGTCCCGAGGCAATGTGAAATTTTAAAAAGAGATTTAAAAACATCAATTTTAAAAAATAATTCATTATAACGTATAACAAATAAAAAACTGCAAAAAATATAACCACCTAAATATAAGGTGGTTATTTTAATGAGAAAAGAAACTGAAAGAAAAAATGAAAAATATCCTGTTGAACTGCCGTCACGCAGCAATGAAACAGAGCGTTCCCCTATTGTTGATGTGATAGAAAACGAGATTTATCCTCTTGAATTCAGTCACTCAAGCTCTATGCGTCATCAGAGCGGTGTTCATATTCAGTCATTTGATAATATTTCAGAAGTGATCGCTACCGAAATAGAACCTGATACGGAAGGGCGAACCACTCGCGAACTGTAAATGTGGGAAGATACAAAAAGGAAGTGTCGGAGTTAACAGCTCCGACACTTCCTTTTATGCCGAGCTGATTTGCAATTATTCTTACACGCAATTGGTGAAAGCCGTCGGTCACCACCGCAATATTTCCGTTTAATCCGTATTTTTCAATTATATTCATAGAAAATTCCAGATTTTCGGTTGTGTTCTCCGCTTTGTCCTCCTTATAAAGTCTTTTCTCATCAATACCGTTATTTTTTAAAGAATCAAACATAGACTGGGCCTCACTCATAGGTTCATCCGCACCCTGTCCGCCCGTAAGTACGGCGTATGTGTTAAGATTTTCTTTAAGATATTTATCCGCGGCATTGATCCTGCCCCTCAGCATAACACTGGGACCGCTGTTTTTGACCTGCGCTCCCAGAACAACTGCCGTTGCATTATCGGCAGGAGCCATACCGGCGCAGTAAATCATTGCGCCGGTAACAACCGCACCGTAAACTGTAAATAATATAAAACACACATTTACGATTCGATAAATCAGCCGCGTAACAAATTTTTTGCCGAATAAATTTTTAATAAAGCCGTGCAGCGGCGCAACGCTTATGCAGAAAACCCAGATACAAAGCAGTGCGCCTGATATATTTCCGGGATTTATCATATTTCCGGCCATAGGAATAACAAACAATCCAAAAAATATTATGGAAAGTAATGTTAATGAAGTGCGTATAATTAAAAGGAGTGTTTTTTTCATATATATACCTCGTAAAATACATAATCATTTGCTTTGCAGTCCTATTTTAACACATATTTCAGCAAAATAAAATATTTAATATCAGATTTTTATTAGGAGAATATAAATTGAAAACCCTTGACGATTTAAAAATCGGCGAGACCGGAACTGTTGCAAGGCTCGGTTCGTCGGGAGCATTGCGCCGCAGAATAATTGATATGGGAATAACACCGGAGACATCGGTTAAAAAATTAAAAACCGCGCCTTTCGGCGACCCGGTTATACTTTTGGTAAGAGGATACAGATTAAGTATCCGCAAAAGCGAAGCTATGAAAATTTTTTTAAAAGGCTAAACATAACACGAAAGAAAGCTAACGCAATTTTATTACTAAAATAAATCAGTTAATTATTATTGGGGTAACAAAATGACTAAAACGGAAACACAATTTCAAATGAGCGGCAACATAAAAAACAAAACAATAAATGTTATGCTTGCAGGCAATCCAAACTGCGGCAAGACAACACTTTTTAATCAGCTTACCGGAAGCAGCCAGTATGTAGGCAACTGGCCGGGTGTTACGGTTGAAAAAAAGTCCGGCAGGGTGCGCGGCAAAACGGGCATAGATATTAAAGTTGTTGATTTGCCCGGCATATACTCCCTTTCGCCTTATACTCCCGAAGAAATTATAACAAGAAACTGTGTGCTTAATGACAGTCCCGATGTCATCATAAATATCATAGACGCTTCTAATATTGAACGAAACCTCTATCTTACTACCCAGCTTGCCGAGCTTGCAAAACCGATTGTAATTGCGCTTAATATGTATGATATTCTTGAAAAAAACGGTGACAAAATAGACGTTGACCTTCTTGAAAAACAGCTTGATATCCCAATAGTTCCTATTTCTGCAAGTAAAAACATAGGGATTGATAAGCTGATTAAAAAAGTTATTGAACTTAATAATAAATCAAACTATATTAATGTAAAAAATATTTATTCGTATGAAATTGACCGCACTTTGAATAAAATTGAGAATGAGCTTGATATAAACACCTGCTGCAGGCGATGGACAGCCGTAAAGCTGTTTGAGGGCGACTCGGTCACATGGGAACGCTGCAATTTTACAAAAGAGCAGAAAAACCGCATACTTGCTCATCTGAATCAAATTCAAACATTAAAAAATTTTGACCGGGAAATGCTGATAGCCGATGAGCGATATAAATACATTTGTTCAATTACCAAAAATACGGTATTTAGAAAACATCCCGCTGATTACATAACAATTTCGGATAAAATAGATAATGTTATTGCAAACAGATTTTTTGCGATTCCGTTTTTTCTGTTTCTTATGCTTGCGGTGTTTACTGTGACTTTTGGAACACCGGGCACATTACTGCGTAACGGTGCAGAATATTTTATAAATGATATATTAGGCTCAACAATTCAAAAATTCTTAATTGCCGTTGGCGCGTCGTACACGGCACAAAGCCTTGTAATTGACGGTATGGTCGCAGGGGTAGGCTCTGTTATATCATTTTTACCTCAGATTTTGCTGCTTTTCACTCTGCTTTCACTGCTTGAAGACAGCGGATATATGTCAAGAGCCGCGTTTATAATGGATAAGCCCTTAAGGTTTATAGGACTTTCGGGCAGGGCATTTGTTCCTATGCTAATGGGTTTTGGCTGTACGGTGCCGGCGGTGCTTGCGGCAAGAACCCTTGAAAATCAAAAGGATAAACGCCTTACCATACTTATTACACCTTTTATGTCATGCTCGGCAAAAATGCCTGTATATCTGCTGTTTATTTCATACTTTTTTGCAGACAAAGGTCCTTTGATTATATTTGCAGTGTATCTGCTCGGAATAGCAGTTGGCGTTCTTACGGCACTTTTTTTCAAAAGCACAATTTTAAAAGGAGAAAACGCGCCGTTTGTTATGGAGCTTCCTCCCTACCGTCTGCCCTCACCAAAAAGTATGTCGCTTCACGTTTGGAACAGGCTTAAAGACTTTCTTGTAAGAGCCGGTACCGTATTGCTTGGTGCGTCTGTTATCATATGGTTTTTACAAAGCTTTAATTTTTCAATAAAAATGGTTTCTGCTGATGAAAGTATGCTCGCTTCAATAGGCAAAATCATTTCTCCGGTATTTTCAGTATGCGGGTTTGGCGACTGGCGCGCAGCCGTGTCGCTTTTAACGGGTATTGCCGCCAAAGAAAGCATTGTTTCTACCCTTTCCGTACTCTACACCGACGCAGGCTTTGCAAGCGCTTTTACTCCGTTGTCAGCATTTTCATTTATTGTATTCGTTTTGCTTTACACACCGTGCATAGCGGCTGTTTCTGCAATATACAAAGAAATGGGAAGCACAAAATGGACTTTGGTTTCTGTATTTTATCAGTTGTTTGCCGCGTGGCTTGCCTCTGCGCTTGTGTTTCAAATTGGTACGCTGATAATAAACTTGGGAATGATATAGACTATGTTTTATATATCCGCCGCCGATACAGTAATAGGAATAATTGCCGTGTTTTTTGTTGCGCTGTCCATATTTACTGTTTTTAAGAAAAACAAAACTAACTGCGGTAAATGCGGAAAATGCCCTTATAACAGTAGCTGCACATTCAAAAAAGATGATTTACAGACTTATAAAAAATCTGCTTGCAGTTATTTTGTATTGACATTATTCGTGTGTTGGTTTATTATATTAAATGTAATATATTTATTAAGACAATTTGGAGCGATAATATGAAATGCCAAAACTGCGGTTTTGAAACCGAGCAAAATTACTGCCCTATGTGCGGCACTAAAGTTGCCGCTCAGCAAAATGAGCAGAACTTTAATCAGTATGGTCATCAACAGCGGACAACGCCTGCCTTTACAAATATTCCCGAAAATAATCAGACTGCCTATCCGCAGTCTGCTTCGCACAAATATCCTTCCGTTCCTCCAACACCTCCACAGAATATTTCCGCCGAAAAAAATAAAAGCGGCAAAAAAGCACTGACAATAGTTTTGTCATGCCTGCTTGCCGCTGTAATTACTGTAGGTATAATAATAAACATTTATTCTGCCTGCGTTATATAAAAACATTTTATTTTATAACACCCTATATGCCAAAGCTAAAAACCGTGAAGTTTATACTTCACGGTTTTTGTTATTCCGGTCTGCCTATTTTTCTAAATCGCTCATAACGGGCAGAAGTGAGTTCATCATCTGATAACGCAAGATTTTTTTCAAATGTTCGGCTTATCAAAATTTTAAGACTTTCAAACATTTTTGTTTCGTCTGCTTTAGGCTGACGGATTATACGCTCAATAACTCCGAGTTTAAACAAATCGGGAGCCGTCATTTTAAGCGCTTCCGCCGCCTCGGGGGCCTTTGTGCTGTCCTTCCACAGTATTGACGCACAGCCCTCGGGAGAAATTACCGAGTAAACCGCGTTTTCAAGCATCCATACTTCATCGGCAACCGCAAGTGCAAGCGCGCCGCCGCTTCCGCCCTCGCCTATCAAAATAGTGAGTATAGGTGTTTTAAGCGTCATCATTTCCATAATATTTTCTGCAATAGCCTGCCCCTGTCCGCGTTCCTCTGCGCCTATTCCGCAGAAAGCTCCGCTTGTATCAACAAAACACAAAACCGGACGGCGAAACTTTTCAGCCTGTTTCATAAGTCTTAAAGCTTTGCGGTATCCCTCGGGATGAGCCTGACCGAAGTTGCGTTCCATACGCTCCTTTGTATTTCTGCCCTTTTCAAGACCAATTACGGTTACGGGTGTGTCATACAGCATAGCAAGCCCTGCAACTACTGCCTTGTCATCCGAATAACGTCTGTCGCCGTGCAGTTCAATAAAGCTGTCTCCGAACATACGCGCAATAAAATCAATTGACGTCAGTTTTTTTGCGTCCCGTGCCGCAGTAACTTTCTCATAAGCTGTCATTGCTCCGGCACCTCCTCGCAATATCCGTGTATTTTAAGCAGTTTTACTATTGTATTCTTTAAATTATCTCTGCTGACCACAGCATCAACAAAGCCTTTTTGCAAGACAAATTCAGAAGTCTGAAAATCCCTTGGCAGCTTCTGACGCATGGTCTGCTCAATAACTCTGGGGCCTGCAAAAGCTACAAGCGTGTCAGGCTCGGCAAGAATAATATCGCCCTCCATTGCAAACGAAGCCGTTACACCGCCTGTTGTGGGGTCGGTCAAAACCGTTATGTACAGTCCGCCCGCATCGCTGTGACGTTTTACCGCTCCGGAGGTCTTTGCCATTTGCATAAGCGACATTATGCCCTCCTGCATTCTGGCGCCTCCCGAAACCGTACATACCACAACGGGCATTTTTTTATCGGCAGCATATTCAAAGGCGCGGGTTATTTTTTCTCCCGTAACCGTTCCCATGCTGCCCATCATAAAATCTGCGTCCATAACGCACAAAACCGTTTTTATTCCGCCTATTTTACATTCGCCGCATATTACTGATTCTTTGGCATTTTTAGTTCTTGCCTTTTCAAGCTTTTTTTCATAACCGGGAAAATCAAGAATATTTGTGCTTGTCATATCTGCGTCGTGCTCCGTAAAGGTTTCATCATCGGCAAGCATTTTTATCCTCTGTCTTGCATTCATTCTGAAATGATGACCGCACTTTGTGCAAATTCGCAAATTTTCCTCCATATCGGTTGTCAGCAGCATTGTGTTGCACTTTGGGCATTTCACCCACATTTCTTCGGGTATAAAAGGAATATTCTGCTGCTCATTGGGCTGCGATTCAAGTTCATTTTTAGGTTTTCTGAAAGAAAATAAATCCATATAATTACTTCTTTCCGCCGGTTTGCTTTTCTTCAAACTCAGCCATAAAGTCTGTTGTATATTCGCCGCTTACAAATTGCTCATCCGACAAAATCTCGGCAAGCAAGTCACGGTTAATGTCAATGCCGTCAATTGTAAGTTCTGACAGCGCCATTTTCATTTTTCTGATTGCCTCCGCTCGGCTTCTTGCCTGCACAATAAGCTTGCCTATCATAGAATCATAATAAGGCGGCACAAAATAGTCCTGAAAAATGGCGGTATCAAAGCGCACAAACGAACCGCCCGGAGTATGCAACCTTGTAATTTTGCCACAGCTCGGACGGAAGTTCTTTTCCGGATTTTCCGCATTTATTCTGCACTCAATAACATTTCCGTGTGTAAAAATACTGTCCTGAGTGCGGGAAAGCTTTGCGCCTGCGGCAATTCTTATTTGCCACTGAACAATGTCAAGTCCCGTAACCATTTCGGTTACGCCGTGTTCAACCTGCAGCCGCGTATTCATTTCCATAAAGTAGAAATTATTATTTTGGTCAAGCAAAAATTCAACTGTTCCCGCATTAACATAATTTACCGCCTTTGCGGCTTTTACTGCGGAAATCATCATTTCCTTGCGGGTTTTTTCATCAAGGGCGGGACTCGGACTCTCTTCGATCAACTTTTGATTTTTTCTCTGAACCGAACATTCTCTTTCGCCAAGACATATAATGTTGCCGTATTTATCGCATAAAAGCTGCATTTCAATATGCTTTACAGGATGAATAAACCGCTCAAGATAACATGCCCCGTCGCCAAAAGCCGACTGAGCCTCGCTTGAAGCCGAAAGAAAAGCCTCGTCAAACTGCTCAATAGAGTCTACCCTGCGTATTCCCTTTCCGCCGCCGCCGGAACGTGCCTTTATAAGCAGAGGAAATCCAATTTTTTTTGCTTCTTCCTTTGCCTGCGCAACATCTGAAACAATGTCGCATCCGGGAGTAACGGGAACGCCTGCGGCACGCATTGTTTTGCGCGCGCTGTCCTTGTCACCCAAAAGTTTTATCATTTCAGACGATGGACCTATAAAATTTATGTTGCATTTTTCGCATAGAGATACAAATTTGGCGTTTTCAGACAATAACCCGTAACCGGGATGAATTGCCTGTGCGCCGCTCTCAACGGCAACCGTGAGAATTGCAGGCATATTAAGATAGCTGTCAGCAACACGGCTGCCGCCTACACAGTAACTTTCGTCCGCAAGCTGAACGTGCATTGCGTCTTTGTCTGCTTCGGAATATATGGCAACCGTAATTATACCCATCTCGCGGCAAGCGCGGATTATTCTTACGGCAATTTCTCCGCGGTTGGCAATGAGAATTTTAGAAAACATTATTTCACTTCCAAAAATTTATTGGATTACTTATTTTCAATTAATGCAAAAGACAGTTCCGCACTTACACACAGCTTTCCGTCAACATAACCCTTTGCATCAATAAAGTAGAAAGCGCCTCTGCTTTTTGTAAGAGTACACACGCTTTCAAGCGTGTCGCCCGGTTTTACGGTATTTTTAAATTTTACGTTGTTCATTTTAGTAAAGTACGGTGTGCAGTTCTTAGCTTTGTCGGCAAGAAGGCAGCAGCTTGCCTGTCCCATCATTTCGCACAACATTACACCCGGAACGACCGGATTCCCCGGAAAATGTCCTTTTAAAAAGAACTCGTCACCTTTTATTGTATATTTGCCTTTAGCCGTATTTTCGTCAACACTTTCAGCCTCATCAACAAGAAGCATATTGTCCCGATGCGGCAGAATTTTTTTAATTTCTTCCCGGTTCATTAAAACACCTTAAATCCGATTATTTAATATTGAATAGCGGCTGACCGTACTCAACGAGTTCTCCGTCTTTTGCAAGTACTGCAACGATCTCTCCGTCCTCTTCAGCCTGAATTTCATTCATACATTTCATTGCCTCTACAATGCAGACCGTATCGCCCTTTTTAACCTGTTTTCCAACTGAAACATACGGTTCGCTGTCGGGGGAAGGCGCCGCATAAAACACACCGACTATCGGCGATTTAATTGATTTGCAGTTGTCAGGAGCAGCCTCCTGCGGCTGATTGACAGATATATTCTGCGGAGCAACAGTCTGAACGTCCGGCTGCGAAACAGTCTGTGATATTATCTGACGGGGCTTTTCAAGTCTTATTTTTGAGCCGTCTTCCTTTTGAAGTTCAAGAACCGAAAGTGAAGAGGCCTCAAGAACTGAAATAAATTCTTTGATTTCATCTATACTATACATTGCAACTGCCCTTTCTTAGTTAGATAATGTAAAAACGCATAATTACAGCGCGCGGTACCGCTTATATTTTTTTAAAAACAACACAAGCGTCGTGTCCGCCGAATCCAAGATTTGTAGACGCGGCAACATTGATGTCACGCTTAACCGCTTTATTGGGTGTGTAATTAAGGTCAAGCCCTTCATCCGGCTCGTCAAGATTGATTGTGGGAGGAATAATTCCCTCTTTCAGCGCCATAACGGATACAATTGCTTCAACTGCACCTGTTGCGCCAAGCATATGGCCTGTCATAGACTTTGTTGAGCTGATATTCGCGTCATATGCCTTTTCTCCGAGAGCCGCTTTAATAGCCATAGTTTCCGTAATGTCATTTAAGTGCGTACTTGTACCGTGAGCATTTATATATATTTGGGCGTCATCTTTCACATCAGCCTCTTTAAATGCAATTTCAATTGCTCTGGCAAGTCCCGCGCCCTCGGGGTCGGGAGCGGTAACATGGTACGCGTCGCAGGTGTTGCCGTAACCCGAAAATTCAGCGTAAATCTTTGCGCCCCTTGCCTTTGCATGTTCATATTCTTCAAGAATAAGCATACCTGCACCCTCACCCATTACAAAACCGTCACGGCCTTTGTCAAACGGACGAGAAGCCTTTTTAGGGTCGGTATTTGTTGAAAGAGCCTTGATATTCTGGAATCCCGCAATTGTAAGCGGAGCAATAACAGCCTCTGTTCCGCCTGCAATAACGGCGTCGGCATATCCGTCCTTAACTGCGTGAAAAGCCTCCCCTATTGAGTTTGTTCCCGTTGCGCAGGCACTCATTACCGAAAGCGAAGCTCCTTTTGCGTTAAAGCGGATTGCAACGTTGCCGGTCGCAATGTTGCCGATCATCATCGGTATAAAAAACGGAGAGACCTTTTTTGCTCCGTTTTTTTCCATTGCTATCGTATTTGTAACAAATGTATGAAGTCCTCCGATGCCTGCGCCAATATAAACACCCAAACGGTTTTCGTCAATTTTGCCGAGTATCCCGCTGTCATCAACGGCCTCCTGCGCCGCAGCTATTGCATATTGGCTGTACAGGTCAAGCTTTCTGATTTCTCTTTTTTCTATATATTTTTCAGGTTCAAATTTTTTTACAGTACCTGCAATGTGAACCTTTAAATCACTTGTATCAAATTCTGTAATTGTTTCAATTCCGCAAACGCCGTCAACAAGATTTTTCCACATTGTGGGAACATCGTTTCCAACCGGACTGATTGCGCCAAGACCCGTTACTACTACTCTTCTGCTCATATTAACCTCCGAATCACATTGCAAGTCCGCCGTCTACCCTGATAACCTCGCCAGTTACATAGGCTGCATCATCAGAGCACAAAAATGCTACTACGTTGGCAACATCTTCCGGAGTGCCTATGCGCTTTGCCGGGATCTGCGCTTTCATAGCATCTTTAACCTTGTCTGAAAGGACATTAGTCATTTCAGTACCTATATATCCCGGAGCAACAGCGTTAACTGTAACTCCTCTACCTGCAAGCTCCTTGGCAACCGACTTTGTAATGCCGATTATTCCTGCCTTTGAGGCGGAATAGTTAGCCTGACCGGCATTTCCTATCAAGCCGACAATTGATGAAGTGCTTACAATTCTGCCGCAGCGTTTTTTCATAAAGTGCTTATATGTATGCTTAATCATATTAAATGTGCCTTTAAGATTAACATTTATTACGGCGTCAAAATCACTTTCATCCATATTGAGAACAAGTTTATCGCGCGTTATTCCTGCATTGTTTACAAGAATATCAATACCGCCGAAATCTTCAATTACTTTTTCAACCGTCTGCTTTGAGGCTTCAAAATCCGAAACATCGCAGTAGTACTGTTCGATCTTCGTGCCGTACTGCAAAAGTTCTTCTTTCGCCTTTTCCCCTTCGCTCTTATCTCCTACATAAAGAATAGCGATGTCGGCACCGCCTTTAGCAAGCTTTTTTGCAATTGCAAGACCGATTCCTCTTGAGCCGCCTGTTACGACGGCAGTTTTATTTTGAAAATTCATAAAAACCTCCAGCTTCCGCGTTAAAAGCACGCAATTTACTAATTTAAAATATTAAAGTTCAAGTGCATTAATATCATCCGGATTTTCAACCTTAAATGCCTTTACGCCGGGATTAATTCTTTTTATTAGACCGGTGAGTGTTTTACCGACGCCTGCTTCAATAAAGGTATCAACACCGTCATTTATCATATTTTCAATAATTGTCTGCCACTTTACCGGATTTTCAACCTGAGCCTTAACAAGCTTTTTAAAGTCACCTGAGTACGGTCGGGCAGTGTAGTCGGAATAAATCTCAATTTCCGGCTCTGAAAATTCAATATCTTCCATATATTTTTCAAGATTTAATGCCGCGTCTGCCATAAACGGGGAATGAAAAGCTCCGCTTACCGCAAGCAGTTTTGCTCTGCCCCCGGCGTCTTTAACCGCCTGACAAAACTTTTCTGCGTTTTCGCTTGTTGTTGCCACAACGGTCTGTGCCGGTGAGTTGTAGTTTACGGGATAAGTTTTATCAAACTTTTCACATATCTTTTCAACCTGCTGCGGCGTAATCTTCATTACTGCCGCCATTACCCCGGGATTTTCAAAAGCCGCCTTGTCCATAAGTTCGCCTCGTTTGCAAACGAGCTTAAACGCGTTTTCCTCAGAAAGCATTTTAGAAAATGCAATAGCGGCAATTTCACCAAGCGAAAAGCCCGCAGCGCAGTCGGGTTTAATTCCCTTTTCAAGCAAGGCTTTTGCCGCCGCAAGGTCAGCCGCAAATACGCAGGGCTGAGTATTTACAGTCTTGCACAGTTCCTCTGCCGTACCCTCAAAGCACTGTTTTGAAGTACCCTTGCGAATGGAATCCGCCATATCAAAAACGGCTTTTGCGGCAGGAGAGGACTCATAAAAAGCCTTTCCCATTCCGCTGTACTGCGCGCCCTGACCCGAAAATACAAAAGCTATTTTACCCATTTTGCCGCTCCGTTCAAAGTTTCTTCAGCCTGTGTAAACATTTCAACTATCATTTCACGCGCGGGCTGTTCCTTTTTAACCATGGCAGCTACCTGACCGGCAAGAACCGTACCGTGTGAAACGTCACCCTCTCTGACTGCGAGCCTCACTGTTCCTATGCCCATTTTTTCAAGCTCTTCATCGGAAAACTCTGCCGAATTATATTCAGCCTTTGTGTACTCGCGCGTAAAAGAGTTGCGAATCGAGCGCACCGGATGTCCAAGTCTTTTTCCGGTAACCACCGTATCAATATCTTTTGCTTTCAATACTTTATTTTTATATTCCTGCGATATAGTGCATTCTTTGGCAACAAGAAACCTCGTTCCCACCTGAACGCCGACAGCGCCGAGCATAAACGCGGCCGCAATTTGTCTGCCGTCCGCAATGCCGCCTGCCGCGATTACCGGAATAGAAACAGCGTCAACTACCTGAGGAACAAGCGCCATTGTTGTAAGGTCGCCGACATGACCGCCGGATTCGCCGCCTTCGGCAATTACCGCGAACGCGCCGTCCTTTTCCATTTTTCTTGCAAGTGCAACGCTGGGCACTACGGGGATCACCTTAATTCCGGCTTCAAGCCACCTGGCCATATATTTTCCCGGATTTCCCGCACCTGTTGTAACTACCTTTATGCCTTCTTCTACAACAACATCGGCAACTTCCTCAGCAAACGGACTCATAAGCATAATGTTCACGCCAAAGGGTTTGTCTGTAAGCTTTTTGCATTTATGAATTTCTTCCCGAAGCTGTTCTCCGTTTGAATTCATTGCCGCAATTATACCAAGACCGCCTGCGTTTGAAACACCTGCCGCAAGGGACGCGTCTGCCACCCAAGCCATTCCGCCCTGAAAAATCGGAAATTCAAGACCAAGCGTTTTGTCTATTACGGTAGAAATCATATGTATATTCTCCTTCTCAGCACTTTCCGCGGTTTTTGACAATAATATTTCTGCAATATTTCATTATTACAGAATTCTACAAATTGCCGCGGTCATCTGATAAATATTATGGCATATTAGTTTTATAGTAACTCAAAAGCATTCAAAAGTCAATATGCCATAATAACTTTTTGGATTTATATGCATTAACTTCCATAATCCTCCATAGCCTTTCTCAAAAGTGTTTTTCCTTTTATTTCTATTCCTTTTTCAAGTCTCTTTATATCGCCCTGCGGCAGACTGTCAGTCAATGTGTCGGTTGTAATATAAGGGGTGTTTTCCCCTTTTTTGTAAACAACAAGATATGAATTTTCCGTTTTAAGCACAAAAATATCATCTTCGCTTGCGGAAGTTTGCTGTGTCTGTGTGTTTTGGGATGATTCGGCTGATGTTGACGGCGCAAAAAATGTGCCTGCAAGCAGACAGCTTATAAGTATAATTCCCGTAATGCAAACAAGTTGTTTCAATTCGATCTTCCTCTTTCAAAGATTATATTTTTATTCATAGTTTTACCCGAAATATTTGAAATATTCACCTATTTACATAAAATATTTTTACAAAGTAGACATATTCGCATATTTTTTAAATAAAAATTGAATTAATATATTTATTTTTTCTTTTTCAAGTGCTATAATACTTATTAATAGTGTTTTACTCTGCTATGTTTAAGCAAATGATATATCTATGATTTTGTAAAAATAAAAGAAGTTTAAGGCACTTGTGCCGTTATAAGGAGTAAATATGCGAAACAAACGAGAAACTGACATTAGTCAATATACAGAAAAAAACGGTGTAAACAATTCCGATTTTAAAACACAAAGCAGTTTTAAAATATTTTTAAAAGGACTTGGTAAAATACTGTTTACAGCATTTTCTGTATGTGTAGTGGCAATGCTTATTGCAGGAATATCAATGTCGGTCTACATTTTTACAATCGCGTCCGAACCTACCGGTATAGACCTTAAGGCAAAGTCGCTTAATCAAACAAGCTTTATTTATGTAAAGAACGAAAAATCTGATGAATTTAAAAAATACCAAACGCTTTACAGTACCGAAAACCGCATATGGGTCGATAATCAGAATATTCCGCAGTATATGAAAGACGCCGTTGTTGCAATTGAGGACAAGCGTTTTTTTGACCACCACGGCGTTGACTGGGCAAGAACAATGTCAGCTGTAATTAACCTTGCTTCGGGAACCGACACCTACGGCGGCTCTACGATCACCCAGCAGCTTATTAAAAATATTACCGATGACAACGAAGTTTCTTTGACAAGAAAACTCAGGGAAATATGTAAAGCGCTTAAACTTGAAAACGAATACACAAAAGACCAGATACTTGAGGCATACCTTAATGTAGTAAACTTTGGCAACAACTGTCAGGGAGTTGAATCCGCAGCTCAGCTTTACTTTGGAAAAAGCATTAAGGACTGTTCAATTGCAGAGTGTGCCGCAATTGCGGGAATCACTCAGAACCCTTCGCTATGGAATCCGCTTGTTTATCCTGACAACAACAAAGAACGCCGCGAAATTGTAATTGAAGAAATGTACGATCAGAAAAAAATTACAAAGGATGAATATGAGCAGGCTCTAAAAGAATCGGCAAATATGAAGTTTGTAGGTTTCCGTAATAACGATGACGACGATGATGATGACGACGGCTATGTTCAGAATTGGTATATTGATGAACTTTTTTATGATTTACGTGATGACCTTGCAACATATTATAATATAAGCAAGGACGCTGCCGAAGAAAAGCTCTATACCGAAGGTCTAAAAATATACTGTGCAATGGATGAAAAAATTCAGAGTTATCTTGAAAACGCGGCGCTGAATATTGACAAAAGCAACGACCCTAATTTACAAACAGGCTCAACTATTATGGGATTTGACGGTCGTGTTATTGCGGCTGTCGGAAGCTCAACTAAAAAAACTGCCGCTCTTGAATGGGACAGAGCAACACACTCTGCCTTGCAGCCGGGTTCATCAATTAAGCCCTTATTGGTTTATCCGTATGCAATTGAAAACAAAATGCTTTATTTTTCATCAATGGTTAAGGACGAGCCCATTGATAACTACAAGCTTGAGGACGGAGTTCTTAAACCGGGACCGGAAAACTCATACCTTTACTATAAAGGAGATATACTTCTTCCTGACGCAATTGAGTGTTCGTCAAACGCTACGGCGGCACAAACTATGCTGCTTATCGGCGGGCCGTCAGTTGCTTATGAACAGGCTGTAACAAAAATGGGCTTTAAAAGTCTCACGGAACAGGACGCACAGAACACAGGTGCTCTTTCCATCGGCGGTATGAACGGCGGCGTTTCGGTTCGCGAAATGGCAGCGGCATATACATTTATGGGCAACGGTGGTCTTTACTATGAGCCTTATACCTATTATTACGTGACCGATTCCGAAGACAACATAATTATAGATAACCGGGACGCAATTCCAAAACAGGCTTATTCGGCAGAAACCGCCGCAATTATGAACAGACTTCTTCACTACAATGTTACAAACAGTGTAAATACAAACGCTCAATTTGCAAGAGTAAGCGGATGGGATATTGTAGGCAAAACAGGTACGACAGATTATGATAAGGACGCGTGGTTCTGCGGCATGTCGCCGTATGCCGTAATGGCAACGTGGTGCGGCTTTGATTCACCTGCAACAATCACCTATGGAGGCAGAGAAAATCCTGCCAGATTATTTGCAAATGTAATGGCAGAATACCTTAAAGATAAAGAGCAAAAGCAGTACTCTTTCCCCGCAAACTTGATTGAGGCCCAGTACAATCCGTATTCCGGTCTTATTGTTTCAACTGAAAATGTTTCCGGAAAATATGTAGGTTATTACACAGAAGACAATATGCCTTCTTTCGGCGGAAATTATAATTATGACGATTATAATGATGATTCGCAGTATTATTATGAAGGCGGAGAAAATGACTGGGCAGACGCTGCTGACGACGGCAATGACGGTGACGGCGGCGAAAAGAACAATGCGGTTACTGCTCCTGCTGCCGAGACACCTACGGGTGGAGGAGACAACGGCGACCAAAACGCCGGGGATAACAACCAAGCACAGGCTAACGACGGCGAAAATAATAATGAAAATGACAATAATGCAGGGGATCCCTCTGCCCAGTAAAATGATGCAAAATGTATTTATGAGAGTTAATAAAAATCTGAAAGGAACGGTATAAAGAGATGGTATCAGTTGCTATAATGGGGCACGGTGTTGTAGGCTCGGGCGTAGCGGAGATTCTTACAACACACAAACAAAATCTGTTTTTAAGCATAGGTGAAGAAATTTATGTAAAGCATATCCTTGATTTACGGGACTTCCCCGAAAGTCCGCTTGCAGACAGATTTACAAAGGATTTTAACGACATATTAAATGACATAGAAGTCAGAGTTGTTGTTGAAGTTATGGGAGGACTTAATCCTGCATACGATTATGTTAAAAAGTGTCTTAAAGCCGGAAAAAGCGTTGTTACTTCAAACAAAGAGCTTGTTGCGGCTCACGGTGCGGAACTTCTTGCAATTGCAAAAGAAGAAAATGTCAACTTTTTGTTTGAGGCGTCTGTCGGAGGCGGTATTCCCATTATTCGTCCGATGAATCAATGCCTTGTTGCAAACATTGTTGATGAAATTGCAGGTATTTTAAACGGCACAACAAACTTTATTCTCACTAAAATGATTGAAGAGGGTATGCAGTTTGAAGATGCACTCAAACTTGCTCAAAAACTCGGCTTTGCCGAAAGAGACCCCTCAGCCGATATTCAGGGTCACGATGCCTGCCGCAAAATATGTATTCTTGCGTCACTTGCATTCGGAAAGCATGTTTATCCGGACGCCGTACATACCGAAGGCATTACAGACATAACTTTAGATGATGTCAAATATGCCGAGTCTTACGGCTGCGTAATTAAACTTATAGGCAAAGTAAAACGTCTTGAAAACGGTATGATAGACATTATTGTTGCACCGATGCTTGTACCCGAAAAAAGCCAGCTTGCCAATATAGACTATGAATTTAACGGTATTATGGTTCGCGGCGACTGCACGGGCGACGTTGTGTTCTACGGCAAAGGCGCGGGAAAACTGCCAACGGCAAGCGCGGTCGTTGCAGATGTTGTTGACTGCTGTAAACATCTTAAAACCAGAAAATTCCTGTTCTGGGCAGACGGAGATGGAGAAAATATTCTTCCTGCGGAAAAATCTGTTTCCGCAATGTATGTTCGTGTCAAGGGCGACAATATAATTGTTAAGGCTGAAAATGTATTTGGTCAGATAACAAAAATATGCAGAGCCGACTCATCTTCAGATGAAACTGCTTTTGTCACAGAAGAAATGCCTTACGGAGAATTTCTTGAAAAAGTATCAAAACTTGAAAAAGACAATGTTAAGGTTCTCTCAAAAATACGTTTAGGTAATTTATAATATAAGAGGAGTATGAGTACATGAGTTTAATTGTTCAGAAATTCGGCGGCAGCTCGGTTGCGAACGCCGAACGCGTAATGAATGTGGCGTCGATCGTAACAGATACATATGCAAAGGGCAATGATGTTGTAGTTGTAGTATCTGCGCAGGGCGACACAACAGACGACCTTATTGAAAAGGCAAACGAAATCAACCCAAGGGCTTCTAAACGTGAAAAGGATATGCTGCTTGCCGCAGGCGAGCAAATTTCAATTTCACTTCTTGCAATGGCAATTGAAAAAATGGGGTTTCCAGTTGTTTCACTGCTCGGATGGCAGGCAGGATTTCAGACGACCGCTGCACATACAAGCGCAAGGATAAAAAACATTGACACACTAAGAATAAGCCGTGAAATCGACAAAAAAAATATTGTTGTTGTTGCCGGTTTTCAGGGTATTACAAAGTTTGGCGATATAACAACACTTGGCAGAGGCGGTTCCGACACAAGTGCCGTAGCTATTGCCGCTGCAATGCACGCTGATTTGTGTCAGATATACACTGATGTTGAGGGAGTTTACACGGCTGACCCGAGAAAGGTTGAAAACGCAACAAAGCTCCCTGAAATTTCTTATGACGAAATGCTTGAGCTTGCCACACTCGGCGCTCAGGTACTTAATAACCGTTCAGTTGAAATGGCTAAAAAATACAACATCGAGCTCGAAGTGCTGTCAAGCATGACAAAAGCTCCCGGTACAATAGTAAAGGAGAAAACTAAGATGGAAAAAATGTTAATCAGCGGTGTTGCAAAGGATACGGATGTTGCGAGAATTTCTGTTACTGGTATTCCGGATTTGCCGGGTCTTGCATTTAAAATGTTTTCAAAACTCTCAGCAAAGGACATTAATATTGACATAATACTTCAGTCTATCGGTCATGACGGCAAAAAAGACATTAGCTTTACTGTGCCTAAAAGCAGAGGAAACGAGGCTGTTGAGTGCCTGACGGATTATATGACAAACCTTGGAGCAAAGGAAGTGCTCTATGATGACAAGGTGGCAAAAATTTCTATTGTCGGCGCAGGTATGGAAAGTCACGCAGGCGTTGCAACCAAAATGTTTGAGGCCCTATACGATGCTCAGGTAAATATTCAGATGATTAGCACAAGCGAAATTAAGGTTTCTGTTCTTATTGACACTGTTGATGCGGATAAGGCTGTAAAGGCAATTCATTCAAAATTCTTTGATTGATTTTGTGTATCATTCGGCATTTGTAAATTAAACAAATATATGCTTCATACCGCTTTAGCAGGTGTGAAGCTTTTTTTATTCAACGAAAACCGATTGTTTTAATCTTATAAAGAATTAAAACAATCGGAAGTCAACAATTTACATATAAAAATTATTAATACGTATAATTATTCGTCTATGCCCTCTCCACCGGGTCCGTCACGGCGATCTCTCTTATCCTCATTGGGGTTTAATCCTGTGCTTACCCACTGGTTATTTGTTGCGGTTTTTTCATCGTGTATTACGTTTACAACTGTTTTTTCTTTTATTTTTTCAGGAGAAAATCTGTCTTTAAAAATTTGCTCATTATTGGTTTCCAAAATTATCACCTCGTTAAAAGTATGACCGAATTTGGGAATTTTATTATTTAAGGAAGCAATAATAATTTAAAAATAACAGGATAAAAATTTTGTTTTTGCTTTAATGCTATTCATTTTAACTATTGTGCAATTCTTGACAAAGCATATTATTTAATATAAAATAGTAGCGTTGCAAAATTGTTTCCGTAGCTCAGCAGGATAGAGCGTCCGCCTCCTAAGCGGAAGGCCAGCGGTTCGAATCCGCTCGGGAACGCCACAAAAGCAGGGAGCAGTTCACATTGGAACTGCTCCCTGCTTGCTAATTAAAATTACTAATTTAAGCTAAATTATAAAACAAGAAAGAAGACGCTGAATCCATGTAAATAGATTCAGCGTCCATTGGTGCCGGTGGTGGGACTCGAACCCACACACCCTTGCGGATAACAGATTTTGAGTCTGTCTCGTCTGCCAATTCCGACACACCGGCAAATTAGGTTTTTATTATACAATATCATCTAACAAAAATCAAGTTAAAATTTAAGTTTGTATATTAATTATTTTAAATTCTTATTTTCTTGCAAGTGTTCATTAATTTTAAAGCAAAAATATCAGAAATACAGTACAAACAGAGGCAGTTTATAAGTGACTGCCTCTGTTCTTTTAATAATTATTATTTATTCAGCCGACAAGAAGACGAGGGTCTTGTGGCTGTTCAACGCGCGTTTGTCCGAGCCTCATTGCGGAAAACTCTCCCGCAAAACTATATACCTTTTTATTTGTGCGTTATTCTGACCCATATAAACTATTTACTCCGGTCACACTTTTCGCTCATAGGGCAATTTGAACATCCGCATCCGCAAGAGGTTCTGCCCTTTTTCTTATTTTTTATCATATGTGTTACAACTGCAGCAACAACGGCAATTAATATTACAGATATAACAATTGTAGCACCGTTTTGAATCAACCATGAAATCACTGCAAATTCTCCTTTGGTTTTAATGCGCGGCATTATTTTACTTTAATTTTTTGTGTGAGTCTGTTTGCCTCTTTATACGGCTTAAACAGCATAAATATAATGAATGCAACTATTGCAAATGCAAATATTGAACCTATTATATTGCCCTGACCCGTAAACAGCATACCAAACTGGTATATCACAAGTGAAACGGCATAGGCAAATACACACTGATAACCTATTGCAAAGCAGGTCCATTTTGCCGAGTTCATCTCTCTTTTAATAGCACCGATCGCCGCAAAACAGGGAGCGCAGAGAAGATTGAATGCGAGAAACGAATAAGCGGTAAGCTGTGTTAAGCCTTCAAAATCAAGTACGCCGAATACACCTACAACCTCTTCTTTAGCGACAAGTCCCATAATTGTTGCAATTGCAGCTTTTGTTTCGCCAAAACCGAGAGGCGAGAAAATCCATCTTATCGCGCTGCCGATAAATCCGAGAATACTGTTTTCGAGTTCCATATCAGGGTTAAAGCAAAATACTCCTTCAACAAATCCGAATGATTTTCCTGCCCAAATTATAATTGAAGAAAGAAGTATTATAGTGCCTGCTTTCTTAATAAACGACCATGAGCGTTCCCACATTGAGCGAAGAATATTACCGACCGTAGGAAGATGGTAGGCGGGAAGTTCCATTACGAACGGCGCCGGATCGCCTGCAAACATTTTAGTTTTTTTAAGCATAATGCCCGAAACTACAATGGCAGCAATACCAAGAAAATAAGCGCTTGGCGCAACCCACCATGCAGCGTCAAAAAGCGCCGTTGCAATTAATGCAATTATCGGAAGTTTGGCGCCGCAGGGAATGAACGTAGTCGTCATTATTGTCATACGGCGGTCGCGTTCATTCTCAATTGTCCTTGACGCCATAACACCGGGAACACCGCAGCCGGAGCCTATAAGCATGGGTATAAACGATTTACCCGAAAGACCGAACTTGCGGAAAATTCTGTCCATAACAAACGCAATTCGAGCCATATAGCCGCAGCTTTCAAGAAATGCAAGAAAAATAAAGAGTATAAGCATTTGCGGAACAAAACCGAGTACCGCGCCTACGCCGGCAACAATACCGTCAAGAATCAATCCCTGCAGCCAGTCGGCACAGTTTATTGCTTCAAGACCGTTTCCGATAAGAACAGGAATACCGGGTATCCAAATGCCGTATTCCTCCGGTCCGGGAGCGCCGTCCATTTTTCCTTCAACTAAGGATGAAATATCATAGTTTTCTTCTGCAAGTGAATCCGCATATGAACCGTAAGCCTCGTCAAATCCTGCAAAGTCGCCGTCTTCAAAAGCTGCCAGAATATCATCTGCGCCGATAACGCCTGCGTCTGCTGCTTTTTGAATTTCATTTTTGAGTTCATCTGTAAAAAGATTTTCAGCGGCATACTCATTTGTGGCGTCTTCATATTCCGAAGCACCTATACCGAACAAATGCCAGCCGTCACCAAACAATCCGTCGTTAGCCCAGTCGGTAAATACCGTACCTACCGTTGAAACCGAAATGTAATAAACAATACACATAATAATTGCAAAAATCGGAAGCGCCGCCCAACGGTTTGTTACAATCTTATCTATTTTATCAGAGGTCGAAAGTTTGCCTGCGCTTTTTTTCTTATAGCAGCCTTTCATTAACGTGGCAATATATACATATCTCTCGTTTGTTATTATGCTTTCGGCATCATCGTCGCATTCTTCTTCAGCCGATTTAATGTCCTCTTCAATATGTGCAAGAATATCCTTATCCAAATTAAGCTGTTCAAGCACTTTTTCATCGCGTTCAAAAATTTTGACCGCAAACCAGCGCTGACGCTCCTGGGGCATATTATGTAATGCAGCCTCTTCAATGTGAGCTATCGCATGTTCAACTGCGCCCGAAAAGGTATGCATAGGCACGGGCTTTGCATTATTTGCTTCTTCAATTGCGGCCTCTGCCGCTTCCATAATTCCTGTTCCTTTTAGAGCTGAAATTTCAACGATTTTACAGCCAAGTTCCCGTGAAAGCTCATCTACATTAATTTTGTCGCCGTTTTTCTTAACAACATCCATCATATTTATGGCTATAACAACGGGAATACCGAGCTCTGTAAGCTGTGTTGTCAAATATAGATTTCTTTCAAGATTTGTACCGTCAACTATGTTCAGTATTGCGTCGGGCCGTTCCACAATAAGATAATTTCTTGCAACGACTTCCTCAAGCGTGTACGGAGAAAGCGAATAAATACCGGGAAGGTCGGTAATTGTTACATCATTGTGCTTTTTTAGCTTGCCCTCCTTTTTTTCTACTGTAACGCCCGGCCAGTTGCCTACAAACTGATTCGAACCGGTAAGCGAATTAAACAGGGTCGTTTTACCGCTGTTCGGGTTGCCTGCCAAAGCAATTTTTATGCCCATTGATCATCTTCCTCTCTATAAATATCGATACATTTGGTAAGTCTGAACTAACCAAATTCCCAAAAAAATACGGGAATAATCCCCGCTGAACAATTTATTCAACTTCAATCATTTCCGCGTCCGCTTTACGAATGGAAAGCTCATAACCCCGAACGGTTACCTCTATCGGGTCGCCGAGAGGTGCAACCTTACGGATGTTGACCTCAACGCCTTTTGTTATTCCCATATCCATTATCCTGCGCTTAACGGCGCCCTCTCCGTGAAGTTTGACAACCCTTACGGTATCGCCTACTTTTGCCTGCCTGAGTGTATTCATTCTATTGTCCTCCTGAATATTTTTTAAGACAGCACCGCAAAATTTCATTACGCGGCTTTGCCCATAAATCATATCATAATTTTTTGAGCCATTTCTTTGCTGATGGCCACGCGAGCCTCTTTTACATTTACTATTACATTTCCGCCCATAACAGTAATAACGGTTACGTTTCCTCCAGCAACAAAGCCGAGATTTTCAAGGTGCTTTTTTATTTCCGGTTTACCGCCGACTTTTTTAATTATGTTTTCCTCGCCTACATTGGCAAGCGTTAATGGCATCATAATTCTTCCTTTCCTAACCGTCACAATAATTAGCTGTAACTAACTGTCTCATAAAAATATTGGTTAGTCTAATCTAACCTTTTATATATTAACTTCTTTTATAAATTTTGTCAACGTCTTTTCCGAAAAAATCTAACATTAAAGAAAATTTCAGCATTTTATAAAATAAGTTAGTTATATCTAACTAACAAACTGTATATATTGCTAATAGCAGCGCGACACTTAAAAATTTTAAAAACATTTATGTTTTAAATTTTTTAAATTCTGCATATTTGATATTTTAGATTAATTTTAAGTATAGTAAGTATAATAATATTTGTAATTTAAAATCTTTTTTCTTTTACATATACTAAAAACTGCAAGAATTTTGATAAAATGGAAAAAATACAAGAAAGCAGTGTTTTTATGGAAAACAAGAATTTGATAGACCTTGAAGTATTGTCAACCGAACAGATCGACAAAATTATAAGGAAAGCAAAAAAAATAATGCAAAAGCCCTCAGAATACAGACATTCCTGTGACGGTAAAATACTTGCGACATTATTTTATGAGCCGAGCACAAGAACACAAATGTCATTCCAAACTGCAATGCTTAAACTTGGCGGTCGCACAATAGGTTTTGACAATCCTATGAATTCTTCTGTTTCAAAAGGTGAAAACCTTAAAGACACAATAACAATAATAGGCGGATATGCGGACATTATTGCAATAAGGCACCCTGCCGAAGGCACGGCAATGGCTTCGTCCCTCTATGCCGGTGTTCCCGTAATCAACTGCGGAGACGGCGGTCATCTGCACCCAACACAAACCCTGACTGACATTGTTACGCTAAGCTGTGAAAAGGGCAGGCTTGACAACCTTAAAATCGGCATATGCGGTGACCTTCTAAACGGCAGAACGGTACATTCACTTATAAAGACACTTGCTAAATACGACAACAACAGTTTTGTTCTTATTTCTACAAAAGAATTAAGTGTGCCGCTCTATATAATTGATATTCTTGAAAAAAACGGATGCAAATACGAGCTTTCAAACAGTCTTGCCGAATCCGTAAAGGACCTTGACGTACTTTATATGACGAGGATCCAGCGCGAGCGTTTTGCAAGCGAAGAAGAATATGAAACGCAAAAAAATGTTTTTGTTCTTGACAAAGAAAAGCTTTCAAAAGCAAAGGACGATATGATAATTCTTCATCCGCTTCCACGCGTGAATGAAATAACCGTAGACATAGACGACGACCCGAGAGCTCTTTACTTTAAGCAGGCTCAATACGGAATGTACGGCAGAATGGCGCTTATTTTGCTTTTACTTCAGGATGAAGAATTTTTTATAAAAAGCAAAAAAACAGAAGTTTGTGAACATAAATGCAAAAATCCAAACTGTATTACCGCAAATGAGCCTTATCTGCCTCATTTATGCTATGAAAAAAAAGGTATGACAATGTGCGATTTCTGCGACAAACGAATTTATTGAGATATTGAGGTAAAATATGGACAATTATACTAATAAAAACATAAAACAAAAAGAACAAAGAGCTTCAACAACCGTTATTATTTCTTCTCTTGCCTATTTAGTGCTTGGGTTTATAATGGTTATTTATCCGCAGGCTGTGGGCAACGCACTTTGCTATATTTTGGGCTCTGCGCTTACTGTGTATGGATTATTTAACATAATTAGTTTTTTCAGAAGCAAAGAATACAATATGTATTTTGAAATGGTTGTAGGAGTTATTGCAACCGCATTTGGTATTTTCAGTTTAATTTCTCCGCAGCTGATTGTTAAAATGATATTTTCAATTATAGGAATCGTAATTATAATTGACAGTATTATTGATATAAAACATTCTTTTTTACTTAAATCGTTGGGAATGAAAAACTGGTGGATATGCTTTGCGGTATCTGCCGCAGTTATTATTCTGGGCGGATTTACTATTTTATTCCCGGAATTTTTCGGTGATTTTATTTTAATTTTACTTGGAACCGTATTGATTTATGAGGGAATATCGGGGCTGACAATAGCGCTGCTTATCAGCCGATATACAAAAGAAAATAATAAAAGAATAATTGACGCAAAGTTCACTGATGTTGATTAACGCATATTAAAATATAATTTTAGCCTGCACGGTATTTATACTATAATACCATGCAGGCTTTTTATTAAACGGATATGTATCTGTTAAGATGAACCGAGCAGATTATACACTCTTTAACTTTCATCTCCTTACACTGCTGCATTGCTTCCTTATAAAGCTCAAGCTGTTTAGAATATAAATTTTTCAGCTTTTCAATATTCCTAACTCTGTCTGTTTTGTAATCTACAATAACAAGCTCTCCGCCCTCTTCAAAAGCAAGGTCGACCGCGCCCTGCATAATAATACTCTCTTTTACGTCTGTATTTTTATATTCATCATAAATCAACGACGGATTAATTTTTGCGGTAAAGCGTTCCTCTCTGAATACCGCGGAAGAATTGATTATTCTTGTTATAAGCTCTGATGACAAAAGTTCAGAAATTTTTAGCATATCAATACATTCTGCCTGCTCCTTAGTCAGTAATCCCGTACTGACAAGTCTTTCGATCTCATCGTTTAAGCTGATGCGTGCGGCCGCAAAACTGCAATGCTGTAAAAACTTGTGGTGTGCCGTACCGCGTTCAACTGAAGAAGAAATTTCTTTGTTTAAAAAAGCAGGTTTAGACAGCACTTTCTCAAAATAATCGCTGTTTTGCTCGTGGGCAATCTGAGAAGCGCTTACCTTTTGCGGCAAATTCAATATATCTGAATTTCTGTATTTAAACTCTATATTCCTTTTGAGCAGGCTAACGCAGTCTTTTGTATAGCAGGCGGCATTTTCAATTGCCTTTTTTGAAATATCATTTTCAGCGTAATTGTCGGCACCTAAAACAGTTTTGGGATCGTCAACAATTTGAACATTCCAATTTACTGTGTCTTCATCATACACAATTGCGGCCGCAGACGGATCAAGCGACATTCTGATTTTATTCATTGACGGATGAACAAGCGCGCAAAGACACAGCCAGTCAGAAATGCTACCGCACCTGATAACAGTGTAAGGTTCAATAATTTTGTTAAAAATGATTTTTGAATTTAGATTTTCCAGATATTTTTTAACATTCTTTTTTGATGATACCGCAATAAGTTTTTCTTTTGCTCTGGTAAGCGCAACATAGAGCACACGGAGTTCCTCCGCAATTTTATTTCTTTCAATTTCAATGCCTACTGCGAGGTGCGGCAAAGTATTAAACCGGCAGAAATCAACTTTTTTTCTTATACCAATACCCGCGTGACTGTCAATTAAAATATCGGACTTTAAATCTTCTTTATTAAATTTATGGGCCGTGTCTGCAAGAAAACACACGGGAAATTCAAGTCCCTTTGATTTATGGATATTAAGCACTCTAACTCTGTTAAGGTTCTCCCCGTCCGTACCGGATGACGCAGGGAGCTCTGTTCCGTTTTCAACGAGTCTGTCAATATACGAAATAAATTCAGAAAGACTTTTATATCCGTTTGACTCAAAATAACGCGCATATTCCCTGAGAAGATTCAGATTTTTTTCCGGATTTGCTCCGCCTTTAACGGCACAGGTGACAGCGCCGAACGCCGTGGTTTCATATATTTTTCCTATTAAATCATCAACGCCTGAAGTATAAGCAAACGCCCTCAATTCGCTGAGTTCCGAAATAAAGCCGGCGGCCTTTTCGCTTGTTTTGGAATATTCTATTAACGAAGAATAAAGATTTGAATATCTGTCGTTTGCCTTTATCTGCGCAAGCTCATCGGGAGAAAATCCGTAAATCGGGCTGCACATAACAGACAAAAGCGGAATTTCAAGAGTGGGATTGTCTATTACACGGAGTAAATTAAGAACAATTTTTATTTCCTGAGTTTCAAATGAGTTTTCCTTTTTTTCGCTGTATGCGGGAACTCCGCAGGAATTTAAAACATTTACATAAGTAATTGCCTCGTTTTTTGTACTGCGAAGAATTACTGCAAAGTCACCGTAGGTCGCCCTGCGCGTTAAATCTCCGTCTTTAACGGCAAACCCGGAGCTTATCATTGATAAAATTTTATTTGCTATGTAACGCGCCTCAATTTCTGAAGGGTCGCAGTCCTCAAACGCGTTATTTTCAATAAGCGTAAGTTCAAAATCACAGTCAGAGCTTTCGGCATATGACGCTCCGACATTAAGTTCTTCATCTTTTGAGTAATCCATTTGTGCAGAGTCTTTTGTCATAAGCTTTTTAAAAATAAAGTTTACTGTTTCACAAACTTCTTTTCGGCTTCTGAAATTCCTGTCAAGAAATATGGCAGCCGGATACTTAGGATCATTCTCATCATATCTGTTATAGGAGTTTTTGCGGTTTATAAAAATTTCCGGCTTTGCCTGTCTGAAACCGTAAATGCTCTGCTTAACGTCGCCTACAACAAAAAGATTGTTTTCGTCATTGCTGACGCACTTAAAAATAATATCCTGAACATCATTTACATCCTGAAACTCGTCGACCATAACGGCGTCATAACGGTGTGAAATTTCAAATGCCTGCGGCGTTTTACAATAGTTTTCCCCGTCGGGTCTTGCAAGCAGTTTAACGGTCAGCAGTTCAATATCTGCAAAAGAGAGAATATTCTTTTGGCTTTTCAGTTTAGAAAAAACATCTGTATATTCTCTTACAAGGTCGAACAAAACGGAAACCAAATTGTGCAGGTCAGAAATTTCATTCTTTACCTCGCTCTCGCTCCACATAAAATATGATTTAAGAGTTTTTACCGTTGCCTTCAGCTCGTCTCTGTTTGAAGCTATTGCCATTTTAATTGGATTATCTTTATACCCTTTTGGTGCAGACAATTTGCCGGAAACAAAACTGTCAAGGCAGGCGGCAATATCATCCCATTTTCCGTCCATCAGCTGTTTTTGGAGCGAAGCAAGAAAAGCATTGTCGCCCATAAGCAAAGGTTCGGCTGCCTCTTTCAGCGCGGCATCCTCCATAAGCATTTTAAGTGAATTTTCGGTAAGATTAATTGCGTGTAACACTGCGGAGCTTGAATAATCTATAATAATTTTACCCCATATTGTTTCCGTAATCGGTTTGTCTTCATAGTTTTCAAGCATATCTTCCAGCCATTTTTCCGGGAACGGCTGGGTTGACAAAAACTTACATACGGTCAAAACGGTTTCACGCAGCTTTGCATCTCCGTTTTTACTTGAAAACGCATTAACAAGGTCAATAAAATCTGAATCGTTCTTTGAATAAAATTTTTCAAAGGCTCTGTCAAGAGCCTCCTTGCTGAGAATGTCAAGTTCTCCCTTATCTGCCACACGAAAATCCCGTGAAATATTGAGCGAGTGAAAATACTCTCGCACTATGTCGCTGCAAAAGCTGTCAATTGTTGAAATACTTGCATTGTATAAAAGCTGTTTTTGCTTTAAAAGCTGAGGGTCGTAAGGGTCTTTTTCCAACAATAATGTCAATGCGGCGGATATTCTTTGGCGCATTTCTGCCGCCGCCGCCCTGGTGAAAGTAACAATGAGCAGTCTGTCTACGTCAATTGGATTATTTTCCCGAGTAATAAGCTGTATGACCCGCTCAACAAGCACCGCCGTTTTGCCAGAGCCGGCAGCGGCTGAAACAAGCACTGAACCTTCCGTTGCATATATTGCGTTTTTCTGCTGCGGCGTCCACTGTCTGCCCATTATTATTCTCCCCTTTCTGCAAGCTCTTTTTCTATTTTTTCAAAGACAACATCATTTTTTACATCAAATGTATTTCTCGGTTTGCTTTGTCTGTATGAGCAAACACTGTCATACGGACAATACTCGCAGGCGTCGTGCGCTCCCTTGACAGGCGACGCCTGAATTTGCCCGCCGTATAATGCTTCTCCCATTTGAGCCGCTGTAATATCAAGCTTTTTAAATATTTTGCCAAACTGCTCAAGCGTGGCAATACTGCGGTCTGAAACAGGCGTATCAAAATCAATTTTTACGGGAATATATGTACCCTTTCCGCTTTTATCCATTCCTTTGATTACAGTAATATCATCAAGCAAAAGTCCGTTCATTTTAAGACCGCTGTCAAGCTTGTTTTCAATTTGTTTGCCGGTTGTGGTTTTATCTGCCGAAATTGACGGTACTGTTGCCGGCATATAAAGAACACCCGCAGGAATTATGTCGCCGTACCTGCTTTTGCCGTTCTGTTCAACAGAATGAAGATACAAAAGCATTTGAAGATTTAGTCCGTAGAGAATATCAGAAAGCTTAAATTTCTTTGAATTTGTTTTGTAATCTACAACACGCAGATATTTTATGCCGTTACTTTCCATTAAATCAACTCTGTCAATGCTTCCGCATACGGCAATATTCTGACCTGTGGGCAGCTTTAAAGTATAGGCAGGAATGTCGCTGCCTATTTTAAGTTCGCAGTCTGCCGCGTAAAACTCACTCTGCACAAGTTCTTTTACTATGTGCTTTAAAAGCAAAACGACATTTTGCCTTAAAGCTGAAAGCCTATACATAAAAGAACTGCTTTTGTTCTCTTTGCCTCCCAAATAATGTTCCGTATATTTATTTAAAGTACAGTCTGCAAAATTTTCAATTTCTTCATCACTCATTAAAGAATACTGCTCTTTGTTATATTGAGTAAAAAATTTTTCAAGCATATAGTGAACAAGCGTTCCGTATTCCAATGAATTGATTTCTGCCCTGCGTCGTTTACGAATATTCAGACCGTAATTGCAAAAATATGAAAATCTGCATAGACTGAATTTTTCAATCTGCGATGCTGAAATTCTCAGGCTGCTGCTAAAAAGCAGCTCTGCGTTTTTTGTGTTTTCAATTTTAAACGGTTCAGAATCAACGGCGCGCCTTACCGCTTTTATTTTATTTGAAAATTTTTTATCATTTACAAAGTAATCATATAAATCTTTAAGCTCATGTCTGTTTTCGGACAGAGATTTTGCACATTCTTCAAATGCGGAACGGGCAGACCACATTGAATTTTCCGGCGAATCAAAATCAGCGCTGTCAAGCGTAATTATATCAGGAAAAACCTTTGCGGTCTCGGTCATTATAACAGACGGCAAAAACGTGTTTCCGAGCAGGTCCGCCGTTGGATATGACAAAAACAATTTATCCGAGGGTGAGGTCATACAGCTGTAAGCCATAAATGTTTCAAGATTTGCAATTTTATTATAATCGTCACTCAATGAAATTTCATTAAGACTGAGAATTTTAAGCTCGAATGAAGAAAAAATTCCCGAGCAGTGCGGAACCGCAGGGAAAGAACCGTCAACACAACCAATTAAAAACGACGCCTTTTGCTTTGAAAGGCGAACTCTCTGCGCGGTGGTAACGGTCACGCTGTCAATTGTCCGCGGAATGTACGAGAGCTCCATTGCGGAAATCTGAATCGTCAAAAGCTCATAATATCTTTTTGCGGAAAGATATGTATCTCCAATTGCTGCGGCCATTTTATCAAGCACGGTCATAAATGAGTTCCATATTCTGATTTGTTCGGCACCGAGTCCCTTTTCTTTGCCGCTTTCAAGAATATCATACATTTTTTTCAATGCTTCGGGAACGCCCATGGTACACAGCAGTTCATAAAGAAGCTTTGTGATCTCGCGTCCGTTTTTATCTTTAATTTCACTTTTAAAAGCTGTCGCGGGTTCAATTACCGACTTGCGCACGCTTTCGGCAATTTTAAGATAATTAATATCATTATTGGAAAATTTATCGGCAAAACCGCTTGGATTTTGTGAAAATTCAGATTTAAACGCGGAATTATTTATATTCCATACAAAAACATAATTTTCAAACACGCTTATATCATCAGGGCTGTTGCCTGTAAGTCCGGTTTTTAGCAGCGAAAGCACGTCGTCACGTTCAAAATCGTTTAAAATCATTTTAAAAAGTGATGTAACAAACCGCACAACGGGTTTTACCTCAACATCTTTATTACGGTCCATAAAATAAGGAATTTCATATTTGTCAAAAATTTCGTCGAGTATTCCCCGGTAGGGTTCAATATCGTGACAAATCACGGTTATGTCGGAATAAATATAATTGTTTTCAATAACAAGCCTTTTAATTTGCCTTGCGGCAAATTCACATTCGCTGTATGTATTTGATGCCGCAAACATTGTTATGTTGTCGGGATTTTTTTCAAGCGTTTCATAATCGTTTCTGAAAATTCCGCTTTCAAGAGCAGTCAGCTCATCATTTAAAAATCGTCTGTTATCACAAAGCTTTACAGGCGGTTTTATCTGAATTGAGTCAAGCTTTGCAATATTTTTAAGTACCCTATAAGTTTGCTGTGAGGTCGCAAAAACATCCTCTCTGCCGTCTGAAACGGGGTCAAGCGTGAGTGATATATAAGTCTCTTTGCTTTGGGACATTAAAATTCTGAGCACTTTTAACTGCTGAACTGTAAATCCGCTGAAGGAATCAATAAATATTGTATATCCGCTAAAAATATTATTCTCTGAAAGAATATTAACAAGTCTGGTGAGGTCATCAAGCGGGTCAATATAACTCTGCGATACAAGAGCGTCGAAAGTATCGAGCACAAGGGCAGTTTCGCTGAGCTTTGCTTTAAGAGTTTCATCTTCAATTTTTTCAACTCCGCTGCGCAGCATATCGGTAGTTATTCCGTTTTTTTTGCAATCGGTCAGAGTTTGAATCATTAATTCAGCAACACTTTTTCCGCTGTAATTTTTGAGTAGATTCAGTTTTTCCGTAAGCTGTTCAAGCGCTATACTCATTATTACCGCACGTGTGCCGTCATCAATTACATTAGCCGGTACATTTCCGGTTTTTTCAAATACAAACTGGCACAAACGTGAAAATCCCAAAACAAGAACGTCTTTCGATTTGCGCGCACCGAGCAGATCAAGAAAAGTTTTTTCGGTTTCAAAAGTGCTTTGGTCGGGTACAAGCATAATAATTTTATTGTTATTACTGCTGACAAGCTCACGAATTTTATTGTTAATCAGGGTAGTCTTTCCTGTTCCGCTTTTTCCGAAAATGAACTGAAGCATTAATTCACCGTCCGTTTTTATAAGACTTATAATTTATAATTAAATAGTATCATTTTTTTTTAAGTTATTCAACACAGAATTACAACAAATAAGAAAAAGTCTTTAAATTTCTTTTATTTTAAAATTTTGAAAATTTTTAAAAAAGTATTGACATTTATTTTTTTAAGTATATAATGGGATTATAGTTAATTAGTTAACTAACTAACCATATCAGCAAAAGGGAGGTAATATGTTGAATATTAATGCAAATCTTGATAAGCCTATTTTCCAACAAATTCGTGAAGGAATTGAGGACGCTGTTCTTTCGGGTGTATATCCCGAGGGCAGCCAGATACCGTCAATTACCGAAATATCGGTCAATTACAAAATAAATCCTGCAACCGCTTTAAAAGGGATTAATCTTTTGGTTGAGGATAATATTGTTTACAAAAAGAGGGGTGTAGGTATGTTTGTGTGTGAGGGGGCTGTAAGTAAGCTGACTGAATACAGACGAACAGAATTTTTTAACAAATATGTTTCAACGCTTGTTCTTGAAGCAAAGCGGCTTAAGATTTCACCAAAGGACATTATTATTATGATAGAAAGGGGTTTTGAGGATGAGCATTGAAGTTAAACACATAACCAAGGCTTTCGACAATGTTAAAGTACTTGACAATGTTTCTCTATGCTTTGAAGGCAACAAAATATACGGTCTTTTTGGCAGAAACGGCGCCGGCAAGTCTACAATTTTAAACATAATAGCAAACAGATTACCTGCCGCATCCGGTCAAGTTTTGATTGACGGAGAAAACGCAATAGAAAACGACGGCGCTATTTCAAAAATATATTTGATGAGTGAAAAAACTCTTTATCCCAAAGATATGAAAGTAAAAGATATTTTTATATGGAGTAAGAATTTTTATCCCGATTTTGACATATACCGTGCATTAAAGTTTGCAAAGCGGACTTAAAACCACATATGTAATGGGTAAGGCGCCCGTTGATATTTCCGACAGTCTTGAAGTCATGCCGCTTGATTTACAAAGTCTTTTTGTCAAGCTGACTAACAATATGGAGGTATAATCATGCATATAAAACAGTCGTTAAAATTTCAGATTAATAATTTTAAAACAGCGTCAATCGTTATTTTGGTACTTTACTCAATATCTGCCATATTTCTCATCTCAGTCATCTCCCCTATAATGTATAAACCAACGGGAATGTCAACATCAACACCAGTGCTAAAAGGTATGGATTCTCTTATAATAATAGCAATGATAATTATTGGATTAAGCGGTTTTAAGAAAAATTTTTTAATGCATCTTCAAAATTCAGTTTCAAGAAAAACATTTTTTACAACCGAAGTCATTTCGACAGTAATTTCGTCTGCCGCTTTTGCTGTATTCAACACTTTATACACATTAATTATGAACTTTATTGCAAAGGTATTTATTAATACGCCGAATATGTGGTGCGAAGTACGATCAATTTTCAGCAATAATCTCGGCGATTATGAAGGTAATGTTAATTTCCTTTGGAAGTATAATAATTTATTCGATATTCTGTGGGCAAATTTAAGTCTGTTTATTTTTTTAACAATTGCATTTCTGTTTTGTTCATTTATAGCCTGTGCGCTTTACAGAGCAAACACACTTGGAAAAACCTTGATAATTACTGCATTTCCGGCATTGTCTTATTTTGGATTACTTATTGTTAACAAGGTTTATAAAGGCTACTTCCTCCGCGATTTAGATGACACATTTTACTGGATACGCTGGCATATACAAGATTTTTTATGTTTATCTCCGCAGAACTGCGCGCTGAGTTTAAGTGTATTGGTGCTGATTGCAATATTAATTTTAACGGCGTTCTGGCTTGTGCTTAGAAAAGCCCCGGTAAAAAAATAAAATCTTTAAATGCCGCGCTTACCATCTACCTGAAGCAAGAGCATATTTTTTCAAAAATTTCAAGCACTTTAAACTTATATTGATAATCTTCATTTTTTACAATATTATATTGCTCATCGTCAAACACGGTCTTTGCCCTTTGGTCTTTGTCTGCCGCGGAAGAAATACAAATTGACGGATACATAACGCACCACCAGTTATGCCCTTTGCCGCTGCCTATCGTAATTCTCAAAGCATCATACATTCCGGGCGGCATTGTGTAGTTTTCATAATAACGTGTTGTAAAAAACATATTTGTTATTTCTGCGCTTACCTTGTAGTCATATCCGTTATCCAACACCTCTTTGTAAGCAACGTTACAAATATTTTGCAGATTATCCGAAATCAGGCTTTCCGCCTCTTCCTTGCTTTTTGAACTTTCAAATAAATTCTGAGTATATAACAGGACTTTATCTCTGACCTTCAGCTTTAAACTCTGATCCTCTTCGCTGTCTGAATTTGCCAGAATATGAAGTCTGAATACTTCATTTGAAATATCAGTACATTCTGCCTGAAAAGGAATGGCTGAGTAAATTACAGTAAGTACAAAAGCAATGCATACGGCTTTAATAAATAATTTCATAAAAATAACCTGCCCTTTCTTATAAAAAGTATGGACAGGTTAATTTTTTTTAATCAATTATTTTGCATCCGTCTTTAACGGGTTTGCACAAAAAAACCTCTTTGTATGCTTCTTTCAGTTCAACGCAGCATTTTTTTGCCCTGCGTTCAGATGTAAATATACCGAATACCGCTGAACCCGAACCGCTCATTCCTGCTCCGCAGGCTTTATTTTTGAGCATAATGCCCTTTACCTCATTAACCTCGGGTATTTGCAGAGCAATTTCAAAATCATTAAAAAGTGTGGCTGAAATCTGAAACATATCGCGGCTGAAAAGCGCTTTTACCATTTCATTCGTATAAGAAGCGTGAGGATTTAGCGCGTCAACCTTTTTATATGCCTCGGCAGTTGACACGCTTACCGAATCGGGTTTGCATATTACTATATTGTCACAGTTAAATGAAGGAATCTTTTTTAAAGTAGTTCCTATGCCCACAGCAAGCTTTGTTCCGCCGGCAAGACAAAAAGGAACATCCGCTCCCACTTTCTCGGCAATATTATGCATTTCGTCGGGTTTGAGCATTCTGTCAAACAAGCTGTTAAGCCCAAGAATGGCTGCCGCGCCGTCGCTGCTGCCTCCGGCAAGTCCCGCCTGAGCAGATATAAGCTTGTGAATATCAATATGTACGCCCTTTACTTCCATTTTGCAGTAATCGAAAAAGCTGTATGCAGCCTTTGCGCAAATGTTGCTGTCGTCGCACGGAACTCCGTCATAGTCGCATGAAACCGTTACCCTTCCGCTGTCATTATCAGACAGCGTAACAGTGTCATAAATATCAACGGCCTGCATTACGGTTGAAATATCGTGATAACCGTCGGGACGTCTGCCTATAACGTCAAGCGACAAATTTATTTTTGCGGGAGCAAGAACTTTAACTTCCATTGTTTAACTCCTCTAAAAATTCACAAATACGTTTAAAGGCTGTTTTCAGATGATTTATAGAGTATGAATATGACACTCTGACAAATCCCTCTCCGCAGCTGCCGAATGCGGTGCCGGGAACGATTGCAACGTGCTTTTGCATTATTAAACGGGTGCAAAATTCCTCAGATGTAAGGCCTGTGCTTTTAATGCAGGGAAAAACATAAAACGCGCCGAGGGGCTCAAAGCATTTAAGTCCCATTGCGTTAAAGTTGTCAACAACAAGCCTGCGGCGCATATCGTATTCATCGCGCATTTTATTGACATCGCAGTCACCGTTTCTAAGCGCCTCAATCGCGGCATACTGTGCCGTTGTCGGCGCAGACATAATTCCGAATTGGTGCAGCTTTGTCATCATAGAAATAACAGGAGCAGGACCGAGCGCATAACCGAGTCTCCAGCCTGTCATCGCATATGACTTTGAAAAGCCGTTAATTACAACAGTTCTCTCGTACATATCATCAATTGAGGCTATTGAAACGTGGCGCCTGTCTCCATATGTAAGCTCTGAATAGATTTCATCAGATAAAACAAACAAATCATATTTTTTTACTACTTCTGCAATTTCTTCAAGGTCCTGCTTTTCCATTATCGCTCCTGTCGGATTGTTTGGAAAAGGCAAAACAAGAAGTTTTGTTTTATCGGTGACAACCGCTTCAAGGTCGGCGGCTTTAAGTCTGAAATTATCTTCATTTTTGGTATTTATAATTACCGGCGTACCGCCTGCCATTACGGTAAGCGGCTCATAACATACAAAAGACGGCTGAGGAATTATTACTTCGTCCCCCTTTTGCACCAGCGTTCTGAAAGCAAGGTCAATTGCCTCGCTGCCGCCAACCGTGACAAGCGCTTGGTTTTTTGAATTATAAGAAACTTTAAATCTTCTTTTGTAATATTCACATATCTCCGAAAGTAATTCCGAAAAGCCTCGGTTCGGCGAATACCATGTTCTGCCTTTTTCAAGGCTTTTTATACCTTCGTCCCGAATATGCCACGGCGTTTGAAAATCGGGTTCGCCTATGCTCAATGAAATTACATCGTCCATTTCATTTGCAATATCAAAAAACCTGCGTATGCCCGACGGCTTGACCGTTTTTATTTCATCATTAAAATATTTTTGATAATCAATCACAGGATCAAGCTCCTCCCGTCTGCCTGATTATCAAAGTCAGTAAGGTTCATTCCCCTGTCCTTGTAGCGGCGCATTATAAAATGGGTTCCGGTTGAAAGGACGCCGTCGATCGTAGACAGCTTTTTGGCAACGAACATTGCAATATCCTGCATTGATTGACCTTGAACTATAAGAGCAAAATCATATGCCCCTGCCATAAGGTAGACTGACTCAACCTCCTCAAACGCCATACACAGTTCTGCCATTTCATCAAAACCCGTTTCCTTTTTGGGAGTTACTTTAAGTTCAATTAATGCTTCAACATTGCTGTTTTCAACCTCTTCCCAGTTTACTACAGCCTGATAACCCTTTATTATGCCTTTGTTTTCGTACTCTTTGATTTGCGCCTTTATATAATCCTCCGGTTCGCCGAGCATTGAGGCTATTTCCGCGGTTGTAAAGCCTGAATTTGTACTTAAAAGCTGTAATAATTTATCCATATTTCTTCCTCCCAATAAAAATTTAGTATATTATACTGCCGGTACCGCTAAATTGTCAACGGTATTCAATAAGTTGATACATACCGAAGTTGTAACGCAAAGCAACTCGTTTTTATCGTCAAAAATATTAATTTCATAACTGTCGCTTATGCTTGAAAAGCTCTTTTGGTGCGTGGCTATTACCGTATTATCCACATCAATTATTCTAAAAGTTTTTGCGCAGATGTCTCCGCTTATATGCCAGTTGATACCGTAATAATAACACCCTATTTTGTCGCCCTTTTTGTTTATCATAAGTTTTACATTCTTGCCGTTGCCCGCGCCAATTGAATATGCCAAAATTGCCGGTAAGGGCAGCTGACGGATTTTTGCAACAGTTAGGCTTTCGGAATTATTTACTTCAAGTTTAATTACAGGATAAGTTTTTTTAAAAACAACATAGTATTTCGGTTGTCCGCTTTCACTGAAAACAGTAAATCCTGCGTCAGGCGTTGAAATATCACGTTTAACAAACAGCTTCATATATATCACCGATAATATTATCTAAAATCAAACAAATACAACATAATTTTGTTTTAATATATTTTTAGTATTTTCTAAATTCGTTAATTTACTTTTTCAAGGTCATCAAGCCACATTTTTACAGACGCATCACTCGGCATTCTCCAGTCGGAACGCGGAGATAATGTTACCGAGCCTACCTTTGGACCGTCGGGCAGGCAGGACCGCTTGAACTGCTGTGCAAAAAATCTTTTTATAAACACTGTAAGCCACTTTTTAATTACCGCGTTATCGTATTTGCCTTTAAATGAGGTTTTGGCAAGGTAATATATTTTACTCGGTGTAAAGCCAAAACGTACAAAGTAATAAAGAAAAAAGTCATGCAGTTCATAAGGACCAACAACATCCTCTGTTTTTTGTGCAATTTTGCCTTCTTTGTCGGGCGGAAGAAGCTCCGGACTGACCGGCGTATCAAGAACGTCGAGCAAAACCTCTTTAAGCATTCCCTCAGACTTTTGTGCTTCATATGCAGTGAGATAGCGTACAAGCGTTTTGGGGACAGAAACATTAACGCTGTACATACTCATATGGTCGCCGTTGTAGGTCGCCCATCCCAAAGCAAGCTCGGACAAATCGCCTGTTCCTATTACAAGTCCGTTGTATTTATTGGACAGATCCATTAAAACCTGCGTGCGCTCTCTCGCCTGCGTGTTTTCATATATTATGTCAGTTATGGCCTCTTCGTGTTTTATGTCGGCAAAATGCTGACGTACGGCAAGGGTTATGTCAATTTCTTCAAAGGAAACACCGTATGCGCCGGCAAGCTTTTCAGCATTTGATTTTGTACGCTTTGTTGTTCCGAAACACGGCATTGTAACCGTATGAATATTTTTGCGGTTTATTCCGAGCATATCAAATGCATGAACGCTTACAATAAGCGCAAGCGTGCTGTCGAGTCCTCCCGAAAGTCCCAGAACCGCATTTTTTATACCCGTATGCTCAAGACGCGTAGCAAGCCCCGTTGCCTGGATTTTTATAATTTCTCCGCAGCGTTTTGAAAGGTCATCCTTATTTGACGGAACAAACGGCGTTTGTTCAAACTTGCGGCATAATTTTGTATGCTTTACGGGCATATCAAAATAAACTTTTTTAATATTTAATATTCCTGAATAATCGTTATATGTGTTGATCCTGCGGCGTTCTCCCATAAGCTTTTGAACGTCAATATCAGCGTATGTCAAGCCCTGTGTAAAGCGCTCGCTCTCCGCAAGAACTGACGCATTCTCCGAAATAATGTTTTGACCCGAAAACACCATATCCGTTGTGCTTTCTCCAAAACCTGAGCCGCTGTAAATATATGCACAGCACAGCTTACCGCTTTGAATCTTTACAAGGTCTCTTCTATACATTTCTTTGCTGATAACGTCATCCGAAGCCGAAGGATTGCAGATAATCGCCGCGCCTGCCGAGGTAAGGTTAATTGACGGAGAATTTGCCACCCAAAGGTCCTCGCATATTTCTACTCCGAATGAAAATTCGCTCATATCAGCGCATTGAAAAAACTGATTTTTTGAAAGGTAAACGTCGTTAATTCCCGCATAGTTAATATATTCATCAGCATATTCACCGCTTGTAAAATGACGCGCCTCGTAAAATTCGCTGTAATTTGGAATATTAACTTTCGGCACTATACCGAGAATGTCGCCCCTGTAAATTACTACGGCACAATTGTAAAGGGACTGCTTTGAGTCGATAGGAACGCCTATAACAGAAACAATATCAAGCAGTTTTGTTTCTGTCATTATTTTTAATACGGCTTTTTCGGCGGATTTTAAAAGCGCGCGCTGTAAAAACAAATCGGAGCAGGTATATCCGGTTACGCAGAGCTCGGGAAACGTAACAAGCGCGGCGCCGTTAGAATGTGCCTCTTTTATCTGAGAAATTATCATATTTGCGTTTTTGTCGCAATCTGCAACTCTTATTCGCGGAGTTGCTGCCGCTGCTTTTATAAAGCCGTAATTCATTATTATCAATCCTCATTTTACAAATAACGGTGTTTAAATGCAAAAAATATATCGCAGATTTATACTAATCTACGATATATTATAACTCAATATTATTTTTTATACAAGAGTTCAGTTGATCTCACTAATATTTATTACAGCATGGTTCTGGTAAGACGTTTTTTATGAAAAAGATATTGAGTATTAAGCATAGATTCATATTTTGCAACGTAACAGCTTGTGTAACCCATAATAAGCCAAAACCACATTACTATAAATGAAATGTCAAAAAGCAGCGCCTTTTCAAAAAGAGAATATATAAGATAGGCAAACAGAAAAGCGAACAAACAGGGATATATGTCGTTGCGAAATGTTTTTTTCTGCGAAAACAAATGCTGTGCCGCGTGTTTTGCAAAGCGAAAGCCGAAAACTCCAAACAGCAAAAATCCTATTATACCCGTTGACACAAGAATTGTAAGATAACCGTTGTGCAGGTCGCTTTTATGATATGAATAGCTCAGCTCGCCGTTTGCATATTTATTACTGTAAAAAACAATATTTCCGTTTGAAATTCCGATTATAGGAGACAACTTAAACAAATCAAACGATTCTTTCCAAAGCTTGAACCGTCCGCTGTCGATGTTTGAATTTATATGCCCAAAGGTGATTTTACCGTCTTCGCTTCCGCTAATTTCCGATGAATCGCCGTTATATAAATTATCTCTCTCCCCTGTCAGAATATCTATAAAAGAATTTGTTTTTAACGTAACTACCGAAAAACCTTCCTGGCATATGGTTCTGAACAGCAGCGCCGAACAAATTAAAAATGAGCCTGCAAGTACAAGTGAAATGATTTTAACTGCTATTTTTGACTTTGAAATATTCTGTTTGTCCGCAAAAAATATGTAAACAACATACGCAATTAAATATGAAAGAGCAAGCACCATCGACGCATTTGAATCGCACAGCATAAGGGAAAAAAGGTTAGTTGCAATGCACGAAACAATCCATATTTTGCTGACCCCCGGCTGATCAACGGAGCTCATAAAATTGCCTTTATAAAGCATATGGCAGCATACAACGGACACAACAGATATAAATCCAAGCAGGTTCGGATTAACATACACCCCGGTAAAACGGTTTTCATAAATAGTAAACTTTATCCAATACCACTCAAAGCTGACTCCAAAAGCAAGACAAATCATTCCTATTATGTTTGCTATCGTGGTTATATATACAATAAACCTTGCTATAAAATACAATTCGTTTTTAAAATCAAATTCCGGCTCGGTGTGCATTCCGTAAAACACAAAAAAGCAAATAAGTATGTGCAATAACATAACTAAGCTGTAAAGTATAGTCTCAGAAAAATTTAAAATAATGGAAATAAGAGTGCAAATTAAAAAAGCTCCTATCCAAAGACCGAACCGCAGCTTAAAAAATGTGTTGTTCCTGCGCTGATTATAACAAACAAAATACACTCCCCACAAAAACAGAAAAAACAAAATTACATATGCGGGGATTTGCAAAAAGGCTATGTTGCAGAAAAACAAATCTATTATATATATTTTTCTGAATAAAGAAGTATCTTTTAACTTTTCTTTAAAAAAAGCCATTTCATTACCTCATAACCGTAAACAAGTTAAATCAGTCAAAAACCTCTTTAACCGTTTTAAACATCAGCTTAATGTCCGAACTAAAACAAAAGCTTTTGACATATTCAAGATTATACTTCATTTTCTCCGGCAAAATTTTGCTTACATATATTCCATCAATATTCTCTTGATTTTTTAAAAGCTTTTCCTCATCTTTATACATTATTGAAGCAAGCGAAGTAATTCCGGCAGGCATAAGCAGAGTGGCATAATATTCAGGGGAATACAATTCCACATACTTCAAAACCTCGGGACGAGTGCCGACAATCGACATTGAACCCGAAATCACATTGAACAGCTGCGGAAGCTCGTCAAGGCGGTATTTGCGAAGTGTTCTGCCTATTCCGGTAACGCGCTCATCGCTTTGCGTAGTGACCGACGGGCCTATTTTATCCGCGTTTTCAATCATAGTTCTAAACTTTAATATTTTAAAATGCCTGCCGTATTTTGTAATTCTTACCTGTTTATAAAAAACAGGACCCTCGGATGTCGCTTTTACCGCGGCGGCAATTATTATTATGGGAATAATCAAAATCACAAGCAACACAAGTGAAACAATAACATCGGTTATGCGTTTGAGCGCAAGACTCATACGTTTTTTGCAAAGAATATCATAATATATCTTAACTTCGTCGCACTGAAACTGCGGCGGAAGCTTTTTTAAAGATTTCATTCCGCCGCTCCCTTAACTGCAAAATGACAATATATTTCGTTTTGCGTAATAATACTTAAAGTATATATCTTTTGGCATTAATTTTCAAGATTTATTTTTGCCCTTAATGAATTACGGCCATAACGTAAAAACCGACGGTATCATACCGCCGGTTTTTAGGTAATTTTATGGAGTATCAAGCACATAGAAAGGAAGTCACTAGCTAATTATTAAGTTAATTATTCTCAATTTATCTATAATATATCATTAACTCTGTGTATTGTCAATACTTTTTTTTAATTTTTTTTAAAATTTATATATTATTTAATTACCGTGCTATAATTTTTTAAATTACTTGACTAAATGATTAAAACATTGTAAAATTGAATTGACTTAAAGGAGGCAATAATATGTCTAATGAATATACTCCGGACTTAGTAACTCTAATCAGTGATGACGGTGAAGAAATCGAATTTGAAATTCTTGATATAATTGAAAATGACGAGGGTAAGTTTTATGTTCTCTTCCCCTACTATGAAAACCCTGCCGATTCTGTAAATGACCCCGGTGAATATTACATTTTTGAAGCTACTGAAATTGACGGAGAAGAAGAGCTTGCCGAAATTGAAGACGATGAAAAGCTTGACAGAATTGCCGCTGTTTTTGAAAAAAATTATAATGATATTCTTTATGAAAACGACGAAAACGATTAAAATTTAATTTTGTTTCATATAATATAGAAACAGAAAATTAAACATAAATACGGTTAGACAACTACCTGTCATTTCCTGCCCGATACGCGAATGATTTTAAAATAACCCTACAACATTTTATTCGGGAGCTTGACTCTTTAAGCGGTGTGCAGACCTCCCGTGTACGGACGAAGGGAGCCTGAAACTTAAAGGAAAGCACCCACCTGCTATACTCGTAGGCAGGTTATTATTCAAATCATACGGTCGGGTGGGGTTTTTTATTATAGTGCTTTATTAACCATTATTTTCAAATACAGGAGTAATCAAACTTTATGAATATTTCAGTTTTAGGATGCGGCCGCTGGGGCAGCTGTATTGCATGGTATCTTGACAAAATAGGACATAATGTCTTATCCTGCGGACTTGCGGATGCTCCTGAGTTTATTGAACTAAAAAATACCCACAAAAACGACTATCTTGCCTTTCCGCCGTCAATTGAAGTTTCTTCAGACCTTGAAAAGGCAGTAAACAGAGCGGAAGTTATTGTAATTTCAATTTCTTCTCAATATCTTCGCTCTTATTTCAGTGAAATTTCAAAGTATGATCTTGACAACAAAATAATTGTTCTATGTATGAAGGGCGTTGAAGCTGCAACCGGTAAAAGGCTCAGCGAGATCGTGGGAGAATTTGTAGACGAGGACAAAACCCCAATTGCCGTATGGGTGGGGCCGGGACACCCTCAGGATTATGTAAGAGGAATACCCAATTGTATGGTAATTGACAGCAACAACCGTGAAATAAAAGAAAAACTGGTCAGCGAGTTTACAAGCGAGCTTATCAGGTTTTACCTTGGCACAGACCTGATAGGCAGCGAAATAGGCGCGGCGGCAAAAAATGTTATAGGAATTGCGGCAGGAATGTTGGACGGGCTCAACTACACCTCGCTTAAAGGCGCGCTTATGGCAAGGGGCACGCGCGAAATTGCCCGACTCATAAAAGCCCTTTGTGGCAACGAGATGAGCGCTTACGGGCTTTGTCATCTTGGAGATTATGAAGCAACGCTGTTTTCAAAATGGAGCCACAACCGAAAATTCGGCGAGGACCTTGTTAAAGGCATAAAATACGATAAACTTGCCGAAGGGGTAATGACCTCAAAGGCGCTGTACAAGCTGGGAATTGAAAAAAGCGTAGATATGCCGATAGTAAACAGCGTTTACAGCGTTTTGTTTAAAAATGTTGACGCAAAAGAAGCTTTGGGAAAACTATTTATTCGCTCGGTAAAAAAGGAATTTTAAACAGGTGGTAAAAATATGAGTAAAACTAAAAAGAAACCAGTCAAAAACAAAACTGTTGTAAGCGAGGAAAAACAGGGAAAATTTGAGTATTACGTTACTAATGCTGTTTGTGTAATACTTTTTATTTTATTTGCTTACATAACAGTCATTAGTTTTATTCAGACAAGCGTTATTGACCCCGCCAAATACGCCTCCGAAGTAATACTCTATCAAAATGACGCGGTCATTATTAATTTGCTGTTAACGGCTGCGTTTATTGCCTTTTTGTTTTTAACAAAAAGGTGGTATAACTTTTTTGCAAAAATAAATATAAAATTTATGGAAATAGGACTTGCGGCATATGTTTTGATACTTGGGTTTACATGGATATTATCTGTAATGTCTGTCCCTGCTGCCGACAGTCAAAATATTTTTGAAACTGCAACCGACGCCGTAAACGGAAAATACTCTTCGCTTATAGACGGACAAAATTTTTACAACAGCGATTACTACGGCGGTTATTCCTATTATAACTACTATCCGTTTCAGCTTGGATTTGTTTTTATTTGCGAAATAATTTACAGACTGTTCGGAACAGCAAGCTCTATGCCTTTACAGGTTATAAATGTTTTATGTACTGCCGCGGCATATCTTGCAATTGCCAAAATTACCGCGCTGTTATTTAAAAAGCGTTCAATTGAATTTATGTCTATAATTTTGCTTGCGGGGTGCTTTCAGCCGATTTTATTCTGCACGTTCGCTTACGGAAATGTAATAGGAATGTGCTGTGCGCTTTGGTCAAGTTACTTTTTGATAAAATATTTCAGAACAAACAAATATACGCTGCTCATACCCTGCGGACTTTTACTCATTACAGCAACGCTTGCAAAATACAACAATATGATTTATCTTGTTGCTTTTGTTATTATGCTTATAATTCATACCGTAAAACAAAAAAAATGGCAGAGCATAGCGTTTGCGCTGGCAATTTGCATTGCCGCGGCGGGCGCGAGCAGCCTTGTAATAATGAGTTATGAAAGCAGAGCGGGAGTAAAGCTTTCGGACGGTGTTTCTCAAACGCTTTATCTCGATATGGGACTAAACGAGTCATATATGGCGCCGGGCTGGTACAACGGCATTTCGCTTCAAACATACAAAAACAACGCTCTTAACTCCGAAGCGGCGAACAGAGCCGCGTTAAGCGACATTAAATCAAGACTTGGCATAATGTCAAAGGATCCCGGCTATGCACTTGAGTTTTTCAATAAAAAAATTATCAGTCAATGGAACGAGCCTACTTTTGAAAGCATTTGGGTAAGCAAGGTAAAGGGACATTACAAAAACATAAATTCGCTTGCGGAAAGTGTTTATTCCGGCTCTTTCGGGCAGTTTTTTGAAAGTTATTTTAACTTTTATATGCAGATAATATATCTTTTATTTACAACAGGTATTGTTTGTTTGGTATTAAATAAAAAAGCGAATATTGAAACCGCGCTTTTACCGCTTGTTTTATTAGGCGGTTTTGGCTATCACTTGTTGTTTGAGGGAAAATCGCAATATCTGCTTACTTATATTGTATTGCTCATTCCAACTGCGGCTTATGCAATTGGATGTATTCTTGACGGCAAGTACACAAAAATCAAGACCTTACTGAAGAAATAATAAGAAAGATAAAATCAATACTACCCGTTATCTGTTATTTTCACATTTTTCTGTTCTAACAATTTTCTTAATATTTCTCTCATATTTCTTCTTACCATATATCTCTTTTATTCTGAATTTTGGTACAAAGACTATATGATACTGACATCTTTAGGTTGAGTAGGCTGTTGTTTTATCTTGTTATTATTACATCCTCCTTGTATTCTTTGGTAATGCGTCATCAAACATTCACCATAATACTCGGAGGTTTTCTTTTGCCAAAGCTTTTATTTTCCCTAGTTAAACCTATGGGTTATTTCCACGCCTTAAAAGACATCAACAAAAAAGGGGCTGTCTCAAAACTATGTTGAGACAGCCCTCGGCTTTTATATTACTATTAATTAATATTAAATTAATACATACCGCCCATATCAGGTGCAGGAGCAGCCGGAGTCTCAGGCTCTTTAATGTCTGCAACAAGCGACTCGGTAGTGAGTACCATTGAGGCAACTGAAGAAGCGTTTTGTAAAGCCGAGCGTGTAACCTTTGTTGGGTCAACAATACCTGCGGCTACCATATCCGTATATTCTTCTGTAAGAGCGTTGAAACCGTAGCCAACCTTGTTTGCCTTTTTAATGTTTTCGGCAATTACGCTGCCCTCAAGACCAGCGTTTTCGGCAATCTGGCGAAGAGGCTCTTCAAGCGCTTTAAGTACAATTTTTGCGCCTGTCTTAGCGTCACCCTCAAGGGTATCTACAAATTTTTCAACAGCAGGAATTGCGTTCATACAAGAAATACCGCCGCCTGCAACTATACCCTCTTCAACGGCTGCCTTTGTGGCTGCAAGAGCGTCTTCAATGCGGAGCTTTTTCTCTTTCATTTCAATTTCCGTAGCTGCGCCAACCTTAATTACCGCAACACCGCCTGCAAGTTTTGCAAGACGTTCCTGAAGCTTTTCACGGTCAAAATCAGATGTAGTAACTTCGATCTGCTGTCTGATTTGAGAAACTCTGCCCTTAATTGCGTCTTTGTCGCCTGCACCGTCTATAATAATTGTATTCTCTTTTTCAACCTTAATCTGACGCGCAGTACCAAGCTGATCCATAGTGGTGTCTTTAAGTTCCAAACCGAGATCAGAAGTAATTACCGTACCGCCTGTAAGCGTAGCAATATCCTGAAGCATTTCTTTTCTTCTATCGCCAAATCCCGGCGCCTTTACTGCAACGCAAGTGAATGTGCCGCGAAGTTTGTTAAGAACAAGAGTTGTAAGAGCCTCGCCCTCTACGTCTTCTGCAATTATGAGCAGCTTTTTACCTGACTGAACAACCTGTTCAAGGAGCGGAAGAATTTCCTGCGTAGTTGAAATTTTCTTATCTGTAATAAGAATAAGCGGATTGTCAAGTTCTGCAATCATTTTATCTGTATCGGTTACCATATAAGGAGCAATGTAACCTCTGTCGAACATCATACCTTCAACAACTTCGCTGTAAGTGTCGGCTGTCTTTGACTCTTCAACCGTAATTACACCGTCTGTTGTAACCTTTTCCATAGCCTCTGCAATCAGGTTGCCTATAAATTCATCCTGTGATGAAACTGTTGCAACTCTTGCAATATCCTTAGTGCCCGAAACATTCTGGCTGTTATTTTTAACTGCCTCTACGGCAACGTCAACAGCATCTGCAATACCCTTTTTAAGAATCATCGGGTTAGCGCCCGCAGTTACGTTTTTCATACCCTCTCTTATAAGAGCCTGAGCAAGAAGTGTAGCTGTTGTTGTGCCGTCTCCTGCTACATCGTTTGTTTTAATTGAAACTTCTTTAACAAGCTGTGCGCCCATATTTTCAAACGGGTCGTCAAGCTCAATTTCTTTTGCTATTGTAACACCGTCGTTTGTAATTAACGGAGCTCCGAACTTTTTGTCAAGAACAACGTTTCTGCCCTTTGGTCCAAGTGTAATTTTTACTGTATCAGCAAGCTGATTAATACCTTTCATTAAAGCTTTTCTTGCGTCCTCGCCGTACGCGATTTGTTTAGCCATAATAGAATTACCTCCGATAAATTAAATTGATTATATAAATTATATTAATTATTCAACGGTTGCAAGTATGTCTGACTGGCGAACAATTGTAAATTCCTCACCGTCTATTTTAACCTCAGTTCCTGCGTACTTGCCGGCAATTACTTTGTCGCCGACATTCACATACATTTTTACTTCATTGCCGTCAACAACCCCTCCTGGGCCTACTGCGACTACTGTTGCAAACTGGGGCTTTTCCTGAGCAGCAGACGAAAGAATAATTCCGCTCTTTGTTTTTTCCTCAGCTTCTTCAACCTTTAATACTACTCTGTCAAGTAATGGTTTGATATTCATAAAATAGCCTCCTGTACAAATAAAAATTTTAAGTTTAGCACTCTCGTCCCCTGAGTGCTAATTATATTTTATACCATATTTTAGAAATGTCAAGAGCAATTTGACTATTTTTGACCTTTAATTTAATAAATTTTATTAACGAAACAATTATATTAAAGAGAATTAAATAATTATTGTTCGATTAATCATTGTTTTACTTTAAAAAATTGAGGCTAAATTTTATAAGTTCATCAAATATTTTTATGAAATATAATCTCATTCAAAACAGCATTTGCGACCTCATTTTTGCTCATTTTAGGCAGCTCGGTTATACCGTCTTTTTTTATAAGTGTAACAACATTTGTGTCCGTGCCAAAACCCGCACCCTCCGTTTTGAGATCATTTGCAACTATCATATCAACATTTTTTTCTTTAAGCTTTGCAGCTGCATTTTCAATTAAATTTTCCGTTTCCATTGCAAAACCGCATATGAACTGACCCGGCTTTTTGTCGCTTGCCGCTTCATAAAGAATGTCTTTGGTGCGTTTAAGCTCAACACTTAACCCGCCGTTTGCTTTTTTAATTTTTTCTTCGCTGACATTTAACGGCGTAAAGTCTGCTACCGCCGCTGACATTATGATTATATCCGCCTCATCCTTACGCTTAATAACAGCCTTATACATATCATCTGCGCTCAATACGGGAACAACCTCTGTAAAAGGCGGAGGAGAGATTCCTGTCCTGCCGGTAATCAGAATAACCCTCGCGCCCCTTAACATAGCACATTTTGCAATGGCATAGCCCATTTTGCCCGTTGAATGATTGCTTATAAATCTTACCGGGTCAATTGCTTCTATGGTAGGACCTGCCGTGACAAGAACAGTTTTTCCTGTTAAATCTTTTTTGTATGCTATTTCACGCAGAATATAGTCGAGCAACAAATTTTCATCTGCAAGTTTTCCCGCACCCGTAGTTCCGCAAGCTAAATACCCCGTTGCAGGAGCAACTATTTCCATGCCGTAAGCGGCAAGTTTTTTTATATTGTCCCGGACTATCGGGTTTTCATACATATTTGTGTTCATTGCCGGAGCTATTATCTTCTTCTTTTTGCAAGCCATAATTGTAGTGGTAAGCATATCGTCGGCTATGCCGTTAGCAATTTTTCCGATTATATTCGCAGAGGCGGGCGCAACCATAAATACGTCCGCTTTATTGGCGAGGGCTATGTGTTCAATATTAAACTGAAAGTTCCTGTCAAACGTATCTACAAGGCATTTGTTGCCCGTCAGGCTTTCAAATGTAATAGGATTTATAAAATTGGTCGCATTCTCGGTCATAATTACCTGTACATCGGCGCCGAGCTTAACAAGCATACTTGCCAGATTTGCAATTTTATATGCCGCTATACTCCCTGTAACTCCTAATACAACTGTTTTTCCGTTTAACATACAATAACTCCTTTGCTTTTGAAAACAGCCCTACTTTTTAAAATCCTCCGTCAAAAGTCCGTGCTTTTCATATCTTGATATATTTACTATATGATTATCCTCATCCGTAAACACAACATAAGGTCTGTTGGTTTTAGCTTCTTCGGGCGTCATTTGTGCATAACACATAATTATTATATGGTCTCCCACGGCAACCTGTCTTGCGGCTGCACCGTTAAGACAAATCATTCCCGAGCCTGCCTCGCCTGCAATTGTGTATGTTTCAAATCTGTTGCCGTTATTCACGTCAACTACCTGCACCATTTCATATTCAAGTATATTTGCCGCTTTCATAAGCTCGGCATCTATTGTTATGCTGCCCACATAATTAACATCGGCCTGTTTTACAACGGCGCGGTGAATTTTTCCTTTTAAAATTGTTAAATTCATATATTCTCCTATTTTAACTGTTACAATATCAGTCTGTAATAAAATTATCAATTAATCTTGTTTTGCCTATATATACTGCTATTGCAATCAATACTGACTTTCCTATTTTATCAACAGGTTTAATAGTGTTAAAATCAACTGCACTAACATAGTCTATTCTTGCCAATGGTTCTGTTTTAATATTATTTGATATAGCTTCAATTACTTTTTTAGCGTCTGTTTCTCCCTGTTCAATTAACTTTTTTCCAAGGTCAAGACTCTTGCTGAGAATAAGCGCTGCCGCCCTCTCATCTTTGCTTAAATAAGTATTTCTTGAGCTTTTTGCAAGCCCGTCAGCTTCACGAATAATCGGGCAGCCTATAATTTCAACATCTGCGTTTAAATCTGCAACCATTCTTTTTATAACGGCTAACTGCTGGGCGTCCTTTTGTCCAAAATATGCCCTATCGGGCTTTACTATATTAAACAGTTTAAGTACAACGGTCTGAACTCCTCTGAAATGACCCGGTCTTGATTTGCCGCAGAGTTCCGCAGTCAATCCGTTCATATCAACATAAGAGCAAAAATTATCATCATACATTTCAGACGGTTCGGGGTGGAATATTAAATCTACTCCCACGCTTTCACATAGCTTTATATCCCTGTTAAAATCTCTTGGATAAGTTTTCAAATCCTCTGACGGTCCAAACTGCATAGGATTAACAAATATACTTACCGCTACCTTATCGTTATGGGCTCTTGCCGCTTCCATAAGACTTTTATGACCCTCGTGAAGATACCCCATAGTAGGAACAAAGCCAACAGTAAGTCCTTGTTTTTTCCATTCATTAATTTTTGTTCTTACTTCTTTTACCGTATAACAAATATCCATAATTTTATTCTCCTGTGCAATTCCGATTTATCAGTACAATTTTTTAATTATTTCTTCATCAATTTTAAAGCTATGCTCTTCAGCAGGAAAAACGCCTGATGAAACCTCAGAAATGTAAGATTTAAAAGCGTCTTTCATAATATCTCCTACATTTGCGTACTGCTTAACAAACTTGGGTTTAAAATCGGAATACATGGCGAGCATATCCTGATACACCAAAACCTGTCCGTCGCAACCTGCTCCGGCACCTATCCCTATGGTAGGAATGCTTATCAGCTCAGATATTTTTTTTGCAAGCGCCGCAGGAACACATTCGAGCACAACCGAAAACGCACCCGCTTCTTCAATTGCCCTTGCCTCGTCAAGCAGCCTTTTTGCGGCAGCTTCGCATTTTCCCTGTACTTTAAAACCGCCGAACGCATTTATTGACTGAGGCGTCAGACCGATGTGGCCGCATACGGGTATAGACGCATTTACAATTGCCTTTATATGGTCGCATATCTCTAATCCGCCTTCAAGTTTGACTGCCTGCGCTCTGCCCTCTTTTACGAGTCTGCCCGCGTTAACAACCGCGTCATATACCGAAGTCTGATATGACATAAACGGCATATCGGCAATTACCAATGCATTTTTTGCTCCCCTTGCTACCGCGGCGGTATGGTGTATCATATCATCCATAGTGACCGAAAGCGTATCTTCATAACCGAGCATAACCATTCCCAGAGAATCTCCTACTAAAATAGAATTGACTCCGGATTCATCAAGCAATTTTGCCGTTGAGTAATCATAGGCTGTAAGCATTGTTAATTTTTCGCCTTTTGCCTTTGCCTCTTTAAATGTGACCGAAGTATTTTTCATTATAGATTACCTCCCGAAATTCATCCGCACTGCGGTGTACAAGCTGATAATTTAAGTTTATACACCCGCACAGGGTAAGCATAACAAACTGATACGTTTAAAATATAACACAATAATAAAAATAAATCAATGCGGTTAAATTTTGATTTATTTTTGTATGTAGTGTTTTCTTTTAGGTGTCTTCTTTAATTGGTGATATTTCATTGCCGGATTGCAAATCTCGAACTTGATTTTCGTACTTTTGTGCACACTCATGTATTGCCATCAGGGTAAAATAAATATTATCTTGTTTTATCAATTTGTTTTTGTCATCATAACACAAGAAAAAATTAATTTGATATTCGAGTAATACTGCACATAATGCCCGTATTCTTTCAAAAGCAAGTTGAACATCAAATAACGTACTTATTTTATCGTGTTTATTTGTATTGCTGTTATCGTTCATTTATTGATACCTCTTTATGTAATTAATATTTTCGCATTCTTCTTTCATGCGAGTTAAAATGTCCGCAGACCTCTCATTGATATGGATTTACAGCAGAGCTATGAAAGCCGCGAAGGATTTTGTAAAATAACCCATAGAAAAGAACCTTTGAGTACAAATATTTTCTTATAGTATACAAATAAAGGAAATAAAAAAAATAATTTTATTATTTTTTAATTGTCAAAATATTTTATATTTAGACATATTTTTATTAAGT
>CANQGM010000011.1 GCA_947623205.1 uncultured Clostridia bacterium
AAAGAGGGCATGGAGTAAATAAAAATATAGAGAATCCCCGGTATTTGTCCATTTTGGGCATTGCCGGGGATTTTCGCATTTATGGGATAAATAATTAGAAGATAAATTGATAATTTATTTACTGAGGGGATGATTATGTATCCGTATCACAACACAATTAAAAAAAGAATTAAAAACGGCGAGCTGATAAGTTTTAATTATGTGGATAACTACAAGGATATAGGGGAGTGTTTACTTTTGCATTTCAGCACACCGCCATTTGAGCGACCAATAAGACCACACAAATATCACGAGTATTTCGATATTCTTGAAAAATGGGCAAAACAGTCGGATAATAGTTAGAAAGACAAAGCTTTAAAATTTAAGAATGTAATTGTGAAAAGACAATTTGAGATTTTAATTAAATAGAATTTTAATACGTCTGACAGATTGATAACCGTTTTGACAATTATCTAATATTCTCTGCATATCAATAATCTTTATGTCGGACATTTTTTTATGATAAAGTGATTTACATTGATTATAAGCAGCTTCATACTGGCGTTTGGTATTTGCGTTTGTATCATCTGTAATAAATTCATCATACCAACGCTTATAAATTTCATTAAAAGCAAGTTTTGCTCATTTTATGTCATATGGATTTTTATTGTAGTCCGACAGAGCGTTTAAGGCATCCAGTCTGTTTGGATAATACCCGATAATTTTTCGCTGCTGATTACGAGTTTCTCTATCATATCCAATGGTGACACAAACAGCCCAAGGATTACGTCTTTTTCCGCTCAGTTTATAAACCGAGCCATAACCGTTTGGTAGTTTCATAAAAGGCCTCCATATCAAATTTGACACAGAGGCATAATTATCCTAGAATTATTTTAAGACTTATCATGGTTTTTTGGTGACTCCTGTGTTACCGTCCGCTCTATCCTGTGCCAACAGGGTAGGGCGGTTTTTTATTTTATATCACTATTAAAATTATGACAATAGCTATTATAAGAATAGTTAGTAATACAGGCATTAAACAACCCCCGCCAGTAATCATTTTACCTACTTTCCTTTGTCGCCCTGATTTGGTAAGCGGAATCCCAGTTGCTTTTGAAATCTTACGTTTGGCTTTTGTAACACCTAATGCGCGTTTCCAACTAAAACCACCTCTATTTGCCATCGTACACATCTCCATTTAAGAAAATTATTTTATATAAAACGCTTTACAACTTCAATGAGTTTATCTTTATAATGTTCAAGGTCATAAATATTGGGGAGTATAATTTTTTCTTGACTTTTATCCTCATTAGGAATATAAAGAATTTTTTTATTATCTGTAAGAACCAACCGACAGATCCATTTACGCCCATTGTCTTTATATAAAATATTTATGTATGATATAGTATCTCTATATGTAATATCAGTCATTGGAACTATATCTTTTAAAAGGTTTTTTATTATAAAATACGCTTCTAATTCTTCATCAGTTGTTATGATTTCTGAAGATTTATTATGTTCTTCTTGAACGACTTCAGCAGTTTTATCAGGTATATTATCAGTAGCCTTCGATTTTTCATCATCTGTACCTAAAGCAGCTTTTATTTTTTCGTTCATCAATTCACTTATGTAGTTGTTAAGTGATTTTTTCAAAATTGGTTTAAATTTGTCAACAACATTTTGTGTCAGTCTGCCGGAATAGGTTTTGTTTAAAAAGAATCTAAGAAAATCATCTGTTGGCTTTTGTAATTCTTGAGACAAAATATTTTTAAATTCATTTGAGTATTTTAATTCAGAGGCAGTACTAAAAATTTCTTCAAGATTAAAGTTGGATTTATGAAATTTTTTTAGTTCAGCAATTTTAGTTTCTTTAGGATTTAAAATATCAATTTCTAAGAACGGTTTTTCATCCATTTTATTCGGTTCTTCTAAATCGGTGAAAAACTTATAAACTAACCCGTTAGTTAAAACGGCAAATTTTGCTTTTGTTGTACCAAAATATCTAAATAATTGTGAACTGTGTCTATCTAAATTTTCGCCACACCATTTTGCTTCAATTAGTATAATGGGTTGTCCATCTTGAATTATAGCATAGTCAACTTTTTCCCCCTTTTTGATACCTACATCAGCTGTGTATTCGGGAACAAATTCATCAGGATTAAAAACATCGTAACCTAACATTTTAAAGAAAGGAACGATTAACGACATTTTTGTTGCTTCCTCTGTTTGTAATGTTTCCTTGATATTTGCCGCCTTTTTTGAAAATTGCTTGATTTGATCGATGAAATCCATTTTTTTCTCTCCTTTAAAATATTATTTGACAAATTATGTTAAATAATATAATATTTTATCAGAGGAGTGCTAACTTCTCACGCTTATTTATTGCCGTCCGTTATTTGCAGTAACGGGCGGTTTTTTATTTTATAAAAAAGCTATATATTAATAGCCGTTTTGTTCAGCTCCATATACGGCTTGTTCATGTGTAAATCCTTCGTATTCAAGCTGTTTAATTAATGAGTCCTTTGAGAAACTTGAATATTCTAAGTAGGAAGCGGCTGATTTAACTGCCTGTTCTTTCCAATCGGCACCGCAATTATCAGCAGCATATACGGCTTCTTCATTGGAATATTTTTCGTATTCCAATTGCTCAATAAGTCCCTGATATGAAAAGGCTTTAGATTCAAGATAAGACTTTGCTGATTTCAAGGCATTTATTTTACCTATAGAAACGTCAGACTTCGTCTTTTCTGTTGGTTTCTCAGTTGTAGACTCTTCTGTCGTAGTTGCTTGCATTGCTTGTACGGTAGTATCGGATTCTGTCGTAAACTGCTCGGAATTTGTCGATGATGAACAGCCTGCGAAAATTACCGATGTCGCAATAACTCCCATTAATAGAATTGTAATTACTTTTTTCATTTGTATTCCTCCAAAATATAATTAATTTGCCGACATAAATTTACATATTTTGTCAGCTAATTATATAATAAGTTATTTAAGATGAAAGTGCAACTATATCACAATTTTACGTGCAAACTTTGTGAAATTACGACAAAATTTATAAAAAGAATTTGTTTAAAATATGCTCTTAATTCCACTTTTTTGTTTTTTATGAATGTTTCAAATTGATTATATACCTGTTTTTCCATTGGGTGTAAATACCACGCATTTCGCATTTCAAGTTCACGCATACGTTTTTTTCGTTATGTTGCCGCTTCAAGCGATATGTTACATAGATTTGCAATATCGCGAGCAGTAAATGCTTTTAACTCGTGCAGTACGCAAGCAGGAGCTAATAAATCTCTTGCAAATACATTATATAAAGATGAGAAAGCTGAGCTATATTAAATGAACATTATTCAGATAATAGTTTTAAGATTTATTATGGATAAGCAGGAGATATATAATTTAATGATTTCCGAAATGAGCAAAATAATTAATCAATGGGATAACTCTGGTATTATAATTGAAACACAATATGAATTTGCGTCGCAACATATTATAAAGTATTATTTTGATTAGATTTATAAAATTATTAAAGAAAATGGGGCATAGTGTTGGCGAAATAAATAGTGTTAATTGTGAAGACGATTATTGCATTTAAGAAGTTTTATGCGAGACAATTGAAATTTTAGGAGAAGGATAAATGTATTGTTTTTTGATCCTTTAATGATAAATTATAATGAGGCAAAAAGAATTGTTGAAAGATATTTTGAGTTGCATTCATCTTTGATTGTTTAGATTATAATTTGTTTAAATAAGAATTTTCGGCTCCCATAATATTTTGTGTAAAAACTACTCCATCAAGCAATAAAAAAGTGGATTGCAGAATCGGTGTGATTGACTTGCACTGTATTAATTATGATTCCCGTTTGCGCAATGTTATGTGTGAGCCAGTTCGCATGACCGTTTATAATAATACAACGCGCTTATTCCCTCATCAATCTTTAGATAGGTGAGGGAGTTTTTATCATAAAATAATGTTAGCTACTTGTTTGCTATATGTTAGCTACGAAGCATAATTTAGCGTAATTCAGTGTAACTTTAATATAGCAAAAGCTCAGTAAATATCGGGATTTACTGAGCTTTCACATTAATTAATGTTTTGGTGCAGGTAACAGGACTTGAACCTGCATGAAATTGCTTTCACATGGACCTGAACCATGCGCGTCTGCCAATTCCGCCATACCTGCATATTTGATATTCATAAAGTTTTAAGACAAAGTTTTTTAGACGGAGACTTACTTGTTAAGTATATCAAACATATTGAAGAATGTCAATTAAAGATTAATAATTTTATTTTTATGTTTTTTAAATTAACGATAATTCCAAATAAATATCATTTGCTGATTTTATAAACGCTTTGCAATTGTACTTTTCAGCATCCTCTTTTGTTCTGAATCCCCAGCCGTATAGAGCCGCAGCAAAGTCCATTCCGACTTTTTCAGCACCCTGCGCGTCAACTTCACTGTCTCCTATAATAATACTGTCTTCAACAGACACTCCGAGTTTTTCGCATGCCTGCATAATCAAATCGCCTTTTGTGAGATTAGTACCGACATCTGTTGCGCAAACAGCGTCAAACATATTTTTACCATTAAATGATTCCAGCATATTTGAAATAAACATTGTATGTTTTTGAGTTGCTATTGCAAGCTTGCAGCCGTTTTCTTTTAATTTGTTCAGTGAGTCGGCTATGCCGTCATATAATGTGAACATCTCTATGCCTTTTTGCGAATATAACTTGCTGTAATTATTTGCGGCATATTTGACTTCATCATCTTTCATATCAAAAATTCTTTTAATGACTTCTTCAAGAGGAAAACCGATCACACCGTAAAGCGCGTCGTGGTCAACGGGCGGATATCCTAACGATGTTGCTGTTGTGTTTAAGCAGTAAAGTATTCCCGGAGAAGTATCTGCAAGAGTTCCGTCAAATCCGAAAATTACTAATTTTTTCATAATATCACCTGTAAATAAAAAAACACACGATAAAAACACATTTTTGCGTATTACATTCTCTGTGTATAGTGTTTAGATAAACATAATACTTTTTGTTAATTATAACATTCAAAATTAATAAACACAATAGTTATTTTTAATTGACATAATGTGCAGGGCGGTATAAAATTAACTTATGCATTAGTTATTTACTGCCATATGCTGACTAAATTAATGAAAGGCTTAAAAATGAGCACATCAAATATACAAAATGACAAAAACAAAAAGTTAAATCAAAAATACACCGTAAAAAATGCGCTTGTAAACTATTATTTATTTTTAATCTTTACTGTTTTTCCGCTGTTTGCAACTAACGCGTATTTTAATATACGTCACGATAAATATTACTTATTTATAATTCTTTCAGCTTTGATTATTTTAGCAGAAGCCGCTTTGGTACTATCGTTAAAAGCCGATAATAAAAATAAGTTATGTGATGAACCTGTTATGGGTGTGAAAAAAAATATATGGTACAAGTCGTTTTCATTTACCGACTGGGCCATGCTTGCCTTTCTTGCGGTCAGTTTTATATCGTCCGCTTTGTCAAAGCATCCGCTCGACGCGATTTTAGGCACCGCGGGCAGGAACAACGGTTTGCTGCTGATTGCATTGTATGTTGGCGTTTACTTTCTTATTACACGTTATTACTATTTTATGGAATATGTTTTTATTGCGCTTGCGGGAGCGTCGGCAATTGTTTATCTGCTGTCTATTCTAAATTGCTTTTACATTGATCCGCTCGGAATGTTTTCCCGGCTTACCGATGAAAAAACAATAACCGACTTTACTTCGACCATCGGCAATAAAAATTTGATGTCAAGCTACATATGCATAACTCTTCCGGTGTTTATTGCAATGTCGGTCCACACAAAAAAATCAGCTTATCGGGCAATCTATCTTACCCTTACGGGTCTTGGCTTTGAGGCATTAATGACTGCCGACAGCGACTCGGGCATTCTCGGCATAGGAGTATTTTTAGTTATATATTTTGTCTGGTATTCAAGAAAGATTGCAAGATTAAAAAGATTTTTTCTTTCCCTTACGGTTATGTTGGGGTGCGCCAAACTCCTAAGGCTGTTTTCATTTTTAATGAATGATAAATCAAAAGGTATGGATGATTTTCAAAAGTTGTTTGTTTACTCAAGATTTGGATTTGTAGTTCTTGCAGTCGTTGCAATAATTACCGTTCTGCTTTACTTAATTGATAATAAAAAGCCTGATATTGTACTTTCAAGGGCAGTGCCGATTACGCTTGGTGTATTTGCAGTCTTGTGTGCAATAGGAATTGTCGGCACAGTAGTTTATTTTAGCCGGATAGATACGATTGCAGACCTTAAAGGATTTAAAGGTCTTTTGCGTTTTGACGATGAATGGGGAACGCACAGAGGCTTTATGTGGATAAGGTCAATGTGGATTTTCAATGATTTTTCATTAGTCGAAAAACTGTTCGGCTGCGGTCCCGACAACTACTATTATGCTTTTCAGCCGTATTTTAGCGGACTTCAAAAATATGGCGACTCATCAACAAATGCGGCGCATAACGAGTACATAAATTATTTGATTACAATAGGAATTACCGGTCTTTTGTCTTTCCTTGCAGTTTTAGGCGGCACTATAACCCGTGCGGTCAAATCGGCACAAAAAAATCCCCTTGCCATTGTATGCGTATCGGCCGTTATATGTTATTCGGTGCAGGCGGTCGTAAATATTTCACAGCCTATAACAACTCCGCTTTTTATTTTGTTTATTGCACTTTGCGAAGCAGTTTCAAGACAAACAAAATTAACAGGTAAAAATTCATTTGATGTTGGTGAGTGTTAAAAAGAAATTTAAAAATCATTTGCGTAAACTTAATTTTTAATCACTATTGTTTGTAAGACTAAAAAATCCCAACCGAAAATTTATTTTTCGGTTGGGATTTTTATTGGTGTTTTATCTTTATTTTATAATGCTGTTGCCGTCCATTTCTTCCGGTTTGGGAAGATTTAAAATATGAAGCATGGTCGGTGCAATATCTGCAAGTCTGCCGCCTTCTCTGAGTTCGCAGTCATAGCCTACAACGCAGAAAGGAACCGGATTTGTAGTATGAGCGGTAAAGGGTTCTCCGTCGGAGTCTATCATTTTGTCTGCGTTTCCGTGGTCAGCGGTAATAATTGCAACTCCGTCCATTTCTCTGATAGCGTCAATAACTCTGCCAACGCAGGAGTCAACAGCTTCAACGGCCTTTACGGTCGCTTCAAACACACCTGTATGACCTACCATATCACAGTTTGCAAAGTTGAGAATAATCACATCATATTTGCCGCTTTTAATTGCCGGAATGAGCTTATCTGTAACCTCATAAGCGCTCATTTCGGGTTGTAAGTCGTAGGTTGCAACAGCAGGAGATTTGACAAGGATTCTGTCTTCACCCGGATATTGCTTTTCAACACCGCCGTTAAAGAAGAATGTAACGTGAGCATACTTTTCTGTTTCTGCAATTCTCAGTTGAGTCAGATTTAAACTTGAAATATACTCGCCCAGTGTATTTTTAAGAACCTGCGGCTTGAAAGCAACGTCAACATTCGGCATAGTTGCGTCATACTGGGTCATACAAACATATTTAAGCGGGAATAATCCGTTTTTTCTTTCAAATCCCGTAAATTCGGGGTCAACAAGAGTTCTTGTGATTTCACGGGCTCTGTCGGGACGGAAATTAAAGAAAATAACACTGTCGTTTTCTTTAATTGTTTCGCCGCCTTTTATAAAGCAGGGAACAACAAACTCGTCTGTAACTCCGTCTTTATACGAGTTTTCAACAGCGCAAACAGGGCAGTCAGCCTGAACGCCCTCGCCGTAAACCATTGCCGCATATGCTTTTTCAACACGTTCCCAGCGATTGTCACGGTCCATAGCGTAATATCTGCCCATTACAGTTGCAATTTTACCAACACCTATTTCTTCGGTTTTTGCTATGCATTCTTTAATAAAATCTGCGGCGCTTGACGGAGGAACATCACGACCGTCAAGAAAAGCATGAATAAATACTTTTTTAAGACCCTTTTTCTTTGCAAGTTCAAGTATGCCGTAAAGATGTGAGCTGTGGCTGTGAACGCCGCCGTCGGATAGAAGTCCCATAAGATGAAGAGATGTGCCTTTTTCAAGAGCATTATCCATAGCGGCAACAATAGCTTCATTGTCCTTAAGTTTATCTTCGTTGATAGTTTTGGTAATTCTTGTAAGCTCCTGGTAGACGATACGGCCTGCTCCGATGTTTGTGTGACCAACTTCTGAGTTGCCCATCTGACCGTCGGGAAGTCCAACGTCCATACCCGACGCGCCGATTTGAGTTATGGGGTTAGATGAAAAGATTTTGTCAAGGTTTGGTCTTTTTGCCACTTTAATTGCATTGCCGTCTGCGGAATTAATACCGAAACCGTCAAGAATCATTAAAATTAAAGGTTTTTTCATTACACAAATCCTTTCCTGTAAACATTTTAAGAAAAAGAACGTACATAGATACGTCACGAAAAACAAGTAAGGGTAAAATTATTTACTTGCTGCTTTTACAATGGCGGCAAATTTTTCCGCAACAAGTGAAGCACCGCCTATAAGACCGCCGTCAACGTTTGTTTTAGAGAGAAGTTCATCTGCGTTGCCGTCGTTCATAGAACCGCCGTACTGAATTGTAACAGCATCGGCAGTTTCTTTATCATAAAGTTTTGTAAGAGTTGCGCGAATAAATGCACAAACTTCTTCAGCCTGGTCGGCCGTAGCGGTTTTGCCTGTTCCAATTGCCCATACGGGCTCATATGCAATAACCGTATTTTTGACATCTTCTTTAGATACGTCAAAAAGGTCAAGCTTTATCTGCCTTGCAATAACCTCTTCTGTTATGTCGCACTCACGTTCCCAAAGGAGTTCTCCGACGCAGACAATAGGCTTTAAGCCTGCTGAAAGCGCAGCCTTTGTTCTCTTGTTTACCGTTTCATCTGTTTCACCAAAGTACTGTCTTCTTTCACTGTGACCTACAACTACATATTCAACGCCCATTTCTTTGAGCATACCTGTTGAAATTTCACCTGTAAAAGCGCCGCTTTCAGCCCAGTGACAGTTTTCGGCGCCGATTTTTACATTAGAACCCTTTGTAACCTCAATGGCAACGCTTAAATCCACATAAGGTACGCAGGCGATTACTTCGCAGTCCGCATTTTTAACAGCGGGAATAATTGCTGTTAAAAGCTCTTTAGCTTCACTTGGAGTTTTGTTCATTTTCCAGTTGCCGGCAATAATTGCCTTTCTTTTAGTTTTATCCATTTTTTATTCTGCCTTTCACACATATATTTTATGGGCGAGAAAACCCGCCCATATTATTATTTGAATTATTTATCGCCGATTACTGCAATGCCGGGGAGTGTTTTGCCCTCAAGATATTCAAGTGAAGCACCGCCGCCGGTTGAGATGTGGCTCATTTTATCGGCATAGCCAAGCTGAATAACAGCAGCCGCGCTGTCGCCGCCGCCGATAATTGTTGTTGCGTCCGTATCTGCAAGAGCCTGAGCAACAGCAATTGTACCCTTTGCAAGAATTGGATTTTCAAATACGCCCATAGGGCCGTTCCAAACAACCGTTTTAGCGGTTTTAACGGCATCGGCAAACAGCTCTTTGGTTTTTGGACCGATGTCAAGTCCCTCCATATCGGCGGGAATACTGTCTGCGTCAACAACCTCAACATCAATTGGAGCGTCAATGGGGTCGGGGAATCCTGCTGCGACTGTCGTATCAACAGGGAGAAGGAGCTTTTTGCCCAGCTTTTCAGCTTTATCCATCATTTCTTTACAGTAGTCGATTTTTGTATCATCAACAAGAGAAAGACCGACCTCCTTGCCCTGAGCCTTTAAAAACGTATATGCCATGCCGCCGCCTATGATAAGCGTGTCGCACTTTTCAAGCAGGTTTGAAATTACATTTAGCTTGTCAGCAACCTTTGCGCCGCCAAGAATTGCAACGAACGGGCGAACAGGGTTTTCAACGGCATTGCCAAGATAATTGATTTCTTTTTGCATAAGATAACCTACTGCCGTTGTCTTAATGTGGTCGGTAACACCTGCGGTTGAGCAGTGTGCGCGGTGTGCCGAGCCGAAAGCGTCCATTACGAAAACTTCTGCAAGAGAGGCAAGCTCTGATGAGAACGGTTCAAGATTTTTTGTTTCTTCTTTTCTGAAACGTGTATTCTGAAGAAGCACAACGTCACCGTCGTTCATTTCCGCTACTGCTTTTTTAGCGTTATCGCCGACTACTTCATCGTCATTTGCAAAAACAACGTCTTTGCCAAGAAGCTCTGAAAGTCTTACGGCAACGGGTGCAAGAGAAAACTTTTCTTCCGGGCCGTTCTTTGGTTTGCCGAGATGTGAGCAAAGAATAACCTTGCCGCCGTCTTCAATAAGTTTTTTAATTGTCGGAAGAGCAGCAGTAATTCTGTTGTCGTTTGTGATAACACCGTCTTTGAGAGGTACGTTGAAGTCACAACGAACAAGTACTTTTTTACCTTTTACATTAATGTCGTCAACGGTAACCTTGTTGAGTTTCATAAAATACATTCCTTTCCTGAATAGATGGATACTGTAAAAATTTAGTATTTTCACATACGAATTTATTATATATCAAATCCCGTTTTTTATCAATAGAAAAGTAAAAAAATAAAATATATTATAATTTTACGCTAAAATGTGAAAAATACTTTATAGAAAAGTGTTTATACAATTTTTTAGTACTGCATATTTTAAATCGGCCGGCTGCTTTTATAATACATCACACCATTTATGGTTGTGCAGCTCGCCTTTGTTTAAAAGATTGGGATAATTCCATTGTCTGAGTACTTCGTATGCTGCAATTGCAACCGAATTTGATAGATTAAGACTTCGCGCCTCGTCAATCATTGGAATGCGCAGTGTTTCATTTGGGTGCTGTATTAAAAGTTCTTCGGGCAGTCCTTTTGTTTCTTTCCCGAACAAAAGATAACAGTTGTCAGGATATTCAATATCGGAATGTATGTGAGTTCCTTTTGTTGAAAAGAAATAGTATTTTCCTCCTTTAGTTTTTTCAAAAAAGCTCTCAATATTTTCGTAATATGTAATATCAAGAAAATGCCAGTAATCAAGTCCCGCACGTTTAAGTTTGCGGTCGTCAATTGCAAAACCTAACGGCTTTACAAGATGAAGACTTGCGCCTGTTGCGGCGCAGGTACGCGCAATATTGCCGGTGTTTTGCGGGATTTCGGGTTCAACGAGAACAAGATTGAGTTTTGCCAAAAGTTATCACTCCTGATTTTTATATAAAGCGTTTTATTCCATTTTAAAACGCAAACAATAATATTGCAAGAATTACTCTTGTTAAAAATTTTTGGAGGTGTAATATTATGAATTCTAATCCTGTAATGAACATGGTTAAAGGTGCAGCTATTGGTTTGGCAGCGGGAATGGCTGTAGGTTATATGGGCAAAAAGACTTTTGAAAACAATCCGAAATTCAGAAAAAAGGCTAATAAGGCACTCCATACAATGGAATCTATTATGGATACCGCACAGTATATGTTTAAGTAAAATAATCAATTATTAATTAAAAAAGGCTGTAATTGAGGGTTACCTTAATTACAGCCTTTTGATGATAATATTTTTTCAAATTAACTTACAAACTGCATTGGGTCAAGTCTGTTGTCGCCGTATCTGACTTCAAAATGAAGATGAGGTCCGGTGGAGTTACCTGTTGAGCCGACATAGCCGACAGTATCTCCTTTTGATACCGACTGTCCTGCCGAAACAGCAAGCGAACTGCAGTGTCCGTAGAGTGTTTTATATCCGTTGCCGTGGTCAATTATTACATAATTTCCGTAGCCTGAATTATCATTGCCTGCAAATATTACCGTACCGCTGTCAGAAGCTGAAATCGGCTGTCCGTAAATTCCGCCGTCAGAAATATCGACGCCTGAATGCAGTCTACCCCAGCGCTCTCCGTAATAGCTTGTGATGTTATGGGTAAATGGCATTGGCCAACTGAATGAACCCGATGATGAACTGCTTAAATTCGATGAGGAAGAGGAGCCGCTGCCCTTTGTACCTATAATAACGACCTCATCAACGGCTTTTTTTATTACCTCGCAGTCTGTTTCAACTGCGTCAGTCTGCTGACCGTCAATAAAGGTTGTTCTGAGAGTTACTTTTTCCTCACCGTTTTTTCCTTCGGTTTTAGTTTTTTTATAAGAGGAGGACTTTGTGTCGTCATATTCAGTTTGTGTTTCGTATTTGATCTCTCTGTTGTAAATAATGTCTGTTGAAAGTGAAATTGAGAACAGATCCTGCGCTGATTCCATAATGTCTTTTACGCTCATTATTTCGTCTTCGGAAAAGTTACCGCTCTTTACTTTAACATCGTTTGCAAATTCTGTTGTAGTTTTGCTGTCATAGCCTTGGCGGTAATCAACAAGTACCTTTTTTAATTGAGCATTAAGCGCCGTAGCATCGCTTGTCGCGCCGATAAGTTTGCCGTCAACGTACAAACCAAAGCAGCTGCCCTGCATATTTTCGCTTGCCAAAGCCTTTGTAATGGATGTGTATGCGTCGCTGGTAAGCTCGCCGATTGCTTCGTCAGCCGTTGAAATTGAATCTGCATTGTTAAAGTCATTAAAGCCGTTTTCCGAATTACTTTCGTACAGAAAATCATCAGCTTTAATTTCATTAGAGGTTGAAATGTCCTGTGCTTTTGTGTCGTCGACCGAAAAATCAAGAGCGCTTGCTACGGTTATGCAAGAAAGGGTTACCGCAACAAGGCAGGAAAGAGCTGTAAGAACTGCTTTGCTTTTAAGCATGGAGTGTGCGCCTGTGCTTGTTTTGGAAGAAATTTTAGAATAATCTTTAGTATTTGATAAATTAATTTTTACATCGGATTTTTTTGCAACAATGTTTAAAACTTTTGCTTTGATAAATTTTATAAAATAAACCGAGGCTCTTTTAATAAAGCGAACAGTTTTTTGGGCTGTATTTAATTTTTTGCAAGTTTTAATGTTAGCCCTTTTCTTGGTTACTGAAAGACTTTCAATTTCATTGAAACCATCCAAACCAATAAATTTTGTATTCAAAATAAATTCTCCTATCCCATTAACCGTTACATTTTTGTAACAAACTTAATACATTAATTATACCAAATTGTAATAAAATTGCAACAAAGGAATTAAAAAACGTAAATATTTATAGTTTTTAATGAAATAAAAGAGAATAATTAGTTTTGTTTTACAATAATTCTAATAATTAATTATACGTAAGGTTATTAACACTATATTTATTCAACAATTTGTAATATTCTTTTAAAGCATATAAAGCTCCGTTTAAATCGTGTTCTTTATAGTTTCCGCACTCAATTGCAGAAGCTCCGGGAATATTGCCAACGTGTTGAGAACACTTTTTAACGGTTTCTTTTATCAGTTCAAGCGCATCTTCCTGAGATAAATCTCTTACAAGAAAGTAAAATCCCGTTCTGCAGCCCATAGGTCCAAAATATATTACATTGCCGGCGTATTTGCTGTTGCGAGCATATGTGGCAAAAAGATGTTCAATTGTGTGCATTACGGGGTTAGAGAGATAGGGAGGAGTATTCGGTTTAACAAAGCGCATATCATATGTTGTAATATCGCCGTCAATTCTTGACACATATACCCCCGGCATTAAAGTGTTGTGATTTATGGTAAAGCTTGCAATTTTTTCCATAATAAAGTTCCTTTCCTGCGTAATTATTATGAGTTATTGGCGGTCATTTAATAAATTAATCGTAATCAGCAATATTTGTAAAGCATATGTTAAGGTCAACTTCTCCTTCAATACCGTCAATTACTGATGTTGATGAATATTGCCACATTGAGAATTGATAATAGAATACCGGCACGTTTGAATATTCACAGTACCATATGTCAATGTCGGCAAGACGTGATAAGTCATATTTAAAATACAGTTCAGGGCTTGTTGAATAAATAATCGGCGTGCAGCCGTTCTTTTTGACCTCATCGCAGAAAGCTCTGGCACATTCGGTCAATTGATAAGGCGATACGCTGTCTGTTCTTGCATTATCGTCTTTAATGATTTCCCAGTCGAAGGCAACGGGGTAATCGAGTTTTATATCCCCGAGAACCGTTTTTATGTAGTCGGCTTCCTCTTTTGCCTCTTCTGTTGTTATTGCCTGCGAAAAAAAGTAAACGCCTACTTTAATTCCGGCGTCCCGGGCATTTTTAATATTTTCAATTGCTTTGTCGTCAGTATAAATTATACCGTCGTCACCGTAGCCTCTTCCGCCGATGCGTATCATTGCAAAATCAACTCCGCTTGCCTTAACCTTTTCCCAGTCAATATTGCCGCTGTATGACGAAATATCAACGCCTTCGGTTGAAGCAGGTTTTCCGTTTTCGCTGTAATACTTAAATGTGCTGTCTGAGGTAAAATTTGAGTTGTCAAGCTTGTTTATGGGAACACCCTGAAGCGCCGTTACCCATATTTCTCCGAGCGTGCCGTCGTTTACATGAATTTTTTCACCTGTTGTTTTTACCGTTGTGTCTGTTGAATCGGTCGCTTTTGTATTATCTGTATTGTTGCCGGCGTCAGAGCATCCGCATAAAACCGCGGAACAAATCAAAGCAGTTATTACAAGCAAATGTATAATCCTTTTCATTTTAATACTCCGTTTCTTTTGTTACCAAAAGAATAACACAAAATCCGTCAGCTGTAAATAAAATCAGTCGAAAATTGTAATTATTTATTTTATAAAATATATTGATATTTTGCAAGTAAAGTTATATAATTAACTTGTAAAAATTTTACATAATTTAAGTTAATTATTAAAAACGACAATCTGCCAAATGATGAAGTAACAGTTTTAAAAAATTACCTTGACAGACGGGTTGCATTGCTAAATGTACCAAATAACGGCTCTCCGATACTTGACGGTGAAAGAGAACTCGAATGGGAAATTGAAGATATTCTCGGTTATGATCGTTGGCAGTTTTCGGATTAACCAACATACAAGTATAAACATATGAAAAATAAATTTATAATCATCATTTCATTAGTAATTGTCGTAATTATTGCAGGCGGATCAGCTGCATTTTATTTTATGACAAGTTCTGCAAACCGAACAGAATATGACATTCCATTTACTTATGACGACGGTTTTGTCGCAAAAATAAAAGTGCCGCAGGGAACAAAGCATATCAGTACGTCTGGTTTGACGGTCATGCAGTTTGAAACTGAGCTTAGTGAAGATGAAGTAAAGGAATATTATGACAATTATTTTTCTACCCTTCAAGTAGTTTACAGTAAAGGAACTGCGTCTAATGATGTAGTGTATTACTATGATAAGGAACAACGAGTTGTTTTACGTGATTTTAAAGTTTGGAGATTAGACAATAAAACAAAATTTAATATAGGTTTGGAAAAGTGTGAGGACATTAATTCTGACAGCGAGTGGAGTGCAACTGAACCAAAATAAAAAGTTGGTTTAATGTCAGTAGTTGTGATAAACAGTGTAAAGGTAAAAATAGAGCATCATTGCAGGCGATGGCTATAAGGCTGTCGCTTGTTTTTAAATTATAGAAAGTTTAGTGAACAGCATATGTAAAATACGGTTACAGAGTTTATTATCGTCCTACAAGCCCTAATGAAATAAATAGAAAATTGTATTGAAAATAATGTAAATATTAAGTATAATAAATACTAATATTGGAATATTTGTTATTTACGGCTGAAAGACGGGTGATATGGTGAACGGTACAGCAGGCGTAAGCGGATACCGCAAAAAAACGAAGGAGGAGCTTATAAAAGCAATTGATGAATGTAAGTCTCTTAGCCAGCTTTTTGCTCTTATTCAGCACGAGCACATTACAGTTCAAATGCAAAGTCAGTTTGGTGCGTCAAATATAAAAACCCCTAACCTCGAACATAATAAAATAATTGATAATAAAGACACACCCATGGAAAGGCTGAGAGCTCGCATAAGAACGGCTGTTGAAGAAAGCAGATAAATTAAAAATTGTATTTGTATGTCCATAAAAATAATGTAATTATTTAATTAATATTTTATAAAGATTCTTTTTTAAATTTTTTTAGTATATACTTTAGTTATATTGCAGCGTACAGTTGTAAAATATATATTTGGTTTTAGAGGAGTAATTATGAAAAACTATTTAAACCGCGTAACATCAGTTATTCTTGTTGCCGCAACAGTATTATGTTCGTCACTCTGCCTTGATTTCAGCGCTGCGGCGGCTGAAGATACAAACAGTAAAGTTGCTGCTTTAGAAAACACCGAAAGTCAGTCGGCAAAGCTGGCAGAAAATCCTGCTGTTACCGTAACCTCTGTTTCTTATCAGGTTAATGAAACAGTACCGACAGCCAAATATATGAGTTCTACCGTTTATACCGAACAACCAACAACGGTTCCCGCAGTTTCTATACCTGCTCCAATTGTTGGAGACGTAAAAAATATAATAAAAACGAGCTTTGAAAAAGATAAAATTACTCTTACATGGGATAAAGTAGAGGGCGCAACAGGCTATGTGCTTTATTATTGTAATGCAGACAAAACAAAAGAATTTACAAAGGTAAAGGAGTTAACAACAAATTCCTGCACAATTAAAAATTTGTTGCACACTACGTCGTATTATTTTAAGGTATCTGCTTATGTTGTGCAAGACGGCATAAAATATGAGGGAAAAGGAACCATAAAAAAGACGGCGACCCAGCCGGGAAATATGAGCAATTGCAGACTTTCCCGTTCATCAGATGTAATACAAATTTCATGGAATCGCAATTCAAAGGCTACCGGTTATAAAATTTACCGTTCCTGCGCAAAATCAAAGAATAAGTATGTTGAATATAAAACAATAAAAAATAACAAGACAACTACTTTTATTGATAAAAAGGTTGAGAAAGGAAAAACCTATAATTATAAAGTAAAAGCTTACCGTAATTTGTATAGTAAAAATACTTATAATGGTAGCTCTACAATTATAAAAGCAACGTGCGGCCTTTGCGCACCGAATTTCTCTATGACCACTCAGCTTTCACGAGTAAGTCTTACATGGAAAAAAAACAAATACGCAAGCGGTTATGAAGTCTACTATTCAACTTCAAAAAACGGAAAATATACTAAATTAGTCAATACAAAAAACGATTTTTACAATACAAAAAAACTTTCTAACAACAAAACATACTACTTTCGCGTTCGCCCGTACAGATATGAGGGAAAGAACAAAACAAAAATTTGCGGAACATACCATACAAAATCAATTAAAGTAACAAATAAGGCTTATGGCAAAAACATAGGAAAAACATATATAGAGGTTAGTATTAAGCAGCAGCATATGTGGTTCTATTTAAACGGCAAGCTTTATTGCGAAACCAATGTTGTTACAGGCAATGATGATAAATATCACGCAACACCAAAGGGAGCATATAAAATTTTTCAGCGTCAGTCGCCTACAACTCTTTATGGCCCCGGATACATAACTAAGGTTTCTTACTGGCTTGGATTTACTTCATCGGGGTGCGGTATTCATGATTCAAGCTGGCGCTCCTCAAAAGAATACGGAGGTACAACATATAAAGGAAACGGTTCGCATGGTTGTGTAAATACTCCGTATAATGCAATTAAAAAAATTTATAAAAAGGCTAAAAAAGGTAATTACGTAGTTGTTTACTAACAGAAAGAGAGTGCTGAAAACTTAGCACTCTCTTTATTTAAATTAAATATTTTGTCAAAAGCAGCGGAAATGTCTGTAAAAATTTACTCAGTTGTCTGAGTTTCGGCTGAAGCAGAGGGCGCGGCGGTTTCAGTATTTGCGCACATTTTTCCCTGAACGTCTGTGTAATAATCGCCTTTGAGTAAAATTTGCGATATGGGCACAATTTCAAAGCCCTTTTCTTTAATGCCTTCTATAACCATTGGCAGAGCCTCGGGTGTGTTTGTTGCGCCGTTGTGCATAAGAATAATACTTCCGTTTTTTATTTTATTTACAACATTTTTTGTTATTTGTTCAGAGGTTGGATCTTTCCAGTCAAGTGAATCAACATCCCACTGAACACAGTACATTGAACACCCTTTAACACTGTTTACCACATCATTATTATAATCTCCGTACGGTGCGCGGAACAGTGTGGTGGTTTTGTTCGTAAGCTTTTTGATTTTTTCGTTGCAGGCCTGAATTTCACCTGTCATATCGCCGGTTGAAAGCTGAGTCATATGCGGATGAGTATTGCTGTGGTTGCCTATATCATGCCCACGTTTGTCAATTTCTTTTACGCTGTCGGGATATTTTTCAACCCAGTCGCCGACAAGAAAAAATGTTGCTTTGACTTTGTATTTATCGAGTATGTTGAGCAGGTCATTTGTCTGTTCGTTGCCCCATGCGGCGTCGAATGACAGGGCAACCTGTTTTTTATCGGTATCAACGCAATAAATGGGAATTTCACGTTTTGTGGTTGCTGTTTGAACAGCCTTTACTGTTGATGTTATTGCAATTGTGCCTGCCATAATTCCAATTAACAGACAAAACCCGATTGATATCAGATTACGTTTTGTTAAGATTAATAAACGCATAAAATCCCCTCCATTTGGATTATATGAAGGGGATTTTTTTATATGACTTTAAGTTTGATGTTTTTCAAAGTGCCATTTAATGCCGTCTTTTGTGTCAACAATAACAACGTTCATTTCTTTTAATTTGTCCCGTATTGCATCCGCAGTAGCCCAGTCTTTATTTGCGCGGGCCTCTGTACGTTTTTTAATAAGCTCCTCGACCTCTGCTGAAATTTCATCGTCACAGCAATTTTTTTGCGAGGTTTCGCCTTTTGTAAGGTCAAGTGAAAGCACTTTATCAAATTCACTGATAACATACAATTTTGTTGCGTCGTCAATATCAGCCTTTAGTACGTCATAAACGCAGGTAAGACCGAGAGAAGTGTTTAGGTCGTTGTCAAGAGCCTCTTTAAAAGAGTTAATAAACGGCTGTGCTTTTTCTTTATCGGGAACACCGTCTTTTGAAAGAACGGAAATTCTCTTTATAAGTTTGTCGTATGTCTTAGCGGTATTATCGAGACTGTCATAAGAAAATGTAAGCGGCTTGCGGTAGTGGCTTTGCAGGCAGAACATTCTGTAAACAAGAGGATCATAGCTTTTGCTTTCAAGCAGGGAAACAGTGAGAAAATCACCCTTGGATTTGCTCATTTTACCTCTTGCGTCATTAAGGTGCAGAACATGAAACCAGTAGCCGCACCATTTGTGACCGAGAAAAGCCTCGCTTTGCGCAATTTCATTTGTGTGATGGGGAAAAGCGTTGTCTATGCCTCCGCAGTGAATGTCAAGGTACTCGCCGTTGTGTTTGCAGCTTATGCACGAACACTCAATATGCCATCCCGGATAACCGACGCCCCAGGGACTGTTCCATTTTAGCTCCTGTGAATCAAATTTAGATTTTGTAAACCAAAGCACAAAATCAGCCTTATTCTTTTTATTTTCATCCTCCTCAACGCTGTCACGAACACCTACGGCAAGGTCTTCTTCGTTCATATTTCCGAAAACATAATAGCTGTCAAGTTTTGAAGTGTCAAAATACACGTTGCCGCCTGCAATATAGGCAAAGCCTTTTTCAAGAAGAACGGAAATCATATTTATAAAGTCGTCAATGCAGTTTGTGGCAGGTTCAACAACATCAGGGCGCTTTATGTTTAGTTTTTTGCAGTCCGCAAAAAATGCGTCGGTATAAAATTCAGCAATTTCAAGAACGGTTTTATGTTCCCGTTTTGCACCCGCAACCATTTTATCTTCGCCTGTGTCCGCGTCGCTTGACAAGTGCCCGACATCGGTAATGTTCATAACACGGTTTACGTCATAACCTGAAAAACGCAGATATTTTTCAAGAACATCTTCCATAATATATGTTCTCAGATTGCCTATGTGCGCGTAGTGATAAACGGTAGGACCGCAGGTGTACATATTTACCTTTCCCGCGGTATGGGGTATAAACTCCTGTTTTGTCTGCCCGAGAGAATTGTATAAAATCATTTTAATGCTCCTTATTTTAGTTTGAGTTTTTCAGCTCGTCAATTTCCTTTTGAAGTACAAATATTTTATGCTCCAAATTACAAAGAGCAAGTGCAACGGGGTCAGAAATATGAATTTGGTCAAGAGTTTCACTGCGTATGCCGTTTACTTTAACTACACGGGCAGGAACGCCGACAGCAGTTGCGTTTGCGGGAACTTCACTCAAAACAACGGCGCCTGCCGCAATTCGGGCATTGTCGCCTACTTTAAACGGACCAAGAACCTTTGCACCGGATCCCACAAGCACATTGTTGCCAAGCGTGGGGTGACGTTTTCCGGTATCTTTGCCCGTACCGCCAAGGGTCACGTTCTGGTAAATTGTGCAGTTGTCGCCTATTACTGTGGTTTCGCCTATTACTACACCCATACCGTGGTCAATAAAAAGACCTTTGCCGATTGTTGCGCCCGGATGAATTTCAATTCCTGTTTTATGGCGGCTGCGCTGTGAGATCCAGCGTGCAATAAACTTTAAGTTATGTCTGTAAAACCAGCTTGCTTTGCGATGTGACCTGACAGCTTTAAATCCGGAATACAGAAAATAGACCTCGGCTTTGCTTCTTGCGGCTGGGTCGCGCTCAAGCACAGCGTTAATATCTGATTTTAATGTATCAAACAAAATATCACGTCCGAATTAAGATAAGGTATTTATACAAATTATTTTTCATTTATTACTTTTCATTTATAAAATGCTTGTTTTGAAGTATGTAAATTACTCCCGAAATAATTGAAAATACGGTTGAAATCCATACAAGAACATAGCCGACTACTGTAAAAACAGGCGACAGTGTATAATATAGTTCAGCGTTTCCGAAAAATCCTGTATTAATCAGCTCAAGAATAAACTGCAAAAGCAGAATAATAACAATTGCGGACATTTGCGAAACGGTTTTTATTTTTCCCCAAATGTTGGCGGAAACTACCTTGCCGTTTGCTGCCGCGGTAAGACGTATTGAAGTTACCGAAAACTCACGGAACAAAATCAATATAACTGCAATGCAGTCGCAGAGTCCGTTTTGTATAAAGCATAAAAGTGCGGCAAGCACAAGAATTTTGTCGGCGAGAGGGTCGGCAAATTTTCCGAAATCCGTAATAAGATTTTTTTTGCGTGCAATTTTGCCGTCAAGCATATCGGTAATTGACGCAATTGCAAAAATTATAAGCGCCCATAGATAGTTGAACGGAAAGTCAATAAGTATTGCAGCTACAAAAAACGGAACAAGAATAATTCGTATTACTGTCAGTTTATTGGGTAAGTTCATATAAATACCTTTCAAATACTATTATATTAAAATAACGAAAATCGGTTACACGGTTATACCAATAGGATCACATCCGGAATAATCGGTAATTTTAACCTTTACAAAATCGCCTGGATCAGGTTTTTTGCCGGTACAGGTAAAAAATACACATCCGTCAACTTCCGGAGAGTCGGCATAGCTTCTGCCAAAGAAACATTCGGCAAGTTTATCAAATCCCTCAACAAGAACTTCAAGTTCTTTGCCGACCAGGCTTTCGCAGTATTCAGCCATAACGCGTTGCTGATGCTCCATAATTATGTCTGCGCGTTTTTGCTTTATTTCATCATCAATTTGGTTTGGCATAAGAGCGGCTTTGGTGTCCTCTTCTTTAGAGTAAGCAAAGCAGCCGAGACGCTGAAATTTTATTTCCGCGGCAAATTCGGCAAGCTCTTCAAACTGTTCATAAGTTTCACCGGGAAATCCCGTAATGAATGTTGAGCGGAGAATAACATTTGGAATTTTTGCTTTGATTTTGTTAAGAAGCGAAGTAAGGCTTTGACGGTTGCCGCGACGGTTCATATTTTTTAAAATTTCGCCGTTGCAGTGCTGAAGCGGAATATCAATATAATTTACAATTTTTTCTTCATTTGCGATAGTATCAATAAGTTCATCAGTAATTCTGTCGGGATAGCAATACAGCACTCTTATCCACTTAAAGCCGTCAATTTTGCATAAGCGCTTGAGCAGCTTTGCAAGGTAAGGCTCACCAAAAAGGTCCTCGCCGTAACGTGTTGTGTCCTGAGCAATTATATTAAGTTCTTTTACTCCGTTTTCAGCAAGCTTTTCGGCCTCTTTAACAATGTCATCGGGCTGACGGCTGCGGAATTTTCCCCTTATAAGCGGAATAGCGCAGTATGTACAGCAGTTGTCACAACCCTCGGCAATTTTCAAATAGGCGGTGTATGGGGGAGTTGACTGAATACGTCCTCCTTCAAGAGGAAGGCAAAGTTTACTGGCAAATATTTCATCTTTTTTGCCGTTAAGCGCGTCAATTACAACATCGGCAATCTGTTGGTTGGCGCCGATTCCTATTACGGCGTCAACTTCATAGAGCTGTTTTGTGATTTCATTTTTATATCTTTGGGCAAGGCAGCCGGTAACAATAATTGCTTTAACAGCGCCCTCTTGTTTTAGTTTGCCCAGTTCAATTATTTCATTAATGCTTTCCTGTTTTGCCGACTCTATAAATCCGCAGGTATTTACTATTACCGCGTCAGCGTCGGCAGGGTCGTTTACAATTTTAAACCCCCGGTTTTTAAGTGTAAATAACAACATTTCGGCGTCGACCTGGTTTTTGACACAGCCAAGCGATACGATGCCAACTTTATAATTCATATTCAGTCTTCCTCTGTATATTCTTCAAAAACGCTGCGTATCTCATCCCAGCGGTATCCAAGTCTTTGAAGTGCGGCCGACGCTCTCCGTCTGATTTTTTCATCATTTATATTTTTATATTTCTTATCTATTACAGCCCTTATATGTTCCCGGCTGTCAACTGTGATCTCATCCAAAATTCGGCTCGCAAGCTCTTTGTCAATTCCCTTTTGAACAAGTGACTGAAATGCGCCGTTTTTTGACATATGTTTTGTAAAAAGCAGTTGCTGTGCATAGCGGCGGGCATAATTTTCATCGTTTACAAGCCCAAGCTCCTCCATACGTTCAACTGCCTTTTGAGCCGAATCTTCATCGCAGGTGCGCCTGATCTTATCCTTCAGTTCTTTTTTTGAATGGTCACGATAAGAAATCATCCAAAGCGCCTTTTCCTTTGCACGGCGCTCATTGCTGAGTTTAATGATTTGATACAGATCTTCGTCGTCGATCTCTCTGCCCACATCGAATCTGTTTTCAATCAGAGTGCGTGAGTCAAGATTCATAACAAATTCACCGTCAATATAGAGAGCGCTCATTGATTTTTTTCGAGGTTCAATTGCTGTTATCAACATCAGTCATCAACCAAAACGTCAATTTTTGAACTGCCGGCAGTTTTAGAATTAATTTCGGGAACAGCAGAACCGGAAGGCTCAGCAGCAGGAATGTTGGTGATTTTTGCCTTTGGAGCAGGTTTTTTGCGCTCGTAAAGCTTGTCAAGATTAGCCCAAAGTTCATCTTCAATTTTTTTAGCAAGCTCTTTGTCTGTTTTCAAAAGTTCCTTTACCTTGTCCCGACCTTGTCCCAGACGGTTGTCGCCGTAACTGAACCAAGCGCCTGATTTCTGAACAATTTCCGCTTTTACCGCAAGGTCAAGAAGCTCGCCCTCGCGGGAAATTCCCTGACCGTACATTATGTCAAATTCTGCCTCGCGGAACGGAGGAGCAATTTTATTTTTAACGACCCTTGCTCTTGTATGTGAGCCTATCATTTCTCCGTTTACCTTTATAGTATCAAGACGTCTTATGTCGATACGAACCGAGCTGTAAAATTTCAGCGCGCGTCCGCCGGTAGTAACTTCGGGATTACCGTAAACAACGCCTACCTTTTCACGAAGCTGATTTATAAAAATTGCAACGCAGTTTGATTTTGAAATTGCTCCGGCAAGTTTGCGGAGCGCCTGCGACATAAGTCTTGCGTGCAGACCAACGTGACTGTCGCCCATTTCACCCTCAATTTCAGCCTTTGGAACAAGCGCCGCAACGGAATCTATTACAATAACGTCTATTGCTCCGCTTCTTATTAGAGCTTCGGCAATTTCAAGCGCGTCTTCGCCTGTGTCCGGCTGTGAAACAAGCAGAGAATCAACGTCAACTCCGAGTGCAGCAGCATATGTTGGGTCAAGTGCGTGTTCAACGTCTATAAACGCAACATTGCCGCCGCTTTTTTGTCCTTCTGCAATGCAGTGGAGCGAAAGCGTAGTTTTACCAGAGGATTCAGGTCCGTATATTTCAACAATTCTTCCCCTTGGAAGACCTCCGATACCAAGTGCGATATCAAGTGAAAGCGAACCTGTTGATATGTGGTCAATGCTCATGTGTTTATTTTCGCCAAGACGCATAACCGCACCTTTGCCGAACTGCTTTTCAATTTGAGTAAGAGCTGTTTCAAGCGCTTTTGTTTTATCCATTGCCATTTTATCATTCTCCTTATTCTCCCTGACAATCACTTGTAAGAGGTTTTATATGCATAAAATTTCAATATTTATTATAAAATACGCACCCAAAAATTGCAATAAAAATCAGATGAAAATCAAACCGCTTTTCTGTTTCTTTACTTCGCTGTACCAATAATCGCCCTCTGAACTCCGCCTAAATCATTCATAACAGTTATATTTTTAAAGCCTTTAGACTTCATAAGAGTTTTAACAGGTTCCGCTTGATTTTCGCCGAGCTCAAAGGCAAGCGCACCGCCGTTTTTCAGTTTTGTGTACCAGTACTCAATTATTGCTCTGTAAAAATCAAACCCGTCCGCACCGCCGTCAAGCGCCATTGCAGGCTCTTTTCTCACTTCGGTTTGCAAAAAGGGAATATCGCCTGAGCGAATGTAGGGAGGGTTAGAAACTATAAGATCAAATTCGTTGTCGTAAAAATCTTTGTAACATTTTAAAATATCACCCTTAACGGGTTTAACGGATGAATTATTAAGTTTTATGTTTTTTAAAAAGTATTCAAAGGCTTTATCACTGAGTTCAATACCCGTTACATCTGCATTTGCAAGTTTTTCGACTGCAACGGAAATTGCTCCGCTGCCCGCACACAAATCAAGCACTTTTTTGCTTTGTCTGTTTTTTAAAAAGTCGAGGCAGAGGTTCAGGACAACTTCGGTGTCGTCTCTGGGTATGAGCACACCTTCGCCGACCTCAAACTCAAATCCGCAAAAACTCCATTTTCCGAGAATATACTGCAAGGGTTCACGGTTTATGCGTCTTTTTACAAGCTCATCAAGTTTGTTTGATTTTATATCATCAACTTTTGAGTCGCCGTGAACAATGAGCGACGTTCTGTCAAGCCCGAGTACCTTTTTTATGAGGCATTGTGCTTCAAACTCAGGGCTTTCTATACCCGCGGTTTTAAGCGAAGCACAAACTTTTTTATAAGCCTGTTTTGCGTTCATTAAAACCTCTTATTTGCATACAATATCCGAGCCGTCTTCGGGTATAACAGATTTAATTGCCTCAATTGCGACCTCAATCATTTTGTCGTCCGGCTCTTTTGTTGTAATGCGCTGTGCCCAAAGTCCCGGTGCGGAAATTATGCGGGTTGCAAGGTTATCGTGCTTGCCGCAAATTTTAATCAGCTCATAGCCGATGCCGCAGGAAACGGGAAGCAGAATAATTTTAAATATGGGCCGCAAAACGCCAATGCCGAACGGGGCAACCGGAATAAAAAGTCCAACAAGAATACCTACAACAAGCATAAGCACCATAAAGCTTGTACCGCAGCGCGGGTGAAAACGGCTTTGTTTTTTTACGTTTTCAACTGTAAGCTCTTCTTCGTTTTCATAGCAGAAAATAGTTTTGTGTTCTGCGCCGTGGTACATAAATACACGTTTCATTTCTGTCATTTGCGAACAGAGAACAATATAGAGCAAAAATAACGCTATTTTGATTACTCCCTCAAATACCGACTTCCAAAATACCGCAAGCTCTGTGTCTCCCTGAAAAGCGGGGACGAAATTTGCAGTAAAGTCAAACAGGAAAGAGGGGACAAAGAAGAAAAGTCCCACAGCAAACGCAACGCCTATGACGGAAGCGATTACCATAAGTACTTTAACAAGTTTATCTCCAAACTTGTCGTCAAGCCATTTTTCAAATTTGGAAGGTTCCTCTTCTTCTATTTCGCCGGCTTCAAGCGCCTTATCGGCAGAAAGCATAAGCGATTTATATGATAAGCGCATTGAATCGATCAGCCCGGCAATACCCCTTAAAAACGGAAGTTTAAAGATTTTAAATTTTGAGGGAATTGTGTTTATGCTGACATCTTCGCAGTAAATATTGTTTTCACCTGTGCGAACGCATACCGTAGTGCGCTTTGGTCCTCGCATCATTATTCCTTCAATCAGCGCGCTGCCGCCGATTGATGTAATTTTTTTAGTGGATTTTTTAGCCATAAACTAACCTTTCTTTTAAATAGTTGTAAATATTTTTAAATTTTAAGCATTATAGTTTTATATTTTCAGGCATATTCTGTTCTTCGCCCTCTTTGTAAATAGGAAATGTAAGAGTTACGGTCGTGCCTACGCCTTCGCCGCTTTCAATGTCGAGCGAGCCGTTATGCAAATTCATTATTTCATCCGCAACAGCAAGTCCTATGCCGGAACCCCTTACATCCTGATTAGCTTTGTAAAATTTCTCTTTTACCTTTGGCAGGTCATCGGCGGAAATGCCGCAGCCTGTATCGGTTATAACAATTTTTATTATGTCGGGTTCATCCTTGCTGTAAATTACCTGCGCGGCTACAACGCCGCCCTTGGGAGTGTATTTCAGCGCATTGTCAAGCACATTTAAGAATACCTGTTTAAGCCTGTTTCTGTCACCGTAAACGGGAGGATAAACTGCCTCGGGCTCATCATATAGCAGATGCTTGCCCTCTTTTACGGCACGTTCCTTTAGCATATATACGGTCTCGTCAAATTCGGCAAGAATGTCGAGCTTTTCATTTATAAGAACCATTCGTCCGCTCTGGATTCGGCTGAAGTCAAGCAGTTCTTCAACAATGCTTGTAAGGCGGGAGCTCTCTTTTATGATAACGCCCATACCTCTGTCAAAGGTACGTCGATCAAGTTTTCCGCGCTCGGAAAGCTGCATGGTTTCAGCCCATCCCTTTATTGCCGTAAGCGGAGTTCGCAGTTCATGCGATACGCGGGATATAAAGTCGTTTTTCATTTGTTCGGTTGTACGCAGATCTTTAGACATATCGCTTATTGCGTCGCACAAGTCACCGATCTCATCGTCATATTTATGCTCAATTTTTTCCGACGCGGAAAAGTCACCGTGAGCTATTTTGTCAGCAATAACAGAAAGGTTTTGTATCGGCTTTACAATTGAGCGCAAAAACATTGAACTGGATAAGATTACAAGCGCAATTATTATAAGACCAAACGCGATCAGAAGTGCGGATATAAAAAGGATTCTGCTGTTTACCGGGTCCATAGATACTATATAACGTATAGCGCCCACGACCGTTTTGTTGCCGTTTGTAATAATTCGGGTCTCGCTCATTGCGCTTTCGCCGGATTTAAGCTTTCCGTTCCATAAAGCAATGCCTTCACCGTTTGTTTTGGCTTCCTCAAAATCCTGAATTTGCTCTTTATCGGTAGGAATAAAGCCTGTTGAACTCATTACAACTCTGCCTGAAGAGTTTATTACCATTACAGCCATCTGTTCTTTCTTATCGAAGTTTTCAACATAGTCGCGGGCTGAAGAAGTAAAAGAGGTTGAGCTGTCGCTTGTGTAACCCGAAAAAACTAATGACAGTTCTCCGGACGTTGAACTCAGGCTCTGTTCAACACTGCTTTGGTAAAGATATGTAACAACAAAAATAAGGCTGACAACAATAAGAATGATAATAGTCAGTATTACACTCAATGTATTAAGCATCCAACGTTTTGTAATACCCTTAAACATTGCTGTCCTCCTTTAGTCAGTAATAGTTCGTTGCTCAGTTGTTAGTGTCCCACTTGTATCCAAGACCCCAAACCGTTATAATGTGCTTTGGGTTTGACGGTTCATCTTCGACCTTCATTCTCAAACGCCTTATATTGACGTCAACAATTTTGTCCTCGCCAACATATGCATCGCCCCAAACATGATTAAGAATATCAATTCGGTCAAGTGCAACACCAGGGTTAGAGAAGAAATATTCCATTATCTGAAATTCAACCTGTGTCAGTTCGATCATTTTATCGTTTTTAAGTAGTGAACGATTGCGCAGGTTAAGTGTAAATTCACCCGATTTGAGTTCTTCTTTAAAGTTGTTTTCAGCGTGTGACTTAGCAAGCGCAACACGCCTGTAAAGCGAGTCGACCCTTGCAAGCAGCTCGCTTGGTGAAAACGGTTTTGTAACATAGTCGTCCGCGCCTAACATAAGTCCGGTGACCTTATCCATCTCCTGCGTTTTTGCGGACAGCATAATTATGCCTATGCCGCCGTTGCGGTTTCTAAGCTCTTTACAAACCTGAAATCCGTCAATGCCGGGCATCATAACGTCAAGTATTGCAACATCAAAGTCCCCGTCGCTTGCATCGTACTTTTGAAGTGCTGTTTCTCCGCAGTCCGCCTCAACAACGTCATATCCTGCACGGGTAAGGTTGATTACAACAAAGTCACGTATTGCGGCTTCGTCCTCGCAAACAAGTATTTTTTTCATATTAAAACCTCCGTATTATAATTTTGATTACACTGCTAATTCATTCAAAACCGAAAATGCGGTCTTTATTTCATCATCAGAAAGTGAATATTGATTTTTTGTATTAAAATTTAAAAAAGTATAAGCGTGGATGTCATCTTTTGAAATGAGCGTATAATTGTCGATGTTTTTGCCTAATTCCCAGTCTGCAATGTCAAACACCTTAATTTGAAACAGCAGATCTCTGGTTTTATTTTTTTCCCAAGCGTAAAAATTCATTGTGTCGTCTAAGTCAATACTTGCTGTAACCGTGTCTCCAATCCAATTTTCAGGCATTTTTATTGAATAGCCGTTATTGTAATTTGCTATCATATATATTTTTGCAGTTGTGGTCTCGTTAACCGCGGAAAAACTGTTCCATTCAATTTTGTCGGCAATATTTTTATCAGATTCGTTTTTCGAGTGGGGAAGTTTGGTAACAACAGGAATTTCAATTAAATCGTCCTTGTCAATATCGGAGGCAATAACCGAACAGCTGCGCTGAGTAATATTTTTTTTCTTTTCGCTGAAAAGCGGATTCCTAAGCAAGGACAAATCTGTGCTGTAATAAATTACCTGAGTATTTAATTCATCGTTTGCAAGTGAGCCGTCAACGACAACACCCTGAATGTTGCTGTCAAAAGAAGCAACAGTTACATTTTTATACTTTACAATATTGGGGTCCATTGGTACAGACGCTTTTGAATAAAGGCTTTTTTCACGTTCGCTGTAATCAAGCATTGACGCGCCGGCTTCGTTTTCGGTTGTGTAAAGCAAAAGTGTAATTACCTCGTCAATACCGTCAGAGTCAAAATCACCACAGTAAAAGCTTGAGTAATTTTGGCCGGATTTTATGTTGCTTGTTTTGCCTTGCGAATACGCATAACACTCAAGCCGGTTAACATTGGTGCTGTAAGTTGTGTAACCCGAAAGAATTTCAAGCGAACCATTGCCGTCAATGTCTGCAAAATCAATGCTGTCAATGTCGGTGGTCTCAATAACATTGTCGGACGAGAGCTTCCATTTATCATTATCAAAGAATATAACAAGCATATGTATAATGGCAGTGTCGTTGCCTTTTCGGTAAAAAGCAACGGCCTCGTCCGTTCCGTCGCCGTTGAGGTCGGTCATTGTTATTGCACTGCGATAGTTGCCGCTTTTGGGATATTTTAAAATATAATTATTTTTAGCCGTATCCGATATAAGCTGTTCGATCTCTGCTTCATCTCCCATAGAGGTCGGCGGACGCAGCAGATTTTCGGTTCCAAAGTCGGAAATATTGCATCCGCTTGCAAATGTCAAAAAAGATGCGCTTAGTATAACGGCACAAACAGCAGCTTTTAACTTCAAACCATCCGCCTCCTTTTGTTGAGATTAATATAAAGTTATTGCTTTTGTTTTGCAATACAGTATTTAATTTTTATCCCTTCAGCGGAAAACATCTTTTCGTGCTCCGTCTCAATATTGTCTTTAATTTCACTTGCGTGCAAATCACGGGTGGAAAAAATTATTTTATATCCGCTTTGGGCAAAATATTCAAGACTGTCGTCAAAAAGGTTATCGTCGTCTGTTTTAAAGCGGATCTCAGCGTCTTCTTTGAGAAAAATTTTATACATTTCAAGTTTTTTAAAATATGTAAGTCTGCGCTTGTTGTGCTTGGGACGCGGCCATGGATTGCAGAAGTTTATATAAAGTCTTTCAATAACGTCATCTTTTGTAATGATTTTATCAAGCTGTTCAACATTGTAGTTTACAAGCAGAAGATTGTTTATTTCATTCTGAGATTTGCCTGATTCTTCAAAGAGCCTGACAATATTGCGTCTGCCGACGCCGAGCATATCAATTTTTATATCGACAGCAATTATGTTTTTATCCGGATTTTTAAGAGCAAGCTGTCCGGCAAATCCGCATTTGCCGCATCCTATTTCAAGCCAAAGCGGCTGTTCTTTTTTAAACGCGTTTTTCCATTTGCCTGCATAAGTTTCAGGATTTTTTACAAAAAAATCACACACGGAAAGTTCCGGTTCTGCCCATTTCTTTTTTCTTATTCTCATGCTTCCTCATATTCAGGTGCCGAAAACAGGCGCACCTTTACACATAATTATTTATGGTATCATTATATCAAATTGTTACAAAATATGCAATAAATATTTTGCATTGACTTAAATATATTTAATAAAATCATTATATGTTTTCGATTTTGTAAATTCTATGTCAGGAAATTTTTTTGACAGCTTATTGATAAGAGGTAAAATTACAACATCTTCACTTTTAAAGTGTCCTGTATCAATAATATTAACACCGAGTGCGTTCGCGCTATTTATTTCATGGTGCTTTATTTCTCCAGTGACAAGAACATCGGCTCCGAGTTCTGCGGCGTAATAAATGTTTGAACCGCCCGAGCCTGACGATACGGCGACCTTTTTTACATTATTTTTAATATCGGTATAGCGAAGACCGCTGCAGTTTAGTGCTGATTTAACATTTTGCGCGAATAAATTTATATTTATTTCATTTTCAAGTTCGCCTGTAAACATACACTCACCAATGCCGCATAGTTCAGGATTTTTTACACCGATCGCTTTTGCAAGGCAGGTGTTTACGCCGAAATCCTCCGATAAATCAAGGTTTGTGTGCATACACACGGCAGAAATTCCTTTTGAAGCAAGCAGATAGGGAACGGAGGCCGTATCAAGATTTTTAATCGGTTTAAAAATTACGGGATGATGACTGATAATCAGTTCACATCCCGTTTTTTCTGCTTCAAGCACAACTTTGTCAGTGATGTCAAGAGTAACAAGCGCTTTTGTAACTAAGGCACTGTTGCTTCCCACAAGCAGGCCTACATTGTCAAAATCCATTGCGGTATCGGTTGGTGCAAAGGTTTCAAAAAAGTTTAATATATCTTTATTTACAGTCATTAATATGCTCCTTTAATTTGTCGGCAAGCACAGCAAAGCGCACATCTCCGTTTGCCTGTTTTAAAAGTCTGTTAATATGATTTTGCACAAAAAGTCGGTGTGTTTTCTTCGTTTTAGGAGAAAGTTTTGCAATATAACAGAAAAGTTCATCTTTTTCGTCAATAACGCCGGTATAATTTACAAGCAGCACAGTGTAGCATTTATTTGCAGCAATACAGCAGTCCTGATTTATTATTTCAAATCCGTTTTGGCACAGCCATCTTATGAGGATCTCACTTTTAGTCATAGGCTGAAGAATAAAGTGCTTTGAGCTGTCTTTTGCAAACGAACATTCCTCCATGATTTTTGCAATAAGCTCGCCGCCCATACCGGCAATTACAATGTCGTCTGCTTCATCGGCACAAATTTCTTTAAGCCCGCTGCTCAAACGTGCTTTGACAATGTTGCTCATACCCGAATTTTTAATGGTTTCCTTTCCTCGTTCAAGGGGGTCCGGATTAATGTCGGCGGCAATTGCAGAGGGGCATTTGCCATTTTGGCACAGCCACACGGGAAGATAGGCGTGGTCTGTGCCAATGTCTGCAAGACGTGAACCGTCTCTGACAAATTCTGCGCAAAGGCGCAGCCGTTCGTCAATTATTAATTTTTGATTTTTATTCATTTACCTACAGTTTTATTGAGGGCGTCTATAAGTGCATTGACGTCCGCGCCGTGAACTTCGCAAGCCTCTTCAATTGTTTCTCCTCTTGACGCAGGACAGCCAAGGCAGTGCATACCTATACTGAAAAAAAGCTCGGCAGTTTCAGGATGTTCGTCAAGAACATCACCGATAATTGATTTTTTAGTAATTTCCATAAATATAAACCTCCTTAATTTTTATTAAATTATAACACAAATAACATAATTATAATAGTTAATTTTTGTACGGTTGCTTTTGCTGATATATATTTTATCCGTTTAAATCGTCCAAAGGAACGCCCTGCCAGTATTTGCGGTCGAGACTGCGATACTGAACAGCCTCCAGAACATGATCAGAACGTATTACTTCAGATTGCTCAAGGTCGGCGATAGTGCGTGCTACCTTTAGCACCTTGTCATAGGCTCTTGCCGTAAGTCCCAGGCTTTCAAACGCATTTTTTAAAGTATTTTCCGCCTCTTTGTCTATAATGCAGATTTTTTGAAATTGCTCGGCGTTTATTTTTGCATTGCAAAGAGATATTCCTTTAAAGCGCTCACGCTGAATTTTGCGCGCGTTGTCAACACGCTTTTTGATTTCGGCTGAATTTTCCGTTTGCTCGGTGTTGCGTAGCTCTTCAAATTTAACGGGAGGAACCTCAACGTGAATGTCAAACCTGTCAAGCAGCGGCCCCGAAACACGGTTGAGGTACCTTTTAATTTTTGTTTCAGAACAGGTGCAGTTATGAGTAGGGTCGCCATAATATCCGCACGGACAGGGATTCATTGCGGCAATTACCATAATTGAGCAGGGGTATGTGCAGTTTTGACCCGACCTTGAAATAGTAATGCTTGCGTCTTCAATCGGCTGGCGCAAAACTTCAAGCGTTGCGCGTGAAAATTCAGGCAATTCGTCAAGAAACAAAACGCCGTTGTGAGCAAGAGATACTTCTCCGGGTTTTATCGCGCCCGTACCGCCTCCGCCCAGACCGGCGGCTGTCATTGTGTGATGAGGCGAGCGAAAAGGTCTTATTGATACAAGTCCGTCGTTCATTAAAGTACCCGCAATAGAGTGAATTTTAGTAGTTTCTATCATTTCTTCAAATGTCATATCGGGCAAAATTGAGGGCAATCGCTTTGCAAGCATACTTTTGCCCGAACCCGGAGGACCTATAAGAAGAATATTGTGACCGCCCGCAGCGGCAATTTCAAGCGCGCGCTTTGCCTCGTACTGACCCTTGACCTGTGAAAAGTCCGGAATAAAACCCGGCGTTTTATTAATTGAATTTTTAACGGGCAGGGCAGGGGAGATCTGTTCTTCGCCGCAAAGCAGCTTTTTAAGCTGTACTATATCGCTGACAGGGTATATTTTAATTCCGTCAACAACAGCGGCCTCACTTGCGTTTGCCAACGGAACATACATATTATTTATTCCACATTCCCTTGCTTTTATAACCATTGGCAGAACCCCGTTGATTCCGCGCACTTCACCGCTGAGTGAAAGCTCGCCTATAAATGCGCAGTCCGAAATGTCGGTAGTTATCTGACCCGTAAGCCTTAGTAACGATACCATTATGGGCAAGTCGTAAATAGGACCCTCTTTTTTAATGTCGGCGGGCGCAAGGTTAAGAGTGATGTGTGCCGAGGGAAAACGAAAACCGCAGTTTTTTAGCGCGCTTCTAACGCGATTGCGGCTTTCACGCACGGCGGCGTCGGGTAATCCTACCATATCAAATGCGGGCAGTCCGTTTTGCATTGACGCTTCAATTTCAACCCGGTAACCGTCCATTCCGGTTATTCCGAAACTGTTGCATTTTACTACCACAGTAATTCCTCCGACTGTTAAAATTCATTAATAAATGTTTTTAGTAAATTATAACATTAAAAAAATATTTATACAATATGCATATTGTCTGTTAAATCGACTTTTTTCTATTAAACTTTCACAATATTTATTAATGAATTTTTGTATTTTTACGAAAAATACAATGCGGATGTTGACAATTGCAAAATTATATAGTATTATCGTTTATAAGGAATCAGTATGTTGGGGTGAGAAAATGAGTAAGACGAAAAATTCTTACAGCTCACTCCCCGACAACGAGCTTGCAGAGCTTGTAAAGGGCGGCGATGACAATGCCTTTGAAGAGCTTGCAATAAGATACCTGAGAAAAATTAATTTTATTGCGCGAAAATTTTCGGCAGAGGGTTACGAACAAAAGGATTTTGTACAGGAAGGTTTGCTTGGACTTTTACATTCCTGCAAAACTTTCGACTCCAACGGTGCGGCGTCTTTTAAAAGTTATATGTCCGTTGTAGTTGAACACAGATTTATTTCAATTATCCGCAGGTCAAATGTGCAGAGAGCTATTCCGTCATCAAATTTGGTGCAAATTGAAGATTTGAGCAAAACTGTTGAGGACACAGCACAAAATCCGGAGGAACTGCTGATGTGCAGGGAACATCTTAATTTTCTTTTCAGCAGGCTCAAGGCAATGCTTTCAAAAACGGAGTACAATGTACTTACTCTTTATTGCAGCGGATTGAGCTACAAGCAAATTGCAGAAAAACTTTCCGTAACTCCCAAAACTGCTGATAATGCGCTTCAAAGGGTACGCAAAAAAATCTGTTTCCGAAATATGTCCTAAAAAGTATGGCGGTGCAACTCCGCAAAGGGCAAATAATTTAAAACACCAAAGAGAGGTAAAAACCAATGTACGAAGACAAGACACTCATTTGCAAAGAATGTGGAAAAGAATTCGTTTTCACAGCAGGCGAGCAGGAGTTTTACGCTGAAAAAGGTTTTGTAAATGAGCCGCAGCGTTGTAAAGATTGCAGACAGGCTCGCAAGAACGCTGCAAGATCAGCCCGTGAATTTCACGAGACAACCTGTGCCGATTGCGGCGGTGTTGCTAAAATTCCGTTTAAACCGATGGAAGGAAAAGATTATTACTGCAGCGATTGCTTTGCAAAAAGAAAAGCGGCTGAAGAAGCTGAAGAAGAGACTGAATAATATTTTTATAATTATTATGACACTTTACACGGTGAACATTTTGATGTTCACCGTGTTTTTGTTTGTTTAATATGCCGCAAGAATGGGAGTTAATCCCTTTTGCTTTGGCTTTTCAACTTCTTCAATATATTTAATTGACTTTCCGCAGCCTGCAATAACACAGTCGGCCGCTTCTTTGTGTATTCGAACTTTAAGTTTTGTAGATTCGCTTATAATGCGTGCAAGTCCTGACAGCTTTGCAAGACCGCCTGTAAGAATAATGCCGTCTGTATATATATCGCCAATTAGTTCCGGCGGAGTTTTTTCAAGAACATCTTTAATTGCGGCTACAATACCAAGCGCAATTTCTGTGATAGCCTCTTTAATTTCAGACGATGTCACATCTACAAACCTCGGCATACCGCTTACCGCGTCTCTGCCCTTTACCCTGAAAGTTTTTTCTTCATCGGGAGCTTTGACGCATCCGATTGCTTTTTTACAGCTTTCAGCCATATTTGTGCCTATAATAAGATTATATTTTTTTCTTATATATTTTACTATTTCATCATCCATTGCATTCCCTGCGTGCTTTACGGTTTTTGAAACAGAGATCCCCCCCAGAGAAAGCACAGCAATATCCGCCGTACCGCTTCCTATGTCGGCAATCAGTATCCCATGGGGACTTGTTATGTCAAATCCGCATCCTATTGCCGCTGCCTTCGGGCTTTCAATAAGATACACACGCCTTACGCCGAACGAGCTTACCGAATTGACAACGGCACGCTTTTCAACCTCGGTAATATCGCAGGGAATGGCGGTAATAACCCGCGGCATTACCACTTTTACCGTACACACCTCTTTAAGAAGTATTGAAACCATATCTTCTACCAAGTCAGACTGTGCAATTACTCCGCTGTCAAGAGGATGAACAGCTTTAATGCCCAAGGGTGTTTTTCCGATCATTGAATACGCTTTATCGCCTACCGCAAAAATTTCATTTGTGTCAACGTCATATGTCACAACACTTGCCTCGTCAAGCACCTTACCCTTGTTTTCTATAAAAACTCTTGTTCTGTCCGAACCGAGGTCAATAGCAATATCCATTTTTAATCGCTCCAGTAAAATTATTTCATTAAAATTATATTACACTATTATATATATTTCAAGAAATTATTATTTTATTATAACGGCACAAAGTGTAGCGCAGCTTACTTTTTTGCAGTTGTATTTCATTAGTATGCGGGCACATTCGCCAAGAGTATTGCCCGTTGTAATAACGTCGTCGATTATCAGCACTTTTTTGCCGTCAACTGCTTTTTTGTCAATTATCCTGTAAACTCCCTTAACATTTTGGGCGCGTTCATTTGATTTTAAATTGTGCTGAATTTTGTTTTCCTTAATTTTTTCCAGAGTCTGCACAAAAGGGACTCCCATAATATTTGCGCAGTCCCTGGCAAGGAGTTCAGACTGATTGTAGCCTCTTTGTTTAAGAGCCTTTTTGTGTATGGGAACACAAGTTATTATGTCAAAATGCTCGCCGTTATAAACTTCGTTAACGCTTTGCACTATCATAAATGCAAGCTGTTTAGAGTATCCGCCGCGGCATTTGAATTTAAAAGCATATAACGCATTTTTAAAAATCCCTTCATAGGGAAACGGCGCCGCGCATATGTGTCCGCCCACCGCATATTCTTTTACGGAGGTTTCAGGAAATTTATTTTTGCATTCACAACAGGCGTATTCGCTGCGCTTAATTACTTTGCTGCAGTAAGGGCAGCGTACAGTGAATAAAAATTCCGCCGCGGCGTTTTTCAGTTTTTCAATAAAGTCCGTCATCACGTAATAAAAACTCTTTCAGTCCGCTGTATCGTTTGGTACGGCGGTTGTTGTTTACCATATATTCTACTATTTGAGGATTCCCGACGAGTACAAGTGTTTTTTTTGCCCTTGTAACGGCAGTGTAAAGCAGATTTCTGTAATAAAGCTGAGATGGCCCCGGATACATAGGAATAACTACGGCGTCAAATTCATTGCCCTGACTTTTGTGTACGGTTACTGCATATGCAAAATCAAGGTCAGAGGCATATTCATATGTGTAATGTGCGATTTTGTCATAAAAATTAATGTGAATCGATTTTGCCTTTTTATCTATTTTTTCAATTATTCCAATATCGCCGTTAAAAATTCCTTCGCCCGTATCGCCGTCGGCTTTAAACCACCGTATGTCATAATTGTTTTTGATTTGCATTACTTTGTCGCCCATGCGAAAGGTTTTTGAACCGATCGTAATTTCACTTTTGTCAAAACTTTTGGGATTAAGTGAATTTTGCAGTTTTGTGTTAAGTTCGACCGTCCCCAGTTCTCCCTTTTTTGAGGGTGAGAGTACCTGTATGTTCTCCAATGCGGAGTAGCCGTAGGCTTTTGGAAGTCTGTTGCAGCACAAATCAATAATTGTCTTTGAAATATCGGACTTATTATTCCTTTGCAGAAAAAAGAAGTCATTGTCGGAAGAATTTAAAACAGGGATTTCACCGTTTATAATTTTGTGTGCGTTTGTTACAATAAGACTTTGCCCTGCCTGGCGAAAAATTTCGTTAAGCGTTACGACAGGCGCTATTTTGCTGTTTATTAAATCGCTTAGAATATTTCCCGGACCCACAGAGGGCAGTTGGTCGGAATCGCCTACAAGGATAAGTCTGCATCCGAGTGGAAGTGCGCGCATTACACTTTCAAAAATGCAGGTATCAACCATTGAAACTTCGTCAACAATAAGCGCGTCGCATTTTAGCTGATTTCGTTCGTTTTTGTTGAATATGGGGTTATCACGGTTATCCCAGCTTACTTCAAGCAGACGGTGCAGGGTTTTTGCTTCATTCCCTGTAAGCTCGCTCATTCGCTGGGCGGCACGCCCGGTAGGCGACGAAAGCAGAACTTTTTTTCCGTTTTGTTTCATTATTTTTATTATTGCGTTCAAAGTTGTTGTTTTGCCTGTGCCGGGGCCGCCCGTTAGTATAAGCATACCCTCAGTAAGAGCCTGCATAATTGCGTGCTTTTGCAGGTCGGCATAAACTATTCCGTTCTCTTTTTCACACTGTTCAACCGCCTTGTCAACGTCCTTGATTTTATCAGAAGGAAATTGAAGCAGCATTTTGATTCGTGAGGCAATATAAGTTTCATTCAGATGAAGGTCGGGTGTAAAGATAAAATCGCCTCCGTCAATTTTATCAAGAATAAGTGAGCGGTCAAAAACCATTTCATCTATACAGGCATTTATACTGTCAACAGGCACGTTAAGAAAATCGGCAGAGGTTTTTGCAAGCTTGTCCTTTGGCAGACAGGTGTGACCGTTGCGCTCGTTATGACGCAGAACATACACAACGCCTGCACGCAGCCTTATGGTGCTTGACGGTTCAAGGTTTTCTTTTTTTGCAATAAAATCGGCGCTTTCAAAAGATACTCCGAAATCGCCCTGACAAAGAATGTAGGGATTTTCTTTTATTCTGTCAATGCACTCGGAGCCGATCGCGTTAAATATTTTTACAGACGAAGTGTTGGAAATTCCATATTCTCCGAGATACATCATTAGTGTGCGTATTCCGTAGTTGCGTTTAAGCTGCAATGAAAACTCATTTGCTTTATTTTCCGAAATCCCTTTTAAAAGTGCGATTCGTTCGGGATGATTTTCCATTATGTCAAGAGTGGATTCTCCAAACTGTTCAACAAGCCTTTGTGCAGTTTGCGGACCTATGCCCTTGATTGCTCCTGACGAAAGATAACGCAGAATGTCCGCTGATTCGGTAGGGCGGCAGACTTCACAGGCTTGTACCGAAAACTGTTCTCCGTAGTTATGGTGAGTTATGTATGTGCCTGTCAGCTTAACTATGTCGCCCGCACTGACCTGCGGCATTATACCTACGGCAGTTATAAAGTTGTCGGAATCGGGAATTTCAATAACGGTATAGCCGTTTTTTTCATTTCTGAAAACAATGTTTTCAACAGCTCCTTCAAGCTGTATCAAATCTTCATTATTCATAAAAAATCCTTAAAATCAAATATTCTGTATAAAAAGTTTGCAGTTGATAAATAAATGTAAATAAGATATAATTAAAATATATTTAAAAGATTAAAAATGCAAGTTTAATAAAAAAGCTTTGGAGGTTTATAAATGGAATTTATTGCAAATGAGGGCAAAAACGTAGAAATTACAGTAAACGGAAATACATATATGCGCCATGCAATCAAGACCCATTTTGTTCGTCAGGGTGAAGATTATATTGAGATTTTCAAAAAATATGCTGTGCCTGTTTATAAGGAGGGCGACATTGTTTCTTCAAGTGAAAAAATCATTGCGCTTTGCCAGAACAGAGTGGTAAAAAGAGAGGATCTTAAAATTGGTTTTTGGGCTAAGCTTCTGTCAAAATTCGCTTCGCATCCCGATACGGGAGTAGGTGTAGGGGAAACAATAAAAATGCAATATGCAATTTCAAAGGTCGGTTTGCCGAGAGTTTTGTGGGCAAGCATTGCCGGAGGCATTTGCAAAATTTTCGGTAAACACGGCGTATTCTATGAAATTGTAGGTCAGGAGGTAGCTGGTCTTGACGGGTTTTATGACCACATATGGACAGAATACCGCGACATAGGAATTGAAAATCCGGAAAATCCGTCGGGCGTCTGCGATGAAATAAAAGAAAAACTCGGCATAAGCTGTATGATTGTTGACGCAAATGACCTTGGACAGGAGATACTCGGTTATTCCTCTGACATTACTTTGTCTGAAGAAGAACTTCACGGAATTATCAGCGATAACCCCTGCGGTCAGGGCAAGCAGACAACTCCGCTTATTCTTATTCGCAAAAAATCCGAATAATTTACAATTTTTTATAAATTTATTTTATCATAAATTTTGTTTAATAACAATAGCGCTTATTTATAATAATATAATATTTATTCTAAGCTAAAGAGCCTCGAAAAATTCCTTTTTGCTCATAAGCTTTGCAAAACCGTAGTCTTTGCATATGGTTTCGCAAATTTTTCTTGTTTCTTCGTCCATATCGCAGTCAAGGCAAATTACGTAATCATTTTTACCTCTGCTTATCCATTTGACCTTTGCAGCGGCACTTCTGAGAATAAATTCAGCGTCGTCACACTTACCGCTGATAGGAGCGACAAACATTATTAAACTGTCTTTATTATTTTTGAAAAGAAAATATGATAAATCCCGAACAAACGCAATTATGCCGATAACTGCAAAAATAACAAGTACAGCAGCTGAAAAAATCTGCATATAATTCACCTCACTACATTTTATTATAAAAATCATAAAGAGTTCGGTATAATTCAATTTTGTTTTGTAACAATATATTTAGCGGAATATCCGCACAAATTTTTTTGAGGTGAATAAAATGGCAGACAACTCATATGCAAACCAGAGCATTATGTGCACAGTAACAAGCTGCAAAAATCATAATAACACAAAAAATTTCTGCTCACTCGAATCAATAAAAGTCGGCACACATGAACAAAACCCAACAGTATGTCAGTGTACAGACTGTCAGAGCTTTGAAGCAAAGTGCGACTGCAAGTAAAACAAATAGGTTAAATATTAAATTATTTGCAAAACTCCCTCAGACGTAAAAGGCTGAGGGAGTTTTGCTGTAAATGCATTAGGATGATAATAAATTGATTTTACAATGAATACTAAGCAGTAAAAAATTTATAATAATAGTGTCAGCCGTAGGTGTGCAACTGCGCCTGCGGATTTTAATTGAGTTTATAAAATTGCAAAGCAATATATATCAATGAAAAAGGAGTAAACAAAGGGTGGAAATTTTTACATCTGTAATTTTTCAAATTGCCGTTTTATTCTCCTTTATTTTTGTTGGATTTATTCTGCGCAAGGGCAATTTTATTCCCGAGGAAAGCTCGGTTGTTTTTTCAAAGCTTGAAAACAGAATTTTTATGCCTGCCGTTGTAATAAATACATTTTGGACAAACTGTACTGTCAAGAATATTTCTGAAAAATGGACATACATTGTTTACAGCTTCTGCTTGCTTGCGTTTTGTGTGCTTGCGGGTTTTATAATAGGCAGGTTTCTCGGCAAAACTCCATATTTGCAAAAAATTTACAGATACTCAATTTCAGTTTCAAATTTTGGATTTGTGGGAACTGCTATGGTGTCCGGAATTTACGGAGCAGACAGCATAGAGCTATTTGACTATTTAATGTTTACTCTTCCGCTGAATATGTTTACCTATTCAATAGGTATAGCGTGGCTTGTTCCCGACAGCGGAAAAGGTCTTACTTTTAAATCATTTTTAAATCCTATTTTTGTGTCGTTATTTATAGGAGGCGCGCTTGGACTTTTATCAGTGCCGAGATTTCCGATTTTTGTAAGAATAATAACGGATTCGGCAGATTGTATGGCTCCTATTGCAATGATACTGACAGGCTTTGTTATAGGAAGTTATAAACTGCGTTCATTGCTTAATCATTGGCAAACCTATACTGTTGCCGTGATAAGGCTTATAGTTTTGCCGTCCATTTTTGTAATTGTTTTAAAACTCATCGGTACTCCCGGCGAAATAATAGTAGCAACTCTTTGCGCTCATGCAATGCCCCTTGGACTTAATACTGTAATCATTCCTTCGGCATACGGGGAAAATCCCAAAGCCGGTGCAAGTATGGCATTAGTTTCTCAGCTTATGTCAATAATAACTATACCTACTTTGTTCCTTATTTTCAGTCCTGCGTAGTTCAGAATAAAATTATACAGATTTAAAAATTTAAGTTATTTTGCGGCGGTTGATCCGCCGTATTTTTTTATTATTATGTTTTATATTAAAAAATAAATAAAAAAATTTTAAAATACCTATTGACAAATTAGAAATATATGTTATTATATAATCAAAACCAAAACCTATTAAATGAATAGGAAATATAGGAAAAGGTGATTTGATGATTTTAAAATTAATACGATGTTGTTATGACACACGAATGTGATACATATATTTTGTCATATAGAAAGTGATAATATAAACATAACATCATATATTTAATGAAAAGAGGAAATAAAATGAGCATTTTTAAAGACAGGAAGCTGCACTTTGAAACACTTCAGCTTCACGTAGGACAGGAAAACGCGGACCCGGCAACAGACGCAAGAGCAGTTCCTATTTACGCAACGACTTCTTATGTATTTCATAACAGTAAGCACGCTGCCGACCGTTTCGGACTCAGAGATGCAGGCAACATCTACGGCAGACTTACAAATCCGACGCAGGATATTTTTGAGCAGAGAATGGCAGCTCTTGAAGGCGGTACGGCAGCGCTTGCGGTTGCATCGGGTGCAGCGGCAATAACATATACGATTCAGGCGCTTGCAAACGCAGGCGACAATATTGTGTCTGCAAAAACGATTTACGGCGGTTCTTACAATCTTTTTGAGCATACACTCTCAAATTACGGAATAACAACAACTTTTGTAGACCCTGACGAAGAGGGTGCTTTTGAAAAAGCAATCAACGATAAAACAAAGGCTGTATTTATTGAATCGCTCGGCAACCCAAATTCAAATATTATAGATATTAAAGAAGTAGCGGAAATTGCACACGCACATAATATACCGCTTGTAATTGACAGTACGTTTGCAACCCCGTATTTATTAAAACCGTTTGAATACGGTGCGGACATTGTGGTTCATTCGGCAACAAAGTTTATTGGAGGACACGGCACGGCTATCGGCGGAGTAATTGTTGAAAGCGGTAATTTTGACTGGGAAGCGTCGGGCAAATTCCCGCAGTTTTCAGAGCCGAACCCGTCATATCACGGTGCAGTATTCACAAAAGCGGCACCCGGGGCAGCTTTTGTTACATATATACGCGCAATACTTCTTCGTGATACCGGCGCTACGCTTTCGCCGTTCCATGCTTTTATTTTTCTTCAGGGACTTGAAACACTCTCACTGAGGGTTGAACGCCATATTTTTAATGCACTTAAGGTGGTGGAATTTCTCAGTAAACATCCAAAGGTAGAAAGTGTAAATCATCCTTCACTGCCGTCTTCTCCGTACAATGAGCTGTATAAAAAATATTTTCCTAACGGCGCAGGCTCGATATTTACCTTTGAAATTAAGGGAGGGGCAGAGGATGCACAGAAATTTATTGACAATCTTAAAGTGTTTTCGCTTCTTGCAAATGTAGCTGATGTTAAATCACTTGCAATTCACCCCGCAAGCACAACTCATTCGCAGCTTACGGAGGATGAACTTATTGAACAGGGCATTAAACCAAACACTGTAAGGCTTTCGATAGGTACGGAACATATTGACGATATAATTTATGATTTACAAGAGGCTTTTAAAGCAGTATAACATATTGAAAGGACTTGATATATATGGCTAAAATTTTTGAAAGTGTAACAGACCTAATCGGCAAAACCCCAATAGTAGAATTTAAAAACATTGAAAAAAAGAATGGCATTAATGCAAGAATTCTTGTAAAGCTTGAGCTTTTTAATCCTGCCGGAAGCGTTAAAGACAGAATTGCAAAGGCAATGATAGAAGACGCCGAGTCAAAAGGGATTCTTAAAAAGGGTTCAACGATTATTGAGCCTACATCAGGAAATACAGGCATAGGTCTTGCATCGGTAGCAACCGCAAAAGGTTACAGGGCAATTCTTACAATGCCCGAAACAATGAGTGTTGAAAGAAGAAATTTGCTTAAAGCGTATGGCGCGGAAATTGTGCTTACCGACGGAAGCAAGGGTATGAGCGGCGCCATTGCAAAGGCAAACGAACTTAAAGAAGAAATTAACGGGAGCGTTATTCTCGGACAGTTTGTAAATCCCGCTAACCCTGCTATACATTTTGCAACAACAGGTCCCGAAATATGGAAGGACACAGACGGTAATGTAGATATTTTTGTTGCCGGCGTAGGAACAGGCGGAACATTAAGCGGCGTCGGCAAGTATTTAAAATCGCAGAATCCGAATGTTAAGATAGTTGCTGTTGAACCCGAGTCGTCTCCCGTACTTTCGCAGGGGCACGGAGGTCCTCACAAAATACAGGGTATCGGTGCAGGCTTTGTTCCCGAAACACTTGACACCGAAATATATAATGAGGTAGTTGCTGTCTCAAACGAGTCAGCATTTGAGACAGCAAATGAAATTGCAAAAACCGAAGGCGTACTTGTGGGAATTTCTTCGGGAGCGGCGTTATGGGCGGCTCTTGAGATTGCAAAGCGTTCTGAAAACAAAGGAAAAACAATAGTTGCTTTACTTCCCGACACAGGCGAGCGTTATCTTTCAACAGGTATTTATAAATAAAAAGTGTTTTGCATCTTGTAAAAAACACTTTAAAATGATATTATTTATCAGGGCGTGTTTGAAATTTTTCAAATACGCCCTGATACTAAACAAAATATTATTTTAATTTGTAATATTGCGGTGATTTGATGACAAAAATTAAAATCTGCGGAATAACATCTTTTGCAGACATAGACTGTATAAATGAATATAAGCCGGATTATGCCGGATTTGTTATGTTTTTTCCTAAAAGCAGAAGAAATATATCTGCCGATACAGCAAAGCAGTTGCTTAGCAGGCTTGACAAAAGCATAAAGAGCGTTGCGGTAACAGTTTCGCCAACTCCGGAGCAGGTAAAATCGGCAGAGGACTTAGGATTTGATTTTATACAAATTCACGGAGAACTTTATGAAGACACGCTTAAAAGTACGTCGATTCCGATTTTGCGCGCATTTAATGTTACTGATATTAACAGCTTTGAAAAGTACAAAAAGTGTGAAAAAATTGCGGGATATGTTTTTGATTCCCGAACTCCTGGCAGCGGACAGACATTTGATTGGAATATTCTAAAAAATATTCCCATAAACGGCAAAACCTTTATTCTTGCGGGCGGACTTGATCCTGAAAATGTTGCCCGGGCAATAAATCTTATTCATCCGGACGGAGTTGATGTCAGCTCGGGCGTTGAAAGTGACGGAGTACCGGGAAAAGACAAAAAGAAAATTGAATTGTTTGTAAATAATGTTCGCAATGCCTATTTATGAGAGTAATTATTTATTGGGTCATTTATTTTACAGATAGAAATGGAAAAAACTGTTGACAAGCCGTTTAATTATGATATAATATTATCTGTTGTAATGTGCAACAAATCCTTGCGGTGAAAACCGCCGAAAAGTCCAGAAGGAGGTGCAGTAAAATGGCAGTAACAGCTAATTACGAAACAGTAATGATTATTTCAATGACAAAGGGCGAAGAAGGTATTCAGGCAATAGTAGAAAAATTTAAAGCCCTCATTGAAAAGAATGCCACTTTAAAAAATGTTGACGAATGGGGTAAGAGAAAGCTTGCTTACCTTATCAACAAAGAAAGTGAAGGTTACTATGTTCTTTTTAATTTTGAAAGTACAGCCGAGTTCCCTGCAGAACTTGACCGTGTTTACAAAATTACAGACGGTGTAATGCGTTCACTTATAATTAAGAAAGAAAACGAATAATCACATTGTAGGGAATATCCCGAATTACGAAAGGACAAGAAATGTTAAACAGAGTAATTTTAATGGGCAGACTTGTGTCTGACCCTGAATTAAAGACAACAGGAACAGGTATAAGTGTAACGAGCTTTCGCATTGCGGTTGACCGCAGTTATGTTAAGAGCGGCGAAGAACGCAAAGCAAACTTTTTTGATATTGTTTGCTGGCGCGGCACAGCAGAGTTTGTTTGCCGCTATTTTGGCAAGGGCTCGCTTATTGCAGTTGAGGGTCAGCTCCAGAGCCGTACCTATCAGGCAAAAGACGGCACTAACCGTTATGTTGTTGAGGTCGTTGCAGATAATGTTTCGTTCACGGGAGAACGCCGTGAAAATTCAGGAGCATACAACGCATCAAACGGCGGCAATCAGTCGTATCATCAGAATATTGATTCTCAGGAGCCGCCAGAAGCATATCAGAGCGGTTCAAACTCTGATTTTCAGGATATGCCGCTTGACGATGACTTACCGTTTTAATTAATTCTTGATTGTAATAATTCTCATTGAAAGGAGAACATCAAAATGGCAGACAGACCAATGAACCGTGGCAAAAAGGCCCGTAAAAAAGTTTGCGGATTCTGTGTTGACAAGGTAGAACATATTGATTACAAAGACATTGCACGTCTTCGTCGTTATATGTCTGAAAGAGGAAAAATTCTTCCCCGTCGTGTAACAGGAACTTGTGCAAAGCATCAGCGTGACCTTACAATTGCTATTAAGCGTGCCCGTCACCTTGCTTTACTTCCTTACTCATCTGACTAAAGGAATAAGTTTAAATTATTAAAGTTATAATATAAGTATAAACGGCAGTCATTGTGACTGCCGTTTTTCAATATTGTTGACTGTAAGCCTGAATTAAAAGTAAAAAAATACCGTTCCGATTATGCGGAACGGATTTTAAATCAGTAATTTGTAAAATCAGTTAGCTCTGGTAACATTACCTGAACGTAGGCAACGGGTGCAAGCATATACACGCTTTGGTGAACCGTTAACTATAGCCTTAACACGTTGAACGTTGGGCTTCCATGTCCTGTTAGAACGTCTGTGTGAGTGAGATACCTTAATGCCGAACTTTACATCCTTACCGCAGAATTCACATTTTGCCATGCGTCTGCACCTCCTTAAGAAAATAAAATATATTTCTAACTTTGTTATAATATCAGAAATTGGGAGAAAAAGCAAGTGTTTTTTTAAAATTTCCTGTCTTGTTTTTTATTATGATTTATTATATAATATTATTTAATTAAAAACTATTGTTTTGGAGGACTTTATGCTATCGCTCCTATTAAGCGGCAACTTTGACCTTCCGTCTGTTGTTGCTGAAATTCTTGCAGTGCTTTTAATTATTTTTTTAATACTTCCTTTTCATGAATGGGCGCACGCATTCACCGCTTCACTGCTTGGTGATAGGGCTATGAGGGGCAGAGGAAGATTAACATTTAATCCGCTTAATCACATTGATCCTTTTGGTGCCTTATGTATGCTTTTGTTTGGATTTGGATGGGCAAAGGCTGTTCCTGTTGACCCGCGCAGTTTCAAACATCCAAAACTCGGAATGGCAATTACCGCGCTTATGGGGCCTGTTGCTAACTTGGTTGCGGCTCTGGCGGGAATGTTGGTTTATAATACGATATACACTTTTGCTGTTAGTTTTTATACAACTACATTAGGAGTATTTCTGGAAATTTTTCTTTTATTTTATATTCAGTGTAATATAGGCCTTGCAATATTCAACCTTATACCTATACCTCCTCTTGACGGTTCTAAAATTCTGTTTCTTTTTCTTCCCGATGAGGCAGTTGATTTTTGTTACAGAAACTCATCCATATTTTTTGTTATTCTTTTTGCGTTTCTCTTTACAGGATGGCTGGGCAGCTTGCTTGGCTGGGTAACAAACATTGTAGAACAAGGTCTTTTTTGGATATCATCATTGCCGTTCAGTTTTTTTATTAATGGCTCATATTAGGAGGGGGACTTTTGGAAACTCAGCTGCAATATAAGCTTCCTGTTTTTGAAGGTCCGTTGGACCTGCTGCTGAATTTAATATCAAAAAATAAAATAGATATTTATGACATTCAAATTTCCGAGTTGCTCGAGCAGTATATGGAGCAGATAAAAAAAATGCAGGAAAATCAAATGGACATTGAATCTGAGTTCCTGACCATGGCGTCTCGGCTTGTTTACATTAAGTCTGTAATGCTTTTGCCAAAGTATGAGGATGAGGCAGAAGAACTTAAAAAGGAACTTACGGGTCAGCTGCTTGAATACGCAGTTTGCCGCGAAATTGCCGCAAAACTCGGCGTAATTTATGATTTTGATACATACTGCCGTGACGCATCTCCCGTTGAATTTGATTTGACGTATAATCGCACACATCCGAGTTCAGACATTGTAAAGGCATATGTAAGCGCAGTGGGGCGGGGCAAAAGAAGGCTTCCGCCGCCCGAAAACGCTTTTTCAGGAATAGTTTCAAGAAAAATAGTATCTGTAAACAGCAGAATTATTCGTCTTATGCGAAGACTGTGGCACGGCAAATGCCTTGAATATCACGAAATATTTAAGGAGTGCCGGGGCAGGAGCGACCTTGTTGCAACATTTCTTGCTGCTCTTGAGCTTATTAAGGGAAAACGAATAAGAATTGAGGGCACAGGCGAAAGGGCTGTTGTCAGAATGATTGATAATGACAGGAGTAGTATTGATGGAAGTTGAAAATATTTCGGCGGCAATTGAAGCAATACTTTTTGCGAGCGGTTCGTCTGTTGAAACAGAAAGAATAGCTCAAGCTTTGGAAATTTCTGAATTGCAGGTGAAAGAACACATTTCTGCACTGATTGATGATTATACAAGAGCAGAACGGGGAATAACAATTATTAAACTCGGAAATTCCTGCCAAATGGTATCCTGCAAAGAATATGCTCCGCAAATCCGCAAGGTAATGGATCTTCGCCGCAACACGCCTCTTTCACAGGCGGCGCTTGAGGTGCTTGCTGTTGTTGCATATAATCAGCCGGTAACAAAAGCATTTATTGAACAGGTGCGCGGAGTTGATTGCAGCGGTGTGCTCGGAAGTCTTTCTTCTAAAGGTCTTGTTGAAGAAAAGGGAAGGCTTGAACTTCCCGGCAGACCTCTGCTTTACGGTACTACCGAAAATTTTTTGAGATGTTTTAACCTTTCAAGCCTTGACGAGCTTCCTCCGCTTCCCGAAAACGATGAGGATAACGGGGAAGCAAATTCTGAAAAATATGCAGAGCAGCTAAACATACTCGAACAACAGACATCGGTTGTGTAATTGACCTGAAACTGTAAATAAATATTTAAGGGGGATAACCCTTGCTTTGGTTGTATATTTTGTTGGGTATTCTTTTGCTGATAACGCTTTTGCTTTTATTGCCGATTAAAATATATGCAAGTTACAGCAATGACTTTTATTGTGTGTTATATATCGGCCTTTTAAAATTGGGACTTTATCCGACAAAACCCAAACAAAAAAAGAAAAAATCAAAAAGAGTTAAAGAAAGGACAACCGAACCAAAAGACGAAAAAACAAACCTGCTGAAAGAAAAAGGACTTTCGGGTCTTATTGAAATAATAAAAAAAATTGCAGAACTCGCAGTTGGCGTATTAAAGGACCTTTTTAAGCATATAATAATCAAAAAATTATTGCTAAGCATTAAAATTGCCGGCAAGGACGCCGCTGACACCGCAATTAAATATGGGGAATGCTGCTCGGCGGTTTATCCTGCAATAAGTGTAATAACCGGTGCCGTTAATTTTAAAAATTACGGTGTTGATATATCGCCTGATTTTAATGAAAATGCAGAATCAGCTATAAATTTTGAAACCGAAGCAAAAGTTTTTGTGCTGTGGCTTGTTGTTTTTGCAATAAAATACGGCATTAAAGGAATAAAACTATTGCTTGAATTGAAAGATTAAGGAGAATTATTATGGAACATCCGATAGGAAACTTAATGGACACAACAATGAAAAAAATTAAAGAAATGGTAGATGTCAACACTATTGTAGGCGAACCTATTTCATCACCTGACGGAACGCTTATAATACCTGTTTCAAAGGTGAGCTACGGCTTTGCCGCAGGCGGCTCCGATTTGCCGACAAAAAAGGAGAACAAAGATTGTTTTGGCGGCGGCAGCGGCGCAGGCGTTACGATTCAGCCCGTTGCTTTTCTTGCAGTGTACAAAGGCGATGTTAAACTTATTCCCGTTGAAAAGTTTGAGGGCGCGTCCGACCGTATTGTAGGAATGATTCCCGATATGATCGACAAAGTTAAAGATATTTTTTCTAAAGACAAAAAGAATAAAAGCATTAAAAAAGATGATGATTTTTCCGAAATTACACAGGATGATATAGACGTTTAACGTCATAACATAAATACCCTCCGCATAAAATATGCAGGGGGTGTCCTTATGAAAAAAGCTATTTCTTTTATGCTTTGCGTTTTAATGTTTGTTTTTTGTGCTGTGCCCGCAAACGCTAAGACCCAGGAAAAAGCTCCGTCGGTTTCAGCAGAAACTTTTGTATTATATTGTGCAGACAACGGACAAATTATTTATTCTAAAAACGAAAATAAAAAAATGAAGCCGGCCAGCACAACAAAGATAATGACCTCGCTGCTTACCCTTGAAGAGGCGGCATCATCAAACAAAAAAGTGACGTTTACAAACGATATGGTTGCCGAGGGCAGTTCAATGTACCTTAAAATCGGCGATAAGGTAACATTGAAAGACCTTGCTGCCGGAATGATGATGGCGTCCGGTAATGACGCCGCAAATGCTGCGGCTGTTACTATTTCGGGCGGTGCAGAAAAATTTTCTGTTCTTATGAATGAGCGCGCCAAGCAAATAGGTATGAAAAACACTCATTTTATCACGCCGAGCGGACTTGACGACGATAATCACTACTCAACGGCATATGATATGGCATTGCTTATGGCATATGCGCTTGAAAATGAGGATTTTGCAAATCTGACATCTAAAAAAAGCGAAACAGTTAGTTTTATTGAACCGCAGTCTAAAAAAACAACTTATGCAAATCACAACAGATTGCTTTCACTATATAAATACTGCATAGGCGGAAAAACAGGTTACACAAGGGCGGCCGGCAGATGTCTTGTTACCGCGGCGAAAAAAGACGGTCTTACGCTTGTTTGTGTTACAATGAATGACAGAAACGACTGGAACGACCATGCAGCCCTTTATGAATACGGGTTTGAAAAATATTCGTATTACGAAACCGACGACTCGGAATTTTGTATAGATGTGCCGTGCGTAGGCGCTGAAAATGAAAACATAACACTTATGGGAGAAAAAAACGCAGGTACGGTTGTTTTATCTGATGACAAAAACAAAATAGAGCGCAAGATATTTGCTGACAGCTTTCTTTATGCTCCCATAAAAGAAAATGAGGTTTGCGGCAGAATTGATTATGTACTGAACGGTAAAACAATTGCAAGCGTAAATCTTGTTGCAACTGACAATGTTAATTCTATAAAAGAAAATAAAAGTATATGGACGATAATAAAGGAAATGTTTACATATGGCTAAAACCGAACCGATTAGACTGCAAAAATTAATATCACAATGCGGAATCGCTTCCCGAAGAAAAGCAGAGGAGCTTATACTTCGGGGAGAGGTAAAAGTAAACGGAAGCGTGGCAAAACTTGGAGACAAAGTTTTGCCTAACGACAAAATATATGTCAGGGGAAAGCGCATAGCAGTTCCAAAGTCGCCTCATCGTTATATTATGCTAAACAAGCCGAGGGGTTTTATTACAACCATGAATGATGAACGCGGCAGAAAATGTGTTGCGGAGCTTGTGCAGGATGTCGGCGAGAGGGTATATCCGGTAGGACGTCTTGACAAAGAATCCGAGGGAATGCTTATTTTGACAAACGACGGAGATTTTGCAAATAAGATAATGCATCCGAAAAATTGCATTTACAAAATATACAGGGTAACAGTGCGCCCGTCAATTAATGAAGAACAGCTTATAAAGCTTGAAACGGGCGTTGAAATTGACGGAAGAAAAACCGCTCCGGCGCAGGTTCACGTTCTTCATAAAGAACAAAACAGAGTAGTGCTTGAAATAATTTTGCATGAGGGTAAAAACAGAGAAATACGAAAAATGTGCGATGCAGTCGGACTTGAAGTGGCGCGCCTTAAACGCACTCAGATAGGAGGCGTAAAAATGGGTATGCTTAAACAGGGCGATTGGAGAGATCTGACCAATATTGAGGTAAAAAAACTGTTGTCAAATCCTTTTGTTAAGGGATAGCCTTTTTATAGTATTTAATTACAATAAAATATGCATTTATTATATTTACAATAAATTTAACGTATTATTTCAATTACTATGAAATGTGTGCAAAAATATAAATGATACAGCTTTTTTCTTGTACTTTTAAAGATTTTAAGATATAATGTAAAATATGGTATATTAGGAATTATATTGAATTTACCGTATATTACATTGTGCTGGAGGATGTTATAATGAGTATTGAAAAAATCAATCAGGCAAAAGCTGAAATTTCTTCAACTTCCGCTTACAAAATAATAACGGATTTTTTTGACGAAGGCAGCTTTTGTGAAATTGATGCCTTTGCAAAATCAGGCAAAGATTTTGCTGAGGTTGTCGCCGGTTTTGGTACGGTAGAGGGAATGCCTGTTTATGCTTTTGCACAGAACAGCGATATTTGCGGCGGCGCAATGAGTAAGGCTCAGGCTGTAAAGCTGAAAAAAATATATGACCTTGCACTTAAAACAGGCGCGCCTGTCGTGGGATTTTATGACAGTATCGGCGGCAGACTTGCTCAGGGAACAGAGCTTTTGGCAGGATGCGGAGAGGTGCTCAACAGCTCGGCCGCTCTTTCGGGTGTTGTTCCGCAGGTGTCCGTTATTCTTGGAACCTGTCTTGGAACAAGCGCGCTCAATGCAGTAAGTTCAGACATTGTAATTATGAGCGAAAAGGCTCAGCTATCACTTTCTGTAACAGGAGAAAATTCAGACGCCAAGTACAATTCCGAAAACGGTATTGCAGCAATGGTGTCAAAAGATACTCAGCAGGCTATTGCCACGGCAAGAGAGCTTATGCTTTATCTTCCTTCCAACAATTTGAATATGGCTCCGCAGTCATTTGAAGAGGCTCCCTCAGACGGCTGCGGCTGTATTGTAGGAAAGGTTATCGACGGAAACAGCGCAATTAAACTTTTCAACGATTACGGCGCACAGTCCAGAGTTCGTCTTGCAAGACTCGGCGGACAGGTTGTGGGCATTGTTGCTACAAAAGGCGGAAAACTTGATTGTCCGTCGACAGATAAAATTGCCAAATTTGTTCGTTTTTGTGATGCGTTCTCAATACCTGTAATTTCATTTGTTGATTGCAGCGGTTTTAAATCAATTAAATCAGCGGCAAAGGCCGCCTCTGCATATGCTGAGGCTACAACCGTTAAAATATCGGTAGTAACGGGCAAAGCGATTGGCTCTGCATATATTTCCTTTGCGGGAACAGGCGCTAATGCAGACGTTGTATATGCTCTTCCGGGTGCTGTAATTTCGCCGGTAAATGTTGAGGCCGCCGCCTACATTATGGCCCCGGAATCTATGAAAGTTCCGGTTGAGTCACAGAAAACTGCCGCAGAAAAATTTGCGGAAGAAAATCTGTCGGCATTTAATGCGGCGCAAAACGGTTATGTTGACGGTATTATTGAAGAATCGCAGCTGCGCCAAACACTTATTTCGGCTCTTGATATGCTCTCTGGCAAACGTGTACCCACACTTGCAAAGAAGCATTCAACAATTTAATAAATGATAACTTGTTAAAATAAAGGGGAATTTGTAATGAAAAATTTGAAGATTACAGTAAACGGTACAGCATATAATGTACAGGTTGAAGAAATCGGAAGTTCTTCCGCGGCAGCACCAACGACCTCGGCTGCCGTTGCCCAGGCTAAACCGGCCGCACCAGCAGGCGCTGCGGGCTCTGTTGTTGTTAAGGCTCCAATGCCCGGTACTGTCGTTAATGTTGTTGTGTCCGCAGGACAGGCTGTAAAAGCCGGCGACGACCTTGTTTTTATTGAGGCTATGAAAATGGAAACACCGGTAAAAGCTCCGCAGGATGGCACAATTGCTACTGTTGATGTTTCTAAGGGAGAATCCGTTGAATCGGGCAAGGTTCTTGTTACTCTAAACTAATTTATAACTGACGAAAGGGATGTCCTAAATGGCAAAAAAAATTAGAGTTACCGAAACGGCTCTGCGTGACGCTCATCAGTCGCTTATTGCTACAAGAATGACTACGGAAGAAATGCTGCCGATACTTGACCGGCTTGATAAAATCGGTTATTACTCTCTTGAATGCTGGGGCGGCGCAACGTATGATTCATGTCTTAGATTTTTAAATGAAGACCCGTGGGAGAGACTTCGCATAATTCGTGAGCATTGTCCCAAAACAAAGCTGCAAATGCTTTTCAGAGGTCAGAATATGCTCGGTTATCGTCATTATGCCGATGACTGTGTAGAATATCTTGTTCAGCGTTCAATTGCAAACGGCATTGATATAATTCGTATTTTTGACGCTCTTAACGATATTAAAAATCTTCGCACGGCTATTAAAGCGGCAAAAAAAGAAGGCGGGCACGCACAGGTTGCGGTCAGCTACACAACAGGTCCGGTATTTACTGATGAATATTATGTTGAATATGCAAAAAGAATTGCGGACGCCGGAGCAGATTCGATTTGCATTAAGGATATGGCGGCACTTCTTACTCCTGCAAGAACAGAAAGTCTTGTAAAAGCAATCAAGTCAGAAGTTGCCCTTCCTGTTCAGCTTCACACTCACTATACATCAGGACTTGCTTCAATGTGCCTTTTAAAGGGCGTTGAAGCCGGTGCTGACGGAATTGATACGGCAATCAGTCCGCTTGCTCTCGGAACGTCGCACGCACCGACCGAGTCAATGGTAGCCGCTTTGCAGGATACAGAGTATGATACAGGACTTGATATAAAAGCACTTGCCGAAATTCGCGCTTACTTTATGACGCTTCGTGAAAAATATATTAAATCGGGACTTCTTGACCCCAAAATGCTTGCTACCGACGCAAAGGCGCTTATTTATCAGGTGCCCGGCGGTATGCTTTCAAACCTTTTGTCACAGTTGAAACAGGCGGGGCAGGAGGATAAGCTTGATGAGGTTCTTGAAGAAGTACCGCGCGTCAGAAAAGACTCCGGTTATCCTCCGCTTGTAACTCCAACGTCTCAGATAGTAGGCACACAGGCGGTGTTCAATGTGATAACCGGCGAACGCTATAAAATGTGTACAAATGAGTTTAAAGGTCTTGTTGCCGGTGAATACGGTACAACGCCAATGCCTATTGACCCTGAATTTCAGAAAAAAATCATCGGTGATAAAAAGGTTATTAAATGTCGCCCAGCTGATCTTCTTGAACCGGAGCTCGACAAGCTTCGCGGCGAAATTTCCGAATGGATTGAACAGCCCGAGGACGTTCTTTCTTATGCTCAGTTCCCCAAAGTTGCCCTTGACTTTTTTGAAAAGAGAAGAAATGCAAAGGTCGGAATCAACGGCGACAAGCTTGACAAAGACAATATGGTTCATCCCGTTTAAATTAACAGTATAATTAAACCACCCTGTAAATGTAAGGTTTACAGGGTGGTTTTTTAAAAAAATAATTTGTTTTAAGTTAATGTCCTGAGTAGTTGTGCGCCTTATCAAGCAGCATATCTTTTACCTTCATCAGCCGTGTTCGGCTGCTTCGGTCATTCTCTTCAAGCTTCATTGAAATATACTTTATTGTATCCTGATATCGGGGGATCATAACGTGTTCAAGCGAATTGACTCTTCGGCGTGTTTTTTCTATTTCAGAAGACATCAGTTCACAGCTTTTTTCAATTTCGGCAAGTTTTATCAAATCGGGGAGAAGCTCGTTAAGCGACATAACCGCGTCGTCAAGCTCGAATGATGTAAATGCAAAGCCGTAAGGAAATATGTCTCCGCTGTCATTTGTGCGTTTGTTTGCCGAGAACTGCGGTATTTCAACACTCATTACATTGCGCGATGATACTTTTATATTTACCTGTTGCTTTGGCGACATAAGCGACGCGTCAAGGGCCTCTTTTGACATTACTGCGCTTGCGTTTACAAAGTGAGAATTGCAGTTTTGCAATTCTTTTTCAACTTTTTCTCTAAGCTCTTTGTTTTCACGCACCAAATCAAGAAACTGACGCATCAGTTCATCCCGTTTGTCTTTTAACATTTTGTGTCCCCGAACAGCAGTAGCAAGCTGCTTTTTCAGCTTTGTAAGCTGCATTCTTGTGGGATTGACATTCATTATTGCCATGAGTCAGCACCTTCGTTGCAGTTTTTATTCACCATAAAATTCATCGAGCATATCGTCCTTAATACGTTTCAATTCACTTCTCGGCAGAATATGCAGCAGCTTCCATCCTATGTCAAGAGTTTCTTCAATTGAACGGTTGGAATCATATCCCTGAGAAACATATTGCTTTTCAAATTCTTCTGCAAATTCCGCGTATTTTTTATCCATATCCGTGAGAGCCGCCTCACCGAGAATAACCATAAGCTCTCTTGCGTCCTTACCTCGTGCATATGCGGCAAACAGCTGGTTCATCGTTGCGGCGTGGTCTTTTCTTGTACGGTCAGGACCTATGCCCTTGTCCTTCAGTCGTGAAAGAGACGGAAGAACGTCAATGGGAGGAGTTACGCCCTTGCGGTAAAGCTCACGCGATAAAATAATCTGTCCTTCGGTAATATATCCCGTTAAGTCGGGAATAGGGTGTGTTTTGTCATCTTCAGGCATTGTCAAAATCGGAATAAGAGTAATTGAACCGTCTTTGCCGCGCAGACGACCTGCACGTTCATAAAGGCTTGCAAGGTCGGTGTACATATATCCGGGATAACCGCGTCTGCCGGGAACTTCTTTTCGTGCTGCCGAAACCTCACGCAGAGCGTCGGCATAGTTTGTGATGTCCGTCATAATTACAAGCACATGCATACCAAGGTCAAAAGCAAGGTATTCTGCGGCTGTAAGAGCCATACGAGGTGTTGCGATACGCTCAATTGCCGGGTCGTTTGCAAGGTTTACAAACATTACCGTTCTGTCAATTGCACCTGTTTCTTTAAATGACTGTACAAAGTAGTTTGATTCCTCAAATGTGATACCCATTGCAGCAAATACAACGGCAAACTGTTCGTCTTTTCCTCTTACTGTTGCCTGGCGGGCAATCTGAGCGGCAAGCTGAGCATGGGGAAGACCCGAAGCGGAAAAAATCGGCAGCTTTTGACCTCTTACAAGAGTATTAAGACCGTCAATAGCGGAAATTCCGGTTTGAATAAATTCCTGCGGATAGTTGCGGGCAGCCGGATTCATAGGTGTGCCGTTGATGTCAAGACGTTTTTCCGGTATCAGAGCAGGACCGTCGTCAATAGGATTTCCGAGTCCGTCGAATACCCGCGAGAGCATATCGGATGATACAGGCAGCTCCATTGAACGGCCGAGAAAACGAACCTTTGAATCCGCAAGGTTAATGCCTGCGGCAGATTCAAACAGCTGAACAAGGGCATTGCTGCCGTCAACCTCAAGAACCCTGCAACGGCGTGTTTCACCGTTTGGCAATTCAATTTCACCAAGCTCGTCGTACTTTACGTCGTCTACGTCGCTTATCATCATAAGCGGTCCGGCAACTTCGCGTATTGTGCGGTATTCCTTTGGCATCAGTCCTCACTCCTTTCCAGCACATCTTTAATTTCAATGTCAAGCTGTGCAGCAATAGAATCATATTCTTCATTTATTTTATCTTCCTGTTCATATTTAAAGCGTCCTATGCGTTCTCGTATGGGAAGATTTACAAGCATTTCAATATTTGCACCTTTTTTGAGAGCATCAAGCGCTCTGTCATAATAAGTGAGTATTATACGCATCATCAAAACCTGTTTTTTAAGTGAAGTATAGGTGTCGGTAGGGTCAAATGCGTTTTGGTGCAGATAATCCTCGCGTATTGAGCGCGATGTTTCAAGCTTTAGTCTGTCGGGCGCCGATAAAGCGTCCATACCGACAAGGTTTACTATTTCCTGAAGTTCAGCCTCGTCCTGAAGCAGCGCCATAAGTCTGCCGCGCAAATCTATAAAGTCGGGAGCTGCATTTTCGGCAAACCAGTCTTTAAGCTGGTCAGTATAAAGCGAGTAGCTCGTAAGCCAGTTAATTGCGGGAAAATGACGTTTGTAAGCAAGGTTTGCGTCAAGTCCCCAGAACACTTTTACAATTCTCAGAGTTGCCTGCGACACCGGCTCTGAAATATCGCCGCCCGGAGGCGATACCGCGCCTATAACGGACAGCGCGCCTTCGGTATCTTTGCTTCCGTTTACAATTACTCTGCCTGCACGTTCATAGAACTGAGCAAGCCGGCTGCCGAGATATGCGGGGTAACCTTCTTCACCGGGCATTTCTTCAAGACGTCCTGACATTTCACGGAGAGCCTCTGCCCAGCGTGAGGTTGAGTCAGCCATCAATGCGACAGTGTAGCCCATATCGCGGAAGTATTCAGCAATAGTAATACCAGTATAAATTGACGCTTCACGTGCGGCAACGGGCATATCGGATGTATTTGCAATAAGCACTGTACGCTCCATAAGCGAGTTTCCTGTGCGCGGGTCTTTAAGTTCGGGAAATTCGTTGAGAACATCGGTCATTTCGTTGCCGCGTTCACCGCAGCCTATATAAACGATTATGTCAGCAGCCGCCCATTTTGCAAGCTGATGCTGAACAACCGTTTTGCCCGAGCCGAAAGGACCCGGAACAGCGGCAACACCGCCTTTGGCAAGGGGGAAAAGGGTGTCGATGGCACGCTGACCCGTTGTAAGCAGAATATCAGGCGAAAGTTTTCTTTTGTAAGGGCGTCCTACACGAACAGGCCATGTTGTAAACATCTTTACATCCGCACTGCCGTCGCTTGTTTTAATTACGGCAACGACCTCATCTATTGTAAAGTCGCCCTCAGTAATTTTTTCAACAGTACCACTCACTCTGTCTGGTACCATTATTTTATGAAGTACGGCATTTGTTTCCTGCACTGTGCCGAGAACGTCACCTGTTTCAACTTTGTCGCCTGCTTTGACAGCAGGTGAAAAATGCCACTTTTTTTCGTGGTTAAGAGAGGGTACGTCAACCCCGCGTTTGAGGTTTGTACCTGCAACCTTCATTATTTCATTCAAAGGACGCTGAATACCGTCGTATATTGAACCGATAAGTCCGGGACCCAGTTCAACCGAGAGCGGTGCGCCGGTTGAATCAACTGTTTCTCCGGGACCGAGTCCCGAGGTTTCTTCATAAACCTGAATTGACGCTTTGTCGCCGTGCATTTCGATTATTTCGCCTATAAGACGCTGATTGCTTACACGAACAACGTCAAACATATTAGCATCTCGCATTCCTTCTGCAATAACCAGAGGTCCTGCAACTTTTGTAATTGTACCTGATTTCAATTATTACACCTCAATTGTTGAAGATTATGTCCGAGCCGACCGCCTGTTCAACGAACGACGACAGGCGCTTTGTGCCTATTCCGGAGTTTGCTTTAACTCCGGGTATTGGAATAACGGCAGGCGTAATTTTTTCTTCGTACCGTCTGCGTTCTTTTTCCGCAAGCGCAAACATTTCTTCAGTCATAAAAATTATTCCGTAGTTGTCGCTGTCTGCAATTCTTCGGAACAGACGCGGTATTTCCTCATTATCGTCGCAAGGGAAAATATCAAGTCCTATTGCCGAAAAACCTTTTATGCTTTCTCCGTCACCGATAACGGCTATGTTTTTAGCCATATAACACACGCAGCCTTTCCCTGATTTTGTCGGTATCCGAGTTAGTACGAATACCGCAGGCAATTATGTGAATCACCTTTTTTTCCGCCTCGCAGCCTATCATATAACCCATAAGCGGTTCTGCACCTTCGCTTGAGCGCTTGCAAAACTCCTTTGCTTTTGTTATAAGTCTGTCATCAACAAACTTTTCAAATGCCGAGGGAGATTTTTTATATGCGTCTATTGCCTTGTTACAGTCATAATCACTGTATTTTGCAAGCGTATCAATAAGAGAGTCGCCGCCTTTTAATGCAGAATTGATTATAGCCGTTTTATTAAATCCGTCAACATCACACAGAGCCTGTTTAAGATATACACTGTCGGTGCCGGTTCTTGCTGAGCGAATAGAAATTTTAACATTATTGTAAAATACAATTGTATTAAAATATTCCTCAACAAATTCTGAACCGGTTTTTTTAGCGGATTTTAGCATTTCCCGCATAACAGCCTTATCAAGTACGGCATCGCTCATACGGGCGTCTCCGGTATGCGCAATTATTTCATAAGCCTTGTCGGCATCGCCTGCAAGCCAGTCGGGGAGAAGAGTGAATTTTCTGTTTTCAACTGCATTTATAAGTGAGTCTATACTTACAGTGCAGGGTGAGATCAACAGATTTTTATAATCTCTGCCTGACATTGTCCCTTTTAAAACAGCCTTTAAATTATGGATGTCATTCTGATACAGAAAAGGAGCAAATATGTCATAATCGGGAGCGACGCTTTTAAGATAATTCCACATTTCCATGGTATGATTGCTCAATACTTCTTCAACGGTTTTTCCGTCGCCGTAGCCTTTGTCATTAAGAAAACGGCAAAGCTCATCAGTTGATTTGCATACGAGCATATTTTCAATATCACTTTGTGAAAACAGAGAGTTTTCTTTTGCACGCACGGAGCCGATTGAAAATTCATATGATAATGCCATTGAGATCCTCCTTATTCCGAAAAAAGCTCACGATTAATAAGGTCTTCAATTTCATCCCGTTTATCATCAAGAATTGCCGAAAAATCCATATTTTCTTCAATATCGCCGCATTTAAGTATAAAACCGCCTGAAATTTCGGCGGGAGTTTCGCTTACGCTTACATCTACTCCGCTTTGTTTCATTTGAGATTTAAAATCCGAAGGAAGCCTTGAAAGATCTTTTAAATTCATAACAACTTTTCCGCTTTTGCCCTCAAGCCTTTTTGCAAGCTTGTAAATTGTTTTAAAATATGCTTCATCTTCAAGATTTAAAAGATATTTAAGTACGGCGTTAAAAGTTTTATCTATTTCTCCGCGTCTTTTTTTAAGTAAGGTATTGCGCATTTCAAGGTCTGCGCGGCTTTTTGCAGCAGCCTTAATATGCTCGGCGTTGATTTTTGCTTTGCCGGCAATTTCCTCTGCCGCGGCTTCAGCTTTTTTACGTCCGTCAGCTATTATTTGCGCGCAAATGTTTTCGGCTTCGGCTTCAATTGATTTTATATTCTCATCACAATCGGATTTTATGTGAGCTAAAATTTTATCGCCGCCGGTCATGGCGATTCCACCTTTCTTTTCAATAAATTTCTCATATGTCAAGGTTTGGAACTGTGATTACAACAAGCAGAGAAACTATGAAAGAGAGAAGCGCGTAAATTTCTACAAGTGTGATTGAAACCATCGCTTTAGAAAAGTTTTTATCATCTTTGGCGCTCATTGCAATACCCGAAACGGCTGCTTTACCCTGAGCAAAACCGGAAACCATACCGCCTATGCCTATTGCAAGCGAAGCGGCAAGATAAGCGAATCCCTGACCTAAGGTTGGCATTGCGCCGCCGAGAACGCCGCAGTTTACAAGAATGAGAAAGCCTACAATAAATCCGTAAAGACCCTGAGTACCCGGCAAAAGTGTAAGTACAAGCATTTTACCGAATTTTGACGCGTCCTCCGAGAGCACACCCATAGCTGTTTGTGCGGCGCCGCCTACGCCTTTGGCTGAACCGAATCCGGAAAACGCCGTAGCGATTGAAGCACCTAAAATTGCAAAAAATATACCGTTCATATTATTTTTCCTCCTGAATTTTGATAAATTTACTTTTTAGTGAAAACGGCTCAAACGGTTTGCCGCCGCCGTCATAAAATTTGCTGAACATTTCAACGTACTGAAGTCTCATTGTGTGAACATATGAGCCGAGCGCGTTAAGACCGATTGTAATTGCGTGTCCCAAAACAAATATTAATATCATAGGAATAAAGCTTATCCAGCTTGTTCCGAACATTGTTGACAGCATATTAAACACCTGCGCCATAACGCCTGTTGTAAGACCCAGCGCCAAAAGTCTTGAATAACTCAGCAAATCGCTTATATAGCTTGTAATGTCGTAGAGTGATGCAAAACCCGAAACTATTTTTCCTATACCTTTTTTGTTACGTCCCTGTGTAAGCACAAGTCCGACGGCAGAGACAACGGCAATTGCAGCGCCGACGTAAAGAACGGTTTGAGATACAGCCATGCCTGCGGCAAGCACTGCAAATCCAATCAGCATGAGCATCCATAGACCGGTATCAAATACTGCGCCCTTATAATCTCCGGCTCGCCAACAGATATAGAATTTGCATCCCATACCCACAAGTATGTGAACAAGTCCGAACGCTATTGATATTATCATAAGCATAAGAGCGTCTTTTTGCTGGTCAAGTACAGGCCACGGCAGAATTTCTGCCATAGTAAGCGAAGCCCCCGTAAAGTGGTTATAAATAGCTGTCGGAGCGTCACCGAAAAAGCTGCCGTAAATAAGCCCCCAAATAAAGGTCGAAACACCGCAGTACTGAAACAGTTTAAGGCTGTTGCGCATATTTCTGTCAGGCTTAAATACCTTTATTATTACTCCGGTAGCAATTATCATCAGCAGTCCGTAACCTGCGTCTGAAAACATCATTCCAAAGAAAAAGTAGAAGAATATTGCAAGCAGAGGAGTGGGGTCGATATCAATGTGAGAAGGTGTTGAGTACATATTAACTATTGACTCGGCAGGCTCTGTAAACTTATTGTTTTTAAGTTTTACGGGAGCCTCGTTTTCATCCGCGTCTTTAAAATCTATATAACAGGTAGAAACTCTGCTGCACAGCTGTTCAAGCTTTTCGCAGTCCTCTTCGGGAACATATCCGGTAATTACAAAAACGTGACGCGAGTGGTCAAGCTCGTTTATTACATTGTACTTGTCTGCTCTTATTCTGAAATAATCCTGAGTATCTTTAATATCTTCGCGTTTATCGGCGTATGAAATTATTTCTTCCTTAACCTTTCGGCTTTCTTCATACAGCATTTTGCTTTTTGATTTAAGATTTTCTACCTCTTTGCACGGCAGCAAATCGCCTGAGTTCATAGGTCGTGCAAATCCTATTTCGCGAAGTGCGCTTTCTGCCAAATCCTTTTGACTGAGCGGACAAAAAAGCACTATACAGGTCATAGTTTTTGAGGAGTACTCAATTTCAAAGTCAAATATAAGGTCTGAATTTTTTTCGGAAAGTGCCTCAGACAAGGTTATTTCTGTATATTCTCTCGGAATTGAGCCAATAAAAACTGCAGTTGTATTTGTATCTTTAGTGTTTATGGGAATATCAAGGTTTTGCCAAGACTCAAGCTGAACAAGCGACGTTCTTATGCGAACCTGTTCTGCGGCATTGTCCGCAAGCTGTTTGTTCAGCTCTGCAATACGGTCGCAGATATGAATTACTTTGCCCGCGTTTGAGGCGATAACTCCGATTTCATCCGGGTCAACCTCTCTTCGTCCTTCAAAAGAAGATAAAAGTCCCTTTTTTTCGGGGGACAGTCTGTCTAAAATCTGAAGCGTCTGTTGCGTAAGAGCTACATTGCGTTCAAAAACCTGCATTTGAGACGTCATATCAACTTTGTTGAATCCTTTTTCGGATTTTCCGGTTTTTTCAATCTGAATTAAAGCTGAATTCTGCAAATGCTCCAAAAGGCGTTTTCGGTCCTGCCGCAAAGAGATAATACGAACAGACTTCATTTTTAATTTTGCCAATTATATATCACCACACTTTTTAATTAGAGCAGTACATCATAATTTTTGATGTTACCCTTAATTGTTTTAATCGGTAAGCTGCCTTACGGCGGATTTAATTACCTTGTCACGGTTTTTTTCCGCAACATCAGAAATTGCGTCGCATTGTTTTTTTGCTTGCTCTCTTGCATTATCAAGCTCTTTTTCACCTGCGGCTTTAACTGCTTTAAAAAGTGCTTCCGCTTCGCTGCGTGCCTTGTCTTCAGCATCTTTTATTAATTTAGCTGCATCTTTTTCAGCTTGTTCTGCCTTTTGTTCGGCAGACAGTTTTGCGTCAGCTTCGCGCCGTTTGCATTCTTCTTCCGCGCTGAAAATGGCGTCGAGAATGTCTTTTGCCATATTATTCACTTCCTTACATGGCAATAAACTTATAATATAAAAAATATATTAATATGAATATAACATATTTTTCAAAAAAACGCAACCAACAAATGGATATTGTACGCAAAATTCTTGTATAATAAAATTGAGCTTTTGTAAAGTTTATATTTTGACTCGTCAATTTTCATTCCCTGAATTTTTTATTGTTTTCTATAAGTTCATCAATACTTACGGGACGATAGTTGTTAACGTCAACACCTGCATTAAGCGCGTTTTGCAATTTACGGAGCATGGGAAAAAAGTAATCGTTTTTGTTATTATGAATATGTCCGTAAACCATATAACTGCCGCTGTCCTGTTTGTACCACGTCATCATAGGATAATGGCACAAGGTAATTAATGTATTATCAATTTCGGTATTCATCATATTCTGAATGCTTTCAAAATATTTTTTACAATCGCATTGTTTCATCCAGTCACGGTCGTGGTTTCCGATTATAAGGTGTTTTTTGCCGTTAAGCCTTTTAAGTGTTTTTTCAAAGTTATTTTTCTGCTCAAAAAATAAATCTCCTACAATATAAACAGTATCGTTTTCTTTTACAATTTTGTTAAAGTTATTTATTAACGCCTCGTTCATTTCTTCAACACTATTAAAGGGACGGTTACAGTCTTTTATTATGCTTTTGTGTCCTAAATGCAAATCAGAAGTAAAGTATGTCATTATAAAACCCCCGTTTTTTGTTTTATTATTCCGCATAAATACAAATTAATGAAGGTAAATCATATAATAACTTGAAACAAATATAATAAAATGTCCGCTGAATATTTTGTTGACACACTTTTCAGATAGTGATAAAATTGTGACAGTCAGTCATATGATAGGTTGTCATACTGCATTTAAGGGGGTATTATGATGATTAAAAAAACATTTTATAATCTTCCTGAAGAGAAACGGCAAAGAATAATTGAAGCGGTAATGAAAGAGTTTTCAGGCTCGTCGGCAGACAAGGTAAGCATTAATCGCATAATAAAAATTGCCGATATTTCAAGAGGAAGTTTTTATCAGTATTTTGATGATAAGGTTGATCTTGTCGAAATTCTTATCGGCACGTTTGCGGATATGTCTATTGACCGTATATATCAGGCTTTACAAAGTTCAAACGGCGATATTTTCTATACATATATACGGCTCTTTGATATTATTACGGAGTTTGAAAAAGATGAAAGTCAAAGGCTGATCCTTAAAAATTTGCTAAAAAATATTAAAGCAAACGACAGCTTGATTTTAGATTATTTAACTAACCGTTTTAAAGGCTTTGAAAAATTGCAGAAAATAGAAGAATATTTTAACAGAGACATTCTTAAATATAAAGATGACTATGATGTAAAGTGCCTTACTCAGATTCTTACACAGATACTTAAAAATTCAATATTCAACGTTTTTGTATCGGGTAAAGACTGCGGTAAAGTCAGAGAGAGTTATATTCGTAAAATTGAAATTATTAAATCAGGCGCAATAATAAAGGAGTAAACAATGCTGTCAAAATTAAGTGTTAAAAAACCAATGACAATTTTTGTAGCCGTTATAATCGTACTGGTACTCGGCTTTGTGTCGTTTTTCAGAATGACACCCGACCTTTTGCCTAATATGGATTTACCATATGCAATGATAATGACTGCTTACGCCGGGCAGACGCCGGAAACAGTAGAGTCGGTCGTAACAAAACCCTTGGAGCAGTCCATATCAACGATCGACGGTGTAAAAGAAGTGACGTCTACCTCTTCGGAAAACTATTCGCTTGTTATTCTTGAGTTTGAAGACGGCACAAATATGGACACAGCTACCGTTGATATGCGCTCAAGTATCGACACCATATCCGACAGCTGGCCGGATGGCGTAGGAACACCGTATTTGATAAAGGCAAACCCCAATATGCTGCCGGTATCGCTTGTTGCGGTCGATTACGAGGGCAAAAGCCGGAACGAACTGTCAAATTATATAAGCAATAAACTTATGAACGGTCTTGAGGGCATTGACGGCGTCGCCTCGGTTTCAAGCAAAGGTATTGTTACCGAAAAGGAAAACATTGTTATTTCTCAGAAAAAGATTGATGCGCTGAATGAAAAAATAAGCGCTGCCCTGAACAATCAGTTTGGGGACGCCGAGGATAAGCTGAACAGCGCAAAACAGGAAATTAACAATAATATAGGTCGCGCCGAAGACGGAGCTAATACAATATCTTCATCCATTGAGCAGATCAACGCTCAGCAGGAAGAGGTAGCTTCACAGCTTGCAGACGCACAGAATAGTGCGGAAAACGGTAAAACACAAATTTTAGGCGCAAAAATGCAGCTGCTTGACCGTAAATCCTCGCTTGCTCAAACAAAGCAGACTCTTGAAAACTCATATCAGAATTTACTGTTAATAAAGTCAAACTATGACGGTCTTATGGCTCAAAAAAATATACTTAACTCAAGAATTGAGCAGCTTACAAAAATTAATGAAATTTACCTGACAATATCCGAACAGCTTAATAAAGCAGATAAAAACAGTGCCGAATATACACAGCTTCAAGCTCAGCTTGAACAGACAGATGAAATGTTGAAATCATACGGTATTACAAGCGGTGAACTTTCAGATGCAATTGCTTCAACAAATTCTGCTTTAAATAAGGTAAATTCATCCGTTGAGCAAATAAATATAAGTCTTGCAGAGCTTGGAACATCAACCGATAACCTTGATGATTATATTAAAAATATTACAGATAAAATCAATCAGTTAGACAGCGGTATTAAAGAAATAGACAATACAATAAACGGACTTGACCAAAAATCGGTTTCTGCAAATCAGGCTGTTTCAACTGTTTTAAAGCAGCAGTCAAGCTCTGATTTTAAAATGTCCTCGGCACTTGCCTCTCTGACGGCAAAACAAACCGAAGTTCAGGGAACAGTAACACAGTTGAATGCGGCAAAAGAAGATATACAGAATTCAATTGACGAGCTTTCAGACCAAAAGGACGAAGCAAAATCAAAAGCAGATATGAACAATACTGTTACTCTTGACAATATATCAAACATACTGACGGCACAAAACTTTTCTATGCCTGCCGGTTATGTTACAGACGATGAAAACAATAAATATATGGTGCGCGTCGGCGATGAGATCAAAGATGAAAAAGAAATCAAATCTCTTGCGCTTTTTGATACTGGAATAGATGGAATAGGTGTTATCACGCTTGAAGAGGTCGCCGATGTATTTACAGTTGACGATTCGGATGAAATTTATGCAAAAGTGAACGGAAATCCCGGTGTAGTGCTGAGCTTTTTAAAACAGAGCAATACCGCAACTTCAAAAGTATGCGAAAATATTAATTCAAAATTGCAGTCGCTTTCAAATGAAAATAAAGGCCTTAATTTTACAACTCTTTACAGTCAGGGCGATTATATTTCAATTGTAATTAACGGCGTACTGCAAAACCTTCTTATGGGCGCGGCGCTTGCAATTATAATTTTGTTTCTGTTTTTGCGCGACATAAAGCCTACGATCATTGTAGCGGTTTCAATACCCATAAGCGTAATATTTGCAATTGTATTAATGTATTTCAGCGGCGTAACTCTCAATATGATCTCGCTTTCCGGTGTTGCAATAGGCATAGGTATGCTTGTTGACAACTCGGTAGTTGTAATAGAAAATATTTACCGCTTGCGCGGACTGGGGGTATCACCTGTTAAGGCGGCGCTGAACGGTGCAGTTCAGGTTGCAGGCGCGATAACAGCGTCAACACTTACTACCATATGCGTATTTCTTCCCATTGTTTTTGTAGAGGGAATTACCCGACAGATGTTTGTTGATATGGCGCTTACTATATCATATTCACTCATTGCCAGCCTTATTGTTGCTCTAACGATTATTACTTCAATGAGCCAGAGAATGCTGCGCCAAGTAAAGCCGGTTGATAAAAACCGAAGCGGTAAGATTTTGAGCGGATACGAAAAATCACTTAGATTTGTGCTCAGACATAAAGCTTGGACCGTTGTTGTAGCAATAGCAATTTTTGCCGGAAGCACTGTGGGAGCAATTGCAAAGGGCTTTAGCTTTATGCCTAATATGAGCAGTACGGAAGTGCAGGTTTCGGTAAATCTTGACGAAAATGCAAATATGGATGATACCGTAAAGGTTGCCGAGCAGATAAACAAAGTCCTTAATAATTACGATGAGTTTGAAACCGTAGGAGTTATGGTCGGCGGAACATCAAGCCTTATAGGTATTTCGGGAGGCGATTCAGGCAATGACGCAGGTACGGTAATGGCTTATGCCGTAATTAAAGACGATTACACCAAAAACAGTGAGAATATTTCTGATTCAATCAGCAAAGAGCTTTCATCAATTGACGGCGAGGTCAGTGTAAGCGGCGGTTCGGCAGGTTCAATGAGCGCTCTGCTTGGAGACGGAAGCATACAGATTACTCTTTACTGCGATGACCTCAAAACATTGCAGTCAACTGCGGAAGATATGGCGCAGAAGCTCAAAACGGCAGAGGGAATTGATGGAACAGACAGCGGCGTAGGCGCAGTTTCTCCTGAAATTAAAGTTACTGTAAATAAAGAAAAGGCAATTAAAAAAGGTATGACGGTAGCTCAAATTTATCAGCAGGTTTCTTCCGCAATTGCCGGTGAAAAGACCTCCACAACACTTACAAATGACAACGGAGATGATATGGATGTTGTTGTGGTAAAAGACGACAGCAATAAGGTTACGTCAGATAAAGTAGGAAATATATTAATTTCATATACAGACAAACAGGGAAACGAAAAGTCTGTAAAACTTTCATCAATTGCAGATGTTTCAAAGTCGGAGACTATGAACTCTATAATAAGACAGAATCAAAAACGTTATCTCACCGTAAGCGGTACGCTTAAGGACGGTTATACAACAACTCAGGTATCAAATTCTGCAAAACAGTTATTTAAAGATTATGATCTTCCCAACGGATGTACAATAGAGTTTGCCGGCTCCGATAAAGTAACAATGGACGCTGTGTATCAAATGATGCAAATGCTTGCGCTTGCCGTTATTCTTATTTATCTTGTAATGGTAGCACAATTCCAAAGCCTAAAATCTCCGTTTATAATTATGTTTACAATTCCGCTTGCGTTTACGGGAGGTTTTTTGGCACTGCTTATAACCGGATTTGATGTCAGCGTTGTTTCTCTTGTTGGTTTTGTAATGCTTTGCGGTATTATAGTAAATAACGGTATTGTACTTGTAGACTATATCAACAAGCTGAGAATTAAAGGTATGGAGCGCAGGGAAGCGCTTGTAGAAGCCGGAAAAACCAGAATGCGCCCAATTTTGATTACCGCTCTCACAACTGTTCTGGGGTTATCAACAATGGCGCTCGGCATCGGTACGGGTTCTGAAATGATGCAGCCGATAGCAGTAGTATGCATAGGCGGTCTTTTGTATGCGACATTTATGACGCTTTATATTGTTCCCGTAATATATGATATGCTGAACAAAAAAGACATCAGAAAAGTTGAAGAAAGCGATCTTGAATTTATTGACAAATAAATATATTTATTTTAATATATTATTATACAAAATTTTTGTGGGGTGTATAATAATGGTATTGGTTACAACTGAGACTGTATTGGGCAAAAACTGCGCAACTCTGGGATTGGTAAGCGGCAATTCAATTCAGTCAAAGCATATGTTCAGCGATATGGGGCAGAGCTTTAAGACAATAGTAGGCGGCGAATTAAAAGCATACACTGAGATGATGGCAAAATCCAGAGCCGTTGCAACACAGCGTATGATTGACCAGGCAACTCAGATGGGAGCCGATGCAATAGTCTGCGTAAGATACACATCCGCTTCAGTAATGCAGCAGGCTGCTGAAGTGTTTGCTTACGGTACAGCCGTAAAATTCGTTTGAATCAAGCAAATTAATAATTAATATTCAAAAACAGTTTCTGATATATTTACATTTGTCAGGGACTGTTTTTATTTTATTATTATAAAATATTATTTGTATAAAGTTAGCACATCTGCCAATAATAGTTGCGGAGGTGCTTTAAATGAGCGATTATTATAATAGGAATAACAGACGAAAAAAGCGCAGTCGCCGCGAAAAAATCGGCTTTTACACAGCTTTTTCAATTTGCCTGATTGCTGTTTCCATGGCGGTGTATTCAACATATAATACTTTATCCGAAAATGACATCCAAACCCCTACTCAGGCAACCGTACAGGCTAATCGGGTAAACAATAATGTAACAGGGGTCACCGAGACGTTAGAACCGCCCAAGCTAAACATAGAGGTGCCAACGGTAGCCGCTACCTCAGCTGTTGAGCAGTCTACCGAAGAACCTGAAAATTTAACCGAGGGGGAAACGCGCACTGCTTTGCAGACAATGCTGTCAACAGACATTTCGCTCAGTTATCCGCTCGGCTCAAACAATGTTATAAGAGAATATAATGAAGACAGTGTATATTTCAAAACTTTAAATGTCTGGAAACCGCACACGGGCGCCGACTTTGCAGGCAATCTCGGTGATGACGTGTCTGCAATGACGGGCGGTGCGGTCACTAAGGTTTATGATGACAAGATGTACGGAAAAACAGTTGAAATTTCAACAAATGATGTTATATGTATTTACAGCGGACTTGGTTCGGTCTCAGTAAAAGAGGGCGACACCGTTGACGCAAGTTCAAAAATAGGAGTAATAGGGGCTGTTCCCTGTGAAGCAGGAGACGAAAATCACATTCATGTTGCCGTTAAGGTTGACGGAAAATATGCTGACCCTTTAACTTTTATAGGAAATAATGAATAATATTATTTGGAAAGCATATAATTTTAAAGCACGCCCTCGTTTCGTTTTAAGGGGCACAACAAAAACGGCGGATACAAATTAATGTGTCCGCCGTTTTTGCTGTGTGATTTTATCTCAATAATAATTGAATATTTCAATTTTTATTACATAAAATTTTAAAATTTGTTTATGTTATCTTTCGCTTTCATGCCATTCTTCATTGCCGAATATAAAATCATCAAGATCATCAATAATAATATTCATTTAAACACCTCCTTAGTAAACAATATAATATATTCAGTAATAGTTCAAATATGAAAATTATTTATTTGCCTTTATAATATTCATATAATCTATAATTATATCAACAGCTTGTTTAGTAGAAATATGGGTACTGTTTATGCATAAATCATAATTATCGGCTACGCCCCATTTTTTACCGGAATAAAAACTGTAATAGTTAGCTCTGTTTTTGTCCGCCTTTAAGACCGCCTGCTTTGCACGCGCAGGGTCAATATCATTTCTTTCAACAGCCCTCTTGATTCTGCTGTCAATATCTGCGTAAATAAATATTTTTACTGCATTGGAATTATCTTTTAGAACATAATCGGCGCATCTTCCTACTACCACCATAGGTCCCTTTTCTGCAAGCTCCTTAATAATTTTGTGCTGCAAAATATAAAGTCTGTCATTTACTGGCAAATCACCCATTGATGAAAAGCCGTTTCCATAGTTATATAAACCTACTGAGAGTGAGTACAATAAACTGTTAGTAGCACGTTCATCAACATTTTCAAATATTTGGGGACAAACCCCGCTTTCTTTTGCGGCAAGTGAAATAAGCTCTTTATCGTAAAAAGGAATATTAAGCCTATCGGCAAGCGCTTTTCCTATGTCGTGTCCTCCGGAACCATATTGCCTGGTAATAGTGACTATGTTATCACAGTCCATTTCATCAACTCCCAATATGAAGTTTAGTAAAAATTTTAGTACATAATAACTGTATTATAAATATATAATATCACATTTTTCAGAAAAATCCACACTTTTACGCAATATTTACAATTTTTGTATAAATTGGATAAATAAAATTAAGCAAAACTGTCAATCATTACAAAGAAATAAGCGTCAAAATTAAATATGTATTATTATGCTAAAATAAATTCTAAAATTATGCATAAAGTAATTATAGAAAAGAAATACTAAGATTATTTAAAGATGTTTTAGGCATTAAAAAAAATAAAAAAAGATTAAAAAAGGGTATTGACAAAGGGAGGACGGTGATGTATAATAGCTCTTGCGCTGCTGAGATTAGGGCGGGCAGGAGCTCGGCCAAAAGTCTAAAAAAGCGCATAGGACCTTGAAAATTAAACAACGAGAATAGGAATAG
>CANQGM010000012.1 GCA_947623205.1 uncultured Clostridia bacterium
TTTTTCCTTGAGTATTTTCTTACTCAAAGTCATTACGGGTCTATTCCTATTCTCGTTGTTTAATTTTCAAGGTCCTATGCGCTTTTTTAGACTTTTGGCCGAGCTCCTGCCCGCCCTGATCTCAGCAGCGCAAGAGCTATTATACATCACCACCCTCCCTTTGTCAATACCCTTTTTTAATCTTTTTTTATTTTTTTTAATCTATTGACATTAAACAATCATTTAGTATATAATATGGTATATAAAATACTTAGAACAATTAAATCCCCTTAAAAACAGTGACGGGAACAAGATGCAAATTGCTCCGGCAAAGAGAGCTGACGGTTGGTGTAAGGCAGCGCAGGGCATTGCATGAATAGCTCATCCCCGAGTTTTTCGTGTGAGATACATTAAATTTGTATGTTAATGCGAAACGCCGGACTGCGTTATCAGTCAGGACTTTGCTTGAAGTCTGCAAGGGACACATAGTGATATGTGTCTGAAAACGGGTGGTACCACGGATTTTATTCGTCCCTTTTTAGGGGCGATTTTTTTGTGTGAATTTACAAGGAGGCAGTCTTTATGAAACCGTCGTTTGAAAAGTATATACCTTTTAATCAAATTGACATTCCCGACAGAACATGGCCTAACAAAACTATTACAAAAGCTCCTATCTGGTGCAGCGTTGACCTTCGTGACGGCAACCAGGCGCTTGTGGACCCGATGAATCTTGAAGAAAAGCTTGAATTTTTCCACGCGTTGTGCGATATGGGATTCAAGGAAATAGAAATTGGTTTTCCAAGCGCATCCGAAACAGAATACGAGATCTGTCGTGAACTTATTGAAAAAAATCATATTCCCGATGATGTTACAATTCAGGTTCTTGTTCAGGCAAGAGAACATTTGATCAGAAAAACATTTGACGCAGTAAAAGGCGCAAAGAATGTAATTATCCATTTTTATAATTCAACCTCTACATTACAGAGGAAAGTTGTTTTCAAAACTGATATGGCGGGCGTTACCGATATTGCGGTAAAAGGTGCAAAACTCATCAAACAGCTTACCGATGAATATAGCGGTGACACAAACATTCGCTTTGAATACTCGCCGGAAAGTTTCAGCGGCACCGAAATGGACAATGCCGTTGATATTTGCAACAAAGTTATGGAAGCGCTCGGTTCCGACAAAGAAAATCCTGTTATACTCAATTTGCCAAACACCGTGGAAATGTGTACGCCTAACACATATGCGGACCAGATTGAGTACTTTATAAGACATCTTAAAAACAGAGAAGCGGCTATAATCAGCGTACATCCTCACAACGACCGAGGCTGCGGCGTTGCCGCAGGTGAGCTTTCTCTTCTTGCAGGAGCAGAGCGAGTTGAAGGCACATTGTTCGGCAACGGTGAACGCACGGGCAATATGGATATTGTTACAATGGGACTTAATATGTTTACTCAGGGCGTCGATCCCAAGCTTGACTTCTCAAATCTTCCAAAGCTCCGTGAAATTTATGAACGCTGTACAAATATGAAAATCGACCCTCGTCAGCCGTACATCGGCGAACTTGTATTCACAGCATTTTCGGGTTCACATCAGGACGCAATTAATAAAGGTATGCAATATATGAAGGAAAGCGGAACTGATATGTGGGAAATCCCTTATTTGCCTATCGACCCGGCTGATGTCGGCAGGGAGTATGAACCCATTATCAGAATCAATTCACAGTCGGGCAAGGGCGGCGCGGCGTTTGTGATGAGCAACAACTTCGGTTATGACCTTCCAAAAAGAATGCATCCCGAATTTTCAAAGCTTGTGCAGAAAAAATGCGAAGAACTCGGACGTGAGCTTATTCCAAAAGAGCTTTTTGATGTGTTTGTAAAAAATTATCTTGAACACAAGCAAAAATACAGCCTTACAAGCAGAAAGATTTACGAAGAAAGCGAAAACGGCAAGGACTATGTTCACTTTAAAGGCAAAATGACAATTGACGGCGGAGATTCGGTTATTCTAAGAGGTGTAGGCAACGGTCCGATAGACGCGTTCTTTAATGCAATCAAGGCTGTCGGACTTGATAAATATGAATTTATTTCATACAGCCAGCACGCAATTTCACAGGGTTCGGACTCAAAAGCAGTTTCTTATATTGAACTTAAAATGCCGAACGGCAAAAACATTTTCGGCATTGGTGTTGATTCAAACGTAAACGTAGCGTCTGTTTTAGGTGTGCTCAATGCAATTAACAGAGCTGAAGCCTAAAACAGTGCATGACAAAATTTTATAAAATTATATCCGTAAACAAAAAACGGGGCGGCTTTGAATGTTATTTCAAGGCCGTCCGTTTTTAATAAATATAATTTTTTATACAGTAATATATAAAAGTATATCACCGTATTTAATTAATATTACTTTCTTTTAAACTAACTGAGTGTTTCGCTTATATCGATAAAATCAATCTGCAATTTTAAGAGAAATATCGAACGCTTTAACCGAATGGGTAATTGCTCCCATTGATATTATGTCAACGCCTGTTTCGGCAATTTGACGCAAGGTTTCATCGGTGATTCCGCCGCTTGCCTCAAGCAGCGCCCTTCCGCCGGTAATTTCAACAGCCTGTTTCATAATTTCGGGACTCATATTGTCAAGCATAATTACGTCTACGCCTGCGTCAAGAGCCTGCCGTAACTCGTCAAGATTCCTTACTTCAAGCTCGACCTTTGTCATATGACCGAGCTTTGACCTTAGCTTTGCAACAGCATTGGCAATTCCTCCGCCTGCGTCAACGTGGTTGTCCTTTAGCATTGCCGCGTCTGACAAATTATAGCGGTGATTTCGTCCGCCGCCCACCGTTACTGCATATTTTTGCAGCGGCCGCATACCCGGCAGAGTTTTTCGTGTGTCGGCAATTGACGCTTTTGTTCCCTTAACAATTTCAACCGCTTTGTTTGTTGCCGTAGCAACACCGCTCATATGCTGAATAAGATTGAGCGCGGTTCGCTCTCCTTTGAGTATTGTGCGTGTTTTTCCGTGTATCTCGGCAATAATATCGCCCTTTTTCAGCTTTTCACCGTCGTGTTTATATACTTTTGCCTTAAAGCCTGTCGGCTGTAAAAGCTCAAAAACTCTGAGAGCAACTTCAATTCCGCATAGCACGCCGTTGCTTTTAGCAAGAAATTTTGCAGTGTTTTCCTGGCTTTCATCAATTAAATAGTCAGTCGTAGTGTCAAGATAATTAATATCCTCCAAAAGTGCCGTTTTAATAAGGTTATCAACATAAATGCTGTTTAGCGTCATAAATTAATGCCCTCCCGTACTTCGTCAAGAATAATGCTTGCAGTAATTGCAATACTTTTTGCCTCTACAAGGTCTGAGTTGATTTCGTAATCATTGTTTAACAGTTCGTTAAGTATTTTTTCAACTTTATTATAGCTTTCCTGATATTTTTCAGGCTTTGGAATCACAAAATATGTGTCCTGCATTATTTCACGTATTTTTGAACGAAAGCCGTGCGGCATAGGCTTGCCTTCAATCGGTTTATGCGCGGGTTCCGTTCCAAGCGGTTTTCTGCCGTGATTTCTAATGCGATTTGTAATATCAGTTGCCGCAGAACGTGAGAACACCAGTGCTTCAAGCAGCGAATTGCTTGCCAAACGGTTTGCCCCGTGTACTCCTGTGTGCGCACACTCTCCTGCCGCATAAAGTCCGTCTATCGAGGTTCTTGCATCAAGGTCAACGTTTATGCCGCCCATAAGATAATGCTGGCAGGGAAATACGGGGATCCTGTCCTTGGTTATGTCAACGCCTTCCTTAAGGCATCTTTCGTAAATCATCGGAAAACGTTCCTTAATAAAATCAGCGGACTTGTCAGTTATGTCAAGATAGAATTTCTCACTTTTTGTTTTAATTGATTCCCGTATTATCGCGTCTGAAACAACATCGCGGGGTGCAAGCTCACCCCGGCTGTCATAATCAAATGCAAATCTTTTTCCGTTACAGTTGAGCAGTACCGCTCCCTCGCCGCGCACCGCCTCGCTTATCAGAAAACGTTCGCGGTCCTTTTCAGCCGCAAAAGCCGTAGGGTGAAACTGCACCCGTGAAATATGACTGATTTTTGCGCCGAGCATATATGCGAACGCTATGCCGTCTCCAGTAGAAATGGCTGAGTTTGTTGTATATTTGTAAATCCTGCCAATGCCCCCTGTTGCAAGAAGGCAGTAACTGCATCCGTAACAATAACTTTTTCCGTCTTTTAAAATGTCAATGTAAAATCCGTTCAATACTTTATGAATAGAATAAACAAGCGCATTATCACAAATAGTAACATTCGGAAGAGCACTCACTGCTTCAATATGCTTATCAACAATTGCTTTGCCCGTTGAGTCCTTGTGATGGACGATTCTGTGACGGCTGTGACCTGCTTCAAGGGTTTTGCACATTGTACCGTCGGGGTTAAGGTCAAAATCAACGCCAAGCTCTTTAATTCTTAGTACGTCCGACGGTCCTTCCGAAACAAGCTTTTCAACCGCTGAAAGATTGTTTTTGTATTTGCCGGCAATCAGCGTATCTGTAATATGCAGTTTATAACTGTCGTGAACCGTATCAAGAACGCACGCAACACCGCCCTGAGCAAGTGAACTGTTTGAAAGCGGCAAATCGCGCTTAGATACAATTAACACATTTATATCTTCCGGAAAATTAAGCGCGGCATAAAGTCCTGCCGCCCCTGTTCCGACAATTATAACGTCATATTTTTTATCCATCTGAACAGACCTCTGATAAAGCAAATTTGTTTTATTTATCAAAAATTTATCTCTTTGATTTACAAATTATTACTTTTATATTATACTACTAAAATATAAAATAGTAAATAATAACTTATAAAAAGGAAAATATAATGGAACTTAAAAGCAATGAAGAAAAAATAACAAAAGCGCTGCTTGTCAGTGTTGATACGGGAGAATATGACGCCGAGGCGTCGCTTGCAGAGCTGTTTGAACTTGTAAAAAGCGCCGGTGCGGAGCCTGTTTTATCTGTAACTCAAAACCTGCAAAAGCCCGATTCGGGAACATATGTCGGCAGCGGAAAACTTCAGGAAATATCAGAAATCTGCCGTTTACGGGAAATTGACCTGCTTGTGTTTGACTGTGAACTTACACCAACGCAAATAAAAAATATTGAAGCCGAAACCGATGTGCGGGTAATTGACCGCACATCGCTTATTCTTGATATTTTTGCCCTGCGGGCACGTTCTAAGGAGGGCAAGCTGCAGGTTGAGCTTGCACAGTTAAAGTATATGCTTCCGCGCCTAACCGGCAAGGGCATTGCCCTGTCGCGCCTTGGCGGCGGTATAGGCACAAGAGGTCCGGGCGAAACAAAGCTTGAGACCGACAGGCGGCACATAAGACGCAGAATGGAGACCTTAAAGGAAGAACTCTCGGATGTGGAGCAGCACAGGCAAATGTTAAGAAAGCGCCGCGAAAAGGACGGAGTTATAACCTGCGCTATTGTCGGATATACAAATGCGGGTAAATCTACACTTATGAATTGCCTTACAAATGCCGGAGTGCTTGCTCAGGACAAACTGTTTGCAACGCTCGACCCTACTTCCCGCGCGCTTAAACTGCCAAGCGGCGTTACCGTTATGATGATAGACACTGTCGGGCTTGTTCGCAGGCTTCCGCATCATCTTGTTGAGGCGTTCCGTTCAACGCTTGAAGAGGCGGCTCAGTCTGACATTATTCTTAATGTATGCGACGCGTCAAGCGATGAGGCAAGAACTCACATAAAAGTTACAACCGATCTGCTTGAATCCCTCGGATGCGGTGACACACCGATAATTACTGTACTTAACAAGTGTGATTTGCTTGATGAAAACACACTTGCGCAGGATTTTAAATCTTGTGTAAAAATAAGCGCCAAAAACGGAAGCGGAATTGATGCCCTGTTAAGAGCCATTGACAATAATTTGCCCGTCCGTCTTAAAAAAGTAAAGCTGTTGATTCCGTTTGAATATGCCGGCATCGCGTCTGAAATTCGCACTAAAGGAACGCTAATAAGTGAAAATTTTGCCGCTGACGGAATGGAAATTGAGGCAATCGTTGACGAAATGCTTTATTCAAAGGTGAGTCGATTTGTAAAAACAAATTAAATTCCAAGTTGAAAGCTGACGCTGATATTGCTATAATAAGAAAGAAATGAGGTAAGCGTTTGTCTTTTTTTAATATGATTACATCGGTTGATTTTTCTGTTCTTGATTTTATTCAAAGTACAATGAAATGCGCTTTTATGGATTTTGTCATGGCGTTTTTCAGTTATATAGGAGAGTCAGGCGGCATATGGATAATATGCGCACTGATTCTGCTGTGCTTTCGCAAAACGCGGGCAACAGGCGTAATGGTTCTTTGTGCAATGGCAGCAGGATATATTATTGGTGAAATCGGACTAAAAAACATTATCTGCCGGCCGCGTCCGTTTATTATAAGACCTGATGTTGTACCTAATGTTATTCCGCCGTTAAATTACAGCTTTCCGTCCGGTCACAGCTGCTCGTCATTTGCTGCTGCAACCGTACTTATTATGCAAGACAAACGCATTGGTATACCGTCTTTATGTGCCGCATTTTTAATTGCTTTTTCACGCCTGTATAACTATGTTCATTTTCCGTCGGACGTTATTTGCGGCGTAATTCTGGGAATAATTTGCGCAATAGTTACGGTTATAGTTTTTAAAAAAACAAAGCTTGACACAAAGCTTTCGCGCGATTTTAAATATAAGAAGGTGCAATAAATTGAAAAATTACAGGTTTATTGGAAAAACATCTAAAGAAAGCTTTTTGATAAAAGGAATAAATGTATTTTCCGAAAAATGGAAAACTACCGGTGAATGTATTTCCGTAGTAAATCCGCAAAACGGAAAAAACTACACTTTTTCAAAGTACATTATTGATGATGTTGAATTTGTAGCCGGTAAGGATTCATACGGATATTGGCTGTTTTTTGTTGAAACATAAGAAATGGGGATTTTAAATGGATAAGGAACAATTATACGCTGAAAATTTATTTGATTACAGTAAGACAATAGCAAGATCTCTGTTTGAAAGCGTAAAATTTCCATGGGAGGCGCTTTCAAAAATTAAAGAGTTTGTTATTGAACTTGGCAAAACACTTGACCCAAATGTATATGAGGAAAAGGGAAATAACATATGGATCGCAAAGAGCGCAACTGTTTTTCCATCGGCATATCTCAACGGTCCGCTCATTATTTGTGATGATGCCGAAGTGCGCCACTGCGCTTTTATAAGGGGCAGCGCAATCGTAGGTAAGGGCGCAGTTGTCGGCAACTCAACAGAGCTTAAAAATTCTATTCTTTTTGACGGTGTTCAGGTGCCGCATTACAACTACATAGGCGACAGCATTCTCGGCTACAAGTCACATACGGGCGCGGGGACAATAACCTCAAACCTAAAAAGCGACAAGTCGCTTGTTACCGTGCTTAAAGACGGAGAAATGATTGAAACCGGCATTAAAAAGTTTGGAGCAATGCTCGGCGACTACGTTGAAGTCGGCTGCAACAGTGTACTTAATCCCGGTTCTGTAATAGGCAGAAACACAAATATTTATCCGCTGTCTTTTGTGCGCGGATATATACCTGAAAACAGCATTTATAAGCGCTTGGGAGAAATTGCAGACAAAATTTAGGTTTTTCTTAACTTTACACTAACTTAAAAATAACTCATATAATATTATGTAAATAATTATATGAGGTGCGTTTATGGAAAACGAGTACTATCCATTTGTCAATTTACCCCTGCCTTACGGGTACGACGCTCTTGAGCCGTATATTGACGAAAAAACCATGATGCTTCATCATGATAAACATCTGCAAACCTATATCAACAACCTAAACGACGTACTTAAAAATAACCCCGGACTTCAAAAGTTATCGCTTAAAGAGCTGATACGCTCTTCTTCATGTCTGCCGCAAAACATAAAAAACACCGTACGCAACAACGCAGGAGGAGTGTATAACCACCGCCTTTATTTTGATTTGCTCAAAAATCCGTCTGAAAAAAGGCCGAGCGGAATGCTTGCCGCTGCGATAGACAGAGATTTTGGCAGTTACGGTATGTTTGCCGAAGAATTTAAAAAAGCTGCGTTATCTGTATTCGGTTCAGGTTATGCGTGGCTTGTATATGCCTGCGGTAAATTAAAAATTGTAACAACACCAAACCAGGACAGCCCTGTCTGCCATCACCTTTGCCCCATTCTTACAATTGACGTATGGGAACATGCATATTACCTGAAGCACTACAATGTCCGTACAGATTATATTGTTGACTGGTTCAACATTATTAACTGGGACAAAGCAGAAAAAAATTATCTTGAATGTCTGACATAAATTTTTTAGTTTATAAAAACAGGTCACGGAGCAATATGTTCCGTGACCTGTTTTCATTATTACGTTTTATGAATACATACTGTTTGCTTTCATATAATCGTAAATCATCTTTCCGTGGTTCTGCTCTTCCTTTTGAATATGATTGAGTACGTTTCTGACATTCTCGTCCTTAAACTCAAATATGCAGGTATCATAAAGATGTGACGCGTGCTTTTCAGTTGCAAGAATATCTGAGCAAAGATAACTATCGGACTTTTTATCCTGACTTTCATCAGAAGAATAGGTTGCCGTAAAATTAGGCTGCTTTTGCGAACCTCCACCGCTGATGGTCGGAACCTGTCCGTTTTCAATCTGCTCAATTGTGTCAAGATGCTGCTGCTCAATTTGAGCTATCTGTGTAAATAAATCTTTAAGCTGCGAGTCATTAGCGGCAGACGCATGTTTATTGTATTTATCTACGCAGAGCTTTTCCTGACCCTTTAAGTCCTTTAACAATTCTTTTTCCTTTTGTGTTAGCTGCATAATAATCACCTCGTAATTTGTTATTTGCAAAATTTGGGCAATTATACTGTAAAACAAAAAGTTTATAAAATATCTTTAGGTTTTCAAAATACGGTCAGCATTATAATAAATTTTATTAATTTATACGCCTAACTGCTCAATAATTTTTTCAACCGTATTTTCTATGCTGCCTTTCTTAAAGCTGACTGTAATATCAGCATATTTTTTATAAAGCGGCGTTCTGTCATTGTAAACATCATCAAGAGTTTCACCCTTTTCAAACACAATGCCTCTTGTGGTAATGTTTGTAACTCTGCGCTTTATCTCTTGTATCGGCACATCTATATATACAATTTTTCCGTTTTTACCGAGATTTTTCATTGCTTTTTCACTCACTACCATTGATCCGCCTGTAGCAATAACAGTATTTTCACATATAATATCACTTCCTGCTTTTTCTTCCAATGCAAGAAAGCAGTCAAGTCCATCCTCATCAAGTATTTTCTGAAGCGGTTTTTTCGCCATACGGCTTATTATAAGGTCTGTATCCACAAATGAATATCCCAAAGATTTTGCAAGCAGTACGCCGACTGTGCTTTTTCCCGAACCGGGCATTCCTATTAAAACAATGTTTTCCATATTAAAGAATCCTTACGTTAAGAGAATCGGTGCTTGAAGTCGGATAAGTTCTGTTTGATGAAAGCACAACAACAGTATCGCCCTTGTGAACAAGACCCGTGCTGAGCGCCTTTTCCATTGCCTGTTTTGTAATTGCGTCCGACGTGCGTTTTTCCTCTCCGATAAGTGCCGTAACGCCCCAATTAAGACACAGCTTTTTACAAACGGTTTTAGATGTAACAACAGCAATAACCGGAACTTTGGGGCGGAATCTGACCATTGCTCTTGCAACTTTACCTGTTGCGCTTTCTACGATAATGGCTTTTGCCCCCACCGAGTCAGCAATATCTTTTGCCGCTCTGCAAATACTGCCGCGGATTATATTGTTATCCTTTTTAGAGTGATGTTCAACATAATCATTAAGCGCCTTATACTCGCCGTTCTTTTCTGCCTCTGTGCATATTGCGTCAAGCGCCTTAACGCTTTCAACAGGATACTTGCCCGCAGCCGATTCTGCTGAAAGCATTACTGCGCTTGTACCGTCATAAACAGCATTTGCAACGTCGCTGATCTCTGCACGCGTAGGCCGGGGAGCGGTAGTCATACTCTCAAGCATTTGCGTTGCCGTAATTACATATTTGCCGCTTGCGACACATTTGCGAATTAATGTTTTTTGAATTTCCGGAAGCTTAATAAACGGTATTTCAACTCCCATATCACCTCTTGCAACCATAATTCCGTCGGCAAATTTAATAATTTCGTCCATATCGTCAACGCCGCTCTGATTCTCGATTTTTGCTACTATTTCAACATATTCAAAGCCGATGCTGTCAATAAAGTCACGCAGGGTGCGCACATCTTCGTGGGCTCGTACAAATGACGCAGCCACTGCGTTTGCACCGTGAGTAAGCCCAAACTCAATGTCCTTTCTGTCCTGTGCGCTTACATACGGCATATTAATGTAGTAACCGGGAATGTTTATGCTTTTTCTGTTTTTAAGCGTACCGCCCTTGTTGACAACACAAATAATTTTTTCTGTTGTAACTTCTTTTACTATAAGAGAAATTATGCCGTCATCAAGAAGAAGCTCCCTGCCTGCCGCTTTTTCGCCGTCGGCATAAAACAAATCAACAAGCTTTGGAAAAGAAACGCTTACTCCGTTTTCGTTACCTTCGCTTTCACTCTTGTAAAGTGAAAATATTTTTCCCTCTTCAAGCTTTGCACAGCCGCCCTTAAATGTACCTACGCGCACCTCAGGTCCTTTTGTATCAAGAAGAATCGAAACATTTTTTCCGCTTTCGTGTATTGCCTGTTTAAGTGTGTCAAAAAGCACTTCAAGCTCATCATATGTGCCGTGCGACATATTGACCCTGGCAACATTCATACCCGCATCAATCATTTTAAGCAGCGTTTCCTTTGTGTTACAGGCAGGACCGACAGTGCAGACAATTTTAGTTTTTCTCATTTTATCCTCCATAATTTGCATAGGGTATTCCCATTTAAAATAATATCTCCTTATAAATATAATAAGTTTTTTAAGCAAATTTATTATATATTATTATAGATATTACTTCAATCATATTTATGTAAAATATGTATGTATATTTTATTTTAGATTTAATTATTTTAAATTAATTACAAATATAAGGCATAAAAACAACACCCCATCTGTCAGTCAAACGGGGTGTTGTATGTCCTAAAATATTAGTTTAATTTTCAACAGCTTTTATTTTTAATTAATTCATTTTCGGGTTTTGTTCTGCAAATTTTATTAATTTTAAACTAATTTTACAATGATTTTTTGCAGTTGTGTTACATCATTAACGTCAAGCTGATTATCGCCGTTGACATCTGCAATTTTAAATTGCCTGCTGTCATTTTCATCAATTAACGGCTGTCCGTTGCTGTCTGTATATTTTACAAGATGCTTCTGTATATATGTAACATCTTTTACGTCTATTTGTCCGTTGCCGTCTGCATCTCCGATCAGCAAATCATCTGACGGAGCGGTCGTTTCAGGCACTGTTGTAGGCTCAACCGTCGTAGGTGGAAATACAGGAGTATAGTCAGAATACATTTGACTGCTCAACCACGCTGCACGGCTTATAAGCCAGTCTCTGCAATAATCAAAAGAGCCGTCAAATGTAATATCGTATGATGTTATATCGTTACTTACATTATAGGTTCCCGTTGCAAGGTCAAATGAAGCTTTTTGCATCCATGTATGGTCACAAATCCAACTGCCTGTATTAATAAGCCAACCGCTTTGATAATTCATTTCTGCACTGACTTTAAGTAAATCATAATATCTATCAGCAGAATACATTTCGGCGTTATCGTCAGCTGTTGAAGCCGCAAATGCGTTGATTGCGGGCATAAACTCATCAAACCAAATTTCAGGTGCAGTATTAAGAACATATTCGTTCCGTGCAAGATTGTTCATAATATTGGATGATGATTTTGATCTCGCTCTTTTACCTTTAAATTTACACCACCAACCGCTGTACTCAGTATAGTCATCTACGCCCATTTCGTTAAGTTCATAATCTACACCGGTTGCATTACCGAGAGAGTTGTCGTAATCCCATACCGGTGAACCATAAAATTTATAGTTACCGTTTTCGTCCTGCTTATAAGTGAAGAATAAACTCGAAGCACCTGAGTCCCAGTTCTTTCCAAGTTCATTTATAAGATAGATTTTTGTTAATGATTCAACGTCCGCATATTTAGACAAATCTACGGTTGAGTTCTTTGCTGCATTATAAAACTCATCAAATTTTGTTTTTACATATGCTTTTACTTCATTATATCCCGGGTCCCCAACGGAAAGTTCCGGACACTTGATTGTAATATTGTTACCGCTTGCTGTCCTTACGCTATAATCGTCCTCAGAAGCGCTTGCGTCAATTTCGCAAAGGAATGGAAAATCTTTATTTATTGTGCCGTCATCATTGATATATGCTGTATCGTCTATATCATTTACCATATCGGATTTACCTACATCAACCTTTTGAGCCATAAGATAAGATCCCCAATAAAATCCGTTTACATAAAAATCAACATAACGTGAGTCGGAAGCATAAGGCATACCTACTGCGTCAGACAAATCATACAGAAACCTGTTTCTTGAAAGCGAATCATCCTGATAGTTTGCAAGAAGCGAAAACTTTTTTGTTGGCTGCATACCGCCGATTGATACAGCCTCATTATATGTAATATTATAAGGTTTTTTGGGTTTGCCCCAGGTGGTGTTGCCTCTGCCTTTTATCTTTTTGATTCCGGTGTTGTCAATTTTACCGTCAGCATTGACAATTGCACCTGTTGCACTTGATGAGTTGCTTTTGTTAACATTGAGATAATCCATAAGGTCCGTGCCGTTGCCGTCGGCATCACTGTTATTAATATAAACCGCAGCCTCAGCGTTTGACTTCATAAATTTAAGCGTATAAGTCTTTCCTCCGACAGAGACAGAGACTGAAGCATTTACAGAATATGTAACTGTCTTTGTTTCTCCGGGCGCTATTGTAATGTCACCCAATGTTACAGACTGAGAATAAGCGTTGTAAATATCAATCTTTTCACTGTCGGCTGATGTAGGAAGGAAAAAATATTTTACCGTTGAATCTACTTCATTTAGACCCTCATCGTGTTCACACTGCCACATCTGCCAGGCCTCAGTATCATTTGAATTGAGAACTGCGTGTGCATACAACCCCTGCTCTGTATTAAATGATATTGATGTACTGCCGACCGATTGAACAGCATTGACTGTTGTCAACGTTGCAACAGAAGTCACTATCATAAGAACAGCAAGAATTATAGATACTGTTTTTTTCAATTTCATCACTCCTAAAAAAGTAACTTACTAATTATAAATATTATATCATTACAATAAAAATTATACAAGTATGTATTTAAAATAAATATGATTTTAAATATGAAATTTTTGCATTTTTTTATATGTTCTTTACTTTTAAAAGTCAATTTGATATAATATATTTAAAACATTTAAGGACGTGAAGTTATGGTAAATAATAAAAGAAAAAATACAAGTTCTATTATTATTGTAGCAGTTGTTCTCCTTGTATTAATTGTAATTGTTGTTGCAAGCATTATGACTAAATGCGGAGGTTCCTCCGACAGCACAAATAATACAAACGCTACCACTGATGCAACCGCCGGTATGCAAATTATCGGAAGCATTTCAGCAACGGATGAAAACGGTAATACGATTTCTTCAAATGAAAATTCTGAAAATAATCCCTCATTAAATGCAAACGGTTCTTCACAAACAAATTCCGGCAATAATTCCGGTTCCAATTCAAACAACAATTCATCGGACACAAATAACAACGGTTCAAATAACCAAAATGCTAACAATAACTCTAACAATTCCTCAACAAAAGTTTGTAATGTTGACGGCAATAAATATAATGTAGGAGACACTGTAACCTGCACATTCAAACTAAAATCTCCCGAAACTCTTGTAAACTATCAGGGATATATAAGTTATGATTCGAAATACCTTAAGGTTACAAAAGCAATACTTGGTAAACCAGCATCATCCGGCGGAATAATTAATTATAAAAATGTTAAAAACCAAATTGTTTTTAATGGTTCAAACATTACAACCGGATTTGATTATACAAAAGGCGGTACGCTTATAACTGTAACTTATGAGGTTGTTGCAGGCGGCAGCACAAAAACAGCTTTTAACTGGCAAGTTGCAAGAGGATTCTCCAGTAATAAAGTATATGTTAATGACGGCAAGGCTGACAGCGGTTTGGTAATAACAAAGGATTATTCATAAAATACGTTTTATAAAACCGAATAAACTATTGCAAAAAGACCTTATGCTCAATGGGCATAAGGTCTTTTTATATATTTTTATCAAGTTGTTAAAGAACTGTTTTAAGAATTATCAGTTGCTTTGCACCTTACGGTGAAACGCGCCTGACCGCTAATCGTACAGGTAAACATGGTCAAATCCCAATCGCCGCTTGTCATTTCTTCCACAGCTGTACCCGGCAGGCTTTTTAACTCAGCAACCTTATAGCGAAATATATTTCCGTCCATATCAGTGAAAATAACATCATCGCCCGTCTGCATATTTTTCAGTCTTCCGAAATGAGATGTGTAATTATGTGCGGCAATGACCATATTATCGAGATACACCGAACCGGTGTATCGACATGGAGCGATTTTCATCTGAGGGTAGCTCCAGCTTTCCATAACCGGCAGTTCAAGCTCAAGCGCCGGAATGGTTACTGTTCCTATGTACCGATAGCCGTCTATCTCTACCGCTGGCATATCCATTTCAGGATTCAGAAGGTAATCGGGAATGATTTCCCCTTGGGCGTCTTTATTATCATCCGATTTTCTGAGTTGTTCTATCTCACTAAGAACATTGTTGACCGCGACTTCGGCGCGGTAATTATCCCAAAAATTATATCCGGTCAAAACAAGCGCCGCCGCAACTAACAGCAGCCCGCAAAACATCAGGATGCTGCCACACCGGTTACGCATTTTTATCGTCACTCCGCTTTTTCAGAAAAATTCCTAAAATAAACATCACAAGTCCAGCGCAAATAAGTACAGGCACCGGCCACCAAAACTGACCGGTCTGAGGAAGCTTGGGGTTATTGGGTTGATTCGGATTGTTCGGATTGATGGGGTTGCTTGGTCCGTTAGGATTGCTCGGCTCATCTGATCCACTCGGATTTGTTGGTTCGTTCGGATTGGTGGTAGGTTCACTCGGATTTCCGGGATTTTCCGTCTCGTCATAAGTGTTAGTAACAGTGAACGTAACTCCGTTTTGTTCCACTGCTACGGTATAACCGTCGGAAACAGATTTTTCCGTAAGCTGCCAATTACAGTCAGCGTCCAAACCGCTCCATGTGTGACGCCAATTGTTTTCAGAATTAAGTACGATCTCGTCAAAAATCTCTCCGTCTTTCAGAAGCTGTACTTTAATCTCCTTAGGACGCTTTTCCTTGTGTCCATCGTCTTTCCATACCTTCAGAACTCTGCGTTCAATAGTTTTGTCAATATTCTCTCTGCTGTCGTATTTCGGCTCGACTGTAACGTCATATAGCAGCCCGCCGTTTGTATCTCTGCCCGGAACTGAAACAATGAACGGCTTAGGGGTATAGACAGTATTTCCCTCAGTAAATTCTTCGCCGGTCACAAGGTAAATTCCTGTTTTTAAGCCTGTAAATTTCAGCTCGCCATATACTCCCGTTTTCCCCTGTATATCAGTGCTGACAGAATCTCGGGCAACATATGCGGACAGAGTAATTGCAAGCGCGTTCAGTCCATTACTGTCAAGATTATCCAGCGACACTGAATAATCCTTAAAATCATCTGTAAATTTAAAACTGCCGTCATCTGCCATTTCAGCTACACAGTACATACTGAACGACGCTCCGCTAATAGGCGTTGTTCCACTATGACGAAATAAAATGTTCAGCGAGCCTTGCTCAGCAGCAAATGCTGTAAACGGCAAAAGAACTGCGATCATCATACAAAGCAGACACACAATAAATCTATATAAAATAAATTTTTTCATACAGTGTTCTCCTTGGGTAATCTATATCATAAAATTTCTAGATATTAAAACATCTTTCTATCGTTTGCGTTTTTTGTAACGCAATGTAAGCAAAATAATAATTAGCAATAGAACCGGAATAAAAATTATGGGTATAAGCAACCAAACATCAATTCCAAATATTTTCTGCTGTAAATTATTAACGTCTTCTAAAGTTGTCGTTCTGTGTCCGCGTACCAACAGTCTGTGAGTATTTACACCGTAAGGTGTACAGGTCACCAGTGTGCAGTAATCCTTTCCTTCTTCAATATTTAAAGAATCCAACTCATACGGTTCAACGGTCATTATTTGGTCGACCTCGTATGCGTACTCTTCGTTCAATACTTTTAAGGTAAAGGTATCTCCCTTTTCAAGTTTGTCAATATTTGTAAAAAGCTTAGAAGATGGCAGACCTCTGTGTCCAGATAAGATTGAGTGTGTGCTTTTTCCTCCAATCGGAAGTGAAGAACCCTCCATATGGCCCACTCCGCTCTGAAGCACTGCTTCACTCGAACCGTGATATATGGGGAGGGATATATTGACTGATGGTATCTCAATATACCCCATCATACCCGTTCCGGTAATATCAAGCAGATTTTCATATACCTGCCGCTCTTCATCCGTCAGGTAAAGAGACAAAGGTTTTTTTGAGAGTTCCTCATTGTATTCCTTCGCCGCAGCAAGAATTTTCTGATATGTCTTGTTATCAAGATTTTCTACATTGCTTATGTAGTCGGAAATTTCCCGGCGGTGTCCGAGAGAGTTAATATAATCGCTGACAGTCGGATACAGTAACAGGGACACTCCTATGATAACTGCAAATATTAATATAATTCTGGTAAGATGCTTTTTCATACATCAATTCTCGTTATTGTTCTTGTTCTTTTGTTCTCTTACGTGATTTTATGATTAAAAACGCAATAACGCCTGCCAAAATCAGTCCGCCTAAAACATAGAATATAACTGTTCCGATTCCGCCGGTGCTTGGCAGGAACGGTGCAGGATAGTTGATAAGGGTCATAGAAATAAGATCAAATTTTGCAGTGACACTTCCCACACTCACATCATCCAGTCTCTCTCCGTCAACCGTGGCTGAAAGTCCGGTAAGATTTCCAAATTCATCAATTATGGGAGTAATTGTAAAGGTGATGGGATTCATTGTATTGTATCCGTTGAGAGTCTTAGTCTCAGTAAGTGTATATGTTCCCTCGTCAAGACCTTCAACTCCGAATTTACCGTTAGCGTCAGTTGTCAGTGTTGTGGCATCCGCTTCGGTTTTTGTCCATCCGGTAAGTTTTCTGTTGTCTGCACCCTCGGCAAGGTCTGCACACTGAGCATATAATACGGTACCATCTGCATCAGTTTTTGTCAGAACAAAGTTGACATTGCCTAAAGTTTGGTCTTGATGATTTTTCTTCGTAATGACAATACCAAAGTCGTAAACATAAACCTTTTTCTCGGTAGTTTTACCCATGCTGTCACTATTCGGGTCATTAGAATATTCCAAATATACTGTGTTATCGTTGCCCGGTAAACCTATAACCGCTTTTTCATTCAATATTGCGGAATATGTAACTATAATTTCGGAATCTTTATCAATAACCGGTTGTTTAACTGCTTTCAAATTATCAAAAGTAACTGTAATGGTCTGTTCGTTTACTTCCAGTTTATAGTCGCCGTCTAAGTGCTCATCGGTAATTTCAGAAAGCTCCTGCTCGCCTACCTTAACTTTTAGACTTCCATCTGTAAAAGTAAGACCGTCGCACAGTGTATCGGTAAACTTATAGGAAAATTCATCAAAGTCTGCATAATTCTTAGGAAGCGTGCCGGTCAGCTTAAACTGAACTGTATCACCGATTCCAGCGCTGTCACCCTTTGCAGTTGTACTGCCGACCACAATATCCTTTTCAACATCGGGAATATCTGCTTTGATCGCTACCGTTTGATTTCCCAAAACATCAAGAATAAACTCAGATACGGCGTCGTTTAGAGTATGCTCACCGTTCTCTGCAACCAAATAATATCCCGGGTCGTCAACTGTAATTTTTGAGTCCGGTTTATTTTCAACTTTGCCGTTTTGTATTGTTGATGTTTGACCTTCGCCGTTTTTATTTGCATAAACGATTTTTGCAAAAGCCTGGAGGAACGCCGAGTCTTTAGTATTTTTAACCAATACATCTGCAACATCGGCAGCCTGAGCGTTCAAAGCATCTGTATTATCGGGACTAACATCCTTAATGTCTTTAAATGCCTGCTTAATTATGTCAGGAGCATCAGCTGCTTTCAGTGCGGTAACAAGATTTGCCGAATTAACGCCGCTGCCCCATTGAATGTCAGCAAGCTGACGGTTGTTAGGGTCATCATCGTTAAGTTTGCCTTTAAAAATTTGATATGCCGTAAACTGTCCGTTAGTCATAGCCGGTAGGTTAGGGTTAGCCGTGATTGTAATGGAGTATTCTCCCGCACCCTCAGCCTGCATTGCCGGAACTGTTAAAGTAAGGGCACACAAAAAGACAAGCGTGAGGGAAATCACCCGTTTGATTAAATTAATACTTTTCATATATTTTTGTCCTCCTGACATATATGTTATATTATTTACTTTACATGTGAATATAAATATCTTCCACTATGATTCAGCATATTAAATTATAATACCAATTGACCAAAAAGTCAATAAATTTTCTTAATAACAATAAGATTGTAAAACTTTACTTCACAATTATATGTTTTTAGCAATATTTTATATCTATATATTTTTATTGCTTTTTAATATTATTATATAAACAGATACAAGCCGGAATAATTCATACAGAATTTCCGGCTTGTTTTTATATTTCAATTTTATCTATATCTTTTTCCGCCGTTACTTTTGTAACGAGTGCCTTTCGGTATTTGTACAGGTATCTCGGCAGTATCAAATTTACGGCTTCTTTCAATAATTTTCCGTTCACTTCTGTTCGGAGTTTTAAATCCGTCGTTATAGTCGTCTGACGCCCTGCGGTAATCGCCTGCACCCGATGACGCCATTGCCGGTTTTCCCCCGTAATTTAATATTTTACGGCGTTTTACCGCAGACATAATTAAATATACAATTCCTGCAATACCTAACAACAAGCAAAATATACCGCATATAAGCAGCCATTCGCCGTTATCTCCTAAACTGTCATTATTTTTAATAAAGCTGAAGTCGTCAGAGTCTGTATCAGATTCGCCGGCATTTTTAAGCCTTGCTGAAATATCTTTCCAGTCCTTGTTTGAAAGCTCATTTTCATCAATTTTATGATTTGAATCATAAAGATCCGCTGAAGGCGCTGTGCTTATCGGGTCGGTATATACCTCTCCGCCTGCGTAAAGATTATTATCATTTTGCGAATCATCATAACTGTCATCATAATCGTCAGAGTTGTTATAATCGTCATTATAGTTATAATCATTATTGTCATCATAACCGTCATTTCCATAGTCAACAGACTGCGTCGGTTCAACATACGGTGCGTCTGTAACAGGAACATCCTGCGTTGGTTCAACATATGGAGGAGAATCTGTAACAGGTTCAGCAAAAGGGTCAGTCTGAATTACTTCGCCCGTCTCATCGTCAAAGCCATCCAAATCCGCATCCACTGCCATTGCCGTAAATGTGCAGACGGAAAAACAGAGAACAATTGACATAAGTACCGTAACAAGCTTTAACTTTCTGTTCATACAATTCTCCTTTCTATTATAACCATAAATCGCACCTCAAGTTTAATTATACTTTAAGAACCGTTTGCTGCAACTGCTGCCGCTGTTGTCGGTTCAGGTTTAACAAAAAACATACCTGGGTCATATTTATCAATTACCGAACTGTTCTTTTCATATTTAAGGTCTTTGGCAAGTTTGTCAATATAATTTGCAAACTCTTCTGACTTCATTGAATTAAGAACAGTCAAACGATTAGTTTCATCATTAATGTATTTTTCAATATCTTTATCAATATCTTTTTTATACACAAGGTAATAAACAGCCGAATTACCGCTGCCTACTTTAAGAGTAGTTGCTTTGTCCGAGTCAAGCTTCTTTAAGGCATTCTTAAGCTCGTCGCCCATGGAGCTTTCTTCAAGCTCCTCAACGTTTGATGTTGACGGGTCAGTATTAACATTATTTGCTTTCATATAATCAGACATTACATCCTTATAGGACTTGCCGCCGTTTATGTCGCTTGCATAGCCGTCAAGCTCGTCTGTAATTTTTTTAGCTTCCTCATTTGAAAGTGCAACATTTGACTGACTTCCGGCTTCATCGGTTGTAGATTCGTAGAGATTTACCGAGAAATAGCTGTAATCAACATAATTTTCGGTAAAATACTTTGTAAGCTCACTGTCAGTTACCTCTTTATTGCCGCCCTTGTTATAGAGCTTTTCAAACAAAGCGTTATACTTTGTGTTATATTCCGTTGTACAATACGTAAAACTTTCAAGCGAAATACCAAAACCTTCAAGGTCGTCTTTCATAGGCATAAAATATCCGTAATCGGCATACTGACCTACATTCCAGTATTGCTCGGCCTGCTCATCGGCAGACGCTATTGAAATTTGGTCGATTTCAACGCCTTCTTTTTTAATCTGTTCTTCAAGAACAAGATAGCTTAAACAGATTTTTTCAGCCTGCTCTTTGATCCATTTTCTCGCAACCTGTTTGTTGCCGTCATCATCGGTAATTTCAAAATCGAGCCAGTCATCTTTTGATTCGTCGTAATCGTCAATCTTTTCGGCATAGGTTTTTGCCTGTTGATATGCAGTATTAAGCGAATAAATATAAATACCGATAGCAAGTTCTTTATCATTTGTTTTGTATGACCATTCCTGGTTCAGACTTATAGGCGTACATCCAGCCAGCAAGACTGTAAAAAGCATAATAAATGCCAATAAAAACGAACCGATTTTCATATAGGGTTTCATATTTTTTACCGTCCTTATTAAAATTACAAATTTGTACTGTTACAGTGTGCGTACTCTATGATTATACACAAAAAAACTTATATTGTCTATATTTTATTAAAATTTTATCAATAAAAATCTATACCTGAAATATGTTTTTTAAAATATTAAGCGAATTATTGCCATTTTGACATTTTACAGACACATATGGCTTATTTCCCGCGCATAATTTTGCCTTGCCGTTTAATGCAATAAGTAAATCGGCAACAACAGGAGATTTTATTTCTTTTACAAATAATAACAGGGCGTCTTCGTTTTGTTTTATTTCGTGTATTCCCATTGCGTTAGCCTTGTTACGCACCAGCGCAATGTCAACAAGCCCGAGCACCGCTTGAGGGATCTCGCCAAAGCGGTCGCGCATTTCGTCTTTTACATTGTCAGCGTCCTCTTTACTTCGTATATCTGCTATTCTTCTGTAAACATCAAGTCTCAAAGTAAGACTTTCAATATATGATTCCGGAATATGAGCGTCGACAGAAACATCTATAAGACAATCAACATCTCTTGCGGTTTTCTGCTCGCCCCGCTGTTCGCTGACAGCCTCTCCCAAAAGCTTGAGGTACATATCATAACCGACCGATTCCATATGTCCGTGCTGCTGCGCGCCCATAATATTTCCCGCGCCACGAAGCTCCAAATCACGCATTGCAATTTTAAAGCCGCTGCCAAATTCGGTAAATTCACGAATTGCGGTAAGGCGTTTTTGCTGAATTTCGGTGAGCACCTTGCTGCGGCGGAAGGTAAAGTAAGCATAGGCACGCCGCGGGCTTCTGCCAACTCTTCCCCTAAGCTGATGCAGCTGTGAAAGCCCCATACAGTCGGCATTTTCAATAATAAGCGTGTTTGCGTTGGGCAGGTCGATTCCGGTCTCAATTATGGTGGTGCATACAAAAACATTAACTTCCTGTTCAAGCATTTTGCGCCAAACTTCACTCAGTTCCCTTTCATTCATTTTTCCGTGACCCACCGCTATTTTTGCCTCGGGTATCGATTCAAGTATCCTGTTTGCCGCCGAATCAATTGTTTCAACATTATTATGAAGATAAAATACCTGTCCGCCGCGCCTAAGCTCACGGCGTATCGCCTCGTTGATTACCGCGTCGTCGTGTTCAAGAACATATGTCTGAACCGGCTGTCTGTTCTGCGGTGCCTCTTCAATTACACTCATATCGCGCAGTCCGCTCATTGCCATATTCAGCGTTCTCGGTATAGGCGTTGCCGACAATGTGAGAACATCAACATTTTTGCAAATCTCTTTAAATTTTTCTTTTTGCGCAACGCCGAAACGCTGTTCCTCATCAATTATTGCCAGTCCCAGGTCGCGGAACTCAACATCTTTTTGAACAAGACGGTGCGTGCCTATAATCATATCAATATTGCCGCGTTTCAAATTTTGCAGAATTTCTTTCTGCTGCTTTGCGCTTCTGAAACGGGAGAGCAATTCAACTTTTACAGGATAATTTTCAAATCTTTTTGTAACTGTCTGATAATGCTGCCATGCAAGAATTGTCGTCGGACAAAGCAACGCGCATTGCTTTGAGTTGGTAACGCACTTGAATGCGGCGCGCAAAGCTACCTCGGTTTTTCCGAAACCCACGTCACCGCAAAGCAGTCTGTCCATAGGCGCCGTACTCTCCATATCGTGCTTTATTTCCTTACAGCAGCGCAGCTGGTCGGGAGTTTCTTCGTATTCAAATCCGGCCTCAAAATCCTTTTGCCACTCGCTGTCCGGCAAAAAAGCATAGCCTTTGGCTTTCATTCGCGCCGAATAAAGCTCAATAAGCTCCTTTGCTATGTCTTTAACAGAGTTTTTCACCCTTGCTTTTGTCTTTTGCCAGTCTTGTGAACCAAGCCGGCTGAGACGAACTGAGGAACTGTCCCGCGGTCCGATATACTTAGCAACCATATCGAGTTGTGTTACGGGAACATAAAGCACGTCGCCTTTTGCGTACTCAATTTTAATATAGTCCTTTGTTACTCCGTGAGTATCAATTTTTCGTATCCCGCCGAAAACACCTATGCCGTGTACATTGTGAACAACATAATCGCCCACAGATAACTCCGAAAGGCTGTAAATTTCCTGACCGTTTTTAGGTTTGCTCTTTTTCTTTTTTTTCGGTCTCAATAAGGTCTGTCCGTAGGTTATAAGAAAAAACTTTTCTTCGGGATATTCAAAACCTGCGCTGAGCGCGCCGGGCATAACATATAACGTACCTTTTTTAATCTCTTTCAAATTTTCTGCATACTCGGCTCTTATTTTGTCCCTGCGCATAGTTTCACAAAGATTTTTTGCAGACTTTTCTGTTCCTGCAAGTATTACTCCGCTGCTGTCGAGAGTAAAAATCGTATTTAAGTCCTCGCTTAACTGTTTAAAAGAACCGTTCCAAACCGGAAGTTGTTTTGTTGAAAAGTTGATAATATTTTTAAAATCAAGCGGTGTGCTTCCGTGAATAAAATTTTCAAGCACAATTGTTCCACGCTCTTTAAAAAAATCGAAACATTCATTAAACGTAAGCGAAAAGCGATCAAATCCGCGGCATAGCGTGCCGTCCTCAAAGCCCTGCTCCAAGGCTTGAGAATTATAAAAATCCATTGACCTTCCACGGTCGCATATGTTGCTGAATTCCGACGCAAAAATAAGAGCGTCATCGTCAATGTAATCAAACAACGATTCGGGTTTATCGTAAATCTGACCGATAAATTTATCGGTATTTTCAAGGCTTGCGCCGCTGCGCAGAAGCTCCGCCTCGGCATAAAGTTTTTCCTTGGCCTTTGCACTGTTTTTTGAACGAAGAAGATTTGCCTTATGAATTATTTTATCGGCAAGAGCCTCTCTGTCTTCAATTATTATTTCTGCCGAAGGCGAAAGTTTTATTTTGCCTGCCTTTTTAAATCGCCGCTGAGACTCAATGTCAAAATAGCTTAAATCTGAAATTTCATCGCCCCAAAATTCAGCTCTTACTGGATTTTCGGCGTCGGGCATAAAAATGTCGAGAATCCCTCCGCGCAGCGAAAATTGACCGCTGCCGTCAACAGCGTCAAAACGCTCATAACCAAGTAATGTCAGCGCTCGCACGGCTTTGTCAAGCTCAATATTTTTGCCCTCTTCAAGAACTATTGTCGAATCCTTTAGTATCTTTTTCGGCACGGTAAGCTGACTTGCAGCGTCAATACACGATATAACAACATCGCATTCGCCGTCAATTATTTTGAGCAGTACTTTAAGTCTTGCGTGTTCATATTCTCGGGATTTGCTCTGAATGTTAATAAAATTAAAGTCGCGCACGGGATAAACATATGCCCTAAGTCCCATACAGGTAAGGTCGTTGCATAAAACCTGAGCCTCTTGCTCGTCAGACGCAACACAAAAAGCCGTGACGCCCTTCAGGCGGCACAGCGCATAAATTATGTTTGCCTTATTTACAGCCGAAAGCCCTGACGCGCATAGGGATTGCCCGTGCTTCGCTGAACTAATCAGCGTTTTGAACTCTCCGCTGTTTTTTAAGACGTCAACCAGAAAATTCATTTTCTTCTCCATTATTAAATATCCGATTAAAAATTATATCATAAAAAATTTTATTTATCCATACAAAACGTGTTTTAATTTATATTTTAATAATAGGTGTAATAAAATCCGATTTGCAGTTTTCTATGTTATTATATGCAAGCGCGGCAATATCAGTAGCAAAAATATCTTTTTCAAGAAGCTTTTTAATATTTCCGCCGAGTTTAACTCCTTCACTCACCGATGTTATAACATTGAGCCGGCAGCTTTTCAAAAGCTTTGCACCTTCGTTATTAAACCCAAGTACCCTTACATATTCAACGGGAGCGGTCTGCATTTGTTTAGTTATACCAAGCAGCGCACAGGTCAGTATTCTGCGTATCCTTGCGTGGGTATATCGTTTTGTTTTGATGTTGTCCGTTATTTCTTTAACGGAATTATATTCTTTTACGGAATTAAAAATTCTGTTTTCAAGCCCTTCGCTTACATCTGGCAGCCTTGAAAAATCCTCCGGGCTCATACTTCTCAGCCTGTAAAGCAAAATTCGTTCCAAATTTTCGGGAAAAGTAACATTTTTTATTTCGCACGGCATAAAAGCAGACACACTTTTTTTGCCTCTTATAAGCTCGCGTATGTATGACGCAGAAGCAAAATTGCCGCTCGGGGCAAAGCTGTCATGCTCAACCTCCGTGCGCTTGACCGGCAGCGGTTTAACATTGGATTTTTTGAGTCCTCTTATGTATTCAACTGCAAGAATATTATTCGGACTTGTAAATATATCGGCTGTGGCGTCTCCTAAAATTTGTCTTACCGCATTTTCAAGCGCCCGCGGATAATAACCGCCTCTTTTCATTTCATTTTTTATAATTTTCTGTACATCGGTATTGTCGGCAGAATCTGCTGCGTTCATCAGCTGAGTTATGTCATCCGTCTCGCAGCCGAATGTCAGGTAATTCACGCAATCAAATGACCTTGCAATATAAGTTCCGCACTCGGCAAACAGTTGGGCATTTGCGACCGAATAAACTGTCGGAAGCTCAAGCACAATATCCGCACCGTTTTTCAATGCTGTTTTTGCTCTTGAAAACTTGTCGGTAACCGCGACCTCTCCACGCTGAGTAAAGTTTCCGCTCATTATTGCAATAACAGGCTCGTTTACAAACTCTTTTGCTTTATTTATCAGATATTTATGCCCGTTGTGAAACGGGTTAAATTCGCATATTACAGCTATTGCCACTTTTTCGCCTCCAATTCCTAATTAATTTAATTTAGCGTACTTAAAAGTTATTGATAAAAACACTTGAAAACAAGCTATGATTGGAGTATCATAATAAAGTATTATATATCTATTTTTTATTTCAATCAAGATAAGAGAGGTAACTTATTAAAAATGAAAATTCTTGTAATCAACGCTGGCAGTTCATCACTTAAGTATCAGTTCATTGATATGGATAACGAAAAGGTACTTGCAAAAGGTAACTGCGAAAGAATAGGCATGGACGGAGCATTTATAGGCTTTAAAACAAAAAACGGTGAAAAAATTGAGCGCAAAAGACAAATGCTTAACCACACACAGGCTTTTGAGGCTGTTAAGGACGCGTTGCTCGACCCGGAATACGGAGCTATCAGCGATCTTTCAGAGGTTGCCGCCGTAGGTCACAGAGTAGTGCAGGGCGGCTCATATTTTGATAAATCCGTTCTTATTAACAACGATGTAATTAAAAAAATCAATGAACTTTCTCCTCTTGCTCCTATACACAATCCCGCTAATATTCAGGGCATTGAGGCAAGCACAAGGGTGTTTGGAACAAAAGTTCCGCAGGTTGCCGTGTTTGATACGGCATTTCATCAGACAATGCCCGAAAAAGCATATATGTTTGCTGTTCCTTATAAATACTATGAGAAATTCGGCGTTCGAAAATACGGTGCGCACGGCACATCTCACCGTTATGTTACAGAAAAAATGGCTGAAATTATGGGTAAAAAGAAAGAAGAACTCAAACTTATTACCTGCCATATAGGAAACGGCTCATCAATTACCGCCGTTAAAAACGGTAAGGTCATTGACACTTCAATGGGACTGACCCCGCTTGGAGGCTTTATGATGGGTACGCGCTCAGGCTCTCTTGACCCGTCGGTTGTAACATTTATAGCCGAAAAAGAACATCTTGCCCCGGATGAAATATCAAAAATTCTCAACAAGGAGTCCGGACTGCTCGGCATATCGGGCATTTCGTCGGACGACCGGGATGTTTCCGAAGCTGAAGCTAACGGCAATATGCGTGCTCATCTTGCTCATGAAATGCTTTATTACCAAATTGCAAAAATAATCGGCAGCTATTACGTTGCCCTCGGCGGATGTGACGGAATTGTGTTTACCGCCGGACTTGGCGAAAACCAGCCTATGCTTCGTGAAAAAGTGTGCGACTACCTTGCTTGCTTTGGAGTTAAAATTGACAAACAATTTAATGAAAAGGCTTGGCACGGCGTAACAGGAACACTTTCAACTCCGGATTCGGCTATTCGTGTTGAATTAATTGCTACTGACGAAGAAATGGTAATTGCCAGAGATACAAAATCTATTGTAGAAACACTTTGATTTATAAAAAACTAATTCCCGACACAGCAAAAGCTGTGTCGGGATATTTTTATGCATATATTATTTTACGCAGTATGGCGTCTTGCCGCATCTTCGGAAACCGCTTCGCTTGTGCTTGTATCGCGGAACAATAATGAAATGCACCAAATAGCCGCAAGAGCCACAACAATATATATAATTCTGCTTATAACTCCTGTTTGGCCTCCGCAAATCCACGCTACTAAGTCGAACTGAAAAATTCCTATACTGCCCCAGTTAAGACCGCCAATAATAAGAAGCGTCAGCGCAATTTTATCAAGCATTCAAAGTCCTCCTTTGTTTTTGCTGATAATATTATTGGCGATTTATAAAACATTATTCATTTAAAATAAAAAAACATAAAACCAAAAATCAAAAATCCAATACCTATTACACAAACACCAATAATTCGTGTCAGCTTTGTTGCTTTATGTATTTTTTGTTTTGAAATCATATTTTCAGTTGGAAAAGGAAGAAGAACAAGCATAATTCCGAGAATTACACAGCTTAAAGACGCAATAACCGTTCCTATAACTTTAGTAAACGGAAATAAAAATATTCCGATAGGTATTCCGAAAACACAAATTGCATTAATTACGGAAAAAATTTTTCCGTATTTTTCGCACATCTCGTAATATTTATTTGCCTTTTCCTGGCATTCATCACTGCAATACTGTTCAAAATATGATATTTCTTTTGCGCAGTATTCACATTTTTTCATTTTAAACAACCTTTCAACATCAATATCTTTGCCCATTTTAGCATAACAATTCTTGCTTTTCAACATTAATTATATTTACTTTTTGTGAAAATTTAATTTTCTTAATATTTTAATAATTGATACAAAATTTTAATTGTCAACTAATTATTATTATTTGGTTGACAAATTTAACCTGTAATGATATAATACCTTTATTATCCAAAAGGAGTTGTTGTTATGTCAAGTTTAAAAACAGAGACCAAAAGCAAAGAAACTAAAAATTTATTTACAGTTTTCACAATAACTCAGATTGCAGTCTGCGTTGCGCTTTTATGTGTGTCTGCGTTTATTTCCATTCCGGTTCCGTTCAGTACGGTTCCAATTACATTGCAAACATTTATGGTGATTTTAATAGCCAATTTACTTAAACCTACATACGCCTTAATTGCACAGGTTGTATATACATTGCTCGGCATTTTGGGACTTCCGGTATTTTCCGGCGGAACTTCCGGTATAGGTCACATTTTTGCACCCGGCGGCGGTTTTATTGTAGGATTTATTGCAGCCGCATATTTTGTAAGCCTTGCAAAAGGCAAAAATGAGAATATCATCCGCTGCATAATTGTTTCAATAGTTGTAGGAATTTCCTGCGTAGATATTTTCGGAATCATTTTTTATGCAGTTTTTGCAGGCGCTGACTTGATTTCGGCAACAGTACTTATGGTTTTGCCTTACATTGCGGGCGATATTGTAAAATGCATTGCCGCGGCTCTAATTGCGTCCGCACTTAGAAAAGCGCTTAAAAAAGCAAACATCGGCTTTTAACATTTTATCTTTCGTTAATTTATTTAATTCTTTAATTTTTAACAGAATAATTCAGGGCTGCAGCAATTATCTGTTTGCCGCAGCCCGTATTTTATATAAAATTTTAAAAAATGTTATTCAAAAATAATGTCTCCGTCGTACTTTCTTTTAAAAAGTTCAAAAACATTTTGCAAGGTCTCTTCATCATCAATGCTGACATATTCTTCGTTTTCCTCATCAAGAGCATTAATTTTCAGAATAACAACTTCATCAGCTTCCTCGTCATTTTCAATAAGCACAATATATTCTTCACCTTCATATTCAACAACATCAAGCAGTTCAAACTCCACTTCGCTGCCTTCATCATCTGTCAGTGTCAAAAGAGCTCCCTCATTATTTATTTCTTCGGTTAAATTCTTGTTATCAGCCATAGTATATTCCTTTCTGAATGTGTATTAACTAAATTTCCTGAATTGTTTTAAAGTATATCCTGCCGGCGCAATATTAAGCTACGCCGAATATGCAGTCATTGTGTTACTATTATAACCGTAAACAAAGGCAATTGCAACATAATTTATTACTATTATTATTGCCCCTGTTTTTTATTGCGGCAAAAATTATTTTAAACTTCAACCTTAATAAAATCAGACAAGTCATAATCGCTTATTGATTCAACATATGAAACCTTGCCATTGTTTTTACAATCAACAATAACATATTTATTATTTTCAAATAAGCATAAAATTAAATAATCATCACTGCAATAACATATTCTGACTTTTCCTTCATAGCATGTCTTGGAATCTGATAAAATGTCAGGATATGAAGAAATGTCTATTTGATAAATTACATCCTTTCCACTCTTTCCACTATAAATATGATCGACTACATAGTTTTTATTTAATTTAATCGTATAACCATCCCTATTACTTACAACTGTTTCACCGATATCATATTCCTGAAAGCTGTCTTTATAATTACAGCCTGTAATACACAAAGCTATAATTATAAGAAAAATCAGTAAACTTATTTTTTTCATATATTCCTCCTGATTTATTTGTAATAATCATTAATACATCTCTAATAATTTAATTAATATATCTTGTCTATGTAACTTTTTGATATATCCGCTCTGTAAAGTTTGTTGTGTATATCTGAAAAATAAACATATTTTTCATCTACAACATAAACACTTTTAACTTTATAATTGCAAATTTGCTGACATTGATTAGACTTTAAATCAACAATAAATAATCCGTCACTTTCGCTTCCTAATACAAGATTATCTTTATAAATATTCATAACGGTAAAATCTGTTAGCTTGCAATTAATTTGTTCTATTTCATTATTTGATAAATTAATTTTAAAATAATGCGAATTTAGGTCGTCAGAAAATGAGGAAATTGAAAAAATTGCAAATCCGCTAACAACAGCAAACAAAGGATCCAATTGATTTACATTTGATATTCCGCACTTTTGTAATAAAATACTCATTTCAAATAACTCTTTTGTTTTTCTTGAACCTGTTTCCAATACAGTAAAATAATTGTTACTTGAAGAAATATAATAAATATTTTCTCTGTTAAAATAAATTCCATTAAAATTATCGCCTTCCCGGCTGTAAGGTTGGTAATTTATATTAACTGCGTCAGAAACATCCATTAATTTTTCGTAATTATCATTCGAATAAAGATATACTTTTGTTTTAGTTGCAAAATATATTTTGTCTTGAATAACGTAATAATTCAGTATCTCTTCATCAGAAAAATCACTTAAAAGTTTTGAAACATAAGGATTGCCGGTATCTAAATTAAATGAATAAATACAGTTCCATTTCAGCGTTGAATTTTCATCACTGATCGGGCAATAATTCGGTATTCCTACTAACAAGTTATTATCATAGCTTTGCATACCAGCCAATATATCACTGAGAGCAGAATCGGAAACCGATGGTTTGAAAAGCGTTTTGTCCCCGACATCTGATATTTCATGCAGTCCGTATCTGAAAATATCATTTGTCTCATTGTAATTATAGTATAACCTGTTCCCGATTCTAACCAGATTTCCGTCACTTAAAACAAGATTATTATAAATATTATCAGTGTATTTTCCATCTACTTTAATTGGTTTTGTACTTCCTGAAAACTTAAATACAATGAAACCTATAATAAAAACAAAAATGACAGAAAAAACAATTATAAGTACTGTTGCGTGTTTATTTTTGCTTTTCAATATTACTACCCCTATAATACACCGATTTTTATTTTATAGCCTAAAAATATCAACTTGGATATTAAATATGAGTACGCAGAATTTAGTTTTCATTATAATACTCCAACATTCTAATATAATTAATCATTAAATATACCCCTTGTGTTATCTTTATACTTCTTAAAGATGCAAAGCCATCGCAAATCAATAATCAATTTAAAGTATTAAACTGTTCTTTGTCTTATGTATTAGGTTTTCACTAATTACTCTCTATTTCAGGAGCATATCAAGATAATCCAATAAAGACCTACGATTCTTCTTTTCTCCAAAATAGATCCAAATTAATATAGGCAAATAAAATATAAAGGAGTATAAAAATTCGTTAATTTCAAGAAAAACAAACTCAAATATCAAAGCCAAGATAATGAAACCTAAAATAATCGGACCGCTTATTATTATTCCGGTTACTGTCGTGACATCGTTTTTAATTTTATAATAACCCAAAAAATACGACTTTAATAACTGTAATAGACCACGGCTATCTGTTTCTCCACTTTCATAATACAATACAATTTTATGATTTTTATTATAAATCCAATTAATGCCATAATTTCCAACGGAGCATATTGAGGATGTTATTTTTTCAGCGAATTTTGAAGTGGTTTTGTAAATAGTTTTTCTAATTATCATTGTTAAAAGTCTCCGATTTTCTTAAATTAAAAGTTATGTATATCTGAAAAATAAACATATTTTTATATTTTTCATCTACAACATAAACACTTTTAACTTTAAATTGTTGTATGTTTATGCTTTATATAAATAAGGCAAAGGGCATATAAATTTTCATTTCATCCATATTTAAATAATACGTTTTAAACGGAGAGTATTTCATTTGAAACACAAAGGTTTTTGCCATTTTTCCGTCGTTATATTTTATATATGTTCGTGCTGTTGATATATCTTCTTTAACCTCTGTAAAATACTTGCCGGGTAAAATATATCTTTCTTTATTTGTTATTAATATAACATTATCATCTTGATACTCTATTGAAAAAACAATATTTCCATAATATTTTAGTAAAATAGTCTCAACAATTGTGATAAATCCGCCTCCGATAATCATTAATAAAAAAATCAGAGGCAATTCTTTATATTTAGCTGATAATAAAATTGCAAAAATCAAAAGCAGGAAAACCAGAACAAAAAACGTATAAATTATAAAACTTAATATTTATAGATATGAATAAAACTTTTTCATTAATAAATTTTCACTTTCTTAGATTTATAATATATTCGAATTATCTTTTTCATTTTATATACATAAACATAACCGAGATAACAAAACGGATTAAATTTTCTATGTTATATATTGTTGTATCGGCTTGTCTAAGTATTTTGTCCAACACGTTATATTGGCAGGTATAACTGCTTTACGGTGCAGTTATAACATCTGATATATGAACAGGAAAAGATGTAAAATCTAATTTAATAGTGACCTGGCCATCTACTGAACCATAAACCACTTCGTTTGTATTTGTATCAGTTACTATGTAAGTATATCTGTAATAAGCGTCAGTAAAAAAAGGTAAAACGAAGGGAAAAGTGTTTGAACGCTCGGTTTCAACGGTAATTCCTTCTTCACATTCAGGCTGTATGGGAATTATGAACTCATAATTCTCTTCACTGACAATATAAGCTAAACTATTATCATAAGGTTCATCATTTATTGCTTTTTTTATAATTCCATTAAGTGTGATTGAAACACATAAAGCAAATATAATATACAAAATCAAGACTATTATTAGAAATAGTATTAAATAAAATAATTTTCTGTGTGTCCTAAATTTTAAAAATCTCTGTTTAATTTTCATATATAAATCCTCCTTAACAACTATCCTTTAAAGCAATTGCATATGCTTTTATTTTTTAATATGTAAATATATTAGTGCTCAAAGGAGTACCTGTTTGTGTATCACCCCTCTAAATTTTTCTTTTTATTTCAACCTTAAACATATTATCCTCAAACATGGATGGTTCTACTGTATAATTTGCTAAATAACCGTTTTTATCATGTTGAAAAATATATTTTGTATTATCAATTACTGGTGATTTCTCATCAATTGTGACTTGAGATACATATGCTTCCTTTAATCCCAATTCAACATAATTGTATCGTTCAATATTCAGACAAGAAATTGAGTTATTATCAAAACATTCACCTTGAGTATATGATATAATTAACCCTTTATTGTCATAAACACATTCATTAATAAGTAAAATAACACATCTTTGATTTGACGAATATTCAAAAACAATACCTAAAACTACATTATTGATATGTAATAAAAGCTCATACTGGTCTAAGGTTAAATGATTTGCTATTATCAAATTGTTATTTTTATCAAAACCATATTCATAGGTTATTTTTTTAAATTTTGATATACGATTTATCATTTTTCCGCGCGAACAATTACCCGTTACTATATCATAAATAGGGCTCGGACATAAATATCCTCTTGTGAGCAATTCTCCTCCTGATGCATATTTCTTTGTTACAACTTTCTTCTTAGTGATTTTATACAGCCTATCGCATTCCGGCGATATTTTTGTAAAAATATTTGTTATTCTTTTTATTTTTTCCATAATAAATTTCATATTTTTACAGTCAGATTTATTCTTATTAATAATGTAATCTTTATAAACATTATTGAATTTTTCGTTCTTAAAATTAATATTCATATTTTTACTCCTAAAACGGTGACATCTTACTAAAAAAAGCCGCCGCTCCGCTAATTTATTATAAAAATATTGGCTTAATCCAAATTGTAACAATTTTCATATTGTCGATTGCAGCGATTGTATTATTTGCAAACATAATATATTGACAAGTATCGGATTTATAGTCACTCCCTATACGAATCCATCCGCTTTGTTTATCATAAACTGTTATTAGTTCAAAATCAATCTCTATTCCCATACCGGGTATAAAATGTTCAGATTTTTCAACAAACAATGAGCCTATTTTAAAATCAGGTATATTTAGCTTATCTTTCTTCCATGTATTAGTAGAATTAAATCCGGATAAATGCAACACTCTGCCAGTAGTTAAATTCACTTCAAGACTCATATATGATGTCCCCAGCATTAACGAAAAATCGGAGTCTGGCCAGGGTTCAAAATCGAAAGAATGTTCAGATTTTTGGTAAATCGGAAATCCGTATTTATTAAAATCGCAATATTTTGCGTAAAAATTCATAAAATCAATCCTTTTTAAACAAGAGATGTACAATAGTTTTTTTGATACATCTATAACTAATTACGATACACCTGACTTTATCTGTAGCGCCAATAAATGCCGTATCATCCGCATTTAAGAATCTGCCGGTAACGGGGTCATAATAACGGCTTTGCAGGTAATATAGACCTGTTTCCGTATCATAAACGTAACCACGGTAACGGAAATAATTAGGCTTGCAATAATATACCTTATTTAGTAAATTTAACTTAGTACCTATCGCCCAATAACAATATTGTTAGTTTGGCGATAGGTACTTCATATTATAGTTATATATAAATGTTAACCGGATTTTTAATGTTTTAATAGAATAATGTTGGAAGAGAAGCGTCATAGTTTTTTAAATTTCTTTTTACTATAACCGCTTTTTCTTCATTTTCATTCAAAATAAATTCATTTAGCCAATAAACAAATGCTTCACTGCAAATACCAATTCCTTCTTTTTTACCAGATTCATCTTTTATCCAAAACTCATGTTCATTTAATTTATTGAATAACCATTTATCGCATTGATTTTGATATTTTTTTATTTTATTCACTACATAATCCGGCACATTAATTATATCAGTATAGTAATCAAAAACTAAATTAACCAACATACAAAATCAACTCCATAAACTAATATAGATACCATACATGGGCCTTGTTTTTTCTTCCATACACATGATAATGCCAATAGTAACCTATTACCTTATTATCCAAAGACCTTTTCAATATTTTTTCCGTCCTTTGTTATTCGATATAAATAATCATCTTTATCTGTGAAATACACCCACTTATTATCTAAAATATATATCCCATAAACGCCCATTTTATCATAAATATGGTTTATTTCACTTGTCTTTGTATCGATTATATATAAACCGTTACTTTTTTCCTCGGTTGAATCTAAATGTACACTAACGTATAATTTATCATTGTAACAATTAAATGTAATAACACCCGCAGTTTCAAAAAGTTTTTGCGCGGAATTGTCTTTTAAATCAACATGATATAATTTGTTATGATTTTCAGTTAGAAAGTATATATCATCTTCTTTAGCAATAAAATTTTCAAAACCGTTTTCCGTATGAGGTATATCTTTAATGCAATACTCATTTATTACTTTTTGTTTGTCAATGTCAAATCGACAAATGTATATTTCATTATTGACAAAATTTTTATAGTAAATATAATTTGAATTTATATAACAATTGTCCATAAAATTAAAATCATTTAATTTTAATAGTTCGGGAGAAGCAATAAATCTAAGTTTTCCGTTGTCAAGTATGTACAATCTTTCATCTTTTGAAAAATAATACTGCACCCCGTCTACTATAAAATAATATCCGTCAAGAACTATGTCTTTATCATTATCAACTGTAAAACAAGGCTTGTATTTTTTATCGTCAATATCAAAATAATTTGCTGTTCCGTTTTCATCAAGATATGTATCAAGTATTTTATCTTTCCAAACATTGTTAAGTGAAATAAAACCTGGTGAAAGTGACGGACCTTCCCAGTAAACTCTTTTGGTAAGACCGCTTGAAACTTCATAGGTTCCATACTTAAAAATATCTCCACTATAGTAATTGTAGTAAAGCCTATTTTTTATTTTAACTAAATTTGACTCTGTGTTTGCAATAACATTGTTATACCTATTATCTATAACTTCGTCTTCTATTTTTAGTAAATTAGTATTAGTATTTGTTATATTATACATAAAAAACCAAACAAATACTATAAATAAAACTATTGGTATAAAAATGCAGATAAATATTCTAACTTTTCTTTTCATTAGCATTCCACCCACTTTCCGTAATTTAACTTTTTCATACGCTTCATCGCATTGTTTGGTATAGTATAGTCCGCCATAATATCCAATAAATCAAACTTAAAATCATTCTTTCTTTTATTAAGTGAGCCATATAATAATACAAGCAGGCTTGCATGGAGGCAATTAAAATCGTATAGCGAATATTGCCTGTTTGAATTTAGCACCCAAGAATATGGTTTTGAATATTTTTTATTTTTATATTTATATGTACTACTATCCCTATATTGATACTTACGCAAACTATACTTATAAGATATATCATTAACTAAATCTCTTGCTTCTCTTAAGCTATCCTTAAAGTTACCACTAAATCTTATTGATTGAGTATAATGCTCTTGATATTTTAATTTTAATTTAAATTTTTTATTAAATTTATTTATCTGATCTTTTACTTTTTTATAAATATCTTTTTGCGTTGTTGTCCCAATAAATAATAATTGAACACTCTTATCACCACAATAGAAATACCACCAAAACCCTGACTTTTCTTGTATCAGTAATGACGTATGTCCAAATCTATTTGCACTTTTGGGTGATTGAATCCACCACGCGTCATTTCCTGTTGGATCATATTGATTTACATGATTGTTTTTGCAATATGTATAGAGTGATACACCAAATAAGCCATGCAAAATTTTGCTATCCGCATTTAAAAATCTGCCGGTAACGGGGTCATAATAACGGCTTTGCAGGTAATATAGACCTGTTTCAGTATCATAAACGTAACCTCTGTATCTAAAGGGGCTCAGTGCGCTTATTATCGGGTCACCGTAGGCATATAGAATTTTTCCGAAAGCGTCGTATTCGTATCTTGCATACAATACCCCGGTCTTATTTATTACTTTTACTATGTCGCCCTGCAAATTCTTTACATAATAATACATTTCACCGTTATATGAAAATGATGTCGGTGAACCTTCGGAATCATAGTAAAAGTACAGCGTTTTGTAACCTTTTGTTAAGCCTATTAGATTTTTATTGCTGTCGTAGTAATAATATGTTGTTCCGTTGTCGTCTTCTTTTTGCGTTCGCAGTCCGTTGCTGTCATATTTATAGCTTACTTCATTTTCTCCTGTTTTTAAAGTAGATAATTGACGTCCGTTTTCCCACGTCATTGTCATTCCGTCTCGGTATGTCAGCGGATTGCCTATTTTATCATATGTAATATTTGTTCCGTTGTATGACGTAAGCTTGTCTTTCCAGCTGCTGTCTGTATATTTATATGTCCTTTCTCTAATCAGCGACAGCGGATACCATTTTACTAAATCCAATTCATATTCTTTTACATTTGTTATATTCCCCGCTTTGTCGTAACTGTAAACTGTGTACAACCCCGAATCGCGTTCCGATGAACTGACAAGCTGATTAAGCTCATCATATTTTATATTCATATTCTGTAAAGTACACTATACTTCATAGGAGGTCTTAATTTTTGTTAGTCTAAATTAAAACCTCCTGCAATACTTTATAACGGGAAAAAATAACGCACAATTTTATTTTATAGTAAATTTATAACACTTGATATACGAACAGGGAAATATTACATTTAATTAAACGGTTAAATGGCTATCTGAAAAAATTTGCAGAAAATTTATGTATATGTTTAACTTACTATCTTAATCCAATTCATTAAAAAATAAAAATTTTTCTTCTGTCCAATCCGGAAATTGTTCTTTATACCATTTTTCGGCCGCAGTGTTTCTATAACCATTAACAATTAATGGCTTTGGTTTTTTTCCATAAATGACATCATAGTCAAAATCAGTGACTGCTTCAATTGTCTTTATATTTTTACCAAATGTTATAGTGCTAAGATATGTAATATCAGTCAGTAGAAAATAGTCTATTTTCTCAACGCTGTCAGGGACTTTGAAACTTTCACCGGGTTTATTAATAGGATATATCATTAGCTCTGTCATATCTTTATTATAAAGCACCCCGTCTTTTGATGAAAAATACTTGTTATTCTTACTAACATTAATTTCAGTTAGCTTGTAAGGCGTTACAATATCAGAATCATAATACCATGCCGGATAATAACAGTTAATTTCTATCTTTTCAAGTGAAGCAGGAATATTTAAAGTAACAGTATCATCGGACACAATATCTTGTGCAATGACTGTGCCTTCGGGAATATTAATTATTTTAGATTCATGATTTGGCGGAATTACAAAAAGTTTTGTTTTATCCTTATTAAAAAGAATACCGTCTTTGGATGAATAATAGGGATTGTTTTTATCCACATAAATAGCTTTAAAAGTATTTTCTGCCCATGAATTATGGAAATTGCCGATATTATAACTCTTTAGGGTAGACGGTAATGTTACGCTGTCAAATTCACAAAAACCGATTGCAGAATAGTATTCATCAAATGTCTTATCATAAATTCCATCAAGACTTATTACAGGTTTTCCGTCAAGACTGTCCGGTATTACAATATCAGTATCATCACCGACATATGCAACAATACTTACGCCACCCTCGCAATCATTAATAATATAATCAGGATTCTCTACTGCTTTTGTATATGAATTAATTAATGATTTATAATTGGTATCGCGGTTATAATTGTTTTCTATATTTTCATTATTGATGTCTGAACAAGATGAAAATATGAATAAAATAACAAACAAAAAAACAACAATAATTTTATTTTTCATATAATCCTCCCTTTAACTAATTGTTAGGTAATATTCTCGAGAATAAAGTTGATACTCACATCCTGTACTATAACAAAAAAATCTGTACGATTTTTTATTACCATTACTATATTTTACAGAAATATTATTAATTGTTTTATTTTTTTTATAAAAATCATACACCACATATGTTACTCTTTGGGAATTTTTATAACGCCATGGAATCTGATTTTTATTGTCCTCAAAATCTTTCGTACTAAAGGCATAGTAATGAGAAAATTCTGTAGTAAGCATGGTTTCTCTGTAATAAATATCTCCGTCATATCTTAAATAAACATCAACATTTGTCCTATGAGCAAAATAATCTTGTAATGTGTGCAAAGCTAAGCCTAATAAGGCTTCAGATTGCTCTTTAGAACTCTTAAGGTTATTTAATCGTTTTGGTAGGTCTTTTGCACGATTATTGTCCATTGTTAGCGGCTGTTTAGGATCTTTAGTTAAACGGTATCCAAAATATTCTTTATAGAGGCATCCCGTTTTATTTTTATTTTTACTATTTCCAGAATTATAAAATTTTACTTTATTTTTACTTTTTTTAACCTTAACAGCTTTATTATATATGTATTTAGCAATTTTTAACGCAGAAGTCCTACTATGAAATGGAGCACTACAATATTTTGTTTTTTTATTTATTTTATCATTTCCACTTGAAAAATAACTATCAGCATATTTCACCCAGTTTTGAGTCGTTTTTGAAAAACCAGCCATTTTACACATTGTAGCATGATTTGATTTTTCCCAATAACCATTGTTATCATATTTAAATATAGGGTTATTACTACAATATGTAAACATATTTGTGCTCAAAGGAGTGCCTGTTTGTGTATCGCAATAAATATCCGCATTTAAAAATCTGCCGGTAACGGGGTCATAATAACGGCTTTGCAGGTAATATAGGCCTGTTTCCGTATCATAAACGTAACCTCTGTATCTAAAGGGGCTCAGTGCGCTTATTATCGGGTCACCGTAGGCATATAGAATTTTTCCGAAAGCGTCGTATTCGTATCTTGCATACAATACCCCGGTCTTATTTATTACTTTTACTATGTCGCCCTGCAAATTCTTTACATAATAATACATTTCACCGTTATATGAAAATGATGTCGGTGAACCTTCGGAATCATAGTAAAAGTACAGCGTTTTGTAACCTTTTGTTAAGCCTATTAGATTTTTATTGCTGTCGTAGTAATAATATGTTGTTCCGTTGTCGTCTTCTTTTTGCGTTCGCAGTCCGTTGCTGTCATATTTATAGCTTACTTCATTTTCTCCTGTTTTTAAAGTAGATAATTGACGTCCGTTTTCCCACGTCATTGTCATTCCGTCTCGGTATGTCAGCGGATTGCCTATTTTATCATATGTAATATTTGTTCCGTTGTATGACGTAAGCTTGTCTTTCCAGCTGCTGTCTGTATATTTATATGTCCTTTCTCTAATCAGCGACAGCGGATACCATTTTACTAAATCCAATTCATATTCTTTTACATTTGTTATATTTCCTGCTTTGTCGTAACTGTAAACTGTGTATAATCCCGAATCGCGCTCTGATGAACTGACAAGCTGATTAAGCTCATCATACCAGTACATTGCAACTACTTCTCCGCCCTCTTCTATTCGGGTTATATTCCCGTTGCTGTCGTACTTGTATTCATACTTTAACAGCTGTGTATTTCCAAACTTCTGCGTTAATGATTTTACAAGATTTGTCGTCGAGTTCTGTGCGCTTCCGCTTGCATATTCGTAAGTTGTATTATATACGCTAATGCCTTTTTCGCGCGAGGTCTTTACTTCTTTTATTCTGCCAAAATCATCGGTTACGGTTTTGGCTGTTACTCCGTCATTGCTTACAAACGAATTTCCCTCACTGTCAGTTCCGCTTGTTATCGTTTTGGTCTGTCCGTTTACAGAGGTTTTTTCTACCCTGTTCCCGTCCGAGTCATAGCTCAGATAATATGACAAATCTCCTTCTTTTGTTTGACGGTATTCTCCCGTAAGATTTCCGTTAAAGTCATAGTAGTAGTATGTACTTACGCCGCTTGAATCATCAATGGCTACTGCAACAAGTCCCTTTTTGTTGTAGATAAATTCAATTGCAACATAATTTTTTTCTGCATTTTCAACTTATTAAAGTATAACTTGCCATAATTACTTATCTAATTATCTAATGCTATAAAGTTTGCATAATTTTCTTTAGCCCATTTTTCTGCAGCAGTTCCTTTGTAGCCACAAATGACAACGTCCGGAATAACATCAGGGTTAGGTTCTATTCCATCTTCTCCCTTATCAATATAAGTATTAATTTTTTTTACACTTTTTCCAATTGTAATCTTGTCTAATAAACAATATATACCATTTGAGGGTTCAAAAGTTTCCACAAAATCAGGAACCACATATTCACCTCCAGACCAATCAGAATTATTATCTTTACAAATGGTGTTTACCCATAATAATTTAGTATAATCTTTTGAATACAAAGCACCATTTTTTGATGAATAATATGGGTTTTTTTCGTCAACTACAAAACCAGAAATATCAACAAACATATATCTGTATTCTTCGGGAATAATACCAGAACTATTCATAAAAGCAACAGCACTTATTACTTTAACGGAAGACGGTATTATAATAGTAACACCAACATTTCCACCAAACGCTCCGATAACACTGTCATCATTTATTGACTCAATATATCCTCCGAGTTTGACGACTGATTTTCCGTCTATTGTTTCTGGAATTGAAATCTCATTATTAACATCTGCCGAACCACAAAATTTGTTTACACAAACACCATTTTCATAATCTGTTATAATATAGTCACCAACCCTACGATTATTTTCAATAAAATACTTGCGGGCGTTTTGACTACTTTCCATTGAATCTACAATATTATAATACTCAACATCATCATAACCAGTTTTGCTGTCATTTATAAAGTCTTGATAACCTATAACTTCCTTATAATTAGAAGATACTGAACAACCCGATAATAATACTATCATTATTAGTAAAGAAAATATTATTATTTTGTATTTCATAAATAAATCACTCCTATATAAACACTTAATATCGCCAATGATAATAGTATCTTGAACATATAATTTTCCATTGAATTTTATGATGCCAAATATAAGACGTTGTAATAAACTCACTTTCTGCCTTTCCTTCGGTCACCCATAGTCTTGACATTTTTTTATTTTTTGTCCAAAAATTTGAATAAATACTTTTCGTTAACGAATATGCAGTATCATACCTCCACCTGAAAACTGATTTATTGTCTTCAACTCTACTATTTGAAACTCCCATAGTATCATCAACTTTATACATGTACATCGTACCATAGCTTTTACAACTCCAAGAATATTTGCGTCCATAGTAAAAATCAAATTTAACTAAATCAGCTTTAACAACATGTGCAAAGTAATCCTGTAATGTATGCAAGGAAAGTCCTAACAACATCTGAGATTGTTGGTTACTGTTTTTAGCATTGTTAAGTTTTTTAAGTAATGAATTCATAGCATCGTTTGTTTTGCTTGATTTACCACCTTTTTTTGTATTATACTTTAAAAATTCTATAGATTTTCCTTTACGTTTACTTGCTTCTTTACTATTCCAATAGAACTTAACTTTATTTTTTGACCTCTTTAAATCAAGTGCTAAATTATATAATTTACGTCCTATTTCTAGACCATTGTCTCTTCCGTGAAATGGCGTACTATAGTCTTTTGTACTCTCACAAGGATATGCATCTGCGTTATATACCCAATCACGAACAGTTTTATATTTTTTACCCGAAAAGCCTTGGTTATTTGTCATTGTTTTATGGTCGCTAGTTTTCCAATAACCAGTAGTATCAAAATAGAAAATGCTATTATTCTCACAATACGAGAACATATTAGTACTCAAAGGAGTGCCGGTTTGTGTATCACAATAAACATCCGCATTTAAAAATCTGCCGGTAACGGGGTCATAATAACGGCTTTGCAGGTAATATAGACCTGTTTCAGTATCATAAACGTAACCTCTGTATCTAAAGGGGCTCAGTGCGCTTATTATCGGGTCACCGTAGGCATATAGAATTTTTCCGAAAGCGTCGTATTCGTATCTTGCATACAATACCCCGGTCTTATTTATTACTTTTACTATGTCGCCCTGCAAATTCTTTACATAATAATACATTTCACCGTTATATGAAAATGATGTCGGTGAACCTTCGGAATCATAGTAAAAGTACAGCGTTTTGTAACCTTTTGTTAAGCCTATTAGATTTTTATTGCTGTCGTAGTAATAATATGTTGTTCCGTTGTCGTCTTCTTTTTGCGTTCGCAGTCCGTTGCTGTCATATTTATAGCTTACTTCATTTTCTCCTGTTTTTAAAGTAGATAATTGACGTCCGTTTTCCCACGTCATTGTCATTCCGTCTCGGTATGTCAGCGGATTGCCTATTTTATCATATGTAATATTTGTTCCGTTGTATGACGTAAGCTTGTCTTTCCAGCTGCTGTCTGTATATTTATATGTCCTTTCTCTAATCAGCGACAGCGGATACCATTTTACTAAATCCAATTCATATTCTTTTACATTTGTTATATTTCCTGCTTTGTCGTAACTGTAAACTGTGTATAATCCCGAATCGCGCTCTGATGAACTGACAAGCTGATTAAGCTCATCATACCAGTACATTGCAACTACTTCTCCGCCCTCTTCTATTCGGGTTATATTCCCGTTGCTGTCGTACTTGTATTCATACTTTAACAGCTGTGTATTTCCAAACTTCTGCGTTAATGATTTTACAAGATTTGTCGTCGAGTTCTGTGCGCTTCCGCTTGCATATTCGTAAGTTGTATTATATACGCTAATGCCTTTTTCGCGCGAGGTCTTTACTTCTTTTATTCTGCCAAAATCATCGGTTACGGTTTTGGCTGTTACTCCGTCATTGCTTACAAACGAATTTCCCTCACTGTCAGTTCCGCTTGTTATCGTTTTGGTCTGTCCGTTTACAGAGGTTTTTTCTACCCTGTTCCCGTCCGAGTCATAGCTCAGATAATATGACAAATCTCCTTCTTTTGTTTGACGGTATTCTCCCGTAAGATTTCCGTTAAAGTCATAGTAGTAGTATGTACTTACGCCGCTTGAATCATCAATGGCTACTGCAACAAGTCCCTTTTTGTTGTAAACAAACGACGCTATAACTCCGTTTTTACCTTTTATTCTTGTTATATTGTCATATGTATCGTAGGAATATTCAAAATAATCTCCGTTTGCAAAGGTTGTCTTTATCAGGTTCCCGTTGTTCGGAGAGTATGTGTTGCTTACAATTTCTGTATTTCCGATTTTTGTTGAAATAAGGTTGTTGAACACATCATAATTAAATTTATAGCTGAATCCGTTGTGGTCTATTGCTGAAATATTTTCCGCTATGTTATATGTATAACTGTTTTGCACTCCATTGCTGCTTACACTCTTAACCGAATCATTTAAGTTATATGTGTATTTTACTACATTGCCTTTTGCGTCTGTAACAGAGGTCGTATTTCCGTTTGCGTCGTATGTATAGCTTACCGTATTGCCTGCTTCATCGGTTTCAGATGCTGCATAGTTGCCCGTACTGTCATACCGGGTGCTTGTCTGCATATATGTTTTTGTTTTGTCTACGCTTTCGGAAATAACTTCGTAATCCGTGCAATTGTCTTCATCTGTACTGCTTTCGTTTGAGCCGCCGTTATCCGCAGAGGTATTATCATCATTAGAATAACCTGTCGGTGCAATATTAAGCTCCGCTGAATATGCAGTCATTGTGTTACTATTATAACCGTAAACAAAGGCAATTGCAACATAATTTATTACTTCATCTATATTTTCAGGCGTAACGGTCAAATTTATGCTCTGGCGGCGCGAGGTCGCTGAGTTAAACTCCTGATAATGCGTTTCGGGTACGGTGCTGTTCTTGTAGTAAATATTAAGGGCCATGCCGTATGTTCTGTTCTCATTTGACAACGGAACTGACTTTGCCTGTGCCTGCCCTACAACATTAAACATTACTCCAGCTCTGCCAACCTTTACGTTCTGATAAATATATTTATTGCCGAGCAAATTCCCGGATGTATTAGCTGAACTGTCCTCAGTAGGTTCAGTTGTTTCTTCTCCTGATGATTCCGTTGATTCGATTTCGTAGGTCTTTTTTACGGTTCTTGTAACAAATCCCTGCTCCGTTTTTATGACATTGCCGTAACTGTCATATGTAGTAACGCTGTCATTAGGCTCGGTCTCCTGCACTGTTTTGTAATATGTAGCTGGTTGGGTCTCTTCTGCGCTATCTTCTACTGCCTCCCCGGTAGCCTCAGTCGCATTTTCATATGCGGCAGCCTTGCCGTCTAACGTAACCGCGCCGTTCTGTGGCGATATTGCCTTATTCTCATTTGTAAGCCAATATCCGTTGTTTTCAAAGTCTCCGTTCTGCAACGCGTTAAAGTCATTCGCGCAGCGACCCTCCTCAAACTGTAAACAGTCAAACCATGCCGTGCCCGACGCATAGCGAATCATACAATAAACCCGCACGTATTTTGTGCTTAACGGGAGGTAAGTCATTACACTTAGTCTCTGCCAGTCCTGTGTATCTGTTATTCCTATGCTGTTTTGCTCGCTTGTTACCGCGCCGCTTGCCGTAAAGCCCTTTATTTTCAGCATTGCTCCTATTGCTCCGCCGCTGTAGATCTGACTTATATTTTTAGTTTTAACATATGCTGAAAACGTCATATATTTGCCGCCAAATTCCGTTGTATCAAACTGATGCGTTGCTCCTGTAAAGAATGCGGAATTTGTGCTGCTTGACGGGTTATTGACTTTGATTGATGTTGTGCCAAAGTACTGCGTCTGACCGTTTTCTTCACTTGGGGCGGATGTGTCTATTGAGCAGGTGCCGCCTTTACTTACCGTTCCGTTTCTGTCGCCGTTTGTTGTGTAATAGTAGTTTCCGCTTTGTATTGCGCTTTGCTCGGTCGATTCGGTGATATAGTTTTTCGTAAACGAATCAGAACCGCTTGAAACCGTAATACCGCTGTTGTCGTTGCTCTCGAGATAACCGTTTGCATTAAGCTTTGAAATCTGATTTCCTTTATCGTCGAATGTATAGGTCACACTTCTGCCCTGACGGTCTGTAAATACTGTTGTATTGTCATCTCCGTATTTGATATTAAGATACTTTCCCTCGGTATTATCGCTGCCGTATTCCGTGATTTTTGTTACTTGTCTGTTATTGTTGTAAGTAAATTCTACTGAAGATGTTTTTTTATAATTCCCGTTTTCAAATCCTCCTTGCTCAACTGTTGTAAGCATATTGGAGCTGTCATAGAAAAATCTTGACACGCTGCTGTCGGGAAGATATAAATAGTGGATCTTATCATATTCTGAAGAAGTGTATGAAAATACAATATCTTTTCCGTCGGGTCTTGTTATTTTGGATACTCTCTTATCTCCGTTTGTTTTTGTATAATATGTTATCGAAATAACTCTTCCCGAACCGTCGGTAATAGAGGTTACGTTGCCGTTTGTGTATCCGTATGTAATTTTATTGTTATGCTCATCGTTTTCATAAAGAAGTCTGCCTCCAGCTGATGTCAACTCGTAGGTCTGTTTTGTTGAACCGTTATCTATGTAAATATTTTTTGAATCTTTGGTTAGTGTAAGACCCAGTCCGTCTTCGTCTGTCCATTCTTCTGAATCGTCAGACTTTTTTAAATAGTGGTCTGTTCCGTCTGAATCCGTGTAGATATAGTTATATCCCTGAGCGGACAGGCTGCTGTCTGCTTCTCTTATATATTGATTGAAAGAAAACTGCCATCCGTAACCGCTCGGAGAACCGTTGCCAAATACAGTGTTATAATTAATGCTGTTGTATGTTGCGCTGATAGCAGCGGGCATTCTTGAACCCGTGCCCTCATACAAACTCTGATTTATTACAAGGCTGCCCAGATAATCTGAAATTGACGCCTGTGCATTATGACCTACCGGTATTTTATGGTAGGACAGATTGCTCTCGGTTCCCGTAAAATCTTTATAAACTATTGTAAATGTCGGACTATTCGTTCCTCTTGCAGCATCATTAAATGTAACCTGCTTTGAACCTGCTGTGTTTAAAGCCTCAATTACAAATCCATTAACATCGTCTTTGCTGTCATACCATTCATCAGTAAGACGCGTTAAGTCAAAAGACACGCTCTGATTATCATTATATGTAAGAGAATCATAGTCAAGTATTTCAGTTTCATATTCTGTTTTATTGCCCGAAAAAGATTTTAACTTGTGCGCGTTAATAATTATTGGACTGTCATTTTTTGATGTAAACAAAGTGTTTCCGTAATTTATTCCAAAATTATATTTTGCGCTTATTATTTTTTCACCGTCTTTAAGCTCGGGCAGACTTTTTAACGCTGCAATAAGGTATGAATTATTTGAGGTATAATATGGTCCGTATGTCCTTACAATATTGTTGACATTTTCATAATACAAAAGTGATTTAGTTTGGTTTGCGGTAAGTTCCGGGTCAATAGTGACAGGAAATTTTCTGCCTATCGTGTGAACAAACCAATAATCGGCTGTGAGTTTAACCGTAAGATTATTGCCTTTTTGACTTACTGCTTCCAGCTTTAGCTGAGTGCTCGACTTTCCTTCTGCGTCTGTCATATACGGTGCGGTAATTGTATATACCTCTTTATTGTTTTTGTTATAAAGAGTTATTGTATGGTCATCTGTCTGCTTTGCTGTCAGATTTTTTATTTTATATGTAAGATCAAATTCATTCTGTACATCCGAGCTTTTAAGTATGATGTTTTCTTTTATACCTGTTGAGGTCACAAAATATTGCAGGTCTACATTTTTGTAGACATCTTCATATTTTGCTTCGGATGTTGCATTATTTAAAGTAGTAAATTTTTCATTGCCGAGAAGCTTTGTATTTTCGTCAACAATTTCTACTTTGCTTTTATTGACCTTTTCATAACCCCAACTGATCGAATATTCATCAGATTTTATTTTTATCATGTTTTCCGGCTTGGCTTTGTTGGAAAGTTTTACTTTAATATCGCTGCTTTTGTTTGTGTATTCGCCTGAGGCATCGGCTTCATCATTTGTAGAAATGTTATTGTCTGCAACAAGACTGTTATTATACTCTATCCACTTGCCTTTACTGTCTTTATAGTGAATAGGCTTTTCATATTCCGCAATCATTTTTGTGCCGTCTTCAAGCAAAAACTCTTTAGAATACTCTGTTCTTTCATCTGTAATCTCAGACACAATATCTCCAATGCTTTCACTTTCGCCCTTAACATTGTCAAATGTTGAATATGTATTTTCTTTTTTTGGCATTGTTTCTGCAAAAACCTGTGTTGGCAGCAATAATCCTGTAAGCGATACAAGTATTATTGCTATTGTATTTCTTAAATATTTGTTAATTTTACCCATTGTTCATCCTCCATTAATTTATAAATATATTTTGCGTCTTTATTAATAATAAAATTATCATCTCATTTGTATCACCCTTTTTACGACATAATCATTTATAAAACTACAATATTTGCCTTAACGGTGATATATTATCACATTGTTTCATTAATTACAAGTCATTTTAGTATAAAAATTAAGGCTGCGGCAATTTTTTTGCCGCAGCCTGAGGAAATACTTTATTTTTTATTTATATCGTATTTTCTCTGTTTTTATTATGGTTTAAAATTATTTCATACTGTTTTCGTATGATTCGATCATCTTTTTAACCATCTGTCCGCCAACGGAGCCTGCTTCTCTTGCAGAAATGTCACCGTTGTATCCCTGCTTTAAGTTAACGCCTACTTCGTTTGCGCATTCCATCTTAAAGCGTTCCATAGCTTCTTTAGCTTCCGGTACGTTAATTTGGTTATTACCTGACATTTTTGTTTTTCTCCTTTTTTAAACTTCTAAAATTCAATTTATATTAAAGCGGCGTTTCGGCTTCCCGTTTTATCGCCGCAATAGTATTTTATGATATTATCATTGTTTTATAAAATGTAAATTTTTCATATATTTTAGGTATTTTTCGGTTTTTTAAAAATTTAAAATCAGTTAAACATATTCATTGCGCGGTCTGTTTTTCCGTCAATTATAAGTTCCACAGCCTTTGCGGCACTGTCAAACATTTTACCCACTGTTTTTAGTTCATCATCGGTAAATCTTGAAAGCACCCAGTCAGCAAGATCCCAATCAGGATTAGGTTTTGCACCTATTCCAATTTTAATGCGGGGAAATTTATCGCTTCCGCTGAGATAAATTATACTGCGCATACCTTTTTGACCGCCGTCGCTGCCTTTTGAGCGTATGCGCATTTTGCCTACATCAAGAGAAATGTCGTCAAAAATCACAATAACTTTTTCAGGCGGAATTTTGTAAAAATTCATAGCTTCAACAACAGCCTCGCCGCTGTTGTTCATATATGTTGCAGGCTTCATAAGCAATACCTTTGATTTGCCTATTGTACAATTGCCGACAAAACTTTTGTATTTTACTTTGTTGATTTTACAGCCGTACTTGTCTGCAATATAGTCAAGGGCAAGCCAGCCCGTGTTGTGGCGTGTGTTCTCATATTTTTTATCGGGATTACCAAGCCCCACAATAAGGTATTCGGGCGAACCTAAGGCTTTATTTTTTCCGAACATTTTACCCTCCTGATTTTAGTCCGTGTGCGTAGTTCTTGTAAAAAATCAAACAAGGCGGGTTAATAAAACCCGCCCCTTATTATATTAAATCATAAATAGTCAAGATATTTAGCGACGTAAAATAAATAATTATCCAAAAGCAGATGTAAAGGGTTTGTCGTTGTAAATTCTCGCGATAGCCTCTGCGAATGTGGGAGCAACAGGAAGAATTGTGAATTTATCTATCATCTTTTCTTCCGGAACGGGAATAGTATCAAGAAGAACAACTTCTTTTATTGCGCTGTTTTTAATCCTCTCAATTGCAGGACCCGACAGAACGGCGTGAGTTGCGCAGGCATAAACCTCAGTTGCGCCGCCTTTTTCTACAATAGCGTTTGCGGCATTGCAAAGCGTGCCTGCCGTGTCGATCATATCGTCAACAAGAATGACCTTTTTGCCGCTTGCATTGCCTATGATATTCATAACCTCGCATACGTTTGCTTTTGGTCTTCTTTTATCAATAATGGCAAGGCCTGTCCCTATTTTTGAGGCAAAGTTTCTTGAACGTGTAACCGAGCCGAGGTCGGGAGAAACTACTATGTAATCGTCAACGTTGCCTCCGATTTTTTGTCTCATATGATTTGCAAGAAGTGCCGCGCCGTGAAGATGGTCAACCGGAATGTTGAAAAAGCCCTGTATCTGATTTGCGTGCAGGTCCATTGTTAGTACACGGTCCGCACCCGCGCTTGTTATTATGTCGGCGCAGAGCTTTGCTGAAATTGGGTCTCTTGCCTTTGCTTTTCTGTCCTGCCTTGCATATCCAAAATATGGCATAACAGCGGTAATTCTTGCGGCAGAAGCGCGTTTCATAGCGTCAATCATTATAAGCATTTCCATAAGATTGTCGTTTACGGGAGTGCAGGTCGACTGAACAATAAAGCAATCGCTTCCGCGTACAGACTCATGAAGTGAAACCGAAATTTCTCCGTCTGAAAACTGTGTGCAATTGCTTTTGCCTAAGGGAAGGCCAAGACAGCCTGCAATTCCCTGAGCCACGTCAACATTTGAACTGCCGGTAAAAATTTTAATGTCCTTTCCGTGAAAATTCATTGTAATATCTCCTTTGGTTTATGATTTGACAAGTTTATTCAACAGGTGTAACCCTTTTGTTTTGCAATTTTATTAAGCTCCTCAAGCTGTGAGGGGTCGTTTGCTCCCAGTACCGTATCACTGCAATGTGCTATGTAAGCGCCAACCTTTTTGCCGTCTGCCAAAAGCAGCTTGAGCGCATCGGGAAGATAATATTCCTTAGCATTGTTGTCTGATTTTATTCTGTCAAGTACAGATAGCAGCATATGACAGTCAAACCAAAATCCTCCTGAATTTACCTCGGTTATTTTAAGAGTTTCGGCATCTGCATCCTTCTGTTCAACAATTGCCTTAAGCTCTCCTTTTTTATCTCTTACAATTCGTCCGTAACCTGTCGGGTCGCATACATTTGCAGAAATAACGGTAGCAGAACAATTTTGCTCTGAATGCTGAATAAGCGAATTTTTTATTGTTTCGCTGTCCATAAAAGGGGCGTCTCCGTTTAAAATCACAACATTTCCGCCGTGTCTTTTTAAAAAGTTTTTTGCCATCATTACCGCGTGTCCCGTACCCAGACGTTCTGCCTGAAAAACGCTTTCAATATTATAATCAAGAGTAGCAAGAAAATCTTCAATACATTCTTTTTTATAGCCTTTTACTACGCATATATCGTCAATGCCTGCTTTTTTCAGCGCGGAAATAACCCACAAAAGCATAGGTTTGCCAAGCACCAAAGAGAGGGTTTTAGGCTTGTCGGACTTCATTCGTTTGCCCTCACCGCCTGCAAGTATTACAGCACAATTATTCATTTAAAAGCTCCTTGTAAGCCCTAATTATCAATATTATTAAGGTATTATCAGCAACCGACAATACCGTTGCGTCTCACATTATTAATATATTAATATTATCTCATAAATTATACAGATTTCAAGTAGAATTTACAAAAAAGCAATATTCGTAAACAATTTAAACGATTTATACAATATTATTAAATTTTATATTTATTTTTTATAAGAAAAATTTTCAAAAAATTATAGCTATTTTTACTAAACTTTGTTATAATAACTTTTAGGCTTATGTAGCTGGCAAAAATATGTAATTAAGTTTTTTTGCCTTATACACATTATTTACAGGAGGTTATTCCAATGAGCCATAAGTATGTTTACCTTTTCTCTGAGGGCAACGAAAATATGAGAGAACTCCTCGGCGGTAAAGGTGCCAACCTTGCTCAGATGACAAATCTGGGTATGCCTGTTCCTCAGGGCTTTACAATTTCAACAGAAGCCTGCACACGTTACTATGAGGACGGCAAAAAAATTGCTCCGGAAATCGAAGCTGAAATTTACGAGTATCTTGCTAAAATTGAAGAGATAAACGGCAAGAAGTTCGGCGACACAAAAAATCCTCTCCTCGTATCGGTACGTTCGGGTGCGCGTGCATCAATGCCCGGTATGATGGATACTATTCTTAACCTCGGTCTTAATGACGACGTTGCTGCCGGTATGATAGCAGGCAACCCGGACCCTAAATTTGAGCGTTTTGTATATGACTCATATCGTCGTTTTATTCAGATGTTTTCAGATGTTGTTATGGAAATTTCTAAGAAGAGATTTGAAGTTATTATCGACGAAGTCAAGGCTGAAAAGGGCGTTAAAAACGATATTGACCTCGATACAGAAGATATGAAAAAGCTCGTTAAGCTCTTTAAAGATTATTACAAAGAGCAGAAGGGCACAGACTTCCCGACTGATCCTAAGGAGCAGATGATGGAAGCCGTTAAAGCCGTATTCCGTTCATGGGACAACCCTCGTGCAAACGTTTACCGTCAGATGAACGATATTCCTTATTCATGGGGTACTGCCGTAAATGTACAGCCGATGGTATTCGGTAACTTAAACGAAAACTCCGGCACAGGCGTTGCGTTTACACGTGACCCTGCTACGGGAGAAAAGGGTCTTTTTGGCGAGTATCTTATCAACGCGCAGGGTGAAGACGTTGTTGCCGGCGTTCGCACACCAAGCCATATTTCACAGCTTGAAAAAGATATGCCGGAAGTATTTAACCAGTTCGTTGAAATTTCTACAAACCTTGAAAATCATTACAGAGATATGCAGGATATGGAGTTTACTATTGAAAACGGCAAGCTCTATATGCTTCAGACCCGTAACGGTAAAAGAACTGCCGCTGCCGCTCTTAAAATTGCCGTTGACCTTGTTGACGAAGGTATGATAACGGAAGAAGAAGCCGTTCTCAGAGTTGAACCAAACCAGCTTGACGCACTTCTTCATCCGCAGTTTGACGCTAAGGCATTAAAGGCTGCAACACCAATCGGCAAAGGTCTTGCCGCTTCTCCGGGTGCTGCCTGCGGTAAAGTTGTTTACACGGCAGAAGACGCCAAGGAATGGGCCGCAAAGGGCGAAAAGGTAGTTCTTGTTCGTCTTGAAACATCTCCGGAAGACATTGAGGGTATGGTTGCTGCCGAAGGCATTCTTACTGCCCGCGGAGGTATGACGTCTCACGCTGCCGTTGTTGCCCGCGGTATGGGTACATGCTGTGTATCGGGCTGCGGTGAAATAGTATTTGACGAAGCTAACAAGGCTTTTTCAATAGGCGACGTTACACTTCACGAAGGCGACTATATTTCACTCAACGGTTCTACAGGTGACATCTACGGCGAGGCTATTGCTACAACCGAGGCTGCTATCGTAGGTGACTTTGACAGATTTATGAGCTGGGCTGACAAAGAAAGAAAGCTTATGGTAAGAACAAATGCCGATAACCCGAGAGATACAGCACAGGCTGTTAAATTCGGCGCGGAGGGAATCGGTCTTTGCCGTACAGAGCATATGTTCTTTGAAGGTGACAGAATTAAGGCTATACGTGAAATGATCGTAAGCAAGACTAAGGAAGGCAGAGAAGAAGCTCTTGCTAAAATTCTTCCTTATCAACAGGGTGACTTTGAAGAAATGTACAGAGTTCTTGAAGGCAGACCAATGACGATCCGTTTCCTTGACCCGCCGCTTCATGAGTTTGTACCGACTAAAGACGAAGACATTAAAGAGCTTGCAGACGACATGGGACTCACATTTGAAGAGCTTAAAAACATTTGTGACAGTCTCCACGAGTTTAACCCGATGATGGGTCACCGCGGCTGCCGCCTTGCAGTAACTTATCCTGAAATTGCAGAAATGCAGACAAAGGCTGTTATAAGCGCAGCTATCGCAGTAAACAAAGAACATCCCGAATATAATATTGTTCCCGAAATTATGATTCCTCTTGTAGGCGAAGTTAAGGAACTCAAGTTCGTTAAAGACTTTGTTGTTGCTACTGCCGACAAGCTGATTGCCGAGGCCGGCGTTAAGATGGAATATCATATAGGTACAATGATAGAAATTCCGCGTGCCGCACTTACTGCTGATGAAATTGCAAAAGAAGCAGAATTCTTCAGCTTTGGTACTAACGACCTTACACAGATGACATTCGGCTTCAGCCGTGATGACGCCGCTAAGTTCCTTGGTTCTTATTATGAAAATAAGATTTACGAGTCAGATCCGTTCGCAAAACTTGATCAGGTCGGCGTTGGAAAGCTTGTAAAAATGGCCTCTGAATTGGGTCGTGCTACACGTCCTGACATCAAGCTCGGAATCTGCGGCGAGCACGGCGGTAATCCTCCGACAATTGAGTTCTGCCACAAGGTAGGTCTTAATTATGTATCGTGTTCACCTTTCCGTGTGCCGATCGCACGTCTTGCCGCTGCACAGGCTGCTGTTAAAGAAAAAATGGGTAATCTTTAATTAACTTAAACCCTGTTAAATCTTAATAAACAAAGTTTTGGGCTGTTCCTTAGGAACAGCCCATTTTTGTTAGAGTATAATATTTTATCTGCTTGTGTACACGACCGAAATTTTGAGATGCGAAGGAAAATCAGCCTCAACTCTTTCGTTTATCCAGCTTTTTATTTCATTGCTCAGGCTGTCATAAACAGTTATAACAACCTCCTGTTGTGCAAACTTTTCCGTTATTATAAAATCGGACAATCCATAGCTTTTAAGCATCATATAAAATGCATTGGGAGTGCAGGAAAGTCCCAAAGTCTGCTCTCTGTTTTTGAGCATATCACGCCGCTTTGTAATTGAATACTCGCTTCGCTCTGCGCCAACAAGCTTTTCACGTTCCGTAATTCCGTAGCTTTGTGCGGTAGATATATAATACTCGCGCAGCATTGTGTCTAAATCATTAAACAAAATGTCAAGTCCCTCGGCATATGCCAAAAGTTCCGCGTTTAAATTGGAATTGCCGCTTACGGAATACAGATTCAGCGGCAGCAGTTTTTGCTTCATAGATGTAAAGCTGTCCATTATACCACCTCAATATCCATACTGCCAACGCCAAAACATTGTGTACCCGATATTTCATCGTTGCTCATAGATGTATTAAACTCGTAGTTTTCAACACAGCCGGTGTCCATTATATATTTGCCTATTCCCGACAAATAGAGCTTTCCTCCTATTGGAAGAGAATTTATGTAATCGGTGAACGCCTGTCCGCATTTTTGCTTTACAACGCTTGACTGAAATCCGCTTTTTGCCTTTACGGTAATATCCAAATTATATTTATATACCTGCGCGGAATACACCTTTACGTCCACATTAAGCTCTCTGTTTTTACTGATAAGGCTCTGTGCATTTGCAATAGCCGTACTTGAAGCGTCTTTTCCGTCGCCGTACACATAAACATTAACAGTTCCAATGCCTCTGAGTTTAGGCACAACACCCGCCTTTGAAATGCCTTCTACAGACAGCGCAAGACTTTCATAATATGCCGCGTTTGTTCCGTTTGACGGACTTACAAATGTACTTTTTATGCGTTCTCTAAGTTCATTGTCGCTTTCCGCGTCTGTGCCTCCTACAAATGCCTCTCTGTTTCTCACATACTCAATTTCTGACGGAACGCTGACCGCAACGACCGCATATCCGATTTCAATATTCCAGTTTTTACCCGGCTTTTCTGCCTCTGCATATACGCTGACAAGAGTATTTCCTGCTCTTATTACTTCTGTCTCGGTAGTGCGATATCTCAGCGGTTCGCTGTCATTTGTAGCAACAACAGAGCCTATGGGAATTACAATATCATGGTCTTTAGGCGCAGATATAAAAAATGTAAGCTCACCCTGTGCCTTGGTTGCCTGTTTGCGCTCTAATCCCCTTTGGGATGCAAAATAATCAAGATACTCGCCGCTTGCCGTAGTGACAAACATCTGCCTTTTCAGCCAATCGGCATTAACCTGAGCATTATAAATTTCTCCGGCAAGCACCTTCATACGTATTGCTATGTCGCTCGCCTCATCAAACTCAGAGCCGCTTACCTGCTCATATTTTTTCTTCATTCTCTCATAAATATCACTGTAATTTTCCATTAAATCTGTACCTCCTCGTCTCTGCTTTTGCCGCCGACAGTAAATCTGATTCTCAATTTATTGCCTGTACCAAGCACCTTTGCCGATGTATCTGCGCAGTCAACAAGCGCTTCGTTTATAACAAGCTCAAACCTGTCCTTTGCATTTTCGGCATTAGTATTAATTTCTTTAATACGTGAACCGAGCTCCCTGTCATAAATAAAAGAACCTTTTTTAACAGCGGCGCAAATAAACGCACGCTGAAACAAAGCATCTTCACCGGTAATTTTTTCGTATATGCCCGAACTGTTTTTAACAACATCATTATTTTTTATTCTTACGTCAACCATCATCCGTACTCCTTACCGTTAATAAGCACTTTTCCGCTGTTTTTCAGAACAATTGAAGCTCCGCCTTTTGAAAACAGCATTACTTCGCCCGCCTCAAGATTTTGACTTTGTGAAATTACCCCAAGGCTTACTTCACCGTCATCAAGAGGCAATACGACCGCACGCTCTCCCACGGGAGGCATACTTACAATACCGTAGGGCAGGCAGGATTTAAGGCTTTTGTGTTCTCCGGATGATATAACGGCAAGGTTATTATTCTGCGTATTTGCAACATTTCCCTTTACCGCGTTAGGCGATGAGATAGAATTATTTGTAATATATTTCATAAGCCACATCACAATGTCCCCTTTCTCAAACAAATTGTAGTACGCTCTCCGTTGCTGTCAACTGTGTATTTCAGCCTGTCCGTTCTCAGATTATCAATTTTTCCTAATATGCTGTCGTTTATAACCGCGTTTTTCCCCATTACATCAATTTGACATCCCATACATTCAAGCGTCAGCAAACGGCTGTTTGCGTTGCTTTGCGCTATTATTTTGTCGGCAGTGTCTATTGTGCTTGTGTCGGCAGTTGCATTTACATAGCGCACACGTTCAATATTTTTACAATTACTGTTTTTATTATAAATATGACTGTCGTAACCTCCGTACTCTTCAAGCTTTAAGCGTACCTCGGAAATAAGCTCACACCTTTTTTTATTTTCTTTTATGGAATAATAAACTATATCTCCCGATAAATCTCCAAAAGTAACGATTTCCTTTACATCATAACCTTTAAACAATGCTTTGCCGTCGCCTGTAATTCTGGGATCAACTCCATAGAGATTTTTACAAAAGTTTTTAAATACCTGCCAGTGCGTCATACCTTTGTCAATTTTAAGACTGCCGTAAAACGGGACCTCGTCCGCAGTGTATTCGGTAATTCCAAACGGTTTAAGATGTTTGTTAAATATAAATTCTGATGCGGGATTAATATATGTAACAGGTTCTGCCTCATTGTCAAGCAAAAGCGCCGCAAGGCTTCTTGCCGTTATTTTTGTAATTACGGCCCTGCTTGTTTTTATGTTTGAAATTTCGTCAATTTGGCCTTTGAAAATAAGCTTTCCGTTATTAAACGCCGTTATATAATCCGCATTTTCAGATAACTCTTTATTATAAGGAAAAGTCACCGTAAGGTCGTCGGCAGGCACATCGGTTTCACTGTTGAGTATAACGGTAAGCGGAGAAGAAACGTCCTTTTTTACGCCTTCACAATCAGTAATTACTAAGCTCAGCACAAAATCACCGTGCTTCCCGCAGCAAGCTCATCGGGACGTTTTACCCAAGGGTTAAGCCTTACAAGCAAATCAATGGGGATATTATAAGCATATGAAACGTCCCACAAATTCTCGCCGCTTTTTACTATATGCTCTGAAAGCATTTCAGAGGATTTACACTCCATCAGTTCTCTGAAAACAAAACTGTATGTAAGAACATCGGGCTTTGGTTCTCCTATAATTTTAATGCTCTCAAATACGGCATAAACGGGCGTAATATGCGGAATGGCAAGAACTCCCGAGCCGCCCTCTTTAAACAGTTCAAAAAGGTTGTTAAATTGTTCAAGGCAGTCAGTACCGTACAGTTCACCCACGCCTTTTATTTTCATATTTTTTCTTTCCATATTTTGTATGTACGCTGTCCCATAAGGCACTTTCAGCTCCTTAACATCCTTATCACATTCAAAAGAGATCTCCCTCGGGTTGTGATGCCACTCAACGCCCCTGAATCTCATTGGTACGAGTGTCATTTCAGTCTTGCCTCCTCTTCCTCATTAAGTCCGCGGCTGTATCGGCGGCTTTCCTGTTCAAACAGCTCGCTTATGCTTTCGGTGTCTGCTCCCATTGTATTTTTTTCTGCAAGACCGTATAAATCAAACATATTTTTTGTCATCTCATATACCTCTTTTCAGCGTCAATAGTAACAGTGTCTTCAATTACACCCTTTGCGTTTACCTTACTTTGAATTTTTGTTACACAACAGTCAGAGTATATCAGAGTATTATCTTTTCCAACCAGTTCAAGAGTATTAAAATTGTCAAGCGAAGCAAAGGGATTTTTTGCATTATAATTCATTGTGAGTGTAAGCGAATAACTTTTCTTAGGCACTTTATACACAGGAATGTCCGTTAAAAACTGGTTTATAACCGTGCAGTCATTGTTTTGAGTGCAGACAATTTTGCTGACTCCTCCCAGCACGGCTGAGTTTAGCTTCAGCTTAATGTCATCACCCTTGGTAAAAGAAAATTCAGTCATTCTATGCCTCCTCACACAAATAAAATTCAATTGCAAAATCAACCGTTCTGTAAATGGCATTCATATCGGGGTCAAAAGAAATAGACGACGCGCTTGATTCAACAATTATTTTTTCTGTATCGGCCTTTTTTAACCCCAGCAGCAGCTCGGATATAATTTCAGAAAGACCGCTTCCGTTTTCGGTCGCCGGAACATATACTCTGATTTTGACCTTCGCCATAAACTGTTCGCCTTTGACTGATGACGACAGATAATCTCCAAAATAGCTTTTTGACAATGTTGTATCGGTGACCGAAACAACTGCCAAAGGTCCCGTGACCGGCATTTCAATATCATGCGAACCGTACTCCCTGACAAAGCGCAGAGGTTTAAGCTCATCAATTGTTTTCAGTCTGACAATGATTTTATCAACCTGTTTTTCAATCTGATTCATAATCATCCTCCAGTGCGTTGCCGTACGGCAACAATATTGCCCAAACATAAATTGAGCAATCCTTTACATAATATGTTTCGCATCTTTTAACAATATATTTATTGTTTTGCATTTGTATTACAGAACTGTTTACGGTCAGCGGAAAATCGACAGGTCCTATATACAGATATTTTTCCGTACTGTTAAAACCCAAAACATGATACTCGCCGCCCACATACACCTTGTTTTTATATCTTAGCGGCTCAATAAATGCTTTTGCAGGAATTCTTTTGCCGTTATTCTCAATCATAATTCTGCATCCGTATCTTTTTATTGTTTCACTAACCGTGTCAAAAATACCCATTAAATCACCCTGCCAAACAAAAAGTTTTCGCTGTCGATCAAATCGCGCCATTTACCTGCGTATTCGTTCCACAAATCATTCGCCTTTTTAATTTCATCGCCCGATGACTCAATACGCACGTCACCGGCAGTAAATGAAGTTATGTTTTCGGCTTTGTACAAAGAATAAAGTCTGTAAGCATAAAGCGCACAAAGCACCTCAACACGTCTTTTATCATTTTTGTTTAAAGCACGTTTCTTTAAATGCGAATAAACATAGTTGCAGGCGTCTCCAATTAAAATTCGCCACTTGTAAATTTCACTGTTATCAAGGTTTGCTACAAGAGCAAACCTTGATGTTACATTAGCAATATTCAAACTATCACCTCAATTAGCAGGTAAGAGTTTTTGCCGCTTCCGTAAAGATTTTTGAAAATCCGGCGGTGCAGGTAATTGCCGCACGTTCAAGCTGACGGTCAATAAGCTTGTCATAATCGGTAACAACTCCGCCTGCCTGCACCATTTCAAGCGCACAGTTTTTGTCAAGACCTATAACTTTTGCACCTGTAATTTCAGGAGCGTGCAAAAGTGTTGCGCCGAGAGGCGTAATCATTTTTCCTGTACCCTGAAAGTTAAGTCCTGCGTTTGAATCCTGCATTTGTGAAATTGCCAAAATCTTCTGCATTTGTTCAGTAGGCGCAAGAATAGTGTTGAGCTCGTAAGGTGAAAGCGAAGCCCAGAGTTTTAAAATGTCGCTGTACTCGATTTTTCCGCTTGCGTCAACGCTTACAGTATCTGCCGCGTTATCGTTGCCGTCACCGTTTACAAGTACGTCAATTGCGTCTTTAAGCTGTGCGCGGGCTATGTATGCGCCAATCTGGTTAAGGGTAACGGTAAACAAATCAAGTCGCTGAAAACGCAGTGCCTCGTATGATGCAACAAGCATTCTTCCTCTTTTGTGAAGCTTTACAAGGTTTTCTCTTGTCTTAACAACTGTTTGAGGAATTGCCGCGCCTTCGCTTACTACTTTAAGCGTTTTGTCGTCCTCGCTCGGAGCAGATACAATGCTGCGGTAATCCATACCGTCAATATCCGTTACGGTTGCAACAAGGTTAGGAAGAATATCTGCACGCTCCATACCCTGCTTTACTGCTCTGCTTACATATTCCGGGAAAAGTGCCGCCGAGTTTGAAGTTTGGAAAAACTTTTCAACACAGTCGCTGCCGCTGCCGCTTACCTTAATGTCAAAACGCTTTAGCTGACGTGAAAATGCGTCAAGTCCTTCAAGCGATGTGCCTTTATAATTTTCTGAAGGATCAAGCTTTTCAAGCGCTTCCGTAAGACTTCCTTTTCCCTGATACATACCTTTTTCAAGTGTAATATTTTCAAAATTTGCCATATTTTACCTCCTGTTTATTAAAGAATAAATCCTACCGTTTTTTCGGTTGAATCTACTACAAGATATTCCCTGCCTGCGGTGCCTTCGGAAACCGAGCCGTTTGCCTCGGCAACAAGCTTTTTATATCCGACGTCAATTTTTGCGCCTGCGTTAATTGTTACATAGCCTGAAAGCTGTACTGCGGCATAACCGTCTCGTACGCCTACGCAAACTCCGCAGAATGTGTCGCTTTCAGCGCACTTTGCAACTGTGCCGTTTGCGCTCATTTTTACCAGAACTCCTGCTTCTGTAATACTGTCGTCTGCCATAAAAGTTACAACATTTTCGCCGTAACCGTTAAAATTTACATTCATATTTTACCTCCGTTAAATTTTAAACTGACCGTTTGAAGCGGTCTTATCTTTGCTGTTTTCATTGTAAAGCTGCGGCACAGGCGGAATTATCTCTCTTTTTTTCTTTTCAAAAGCGGTCTTAAATTCCTTTAACTGCGCCACCGTCATTGACTTTGCAATGCACTCCATTGTTTCTCTTGAAATGTCGGGCTGAATTACCGCTGACAATCTTAAAACCTCGCTTGTCAGGCTTTGTCGGTAATATACGCCATCATTCGCCGCCTGTTTTAAAGTCTTAATGTAATTACTCAGCTTTTCGCAGTCGTTTCCGCCGAGAGTTACCTGCTTTTTTTCATCAAGGCATTTTAAAATATCTTCCATTTTCATTTCCTTTCCCGATTTTTTGAGTGACTTTGTGACGCCTGCCTTTCTTTGCGACGGCACCGCAACAAAGCTCCACTCATATGCGTCAGACGGATTTATAAGCTCTCCGCAGCACAGTTTTGAATCGTATGTTTCACCCTTTCGGTGCGAACACAGGTCAATGTTTTTACCGCATATGCTGCACACAACTTCTTCAACGGCGCATCCAACGCTTACTTCTTTTACAATTCCGCTGTCCAGTAACAGGATAACGTCTTTGTTTTTTTCGCTTACCGGCATATATGCTCTTGCCTTTAGTCTGAAATAGTCGTCGCCTGCCGTTGTTTTTTGACCTTGTACGGCCTCAACATGACAGTCAAAAATTCTTGCCGTCTGGTTTTTTGCACTCGGATCGTGGTCAAAAATTCCGGTTTTGCCCACAAAAAGTTTTTCAAGCTCAAAAAGCGCCTCAACTGTAAAGCGTTCACCGTCGCGGTCAATGTCATTGTCGCATAGAATTACCGAGAACACATAAACCTCATCTTTACTAAGCGCTCTGCGTGTGTAATTGTTAATCAGCGCAAGCTCCTCATCCGTCACTTCGTTTTTATCGCTGCTCTGCACCTTGCCGAAAACAGCGTCCTTTTTCAAATGTCCTTTATTCATTTACTTCCTCCAAACCGATTTCGTTTTCTATCTGCATAGCCTGTGCATTGTTAAGCCTTGCCTGTGAAAGTTCAACCGCATCCTGTAAATTGATGTCATTCCATTCAATTTTAAAATCGCTGTTATATCCGTTCAGTCTAAGCTGAGCGGTTATTATTTTTGAAATAACAGGCTCGACTACCGTTCTGTAATACTCCAACTCACTTGTAAGAATGTCAGCCTGCTGTTTGCTCATTCTTTCGGTGCTTGACCAGGAAAGTCCAAGTAAAAACGGCGGTATTCCGAGCTTTGCGAGTATTTGCTCCAATATATGACGAATCGGCACGTCACAATCGGGCATTTGGCTTTCCGCTCCAATTACCTTAACGCTAACATTTCCAACCGAAACAAAGTCACATACGTTGTGACTGCGCATTGCTTTTTTCCACTCATCCGCAATAAGCTGAGCGTTTTCTTTTGTAAAGGTCCCGCCGTTTGAATCGGGATTATATGTGACCACAAAGCGTATGTCGCCTACTCTTTCCCAGTTTGTTTTTATCGAACCGAATATTCTAAGCAAAATTGAGCTTACAAACGGCAAACCGCTCATAATGGAAGTTCCGTGTACAGTACCAGGCTTTGGATTAAGCAAAGTTGCAAGCACAAGATTTTGATATTTTACGGGAGTTGTACCGTCAATGTCATTTCGGCACACTATCAGATTAAGCGGAGATTTGTCCGCTTTTATTTCAACGTCCTCAAGGCTTGCATTGTACAGCGATTCAATATTTCCGCCGTCCGTTCCGAGAACCATCTCACCCACCGCTTCTCCAAAGGTAAGCAAAGAATCAAGATATGTATAAATAAAATTATTCAATCCTTTTGATGAACCGTTTATATTTACATTTTTAATAAAATCATTTGCAATCTGCTGGCAAAGCTTATCTTCTGACACAACTCTAAATCTGCCTATCAGTCTGACTATTTTGCATATTGCTGCGTCAATTACGGGTACAGATTCTCTGAGCGAGGCATACAGTTCACGCTCTGCTCTGGTTTGTCCTTCAAAACGTGAATAACTTAAAGGACCGGTCTCTTTCTGCTTTGGCACCGTCTGCACAATGGCAGTGCTTTGAGAGCTTGAATTTTTTTTCTTTCTGCCAAACTTCAAGCTGTGTTTTCCTCCTATCTTTCAGCGGCAACCGCAAAAAACGCATTACCGCCGTCAATTACCGTGGAAACAAAATAACGCAAATCGTCCATTGCATGGTCGTTCTCCTTAACAGGCAGATCATCCTGCTTGGCGCTGTCCCATCTGTAAAGCGAAAACTCCCTGCGTATCGCCCTGCAGTTATTACAGATTTTTACGCTGCCGTCTTTAAGCAGCTGGGACGCGCGACGTATTCCGTTTACCACATTGTTCTGCGCAGGCGTGACCCTGAACTCGCCGTGACGTCGGATAACTTCAATAAAGCTCGCCGCCGACGGGTCAACAACCACCTGCGAAATCTGTCTTCCGCTCACAAGGCTGCAAAGCGACTTATAGTGTTCTTCATCCGTCTTTTGAAATCCCTCGGCGCGAGAATCAAAGTAGTATTCGTCTATTCTGTACCATACGCCGTTTTGTTTGCCCCATAAACCGAACGACGCGGGATTTACCGTACCGTAATCGCACGATACTGCAAACTGTGAAAACTCACCGTGCGGCACATCGCAATACATTTTTTCATCCGCCATAAACGGATAAACCGCGCCGTGCACCGCAACCCATCTGCCTTTAACAAACCTCTCATAAAATACACCCGAATACAGGTTTTCATATCTCTGCTTTACTTCATTTGAAAGCGCAGGATTGTCTTTCATTGTAAAATGCAGATAAAGAGCGTTTTTGTCCTTAGCCTTTTTTATCCATTCCAGGTAAAACCAGTGTTCGGGATATTCGGGATTGCAGTTAAACCAAAATCTTGAACCTGTCACCGAACATCTTGCGAGCGCCTGTTCCACAAATGAGCGCGGCATAAGCGCGACCTCATCAAAAAGCACACCGGAAAGTGTCATTCCCTGTATAAGGGACGCGGACGACTCATCCTTGCCGCCAAACAGATAAAACCTGTTTTTCACTCCGTTATAAGATACGGTCATTGTGTTCTGCGACAGTTTTTCCTCGCAAACAAATCCCAGTGATTTTAATACCGGAATTATGGGAGTTATCATATTGCGCCGCAGAGAACGTATTGTTTTTCCGCACAAAGCAAAGTCCGAGTTGTAAAAATCATAAAAACTCCAGATTATAAAAGACAGCGCCATACAAAATGTTTTGCCGCTCCGCACGGCGCCGTCGCATATGATTGCGTCACGGTTTTTAAACTTTGACTCTGCGCTCCACCATGTGAGTACATTAAGCTGCTTTTGGGAGAAGGTCTTAAGCTTCACCCTCATCACGCCCCACGGCCTTTGCGCCGTTGTTTATTGCGTCAAATAGACTTTCTGCACCGCTGTTTTCCTGACTTTTGCTTTCAAGCTTTTCAAGCGCTTTAAGCCTGTCAAAAAACTTGATCTCCATAGAGCCGTCTTTCGGACGTTTTATTTCAGATACCAAAAATAAATCCATGGTACTCAGGTCCTCTCTTGACGGGTTTTCCATATACAAAAGTGAAACAGCGTCCGAAATGTTTCCGAACGCAAGGCGCTGATAGCCAACCGACGCCATGTTTGCAAGCGACTTCTCACGCTGCTTTGCGAGACATTCAATTTCTGCAGCGATCTTTTCTTTGCAAAGCATATTTTCTCCTTTTTGCTTTGTGTTTTTCAGATAGCCTGCCCTGCGCGCCGCTTCTTCGGCGTTGCCGGTATTTAAAAAGCAACTGCAAAACTCTTTTTCACGGGCTGATAATTTGTTTTTTTTCATTTTGACACCTCCGAAATTGAAAGGATTTTAAAACTCCTTTCAACAACACCCACAAAAAAGAAAAAAATTGCATAATTTAATGCAATTTTTGAAAAAATAATTTTATTATCATCCTATATCATAAGAAGGCAGTATATAAAATGTTTACTCAAGACTACAACAACAATCTCACACAAATAAAAAACGCCCTGCGAAGTGACCAGAGCTTTGACCTCGTAGAGCGTGACATAATAATATGTAACCGCCATGCGGCATTGTTTTTTGTTGACGGATTTGTAAAAGATGATATTATAGAAAAAATTCTTGAATATTTCTATAAAAACCTGACTGAAGAAAATTTTAAATCTCCCGAATTTTTTTCTCTTTCATCAATTCCGTATGTAGAGGTTGAAACCTCCGATGATGTTAATAAAATATGCACTAATGTCCTGAGCGGTGTATCAGCGCTGGTTATTGACGGACTTGACAAGGCTATTCTGCTTGACTCACGAACATATCCACAGCGCCAAACGGCAGAGCCCGACAATGATAAGGTACTGCGCGGCAGTCACGACGGTTTTGTTGAAACTTTAATTTTTAATACCGCTCTCATACGCCGCAGAATACGCGACACAGACTTGACCGTTAAGGCGTTTTCAATAGGCAGGGAATCTCACACCGACATTGCGGTGCTTTATATGGATTCTAAGGTAGATAAAAAGCTGTTAAACAGACTTGTTGAGCGTCTTAACGCCATTGACGTGCCGTCTCTTACTATGAATCAGCAAAGCCTTATTGAAGCGCTGTATAAAAGAATGTGGTACAACCCGTTTCCAAAGGTAAAGCATACTGAGCGTCCCGACACAGCGGCTTCGGCAGTGCTTGAAGGCAACATAGTAATTCTTGTTGACAATGCCCCTTCCGCTCTTCTGCTGCCAACCTCGATTTTTGATATTCTTGAGGAAGCTGACGACTATTACTTTTCTCCCATTACGGGAACTTATTTAAAACTTGCCCGTTACTTAATTACAATTGTTTCGGTACTGATAACTCCTGTTTGGCTTCTTGCCCTGCAAAACCCAGAATTTTGTCCTAAAATATTTAGTTTTGTACTTCTTGACGAAGCTCAGAATATTCCCGTGTTCTGGCAGCTTTTAATTATGGAAGTAGGAATTGACGGACTTCGTCTTGCCGCGCTCAACACTCCTAATTCACTTACAACACCGCTAAGCATAATCGGCGCAATTGCGCTTAGTGAATTTGCAGTAGAGTCGGGCTGGGTATGTATGGAATCAATTCTTTATATGGCTCTTGTTACCGTGGCAAATTACACTCAGCCAAACTATGAACTTGGTTACAGTCTTAAATTCTGCCGTATTCTTTTGCTTGTTATGACGTATATTTTCAATATCTGGGGATTTATCGCAGCATTTATTTTTAATTTGCTGCTGCTCTGTTTTAACCGCACACTCTCCGGCAAAAGTTACCTTTATCCCCTCATTCCGTTTAACGCTCATGAATTTTTAAGAAAAATAGTTCGCATCCGCAACAGATAAAAGTCTTCACAATTTTAATTCTGATTAAAATAGTTATATTTATGAGTCGCCGAGTTAGCCTCGGCGGCTTATTTTTTACATTAATATACTTTTTGATTTTTCCCATTTAGGTGTGTTCAAAACACCGACAGGAGGGTTAAACTGTATTTTTCCAGGGTTCAATTTTTTAAGCCTTACTTTTAATGCACCAACGGGCAGGCAAAAAACAGAGGTATTTGCAGCAGTTATGTGTGCCAAAAGCCTTTACTTTTAAACTTTTTATACATTTTATAAACTAATAATTGTATCAATTAACAGTTTTATATTTCAATATATATATCATATAATTCCCACATCGGATTGCGCCTGATTAATTTGTTAAAATATCGTTGCTGACTTTCAAGAGAATTTGTCTGATCAAGGTTGTCGGTCGACACTCTGCAGTAAGCGGCAACTCGTTTTATTTTGTTTTCTAAACTATTTAGTATTATAATCTTCTCCTTTCTGTTATAAAAAAAATATATTATTTATTTTTTTATATTTTTAAAAATTTAGAGTGACGGAAATTAAACCGCCACTCTTTTTTATTTCATTCGTTTTATAGCTTCCTCATACTGGGACTGAGTTAAATATCCCTGCTCATTTAAAGAAAGAAATATTATTTTTTTTATTTCCGTTATGAAATTTATATCTGTTATTTTCTGCACGTAATTCTCACTTGGTCTTTCAAATATAATTTTTGTTTTCAACTTATTCGCCCCGGTAAAAATTATGCATAAACAGTTTGTTTTTATGTTTATATTATTAAAATATTACTTAAAACTATTTTTACAAGTATGGCAGATATGTTACAGCGTATGAAAACGGCGTTGTTTATTTATACTAACATACCTTTTTAAAACGGTATTTTGATAGACATGCTCTGCCAAGTGAGTTACATATATCATAACATTAAGGCATCATATTATTTCTACTCACACACCTCTTGCGAGGTGTAACCTGCCGATTACAGTTCCCAAGGTTGCCGATTCTTCATTTCTACTCACACACCTCTTGTGAGGTGTAACATAGGAATTGTAATATGTGTTTTGCATAAAGCAATTTCTACTCACACACCTCTTGTGAGGTGTAACATACTGAATTCTTGAATATCCAAATAAGGTTGCAAATTTCTACTCACACACCTCTTGTGAGGTGTAACTTTAACGGCACATTTGCTATTGATCATCTAATGAATTTCTACTCACACACCTCTTGCGAGGTGTAACACAACCGATATAATCAACAACGGCATTTCCATAATTTCTACTCACACACCTCTTGCGAGGTGTAACTGCAACAAACGGGTCAACAATAGCGCCACAGTCATTTCTACTCACACACCTCTTGCGAGGTGTAACTATATACTCCACTGAAGAAGGTTACTCTCATCAGATTTCTACTCACACACCTCTTGCGAGGTGTAACTTATAGATAGCTATAATAAAGGTCTATTGTCAAGATTTCTACTCACACACCTCTTGCGAGGTGTAACGCTCGGCTGGCTGGAAAGTAATCCTGCAAACAGAATTTCTACTCACACACCTCTTGCGAGGTGTAACGGCCCGGAACTTATTGTCGGGGCCGGAGGCAGTCATTTCTACTCACACACCTCTTGCGAGGTGTAACGTGACATTGCGACAGCGTTTAAACTACCAATGTCAATTTATACTCACACACCTCTTGCGAGGTGTAACTTGTCAATTTTTGCAGACGGAAAAGAATTATCAGATTTCTACTCACACACCTCTTGCGAGGTGTAACATGAATAGATAACAGACTTAATATTTTTTGACAATTTCTACTCACACACCTCTTGCGAGGTGTAACATAACATTAGACGCGGTATATAATGAAACAACAATTTCTACTCACACACCTCTTGCGAGGTGTAACTACAGGAAAAAGCTACAAACTTGATAGTTACGTAATTTCTACTCACACACCTCTTGCGAGGTGTAACGGCGCTAAAAAATGTATCACGACAGCAGGCTACATTTCTACTCACACACCTCTTGCGAGGTGTAACCAAGTAACATCAAATATTGACCAACTTTCTGAAATTTCTACTCACACACCTCTTGCGAGGTGTAACCTCACCGTCAACCTACCTGTACTATCGGTAGTCAATTTCTACTCACACACCTCTTGCGAGGTGTAACCAGCAGGGTACAGCAATATTCCGGATGATAACAAATTTCTACTCACACACCTCTTGCGAGGTGTAACTTAAACTTCTTGTGGAATTTGGTACAGCAGTCGGATTTCTACTCACACACCTCTTGCGAGGTGTAACAGGACAAAATCGAATAATTTACTTGTCTGTCTTATTTCTACTCACACACCTCTTGCGAGGTGTAACGCGAATAATCTTACGATTTATCCTCACAAAGAGAATTTCTACTCACACACCTCTTGCGAGGTGTAACCGGAATAAGAATAATCATCGAATGATTCGCTTTTATTTCTACTCACACACCTCTTGCGAGGTGTAACTCACAGGCAATCACGACTGTATCAGAGCGTTTCAATTTCTACTCACACACCTCTTGCGAGGTGTAACAACGTCGGCTGGAAAATACACTTCTCGTTTCCGCATTTCTACTCACACACCTCTTGCGAGGTGTAACACTAAAGAAAATGATGTAGTCCTTGACCTTTTCGATTTCTACTCACACACCTCTTGCGAGGTGTAACGCGATTAAAAGGACACGCTAAAAATAAGTTTTTTATTTCTACTCACACACCTCTTGCGAGGTGTAACTTGATGCAAAACAAACCATTGATGTTCGCTTGCAATTTCTACTCACACACCTCTTGCGAGGTGTAACATTACAAATCGTTTAAACTTATCTTTTGGTAACGGATTTCTACTCACACACCTCTTGCGAGGTGTAACAATATTGCGATTATTAGAAATCCGTGGAATAATAATTTCTACTCACACACCTCTTGCGAGGTGTAACTAAAGATGATCATGAATCGTTAATTGAAGCTTAAATTTCTACTCACACACCTCTTGCGAGGTGTAACAATGAAGCAGGTCTGTTTTTGCATATTAATGTGCAAAATTTCTACTCACACACCTCTTGCGAGGTGTAACAGGAAATATCTTTGATTGGATTGAGAACACTAAAATTTCTACTCACACACCTCTTGCGAGGTGTAACTTGACCAAGATATTTTACCTGATTGGTATGTTAATTTCTACTCACACACCTCTTGCGAGGTGTAACTGGATTGGATGTCGCAGATTCTTTAGCTGGATGATTTCTACTCACACACCTCTTGCGAGGTGTAACACAGAAGAGGAATAAAAGGGGTGTAAAGGGGAAAAATTTCTACTCACACACCTCTTGCGAGGTGTAACTATTTAGATAATGCTGACACATCAAACCTTATAGATTTCTACTCACACACCTCTTGCGAGGTGTAACTTATCCCCAGTAACGCAGGGGTATTCTCTACAAATTTCTACTCACACACCTCTTGCGAGGTGTAACGATACAGAGTTTTGCAATACCGGATAATGAAAATTTCTACTCACACACCTCTTGCGAGGTGTAACATTAATTTGGGGCAAAATTCACCCGGAGACATCAATTTCTACTCACACACCTCTTGCGAGGTGTAACTTTTAATTCTTGCACAATATATTAAATCTGATATTATTTCTACTCACACACCTCTTGCGAGGTGTAACACGTCTGCGCCGCGCACGAAAAAATGCAGAACTTAATTTCTACTCACACACCTCTTGCGAGGTGTAACCACGTCAATATTCAGATGAAACGTATCCTATCGAATTTCTACTCACACACCTCTTGCGAGGTGTAACTATTACCCAACAGAGTGTTTGGGTTGGTTTGTCGATTTCTACTCACACACCTCTTGCGAGGTGTAACTAAAATTAATGTTAAAACCAATAACGGCAAAATCATTTCTACTCACACACCTCTTGCGAGGTGTAACTCTACTGCACGAAATCGATTTACAATAGCTCATATTTCTACTCACACACCTCTTGCGAGGTGTAACTGCTGCTCTTAACAAAACTTTCAGTGCATTTATATTTCTACTCACACACCTCTTGCGAGGTGTAACCATTGTATTTTAGTTCCCTCCTTTAACAAATTTATTTCTACTCACACACCTCTTGCGAGGTGTAACAAGTTGGGAACGTGCTTATTCATATATTTATCACATTTCTACTCACACACCTCTTGCGAGGTGTAACATCCTCAATGCACTTGATGCTATAAAACCCCCAGATTTCTACTCACACACCTCTTGCGAGGTGTAACGGCTTGACCGACAAGAACGGCAATAAGATTTTTATTTCTACTCACACACCTCTTGCGAGGTGTAACAATTTGATTGAGGCTATGCCTGAATTTCAGCACATTTCTACTCACACACCTCTTGCGAGGTGTAACGGTACGACTATGTTATAATATAACCACAGTGATAATTTCTACTCACACACCTCTTGCGAGGTGTAACCAGTCGTTCGCTTCGGTAAATATAATCAAAATGGATTTCTACTCACACACCTCTTGCGAGGTGTAACCATCAAGATATGCCATAGGACTACCGATTGCTTCATTTCTACTCACACACCTCTTGCGAGGTGTAACAGGACAAAAGGAACAGGTACAATATATTATAGGAATTTCTACTCACACACCTCTTGCGAGGTGTAACTTATAATCTCCGCTATGATAAATAACTTTGTTGTATTTCTACTC
>CANQGM010000013.1 GCA_947623205.1 uncultured Clostridia bacterium
GAAGTTAAGCTCAGTGGTGCCGAAAATACTTGGCTGGCGACGGCCCGGGAAAATAGGGAGATGCCAACACTTTGCAACACATCATTTTGGGTGTTTTGCAATTATATTCCTCCATAGCTCAGTCGGTAGAGCGCATGACTGTTAATCATGATGTCACTGGTTCGAGCCCAGTTGGGGGAGCCAAAAAAGGTTGTAAGAAGTTCTTACAACCTTTTAATTTGCACTTACTTCTATATAATTTTCTGTAAATTTTTTTGGAATTGCATAAAAGTATGCAATTTAAATTCTTTTTAGAGTGTATATGGAGACATGTTTTGTCTACTGATACTTTGAAAGGATCTATAAATTGACAAGTGAAGAATTTAGAACTGACCGAATGTTTTTGAGAAATCATTTTAAAGCTGAAGGTATAGTTGATATTCCAATTATAACAAAACAAGATATTGACCTTAAAGATCTTAGACTTATAGGTTATGATAAGACTAAATTAAATGATGAAAAAAACATTGACAGTATAGTACACTTTTTTCTGGATGATTATAAATTTGAAGTAATTTGGAATAATCCGGAACCTCGAATTGAAAAATTGTCCCAGTATAAAGGAGTACTTGCTCCGGCATTTAGTACTTATTATACAATGCCAAATGCAATGCAGATATTTAACACGTTTCGGTCACGATGGTGTGCTGCCTATTTGCAATCAAAAGGATTAACTGTAATTCCAACTGTATCATGGGGAAAACCTGAAAGTTATTGGTATTGCTTTGATGGTATAGAAAAAGGCTCAATAGTGGCAATATCAACATTAGGAGTAAAAAAAGAAAAAGATTTCTTTTTAATGGGATACAATGAGATGCAACGTCGTATAGAGCCCAAAGCTGTTATTTGTTATTGCTCACCTTTCCCTGAAATGAAAGGAAATATTATTTCTGTAGATTATGCAGAAACAAACAATATTAAGCCCCATAAGAATAGTTGCTTAAGTAATTCAAAAATGCAACCTAATTTGATTTATAGGTATATCAAGAAAACACAGGGTTATATTGTTCCCAATAAAGGCCTTGGCGGTGGTGGAGGTATTGGGAAGCCAGGATTTCCTGGATGGGATCCGGCACAATCACCCGGCAAAGGCTATGAGTGGAGAGGAAAAGGTGATCCGTCCTCAGGTAAAGGAAGTTGGTATAACCCTAATACAAAGGAAATGTTACATCCGGATTTAGAACATCCGGAGCCTTATGGCCCGCATTGGGACTATAATTATCCCGGTGGAGGAAATGGCTTTAGAATTTATCCAGATGGGTCGATGACACCTAAAAATTATGAAGGAGATATATTTTATGCTTGAAAAAAATGATTGGAGATTAACATGCCAGGAAAATTTTTTGAAAAATGCTAAATTAATTTTTAGAACATATAAAACAAATTCATCCCATTGGGATCATGACCATTGTGCCTTTTGTTGGGATAAATTCAGCGAAGTTGAAGGAGATTTGCATGAGGGTTATTCCACAGCCGATAATAAGCATTGGATTTGCAAAGACTGCTTTAATGATTTTAAGGAAATGTTTAATTTTGAAGTGATTTCAGAGGATTAAGAGTAGTAAAATTTTATCTTATATACTATTTCATCACAATCGTTAGAGTGTATGACTATTAATAGTGATGTCACTGGTTCGAGCCCAGTTGGGGGAGCCAAAACATACAAATCCGAACTTTTCTCCGGTAGGAGATGGGTTCGGATTTGCTGTTTTCTTCGACTATCCTAATTTTAATAGCAAAATATAACGTATAATTATATTACCTACTTTTTAAATCCATTTGTTTGAGTAATATTATTAGGAGTCTTTTATTCATTGTTTATTTCATGTAATTTTGCTATAATTAACATTAAAGATAGGAAGTGAAAAAATGATTAAAGTAAACCATACACCACATATTGTTTATCATTATTGCAGTTTAGAGTCTTTTTTATCAATAATGACTAACAACACCATAAGGCTTACAAACATATCAAAGTCTAATGATCGAGCTGAAATACAGTATTGTTTTGATGTTTTTGAAAAAACATTAAGAGATTCATGTATAGAATTTTCGAAAAAATATGTTGATAATACAGAGATTAAAAAACATTTCAGTGATATAGATTATGATAGTTTAGTAGCGAAAGCGGTAGTCAATGATTCTCTTATTTATTATGTTGCATGTTTTTCTTCCGAACCTGATTTATTGAGTCAATGGCGCGGTTATGCCAATGACGGAAAAGGCGTTGCCATTGGCTTCTACTCAAAGAATTTTATGGATGCACAAGACTTAAAAAATGTAAAATATGCCAAAGTTATATATGACAAGCATGCTGTTAAGATAGAGTTACACGATTATATTATCCAAAAACTAAAAAGGGTACATGATAAAGCTGGTGTGAGTGCATCACCATTTTCATATGATACTGCTATAAACGACATCATTAGCGGAATGGTGTATTATGCTGTTTTTTATAAAAATCCTGCTTTTTCAGAAGAAAGTGAGTGGAGGTTGGTTTTTTATCCGTTTGGTAACATAAGAAATTTGCTAATAGATCACAAATATAAAGATATGTCATCAAATCAATTGTTTTATGATAGAATGCATGAACCTATAGAATATGAAAAGGACTATCACGGTTTAAAACGTGGGAAATTGCAGTTTAAATGTACTGATGATAAAATAATATCATATGTGGATATGAATTTTGCGAGCATCAAGGATTTAATGCTTGCGGAAATAGTAGTTGGACCCAAATCAAATATAGATGATAAAGATTTGAGGCTTTTTCTTTTATATAATGGATATGACTTATCAAGAATAAATATAAGAAAATCAATTGCAACATATCAATAAATATTATGCACAAGGCAGAGAGTTTTTCTCCCTGCCTTGTGCATTTTTATGCCGATTTATCGGCTCCCTGTGTTTTTATTTTGGCTTGTTCCTCCTTCCACGCCTCGTATTCTTTTCTGCCTTCCTCGTTCTCGAAAAAGGCTTGTATATCCGGCAAGAAGCATCTTGCTAGTGTTTCCAGTTCGTGTTTTGGAATATTCCATTTGCTTGCCGCCATAAGGCAACACGGCGTTTATCTTTTTGTCGGTTATTCCTCCTTTACATTTTTATTTCATAGCCGTCGTCTTGGCTTTGCTCATCTTGCTTCTTTTTCTTCTGCCCGTGTTTTCGTTCACGGACATATTTCGGCTTGGATTTCCCATTGCCCGTATCTCCGATCATCGCAAGATAAGTTGTAAGATACAAACCATTGACGGCAATATCGCTCCAACCGCCGCCCATTTCAGTTTTAGTTTCCACGGCGTCAAGTCCCGCACTTTTAGCTCGTTCGTCATCTCCTGCAGCTCTGAACGGATTGTTTTCTGCAAACTGTCCGTCTGCTTCGATAACTTGTCCTCTACGGAAGACTTGATCGAGTTCATACCGTCCTCTGCGATCTGTTGCATCTGAATTGAGTTCGGTCGAATCGTTTCCTCTATTAAACTGTCCAGCCCCTCTTGTGTCGGTAACTCGGATATCAAATCCGTGTTCCGCACAATGGCGTTCCCAGTCAGTGAAATGTGCTGCGCCAGCAGATTGTATTGCTCCGGCTTGAGCATCAGATACATCGGCTGGATTGGATCGGTCAAGGATTCTACCGTCTCCTGCGTCACCTGTTGTAGTTGATTGATTTGTTTTAAACTTTTCATATCCATAAGCAAATAATTCCTCCATATTGGTTTTTAAATATTTGTCATTCGACAATCGGTTATCCCGAAATCGCTGACCGTCCGGCGTGGTATAGGTGATATACTTGTAGTGGTCGATCCACTTCACACCGTATCCGAGTTTTTGTAACTGCTCGATAAACTGCTGCTTTGTTCGGCTCTTGACTACCGCATAGTCTATGGCGTTGGTAAGCATCAGCTTTTTGCTGTTGCCGCGAAGCGCGGCTCTGTACTCCCGCTGATTCATAGACCGCTGTTTCGGTTTTTGATACGGTTGAAGTATTTCTAATCCAAACTGTTGGCAGATTTCATCAGATCGTTGCCGTAGCTGTTCCAGACCTTTTTCGTTGATCTGAATTTTATAGCCAGTTTCGCAGTTGACCGAATTGACAACGAGATGATTATGCCAATGGTCACGATCAATATGCGTTGCCACGACCACCTCAAATCCGTCAAAGGCTTTTGCGGTTTCCAAACCGATTTGGTGTATCTGCTCCGGCGTAGCGCCGCAATCCGGTTTAAAGGATTGCACATACTGCTTGAAGAATACACCTGTAGCTTTACTGTATCGGTGCTTGGTCGCCATAAATTCTTGGAATGCTGATTCGGGAACACAGTTTTGACCGCTGACAAGTTTGATACCGTTATGCACGGTTTTCTTGCCCTGCATCACATAGTCAAGGACTCGCCGCATCGCAACTGCCGTCTGCGTTTTTTCGGGAATCGCAGTAAAGGTTGCCATTATCCGCACCTCCTGATGATTTCATTCAGCACGGTCAGCATATCGGCGTATTGTTCTTTCAGTTCCCGCAGGTCGGGACAGACAATCTTGCCCATATTGCAGAGCATTGTCAACTGATTGAGATTTCTGCCGATGGCTTTCTGCTTCTTCAGCACATCCTCCAAGCCGTTTATGACGGTTATGGGTTTGTTCATCGCCGCTGCCGTTATAAACTCGGTGAAGTTCATATTTGCTTTTTCAGCTTTTCTTTTGATTGCTGCGTAGTCGCTCTCACGAAAACGCATAGCGATCATTTTTGTTTTATTGTCGGTTTTAGTTGTACCCTCTCTTTCTGCGGACGGTATATCACCGCTGACAACTCGCACCAGCGGTGTTCAATCCGCTGTATTTTCTTTCCCAAGCTCGTTTTCTTTGGGGTTCGGGGTTCACCCCGACAAGCGGTTTGTATGGCGGCGACCGATAGGTCGGCGTCTATACAAACAATATGCTTGCCTATCCCTACGGGATAGAATATTGCTGCATTCATATTTATCGTCAACTCCTTTCAACTGATATGTAAAAATCCCTGCGTGAAAACTGTATGGGTATGCCTTAACAGTATCCGCGCAGGGATTATATTTTTCATTATGCGTTTGTCAAGGTACATACAGGCAGAGGATAAAATAAGCCTTATGCTGCAATCTCCGCTTTTGCGGATATGTATCATAAGACTTTGATATGGTTCTATTTGATTGTATTTTTATTATACCGGAGAACAAAAGTTTTGTCAAGGCCTTGAAAAAACACAAAAAGTTTGCAGGATAAAATCAAATAAATAGTTTATATCACTTGACAAAATTAAAAAAATATGCTAATATATTGACAAATATAAAGACGGAGGTGTTATGTCTCACATGAATAATTTACTCGATGGTATTTCTCAGGACGTAAAGCAAAAAATATTTGAATGCATTTCCCAAGCAATCGGAGAAGATAGACAAGAAGCTGATGCACATTTAGAATTAAGAACTCATGTATCTGGGCCATTTTTGAATTGGGATTTAATATACAGAAATCTTATGAATTCTTTTGGCAATGAAAATGTTAAATACTCTGCTACTATACGCGGTATGTGGACTGTATTACTTTTATATGATGTTAAAAGCGGCTTGCTGTTTTCTTTTATGAGAGATACACGTTTTGAAAACATTAGACGCTCTAAGATGGAAAATCAGCCGCAATATGTTCGCTCGTTAATTGCTCTAAATGAAGAGCTTCAAGCCCCTTATAAGCAGCGGACTCTTTTTGGTATAGAGACAGAATCTTTACAGAAACAATCTGAGCTCATGAAAATTCTAAATGACCTCTGTGCTAACTTTAATTGTTCTGTAAATCCAAAAGAAGTACATCATGCACTTATTTGTTTTTCCGGAAAGTTGGGCGGATTGAGCTCTCTTAAGGCTTATATTTTAGATTGTGATTTGGATGTCGTTTGCGAACAAGATTGGCTGAATACGGTTAAACCTATAATGAGCAATACTATCGAGACAGCAGAACAGAATCATGACGCTTCCGCGCTTTCACTCAAACCGAAGGCTGAAAAACGTTTGAAAGAAAAAGAACTTGTTGCTTTAAAAGAACAAGAAAGTGAAAAGCATGCATAATTGCGTCTTTGAAAGTAGGTTAAATAAATTATGAAATCATTTAATGGTAATCGCCTCAAAATGGCGCGTCAATACAGAGGAATGACGGTAGAAGAGCTTTCGCAAAAAATAAATGTAAGTAAACAGGCTGTCTCGCAATATGAAACCGACAAAATTGAAGATGTTCCTTTTCAAAAAATTCTTGCTATTTCCAATGTTTTGAATTTTCCATACAAATATTTTGCTCAAGAAGATATTTCCAATATTAAGACAGGGACAACCTATTTTCGCTCATTAATGAAAACAAGCAAAAAATACCGATTGGCACAAGAGATCAAGATGGAGCACATTGCAACCATTTATTCTTTTTTGAATGAGTATGTCACCTTTCCTTATCTTAACTTACCGGCGTGGATAGGCGAAATATCATCACCCGTAGAAGCGGCAAAAAAGTTGCGTGATTACTGGGAACTTGGAGATAAACCTATTGATAGCATAATGCGTATTGTTGAACGAAATGGGATTATCGTAACAACTTTTTCAACAGATACCAATGATATTGATGCATTCAGTCAATATGTTGAAATGAATGATTTTGATGTATATATTATTGCTCTATCCAACAACAAAGAATCTGCTGCAAGAATCAATTTTGATATAGCGCATGAACTTGGACACATCGTGCTGCATGAATGGAGTGAAGATGAGGAAGTTCTTTCGCGTGAAGAATTTAAAGCAAAAGAAAAGGAGGCGAACGAATTTGCGGCCGCTTTTCTTCTGCCAGAAACATCATTTGCTCAAGAAGTATCCTTGGATCCACAAAAACTGGACTATTATGTTCAGTTAAAACGCAGATGGAAAGTTTCTGTTGCGGCTATGCTTTACAGAAGTTGTAGCCTCGGTATTATTACTCAGGGACAATATCAATATCTGATGCGTGTTATGCAAAATAAGGGATGGCGCAAGTCTGAACCATTGGATAATACGATTAAGGCTGCGAACCCATCGCTCTTTTCCGATGCAGTTGATCTACTACTTGTCAACAATGTGTTTACGCCAAAAGAGTTTGTTGATGAATTGGGAGATATGGGACTTGCGATGAATCCAGACGAATTAGAGATTTTGCTTAATCTCCAAAAAGGAACTTTATCGGTACGAAAAACAGAACCGATTCAAATGGTAATGCTTAAAAATAAGGAGCAATAATACATGCTGATTGATCAAATTGTTAAATACTGTGATGATAAATATAGGGATCATACGCAAAACGGATGCGACAATTGTTCATATGAAATTTATTGCCCCAAACGATGTGATATATGCTTGCATTATATTCACACACCAACTGCCGCTCCAGCTCCAAGAAAGTATGATTGTCCTTATATGGCATATAATTATGTTTGTAAATACTCATACAAATATATGTCTGAATTGGTGTATGCATTTGAACAACTTAGAGATTTGCAAAATAAAAAGCATTTAAAAGTAATGTCAATTGGCTGTGGTCCAAGCACGGACTTGTTTGCATTAGATTTTTTAAGAGAAGATGAGATTTATGGATTTAACACTATTGAATTTAGAGGTATTGATTTGGCTCAAAATGTATGGTTTGATATCCACAATCAGATAAAAAAATATGCCCCTGGACAGTATGATGTAAAATTTTACTATAAAGATGTGACGGAGTTTATTGATGTAATTGCAGATGTCAAATGGGTTCCGGATTTAATCGTATTCCAATATGTTTTTTCCGACATGGAAAAGCACTGCGAAAAGAATCGTCTCAATGAATTTATATCTAAAATTGCTCAATTTATTAATAATGATATGAATTATAATACATATATCGTAATAAATGATATTAATCTTTCCACTCAAATGGGTGGTGGGCGTGAACATTTTGATAAACTATTAGCTCAAATTGTGCATGCCGATTTTAGGCGCTTACATTTTAATAATAGCAATAAGCAAAACCACTATAATTACGGAGATGAATATGAAGATAATTCATTAATAAAAGATAACCCACAGTTTTTGTGTGACTATGAACCATATACTTCATGTGCAAGCGCACAATTGATAATAAAGAAGGTGGAATAATTGATATTAAGTATAAGCAGGCGTACAGATATACCAACATACTATTCAGAATGGCTTTTCAATAGAATTAAAGAAGGCTTTGTATATGTGCGGAATCCTATGAATATTCATCAAATCAGCAGAATTCCTCTATCACCGGAAGTCGTTGACGGAATAGTCTTTTGGACAAAAAACCCATTGCCAATGATAGAAAGACTTGACGAACTGTCCCCATATGTATGCTATTTTCAATTTACAGTAAATTCATATGGAAAAGATGTTGAACCGAATATTCCGTCAAAAAATGATGTGATTATACCAGCTTTTCAGAAACTGTCAAAAAAAATCGGAAAAGAAAGGGTCATATGGAGGTATGATCCTATATTCTTTAATGAAAAATATACCATAGATTATCATATAAAATACTTTAAAATGATTTCTGCAAAACTCGCTGGTTATACCGAAAAATGCACTATCAGCTTTATTGATCTATATAAGAACACGCAAAGGAATATCTCTTCACTTAATATTCAAGTTCCCAATATTGAGCAAATCGAGAGGCTTGTAACTCATTTAAATCAAATTGCATCTGAATACGGTATATTCATCGATACCTGTGCAGAAAAAATAGATCTTGAAAAGTTCGGAATTATGCATTCGCATTGTATTGATAAGCAGCGTTTTGAACTTCTTGGACAATACTCTCTAAATGTTGACAAAGATAAAAATCAACGTCCTGAATGCGGTTGCTTTTCCAGTATTGATATCGGAACTTATAATACATGTAAAAACGGATGCCTGTATTGTTATGCAAATTACAGCGAAAAAACAGTGAATAATAATTTTTTATTGCATGATCCGACTTCCCCTCTTTTGTTTGGCACGGTATGTGAAAACGATGTGGTAAAAGAGAGAGAGGTTCATTCATGTAGAGATTGTCAAATGAAGTTATTTTGATTATTGAGATTTAAGAGGTCAAAATGATATACGATACTATCGTAGATGTAAAAGAAATAAATAAGGGCTGGTCAGGCGATAAGAAATACTGTGTAGCCGACGAAAGCGGTACGCGGTATCTTTTGCGAGTTTCTGACATTTCGCAGCACGATACGAAACAGTCTGAATTCAATATGATGAAACAGGTTGCCGCTTTGGGTGTGCCTATGTGTCAGCCAATCGAGTTTGGAACCTGCGAAGATGGTGTCTATTCTATCCAGAGCTGGATCGACGGAGAAGATGCCGAACAGGTTATCTCCGACTATTCTGACACAGAGCAGTATGTCTATGGTCTTGAAGCCGGCCGCATCCTGCGAAAGATCCATTCGATACCGGCTCCGGTGACACAGGAAGACTGGGAGATCCGGTTTAGTCGGAAAATGGATTATAAAATCAAGAAATACGGTGAATGCCCAATCAAGTATGAGAACGGACATGCATTCATCGACTACATAAACGAAAACCGTCATTTGCTGAAAAACAGACCGCAAGCTTATCAGCACGGCGACTACCATATCGGAAATATGATGATCGACCGTAACGGCAAGCTTCACATCATTGATTTCAACCGTAATGATTACGGTGATCCGTGGGAGGAATTCAACCGTATCGTGTGGTGCGCCCAGAAGTCTCCGCTCTTCGCATCCGGTATGGTAAACAGATACTTTGATGATAATGTACCGATGGAATTTTGGAAACTGCTTGCACTTTATATTTCGAGCAATACGCTCCCCTCTGTGTATTGGGCGATCCCTTTCGGTCAGGATGAGGTGAACACTATGCTGAATCAGGCCAAAGAGGTTTTGGACTGGTATGACAATATGCGCAACCCCATACCGACATGGTATTTCAAGGACTATTATAGGTGAAACACATGAATGTTAACGACTATAAGAAGTATATCTCGGCAGAAACCATGATGGAGCCCAACAGTGTAAGAATTTTAGAAGAGCTGTTTGATAAATATCCCTTACAACTGACCTCTGATGATCTGATTCTCGATTTGGGATGCGGAAAAGGGTTGACGAGCCTTATCATTGCAAAGGAGACTGGAGCAAAGGTTTATGCAAACGACCTTTGGATAAATGCAGATGAAAATAAAAAGCGATTTGCAGTATGGGGTATTGGCAGACAGGTCATACCTGTTTGTGAAGACGCAAATAATCTTCATGACGCAAATAATCTTCATTTTGAAGAAAAGAAATTCAGCGCATTGATAAGTATCAATTCTTATCATTATTTCGCAGGCCACGAGGGTTTTTTCAAAAGAAAAATTTTGCCCTATTTGAAGGACGGCAGTGTAGTTTTAATTGGCGTTCCCGGTCTGAAAGATGAATACGAAGGTCGCGCTGAAGAACTGCTTTCCGATTGGCTTGGCGATGATGCCTATATTTTCAAGAGCCCGAAAACATGGGAAGCCCTATCTTTACTTTGCGACCGATCCGCTTGTGTGGTAGAAATTAAAATAAATGATATTTACAATAAAGGAAGTAATTATGATATATAGACTTGATGACTTTATTGAAAATGGCATAAACCCAATTACTAACCAACCTTATGATGATTCTTGGATAATTTGGAAACTTACCGATAGTAAAGAATACAAATTGATGGTTGGCAGTTTTAACGGTTGCGTTTATAGTATAGAATTCAGTTGTTTTGCTGATGGTTGGGAGATGTCTGTCTGCGATTTTATTGAATTCAACACTAAACAGAACAAAAATATGATTCTTGTTATTAGTGAAGCTGACCTTAAAACTGCTAAAGAAAAATACGCAGATCATAGTTTCGATGAACCAATTTTAAGAGAAGATGAACAGATATATACCGTACATAGTACATCTCTTGAGAGTTGGAGTTTAATACAAAAAGACGGTTGCCTTAAAAGCTGGAATGTTTTAAAAGCCGAAAAAACAATAGCCGAAGAAAAGCCTATTGGCAGTGCTCTTGGTGATCCAAAAGATTTTAGCGATTATATTATGTTCGGTAAAAACATTGCAGGCGAGCTTGTTGTTAACTCAAAACAGCGAGGCAAAATTATTATGGATGGCAACGCCGAATATCTAACCGGTGCAAGGCTTTATTTTGATATGAAGAAAATTGTTGAAGACGGTTTAGCTGTACGTGACGGGGCGCACTTGAAAGTTAAAGATAAACTCCCATTAAAACCATATTTGATTTGGACTGCCACTTGGGAAAACATCGGTCTTGATAACAGAATTTCCACACCCAAGATTTTTACAGAAAAAGCCGATATGGAATTTAAGAAAAGGTATCCACAATATGAATAACCGCATTATAAATGACATAACAAACTTCATATTCATAGAAGACAAACCGCAAAAGGTGGATGCTATTTTTCTGCCTGGTGGTTCCCATCCTGAACAACCTGAATATGCTGCTGAGCTTTATCGCAAGGGGTATGCAAAATGGCTTGTTCCGTCAGGTGGAGTTAGCGTTAAACGGGATAAATGGCCCGGTGTTCGCTCAAAGGCAGATATATACAATGACGACTATCAATCCGACAGTGAGTTCTTTACGGATGTGTTTGTTAAAAACGGTGTGCCTGCCAATGCGATCATAGGAGAAAACACGTCAGGTCATACTCGTGACAACGCGTTTTTTTCAAAAAAAGTCGTCGATGATAACGGCCTTGCGATAAAAACAGCTATCATCGTTTGTAAGGCGTTTCACGCGCGGCGCTGTCTGATGCTATATAGTCTCGCCTTCCCCGATACAAAGTTTTTTGTTTACCCCGTTGTTTGCTTAGGGATCACAAGGGATAATTGATTTCAGACGGAACAGGGCATTGACCGCGTCCTCGGAGAACTCGCCCGCTGCGGCAATCAGTTTGTTGGTGATATCAAGGAGTATTTGTTATGAGAAAATTTATGCAGGAAGATGTATCGTAATGGTGAATATGAGATTGCAGATAATAACGACGAGGAATATATAATGGTAAATTATTTGCGGAGGAGCGAATTGATTAAGGCATCAAAGCAAAAGGAGCTGTAATATGGATGATAATTTACATAGTTTAAATAAACTGCAAAATGATATAAAAACCGCAAGATGGATTTCTTGGCTTTTGCCTAAGGAAAAACGTCAGGAATTAAAGAATATAGAAATGCAATTAAAACATATGAGTGAAATGATAGATTCGTTTAATACTTATTTTTCCGAGTATGGTTGGTGTGCATATGATTCTATGAGTACTATGCTTATAGAGCGTGCAAATAAAGCATTTGAAAAAGATGGAATTGACGCCGGTGAACAGGTATTACTTGAATATTACAACAATGATGTAAAGAATATTATTCATTGGCTCAAAGCAAAGGCCAAACCTTTTATGGAACGCTATGACTTAATTCAGAAGGCTTTTGACGATCATTTTTCCGGAAGATATTATGCGAGTGTTCCGTTATTTTTAATCATAATTGATGGTGCAGTAAATGATTATACTAAAAGTAAGGGGTTCTTTGCCGAAGGAACAGATGTGACTGCATGGGATTGCTTGGTGGGTTGTAGCTATGGATTAACAAAACTAAAATCAATATTTAATAAGGGCAGAAATAAGACAAGCCATGAAGAAATTCGTCTTCCATATAGGAATGGCATATTACATGGTCGTGATCTTAACTATGGAAATGAATATGTCTCTTGTAAATGCATAGCTTTAATGTTTGCTGTAGCTGATTGGATGAATATGAAAGACAGCGAAGAAAAACGAAAAGAAAAGTATGAAAAAGAAACTAATCCGCCGCCAATCTCGGAATCTATAAAAAAGATGCAGCAAAATGCCATTGATCGCGAAGAGATAAACAATTGGAAAAGACGAGAAGTTTTTATTGGAACAGATATTTCAGCAACACCGACAATAGGTGAATGCGAAAATTATCCCTACATTGTCCCAATAGTAGCATCTTTTACTGCGTGGAAAAAGAAAAACTATGGAGAGCTTTCACGTCTTTTTAAGAATATTTTCTCATATGAAAGTTCAGATAAGAAACGTGCTGGTGAATGTAGAAAAATGTTTGGCTCAAAAGAACTAATTTCGTTTGAGATCCGAGAAATAGAAGAAAGAGGTTGCACATTATCAAGGATATTAGTACACGCTGAGTGGAAAACAGGAGATGCAACATTTTCCGAGCCGTTGGAGTTCGGCTGTGCATATCAAGATGAAAATGATAGAATTGCATATCCTTGGCGTGGGAATGGATGTTGGACTTTGATACCTTGGAAAATTCAAGGATTGTATAAACAATGATTGGAGGCGATACTATGACCGGCGTAATCTATGCGCGATATTCTTCAGATAATCAGCGCGAGGAGTCAATCGAAGGCCAGTTGCGGGAATGCAAAGCATTCGCAGAAAAGAATGATATTCAGATCGTCGGTACATATATTGACCGTGCGTTATCGGCAAAGACGGATAACCGCCCTGATTTTCAAAAGATGATTAAGGAAAGCGGCAAGGGGATATTTGATGTTGTCATTGTATGGAAACTCGACCGTTTTGCTCGTAATCGATACGATTCCGCGCATTATAAAGCGATGCTTCGTAAAAATGGAGTGAAGGTCATCTCCGCGACAGAAGCAATATCGGAAGGCGCCGAGGGGATTTTACTTGAATCTTTGCTTAAAGGAATGGCGGAGTATTATTCGGTTGAACTGGCAGAGAAAACATTGCGCGGCATGACGGAAAATGCTCTTTCCTGTAAAAGTAATGGTGGGATTCTGCCGATCGGATATACGGCAGATGGAGATTTGCATTATAAGATAGATCCCGTCATGGCACCGATTGTGGTTGAGGCTTTTACGATGTATTCCGAAGGATCTACCATGAAAGATATTGCGCGAAAATTTAACGCGAGAGGGATTCGTACAAAACGGGGGGACGGAAATATCGATCAACACGATCACAAGTATGCTGCACAATCGAAAATATATCGGTGAGTACCAATTCAGAGATATTGTGATTCCCAACGGTGTTCCGGCCATTGTATCACAAGAACTTTTCGATAGAGTGCAAGAACGAATGGCAGCGAATAAGAAAGCTCCTGCCAAACATAAGGCAGAAGACGAATACTTATTGACTACGAAATTGTTTTGTGGCAAATGTAAAAGCATGATGGCCGGCGAAAGCGGGACAAGCCGTAATGAAACGACTTACCGTTATTATAAGTGCCCGGGCGTAAAGTATCATCGTGGATGTGATAAAAAGACGGTAAAGAAGCTGTGGATTGAGGACTATGTGATAGAACAAATCCGAAAAATCATATTTGATGATGAACTGATTGAATATTTAGCGGATACAGTGCTTGAAATACAAGGCAAAGATAATACTGTTATTCCCTTGTTACAGCAACAGTTGGAGGAGACGGAAAAGGGTATTGAAAATATGCTGAATGCCATACAGCAGGGAATTATCACTCCATCTACAAAACAAAGAATGGATGAATTGGAATCAAGAAAAAGCGAGTTATTAGTTCAGATCGGCAAAGAGAAAATGGCAAGACCGATGCTTATCAAAGACCAGATCGTATTTTGGTTTCATCGGTTCCGAAAACTGGATACAAACAAATTGGAGCATCGGCGGCGATTGATTGACAGTTTCGTGAATGTGATATTCCTGTACGACGACAAAATGATTATCACATTCAATTATAAGGACGGAACGAAAATTATTACTTTTTCTGATCTTGAAAAATCGGAATTGAGTTCGGATATAAACAGTTTAGGGGAGCCAACTCAAAACCGCATAGGTAAGCTAAAAACGGCTTTCCTATGCGGCTTTTTCTATCTTAATTCTATTTTATTTTATTAATAAATATTGACTATAGACCAATGTCTTTCCTGAGTGATACAAATTGACAATTGCTTGCTTAAATTCCGGGGTGTATTTTGGTGTTTTACCTGACATTTTTTATCTCATTACCTGTATGTTTTTTATTGTTTTTATTATATCATACTTGTCTGCTTTTTTAGGATAGAACCAAAAAATCCTCAATCTTTTCTGAAAACAGAAGTGTTGCAAAAGAGGGCGGCAAAGTCGCCGGAAATGCACTAAAAGATATTGAGGAAAGAATCGGAAAACCTGTTATTACTTCAAAAAATGCTGTTGATTTTTCAAATCTTATTTCCGATATAATAGAAAATGATTTTGATAAAAATGAATAAAGTATTCTGATTGCCTTGTGAGTTAAAAAGCTTGCAAGGCTTTTATTATATCCCAATATCAATTTTATTTCTCGGATGTTTTACCGTAAGGATACTTTTCTGTTTATTGATACTCGTATGAGTGTAAATCTGCGTTGTGGTGATTGAGCTATGACCAAGCATTTGTTGAATATAGCGGATATCAACATCTTCTTCAAGCAATAAAGTTGCAAATGAATGTCTGAACATATGTGGAGTGATATGTAGCGAAATTCTTGCTTTATCAGTATAGTTTGTAATCATATTTCGGACAGATTGCTCAGAAAGACGGTTGCCGAGTCTATTTATAAAGAAAAAGTTTTTATATGATAGCTCAAACTGAAACTCTTTGCAATACTGATTAATCAGGTTTTGTATATTCTTGTTGCAAATTTGTATAAGACGTTCTTTTGTACCTTTGCCGTGGATTTTAATGACGTAATTTGATAAATCCAAGCTGTCCAAAGTCAGAGAGCAGAGCTCCGATATTCTCATACCGGTAGCAAATAGCAATTCGAGAATTAGTGTGTTGCGGATTGCAATTCTTTTTGAGTAAAGGGTTGTACAATTATTTTGCTCTGCATATGCAAATTTGATAATTTGCTCTATAAGATTAAGAGGAATAGTTTTAGGCAGAATAAACGGTTCTTTGTATTTAACCTGAATTTTGTGAAATGGATTTGTTTCGATTATTTCTTCGATTTCAAGATAGTGAAAGAAAGCTTTGAGTGATGCAATTTTTCTTTTAACACTTTTTGGCTTATACTTGTTATGTAATATATCAATATATTCCTCTATGGATTTTTTAGTATTCCATTGAATATCCTTTAAAAATACGAAATCAGTAAATTGCTTTAAATCAATCGAATATGCTTTAACCGTTTTTGAATTGAGATTTTTTCTTGATATGCAGAAAGATTGATATGTAGCAATTAAATTATTTAATTGGTATTTGCAGTCCATTTCACATTAACTCCTTGTATAATTGATAAAATAATTATGCAACATTAAAAAAGCTATGTCCATATAAGAGTAATATTTATATTAGTTTAAGTTTTAAAAGCGAGATATTATTTATTTATGAGAATAGTGTATTTTTATTTATTTTACACAAAAAATGACAATAAATTTCTATATGTAAAAAATAGTATAAAAGTTGAAAAACTTGTTGAACTGTGATATAATATCACCAGAGGAAACATTTTAGATAACTTATCTTATACAGTGATTTGTTTGTGCCCATCATGAGAATTAATTTATTGCTGCAATGAACACATTAATAGTGACTGGTAATCACATGTATAAGATAACTTTAAATTATCATTAGGTAATAAACATGCTGAGTAAAAATCTAATTTCTATAAATGATATAAGTAAATCTGAAATTCTTGAAATCTTTGATTTAGCGGATTATTCAAGTAAAGTTTTTTCTGAACACAAACTTCCTTTGCAAGGTTATGTTTTAGGTTCTTTCTTTTTTCAATCAAGTACACGTACACAATTTAGTTTTCAATCATCTTTTGTAAAATTAGGCGGAAGTTATTTAGGCTGCAATAACAGAGAAGACATAAGATGCGGCTATCCTTATTATGAATCAATGGATGATTTTGCAAAAATAATAAGTAATTACTGCGATTTAATTGTTATGCGATCTGATAACGAAGAAGAGATGAAACAGTTTATTGAATCCGCCGAAGTACCTGTAATTTCAGCAGGATGTGGTAAGCAGGAACATCCCACTCAAGCAATACTTGATTTATACACAATTAATAAATTATTAGGAAGAGTTTCTAATATGTCATTATTAATTATTGGTACACCAAACCAAAGAACAATAAATTCATTATTATTAGGTTTAAACTTATGGGAAAACATAGAAGTTATAATTCTGTGCCAAGAGGGTGATACAATTAAGGAAAATATAGAAAAACAGTTGAATAATGTTTCTGTTCAATTATTTTCTTCATGGGATGATTTGATCAACTCAGGAAAACTTTTGCATATAAATGTTGTCTATATAGGAGAGATATATTATGATATTTATCCCGTAAATCATTATATGCTTAACAATCATATATTAAAGAACTATTTTTCTCCAAATGTTATTATTCTAAGTCCATTACCGAGAACTAATGAATTATCAAAAGAAATTGATTATCATCAGGGAGCAAAGTATTTTTGGCAAGCTAAAAAAGGGCTTAATATACGAGCTGGTATTTATTTAAAATACTTTAAATAACATAAAAAGCAAATGGCATAAGAGAATACGGCTTTTTAAAAATATTTTTAGATATATCATATAAATCTAACTCTATTGAATTCTCTTGAATAATATTTTCACAGCAAAGACAATATTTTATCATTTCATCTCTCTTTTTTTGCTGTAATTCATGCTCATATCTGTAAACTTGTTTTTTGGATTCCTTTACATCATTAATAGCTGCAAAATACTCTTGATTTTGTATGTGAATATATGCTCTGTTTAATAAAGCTGCACTATATACAACCTCATCAGAACATTTATTTTTTCCAGAATAATAAATTTTTATTAAATCCTCCAAAATTGAAATTGCTTTTTCAGTATCACCATACTGATACAATATTAATGCGTAGTTTGTTTGTATTGTGGTGCTAATAAAATTTCCTTCCAAATCTTCAGCAAGTGCTTCCGAAATTTTCTGATAGGCTGATTTTATATCTCCTAACATATAATGACAAATTGAAACATTATTAAGTATTCTTGCCGTTTCACATCCAATATTTTTCAAAATTTGCAGAGAAGCAGAAAAACATATTATAGCTTTATTTATACAACCACTATAAAAATATGATAATCCTAAATTATTTAATGTTGTACCATTCATAATTTGTTTATCTAAACTAAAAGACATTTTCTTTGAATATTTATATGCTAATTTATAATCATTGGTAAGCAACCTATGTGATAATATCAATCCTTTGTTTCTGTAAAATTTAGAAAGTGTAAAATAAGATATATCATTTGCAGATTTTAGTGTTAAATTAGCAGAGTTATAAAGAGCATTTATTGTATTAAAATCTAATAAGTGTTCATATAGTGACATGCCTAGCAAAAGAATTTGTATTTTTTTATCATTGTTATCAATGTTAATTCTTTTTAGCTCATTAAACAAAACAGTTGCTGATATACTATTGTCACTTGAAACTAAAATACTCATTTCAATCAGCACTTTAATGTAGTAATACAAATATTTAATGCACCTTTCCTCTGACAATTTCTTTTTAAGATTAAAAATATATTCAGAAACTTTTTTTGCCAATCTAAGTTTACCTGCATTTAATAAGGTAGGTAAAATCTTATCAACAACAGTATTAATAATATCAATTTCCAAATTTGAAATACACATACAAAAGCATTCCGCACCTATTTCATAGATTTCAACAGTTAAAGTTAGTTCTTTATTGCTAATAATATCCAAAAATAATTTAAATGCTTTATATGCATCAACATCTTTTAATAGTTTAAGTGAGAAATAAATATTTGATTTTAATTTAGAAAACTTTAATGTTTTTTCGTTTAAAAGATAATTTGAAATAATTTTTACAATTTCAGAGTATTCTCCGGTACTCTGTATATACTCAACAACGATATTTTTCATAGAATCATGTGAAATTGATATTCCATCTATTGACTCTTTTATTATTTCTTTATCTAACAAGTCTTTTAATGCATGATAATAATCAGTAATATAAAACTTTTGAATATAGACTTTATCTGAAATTAATTCTGCAATTTTAGCAATAGTTTGGATAGGAATATCACAATCTAAAATAGAAAGTATATTTATTATTAACATAAAATAACTGTTTTCTTTATAAAGACTAAAAATCATCTCTTGAGTGAAATATGTTTTATCTATATGACATGATTGTTGAACGTATTTACAATTTATTAAACGTTTTATTTCATAATCTGAAAACCTTAAAGTTTGTATTAATTCTAATGGATTTCCATTAGTTAATTGATAAATTTTTTGTATATTCTCTTCCAAAAACCATCTTCTTTTACTTATAATAAGATCTCTTGTTATTTTTAAATCAAAGTTATTAATAACAACAGTATGTATATTATTAAAACTATTCTCAACGACTTTAAATATAGAATTGTAATTATCCAGTTCTTCTGTAGTTAAGCTTTTCGAATTACGTATTGTAATTGCCATAGATAATATAAATCTATAATTCCCTTTTTCGACCTTCTTAAACACGCTATTTAAGGTCTTTAGTGACGAATGATCAATCCATTGCATATCATCAATACAAAAAAGAAAATGTTTTATCTGTGAATCAATTTTTTCAAGATAATAAATAATAATATCAGAAAAAAAATCAATAAGCTGCGTATTTATAAGTTTATCAGTAACATTATTTTGAGACTGCGTGATGTCATCATATTTTGTTTTAATTAAATCCTTTATTGGTGTAAAGATTTTTAATTGTGGTAAGATAAGGCAGCTAGCGTCTAAAAATGTAATCCTATTTTGATCATCAAAATATTCTTGTAAGAATTTTTGGAACTTATACGGATAGTTTTTGAGAATCTTAAAAACTACATTTGAAATATAAGAAAACTCATTTTTCATGTTGATTTTATCGCATTTATACATTTCTTCACCATCAGAAAAATTAAACACAAATATGTTTGTCTTTTCAATTAAGTATTTTAGAAATTGAGTTTTCCCAGCTCCACTAACTCCTTCAATCCAAACGAAAAAAGGCGATGTTATATCCTTATTTTCTAATATATCATGTATTTGCTTTCTTTCATTTTTTCTATCAAATAAATCCACCATAACAATACCTCAATGAATTAATTAAAATTATGTACATAACACACTATTATCCAAATAATACCCCTGGGTTATCCCGAATTACTCAATATTCAGAAGAAGAAAGAAATATTATCGCGAAGTTTTTATCTTGTAAAAACGGCAGTGCTCTTTCTAGGTTTAGAAATTTTGAATTTTATTATCAAAGACGCCTACTAACAGAAAAATGGCTATATTATAATACTCGAAAACTGGGAATAGAAACTTCTGAAACTTCACCATGGTACTTTGTATTAGGTGAGAATCATTTAATGAATGTGGGTTTTGGCGCTGAAACCAAAATGCTTAAGTTAGATTTAGAAAATATTCAATTTTCAGACATTACTTTCACCATCGGAGATAGTATTGCTGTTTATTTTTCAAAACAAATAAGAAATAATATTTATGATAAAAAAAGCATTATTGACTTGTACACTAATAATTTTTCTGAAATTGATAAAATATACAAATATTTACATCCTAAACACCAATATATAGAAGCCCAATTATGGACAAAAAAATATTTTGATTAGTAAGATCAAATTGAAATCACAACATTAACAATGATGCATAACGGAACAATATTATTTATTATATAATTTAAAGTTATCCTTTATTAAGATTTTCAAAACATAAATAAAAAGATCCAATTGCTTTTTATAGCAAGTAAGGTGTTAATGGCAACTAATTTAAAATAATATTAGAATTAGAATTGTTCAAAAATTTGATTGTATTTTTTACAATACATATTTATATTAAAAATTTGGAGTTTTAAATGATTAACAATATTTTAAATTACTGGTACAAAATTGAATATTTTACTCCGTGTTGGCCAGTAGACATTAAAAAGGATATAAATTTAAATAAAGTTAAGTTGCCGTGGCTAAAAGAGCAAAAGAACGAAAAAATAAGATATAGTTATGATTTGTACTTTGGTAAGATAAAGTCAATAGATTTAATAAAATGGATGTTAGCTGAAATTAATATTTCTGAAGAGGAAAGTATTGAGACGGATAATTCCATTACTTGTATATTTGCTTTTAAAGTAGATGAAAAAGGTTTTTATATTCCGAATTCATTTTCGGTTTCAAGCTTTGTGTGGGCAGTTTCTAAGATTGTATTATCTGGCTCTATTAACGCAGAATTAAATCCGGATGATGTTAAAGTGTTTCAAAATGCTATGGATACACTGATATTAAAAAAACAGGATAATAATAAATTACCTGTTGATGAATCTACCTTAAATGTGATATTTAATGAGATAAATAGTAAATTGAAGCTGCCCAATGAACTTCCAGATTTTTATTTATGGGCTCGAAAGAAACCGCAGTATAGAAAAAATGACGGAAGTTTTACAGATGTTGATACATCAACTGAGTTGTTTCAGAGCTTTTATCTTGATGATATTAAAAGAGTACTTGATAATTCTAATAGAAAAATAAATAAATATGTTCTTGCCGGGAATCAAAAAGAAAATGTAAAAAATCGTAAATGCATTGATACAGATGTTCAGGAAATGAAAAAATGGATTACTGCTGAAAAATTTCCTTTGGGAGCTTGGCCATCAATATATAATCCTTCATTAATGCAACAAATAGGTATCAATATCTGTACATGCGGAGAAAAAGATATTTTTTCAATTAATGGACCACCAGGAACAGGAAAAACAACATTATTAAAAGAAATTGTTGTATCTAATATTATAGAAAGAGCGAAGATATTAGTTGAATTTGATATTCCCGATAAAGCATTTAGTATAGCTAAGTTTAAAAATCCATGTGACCAATATAATTGTTCTTATTATTGCATAGATAAAAGACTAAAAAGATATGGAATTTTGGTTGCATCAAATAATAATGCGGCTGTTGAAATCATTTCTTTAGAACTTCCCAAAGCTATATCAAAAGACAGAACCGGAAGATTTTCCGGAAAAGCAGATGGTAATTTAGATGATATCTATTTTTCTGATGTTGCAAGCAAACTTATCGGACAACCTGCTTGGGGACTTGTTTCTGCGAAGTTAGGGAAAAAGAGCAATCTGAGTGATTTAAAAGAGCGTCTTTGGTGGGCTGAAGATGGAATTACGCTCAAACATTATTATGATAAGTACATATCAGATTGGGATAGAGCACGCAATAACTTTAATACAGCACTAAAAAATGTTCTGAAAGAAAGACAACGAATTTCATATGCTCAATCATTAATAAATGAAAAGTCGGAACTCATTTTAACATATCAAATAGCATTGAATGATTACAATCAAACTGAAACAAGATTATCCGAGAAGCAATCAAATTTAGATTGTGAAAACAATAAATTAAGCAAATTAACTAACAACTTAAATTCAGTTAATGACCGAATTGGTTTTTTGTTTTCAAATATAAATTTATTTCAAAGGATATTTTCGAAAATTTTAAAGCGTAATCAGATAGTAAATGAATGGAAAAATCTTAATTTAAAAAAAGAAGAGATTATACTTCAAATTTCAGAACAAAAGGGAGTTTGCTATAAGATTAAGGAAGAGATAGACATTATCAGCGATGAGCTACGTAATTGTAAAATAAAGCTGGAGAGCGTTCAAAAAGAAATTGATGCTAATGAAAAAAAGATAGAATCAGAAAAAAGCGTTTTTCAGGAAAATTGGGCAGACGATAGTTTTTGGGAGAATATTGGCAAAAATGAAAAATCCCAAGAGAGTTGTCCTTGGGTATATGAAAAATATAACGAACTTAGAGAAGAATTGTTTTATCAGGCTCTCCAACTTAATAAGTCATTCGTATTAACAAGTAAGTGTGTAAAGCAAAACTTACAAAGACTATTAGCTTTGTGGGATGGAAAGTACACAAATAAAGATAGTGTAAATTCATATGGAGAATTACTTAATACTTTGTTATTAGTGATACCAGTCGTTTCTACTACTTTTGCATCAGTAGAATCATTTTTATCAAATATTCAGCAAGAAGAACTGGGCTTACTAATTATTGATGAAGCAGGACAAGCAACTCCTCAGAGTGCTTTAGGTGCTTTATGGAGAACACAAAGAGCTATTATAGTCGGTGATCCGTTGCAAGTTGAACCTGTACTAACTGTGCCAAAAGAATTAGTTAAGCGTTTTGCAGATGAATATAATATTCCGGAGTATTATAGAATACCAGAAATTTCTGTTCAAATGCTTGCTGATCAGATGAATGAATATGGTGGTTATAGAAATATTAACGGAGAACAAATTTGGCTTGGTTGTCCGTTGGTTGTTCATAGGCGCTGTATAAATCCGATGTTTAATATATCGAATCAGATTGCATATGAAAGCAAAATGTTTTTAAAATCTCCTGAGCCAAAGGAAAATACTCGTTTTGCGATTGATTATTCAGTATGGTTTGATATTAAGGGCAGAGAAAACGGAAATAAGGATCATACTGTAAGAAATCAGATTGATTTTGCAGAAAAAATGTTTGTTAAATCTGTTGAAGTTTTTAATGGGTTTCCGGATCTATTCATTATTACCCCGTTTAGACAAGTTGCAGATAACTTAAGAAAAATGATGCGTTCGGTTTTAAGCCAGTCTAAATATATTGAAAACGAAAATATAGATGAATGGATAAAAGAACATTGTGGTACTGTCCATACATTTCAAGGTAAAGAGGCCAACGAAGTAATACTTGTATTGGGTTGTGATAATCAAACAGGTATTGGCGCTGCCCGTTGGGTAGGAGAGAAACCAAATATTATTAATGTTGCAGTATCAAGAGCAAAATATAGAATTGCTGTTATTGGTGATTATAATTTGTGGAAAGACATACCTAATGTTCAAGTATTGTGTAAATATTTAGATAAGATATAGTATATAAAGAAAGGCAAAAGATATTATGAAACTAAAAGAAATACATATAAAAAGATTTCGCGGAATTGAAGATCAGATAATTAGAGATATTGATAATACATTAGTCCTTATTGGTAAAAACAATGCAGGAAAAAGTGCCTTTTTAACTGCTATCAGAACATTTTTTGGTGACTATACACCTTAGGAAAAAGATATATATAAGAATTTTGACGATTTTGAGATTGATGTAGTTTTAGAATGTGCTGAAAACTATATATTTGATTTCTTTTTAGACAACAAAATTGGCTTTGCAAAAGTTCCTTCAACTGCAACTGAGTATAATGATGTTAAAAACGAAACATTTTTTGAAGATAAAACATTTTCTGATTTTAAAAATATGAGAAACAAAGCTATAAATTCAGGATTATCAGAAGATGCATCTACAAGAGATACTTTTGAGACTATATGGACTAAAGCTATTTATAAAAAATTTAGTATTTCTAAAGGATTAATACACGCATCATTAGTTTTCAAAAGAAACACTGCAAAAGTTGAATATACTGAAAATAAAGATATTGTATATTTGTTACCTTCAGTTGCTTTTATTGATGACTCTCGTAATTTTGTTGAAGAGGAAACAGGGAAGGCAAAAACAATTACTTCAAATATTTTTAATACAATATTAAAATCAGAGCTGTTTAGTAATAAGGAAATTGGTTGTTATAATTGCAACATAGATGATTGCGATGGAAACTGTATAAGCAAAATTGATGAAAAAGCACCGATGGAATTAAGTATTGAAGAACTACAAAAACTTATTAACTATAAAACAAAAAGCACTTCTGCTAAGTTTACTAGTAGTATTTCGGAACGGTTTGCTAAAAATTATCAAAATGGTTTTAAGGTAAATATTAAAGCAACAAGTAATATAGATAAGTCATTTTCAATTATTACAAAATTGTTTGATCCTGCACTTAATGCCGAGGTTGAACTTTCAAATGTTGGTGCAGGTGTTCGTAGCGTTTATATTTTAACTTTATTGCAGTCGTATCAAGCAATAAGTGCTAAACATACAATTTTTATTATCGAAGAACCTGAGCTGTATTTACATCCTCAATTGCAAAAGTCTATGGCTAAAACGCTATCTGAAATTGCAGAGAATAATCAAGTGATTTTTACAACACATTCACCAATAATGTTGCGAGAGTTTAGTACGCAAAATATAAGAAAGGTTAAGTTGGATGAAGGAAACTATTGTAGTATTGTTAAAAATACAACTATTGAGGATGTGTTAACGGAAATAGGATATTCTAGCCAAGATGTGTTAAATACGGATTTTATATTGTTTGTAGAGGGACCAGATGATAAGACTATAATTGAGTTTGTTTTAAATAAATACTACGATATTGACTTGGAAAAATTATCAATTATTGATACAAAATCATGCAAAAACATTGGATTTTATGCAACATTAAGGTTCTTAGAAAAAACCACAATGAGTGATGAATTTGCAATAATACTAGATTCAGATACAAAGTCAGAAGTCATGGTTAAAGAAATTTTGGAGAATCAATTAAATAGTAATATTGACAGTGAATTTGCTTCAAAAGCAATCTCAAAAACGTATATTACTAAATTTAGCTCTATTGAAGGTTATTTATTTTCTCCAGAGTTACTTGTAAGTCGTAACATATATGATAGTGAAGATCTAGTGTATGAAAGGCTTAAAAATAAATTAGATGAGAATAAAGATAAATGTTTAAAATATTTCAGAGATCAAAATAAAAATGCACAGGAAAGAATTGATTTATTTGAAAGTGAATACGTTTCAAAAATTGCTAATGCAAAAGAAAATCTTGATTGGATAAAGACTAATATAAGAGGACATGATTATTTTGGTTTCACCGAATCTAAAAGAATAAATTATGAAAGCTATGTTGAAGAATTGCCTCAGACAGCATTTGAGGAATTAATAGAGTTCTTTGACGGCATACCTTATTTTTTAAAAAGGAAACGGAATTAAAAAATATATTTTTACAAATGTTGAAATGTTTTCGTGGATTTGCAAGTATAAATCTATTGGATAAATATGTAATTATGTTTTAATAAAAAAATTATGAATTTATAGAGATTATGGGTTGATAGTAATGTGTGTTTGGATTGATGATGCTGAAGATTACTAAAAATTAATTAGATTTAAGAAATGATAATTTTAGACCTAGTGTTTATATTAATCATTTGATTTGCTTAAGTAGAAAATATTTAAGTGATATTTTAAAACGTACAAGTGCTTTCTTGGAAGTATTGTATAGTATACATCAAACGGTTTATATTTTTATAGATAAAATAGATTAAGAATTTTCGATAGACATTCATCGTATATTTGGTGATAGTAAACTTTATAGGGGTCTAGAAATGCATCATATTGTCAATATGTACTTGCTAATGTTGCTTATGATATATTTTCAAATTCAAATAATTATATTAAAGTTTATTACTCAATCAGGTAAGAGGCATTAATTTATACGTACCTACTAACGCCAAACCTGAAAAAAACATAGATGCATACATAATAAATTTAGAATATAGTAAAAATTATTTAGAAACAACGTTTAAAATTATGGTAATCGTAAGCATTACGCTTGAGGACTTTGATTTTGTTGTTACATCCCTTGGTAAAGCTGTTAGTAATCGGCGATAAAAAGAAAAGATTGTGACGGTCAGTCGGCTCATACAGCACATAAAATTGACGATGCCGTTCATTCAATCCTATTAGTTTTTCTGTAAAATATTTATAGAGCATATTTGATCCTCCGTTTCAGATTTCTTGTCAATTCTGTTTAAACGGATTTTTTCAAATATGCTCTACTTTTTTTCTTTTTATTTTTATTTCTGTGAACTCTATTTGTTACACAAACTTTTATTATAAAGCTTATAAAAAAGGGAGTGTCCATAACTTAAATCCGTTATAAACACTCGATATGGTGCGGGCGACAGGACTTGAACCTGCACATCGGTTGACACTAGAACCTAAATCTAGCGCGTCTGCCAATTCCGCCACGCCCGCAAATTTAAATTTTATTCTTTATTTTACAGAAAGAAAGTAGTTATGATGGAGAATAACTTAATCATTATATCAGAGATACAAATAAAAGTCAATTTTTTATTTTACATTTTGAATTAATGTTTCGTCAATTCAAATCCGTCATATTTACCAATATCGCATAGCTGTATTTCGTGACAGCCAAGACGGGTGCTCAGAGGGGCAGGCTCCGTATAGTCACCGTATAAAAACGTAAGGTATTTATCATATTCCTTCGGAACAGGCAGTTTATGACCTTCAAAGTCAACATAAATAACTTCATTAAGATATTCAATCGGGAAACTCCCGTTGTAAATATTTCTTCCCATACCGTCATATAGGTATTTTGCATTTTTTTTGCCTTTAAAGAACTTTAAAGTCTTTCTTTCAAGCCAAAGACTGAATCTTAAAGGGAAAATGATTTTGCAAAAGTTAGTGATTAAAGATTGAATTTTACTGCCGTTTTCAGCCTTTCGGCGGTTCCATTTATTAAATACAAGCGCGCGGGTAAAAAGCGTCATTTTAAGATGAAGCTTTTGACCTAATTTTGAATTGGCGGTTTTGTCATGACAGAATATATCAAACGCAAGTCCGTTATGCATTTTTGTGTGTTCTTTTGAAAAACCTGTTGCAAAGGTTGTGCCGTTAAGACGAAATTTTGCAAATTCGTAAAAACAGTTTTTATCATTTTCGTTTGTTTGAAAAGTCATTGAGTTCGGCATTTCACTCTCTGCTATTTTGCAGAATTTGTCGTAATCTTCACGCAGCATCATTATATCTGCATCATCGTCCCACGGAATAAAACCATGGTGCCTTATAGCTCCCAGCAGTGTGCCGCCGCCAAGAAAATACTTAATGCCGTGCCTTTTGCAAATTTGGTCAACTTCAAGCAGATAAGCAAGCAGGATTTTCTGAATTGAACTCATTCTGCCGTCATGTGAGTGGGGCAGACGCATTGTTCTGTCTTCTGTCATTCGGCTCATTACACATAGCTCAAGAGCAGTTTCAAAGTTGATTTGAGGCTTGCAGCCGGAAAAGGAAATTTTATTTGCGTTTATGGCACAGGCGCGCAGTTCTCCTTTGCCTTTAAGTGTAATATCAGCGCGATTTCCGTAAATATCGTGCAGAATTGCGGCAACCGTCCCGGTCGAAGCGGTTGAGTTAATGCCTGTTACATTATATGTCGTGTTTGTTTCAAGTGTGTTCATAGCATAGACAATAGCCCTGAACACATCGGTTATATATACAAATGAGTATTTGTTGTCCGAGTTTATCAACGTGCAGCTTTCTTTGTTTGCAATGCTTGCGAACACATTATCAAATTCGGTTTGCAGTTTTGTTGACGCGCCCAGAACAATGCCTGTACGAAGAATTGTAAGAGAAAAATTACCGGATTTTTTGCAGCAGCTTAAAAATGTTTCTGTCGAGCGCAGCAATTGAACATCAAAATCATCAACAGACGCGGGCTCAGCAAAGCTGTATTCATTTTCGGAATATACTCTGTAATGCTTTGCGTTGCCGTAAACCCTGCTGTCGCTGAGCATTACAGTCCTTGCATTGGTTTTTGCTGCCGCTTTGGCAATTGCTTTTGCAGCAAGAATTTCATCTGTAAAAATCTTTGCAGAGGGATTTATTATTTCGCTGCAAAGACCCGTATAAACTATATAATCAGCTTCTTTTAATTCATTAACAGAATTAAAGTCAATAAACTCAAAGTCATTCCTCAAGAGCAGTTCAGAGCGGTAATCGGTCAGAGCTTTTTTTGTTTGTCCAAGCAAAATGACCTTTATATTTAAAAATTTTGTTTCATTCAAATATAAAATTGCATAACAAAAACAGCGTGCAAGTTCATGTCCGCATACTACAATTGATTTGTTTTTTAGCAGATTCAATTTTTCTTTTTCAACTGTCGGCATTGATGCCCAGTCAATTTCAAACTCATTTAAAGTGTCTTTGATTTGCATTTTCTGTTTGTCCTTATTAATTGATTTTCTGCAAACTTACAATTTTTACGCTGCGTTTAATTCCCTCAGTCAAATCAACCTTTGCAGTCCATCCGAGACCGTTAAGAGCAGAGGCGTCAAGAATTTCGGGAGTAGGTGAAAAGGGAGACGGTACCGGTTCTTTCTCATCTTCGGCATTGGCAAAGCTGAGCGAAAGTTTCAGTTCCGGAAAAGCATTAACGGCAGTTTTTGCAAAATTTCTTATAGTTGTATCGCTTGAAGGATTCGCAATATTGTACGGAGTGCAGTTTTTTCCGTCAAGCAAAATTTTAAGCAGAGCCGTTGCGGTATCAGTGACATAGCAAAAGCTTCTGAGAGCCGCCCCGCTGCTTTTTAACAAAATATTTTCTCTGCGAACAATATTTGCAATGAACTGCGCCCATACTCTGTCGTCATCAATTCCGGCAGGACCGTAAATATAGGCGGGACGGGCAATTTTAACATTCATTCCATACTGATTTGCATAACAGCAGGCTAGTGTTTCTGACGCACGTTTTCCCTGCGCGTAGCAATTTTTATAATCGTTAATATCAAGATAACCTATGTCGTTTTCAGATATTTCTCTTTTACCGTTAAAAAGATTACCGTAAACCTTTAATGATGAGACTATAAGAGTGCTTTCCGCCCCGGAATTTTTTGCATATTCAAGAACATTTGCAGTTCCAGTTATGTTAGCGTCTATTGTTCCGACAGGGTCGTTTTCAAAGTAATATGCGCTTGCCTGACTTGCCGCGTGGATAACAAAATCGGCTCTTTTGCAGTCAACAGGAGCGCAGACATCATGAACAACAAGCTCCAAATCGTCACGTTTTAAAAGCTCACCGTATTTTTTTTCGGCATTTTTTATGTTTCTGACAAGGGCAACTACCTTTGTGCTGCCGCCGTACAGGTCGTTTCTTATTAATATGGCACAAATCGTATAAAAAGCTATAAAGCCGCTGCCGCCCGTGATGAACACGGTTTTGTTGTCAAGGCGCGGCCAGTCAATGCTGCTGTCTGCAATTGTTTTTACGTCTTCAAATATATAGGGATGCAAATGGTATTTGACATTATAGTCCATATTTAAGTTCCTCTTTTGCAAAGTTTTTAAAACTTTTATAATAATATCTTGAACGTAAAAATTCTAAGTCTTCGGGAGTAGTAACCTTAATATTGTCACGCTCACCTTTAAAAATGTGCAGGGTTTCTCCGAGTTCAATAAGAAGTTCACCGGATGAGATAGGGTTTGTGATCCCCCTTTTTTCAGCTTCATCATGAGCCCACATAATTTTTCTCATTGTATAACCCTGCGGCGCCTGAGTGATGTACATTTGTTTTCTGGGCAGACTTTTACAGCAGGTTTGTCCGTTTTCGCTCTGCAAAACGGAGTCGATGCTCGGAGTAACGGGAACGGCGGTTTCAAACCGTTCCGCAGTTTTTATGCAGTCGGTAATGAGTTGATGAGTTATAAGGGGACGCACGCCGTCGCAGATAAGCACAATGTCATTGGGCGATGAGTTTTTTTGAACCTCAACAAGACCGTTGTGAATGCTTTTGTGACCGTTTTCACCTCCGGGTACTATTGAGGTGACTTTCGGTGTTTTAAATTTTGCGATCAAATCCCAAAGATAATCAATTTTGTCAGCAAGGCAGGAAACCACTATATCGTCTATCTGCGGGTGAGCGGCAAAGTTTTCAAGAGTTCGTATTATTATGGGCTTTCCGTCAACATTAATAAATTGCTTTGGTATGTCAAGTGATTTCATTCTTGCGCCTACGCCGCCCGCAAAAATAACAACGTGTACCATTTTATATCTCCGAATAATTATTTTTTCTTTTTTGAATCTTCGTAAATTTTGAGAGTTTCTTCAGTTGGACCGTCAAAAATAACGGTACCTTTTTTAAGATAAATTGAACGAGGACAAATCTCCTCAACCGAACTTGCGTTGTGGCTTACATAAAGAACGGTAGTACCGCTGCATATAATTTCTTTAATTTTATTTTTGCATTTCTTTTTAAATGTTGCGTCGCCTACCGAGAGCGCCTCGTCAACTACAAGAACATCGGGTTCAATGTTTACATTAATTGCAAAGCCGAGACGCATTTTCATACCGCTTGAGTATGTTCTGACAGGTTGGTCAATGTAGTCGCCAAGCTCCGCAAAATCAATAATTTTTTCTTCGATCTGTTTTATATAATCATCTTCAAGACCGAGGATGTATCCTTTTAGGTAAATATTCTCCCTGCCAGTCATTTCCATGGAAAATCCGGCAGTAAGCTCAAGCAGGGCGGCTACCTTTCCGTTTACCGTAATTTCGCCCTCATCGGGAAATGAAACGCCTGTGATCATCTTGAGAAGCGTTGACTTTCCGGCGCCGTTGTCACCTACAATACCCACTGATTCTCCGCGGTTTATCGTCATTGAAACATTGTTAAGAGCTTTGTTTGTTTTTGCATTTTTAGGCTTTATAAAAAGTGCTTTAAAGCGTGCTTTATCGTCCTTGTAAAGAGTATATGTCTTGCTTACGTTTTTAAAGGTAATAATCGGTTCATCCATAAAATTACCTCCCGTTAAAGTACGTCAGGAAGCTTTTTCCTGAGTCTGTTGTAGTTAAATATTCCAAGCGCAAACACAAAAACAAATTCTGCAAGAAAAATAACGAGCTCAGTTTTGTAAACAAAAAATGCCCGGTTATAAAGAAAACAGTTTCTGTAACCGTTGACAAAAAAGTTAATGGGGTTAAAAAGCATAATTTTGTTAAGAGGCGAGTCAAGGCTGTAAGAGTCATACATTATGCCCGAAAGCCAAAATATACCGGACATAATTGAAACGATAAGACTTTCAAAGTCTTTGCTGAATGCGCTCATAGGCGCCGTTGACCATGACAGCGCCACAAAGAATATAAACATAAGCGGACAATAGAAAAAGAACTGAAGATTATACCAGCTCGGTCCGACAATAAACAATACATATACATACATAATTACCATAAGTATCATATGGACAAACAAGCGCGAAAGCGCCGTATAGGTAAGTATGGTTGAAACCGGAAACTTGACCTTTGTAATAAACTGCCTGTTTGTTCTCAGAGTTTTTGCGCCCTGAGTGATACTGTCCTGAATAAAAAACCACGGTATAATACCTATGAACATAAAAGTAAAAAAGTCAATCGTAAACGGCTGAGGGCCGCCAAGGTTTACTTTGACTGATCTCAATGCTTTAATTCCGCAGGAGAAAGCAAACCAGTAAACAAATATTGTAAATGCGGGTTTTACCACTGCCCAAAGAGGGCCAATTACCGCGCCTTTATAGGTTTTGATGAGTTCGTTTTTTGCAAGCAGAAAAATTTGCTTCCAAAATCCTTTGTGTTCTTTGAAAATCGTAAACAATAAAATACATCCTATCTGCTTGAATTTCAGGAAAAATCTGCAATATATAAATAAAGATACAATTTTTAATTACATATAAATAACAGTATTATTATATAACTTTTTACTGATTTGTCAATCATAACAGGAAAATAGTAAATTGCGCCAAAACGCGGCTATAAAAGTATTTGAATATAATATTTTTAGTATTCAAAACAGATGAAAAAACAAAACTGTCACAAAACGGTGCGGTCAATACCGCCGATTTGTGACAGTTCTATAAAACAATGTCATTTATTGATTTTTCAGTCAGCCTGAATTTTTACAAACTGTTCCTGCATATATGAATAAACATCATCGGGTACGTTTGTGAATACATAACATTTGTCAAGATATTCGTCGCTTGGGAAAATAAGCTCGTTGTTTTTTATATCTTCATCAAGATATTTATCATATGTCTCACTGTTAGGGGTTGCGTAATAAAGATATTTAAAGTTTTCTGCGGCAATTTTCGGATCTTGCATAAAGTTGATGAACTTTTCTGCATTTTCTTTATTTTTACTGCATTTTGGAATACACATTGCGTCATAAAACAGATTAGCGCCGTCCTCGGGCATTGCGAAGTCAAGATTCTTGTTGTTTTCCATCATAGTTACAATATCGCCGGCATAGTACGGAGCAATTGCGGCCTGGCTGTTTTCCATTTCGGTAAATACCTGGTCCATAACATATTTTTTAAGCAGCGGTTTCTGTTCGCTTAATTTTGCGGCCGCCTTGTCAATATCATCTTTGGTGCAGTTTGACGGATTAATATTGCAAAGCTGCATTGAAATCGCCATTGCGTCTCTGCTGTTGTTAAACATTAAAATCTGTCCGCTGAGGTCTTTATTCCACAGAGCGTCCCATGATGTGGGTTTTGATTTAACTTTTGTTTTGTCATAAACCATAGCAGTAACACCCCAGCTGTAGCAAACAGTGTATCTGCTTTCCGGGTCACAGTCAAGCTTTTTGAAACGCTCCATAATATATTTGTAATTGGGAATGTTGTCATAATCAAGCTCAAGCAGCATATTCTCATTAATCAGCTTGCTTATCATATATTCTGACGGAATTATAACATCATAGCTTACATTACTGTTTTTCAGCATATTGTAAAGCTCTTCGTTTGTTTCGTAAGTAGTGTAATTGACCTTTATGTTTGTCTGTTTTTCAAACTCGTCAATAACGTCCATTATGCCGTCTTCACCGTTTGCGATATATTCGCCCCAGTTATAAACATTAACTTCGCCCTCGGTGCTGTTTCCGCATCCCGAAAGGCAGGCAGTGATAGACGCCGAAATAATTGCAATAAGAATAATGCTGATAAGTTTTTTCATTTCTCAATCTCCCTTAAAATTAATTATGTTTTTTGCGCTCTGACTTTTTCTTCGTGTCTGTCACGCAGGTTTATCAAAAGCATAATAGCCAGTACGGCAAGGAAAAGCAATGCGGAAAGGGCATTGATTTTCGGCGAGATCCTTCGGTGTGTCATTGAATATATTTCAATTGACAGATTTTGAAACTTTGCTCCTCTTGTAAAATAAGTTATTATAAAATCATCAAGCGAGTAGGTAAAGCTCATTAACAGACCTGAGGATATTCCCGGCATGAGTTCATGGATTATTACCTTATAAAATGCCTGCCACTGATTGCATCCCAGATCCAGCGCTGCGTCATAAATGCTTTTGTCCATCTTTTTAATACGCGGCATTACGCTGAGCACAACAAACGGAACGCAAAAACATATATGTGCAAGCAAAACAGTAAAAAATCCCATTTCAAAGCTAAAAATAACGCCCAAAAATGTAAACAAAAGCATTAGCGAAACTCCGGTTACAATATCGGGACTGATAATAGGAATGTTTGATACATTCTGAATTATCAGGCGCTTTTTGCCTTTAAAATTATTAATGCCTATTGCAGCGGCAGTGCCGAGCAGGGTGGCAAAAACAGACGCGAGTACGGCAATTGTCAATGTATTGTAAAGCGCGTTCATTATATTGTCGTCTTTAAACAGCTGTTCATACCATTTTAGGGTAAAACCCTTCCAAACCGTTGTTTTACCGTTATTAAAAGAGTAAAAAATAAGTACGGCAATAGGCATATAGAGAAAAATCAATATAAGCGCCGTATATAATTTTGAGACGACGCTATTTTTCCTGGTGTTCATTATGCAATCGCCTCCTCATCGCCGAACAAGTTCATAATAATAAGGAATATAAATATTAATATCATAAGAATAAGTGAAATTGCCGAGCCTGTATTCTGGTCGGTCCAAAATATTTTGTCAATAATATCACCAATCATAATATCATTTGGTCCGCCTAAATACTGAGCAACAAGAAAGGTGCTTGCGCTCGGCACAAAGACCATTGTTATTCCCGATATTATGCCCGGAACGCTAAGCGGCAGCAAAACATTTTTAAAAATTGAATAGTTGTTTGAGCCTAAATCCTGAGCCGCCTCAATAAGGCCCGGGTCAATTTTGCTCATAACCGTATAGATAGGCAAAACCATAAACGGAAGATATTCATAAACCATACCAAGCACAACTGCGGAGAAATTTCCTATGTATGTACCGTTTATGCCAAGCAGAGAAAGCGCCATATCTATGGGACCGTTGTTTTGCAGCAGAGTTACCCACGCGTAAATTCTGAGAAGAAAATTCATCCACATAGGTATCATCATAAGCATAATCACAGTGTTTTGCGACGACGCTTTCATTCGTGTGATCATATAGGCAAAAGGATAGGAGATAAACAGACAAATTGCTGTTGATAAAAGAGCTATCCACAATGATTTAAGAAAAACATCGGTGTATTGAAATGCTTTAGAAAACGAAACAAGCGAAAAATTCCCGTTTTTGTCGGTAAATGCGGTATATCCTATCATCACAATTGGAATCATAGTAAAAATGACCATCCATATAATATAGGGAATGGAGGGCTTACGCGATTTCATATTAATCCTCCTTTACGGCGTCAATAACTTCAAAGGAGGCCTTTGAAAAGTCAAAAGAAAGGGGTACATATGTAGCAACCTGTTCGTCCGTATCACTTGTCATCAGCCACTTTCTTTCATCAGACTCAAGAATTATTTCGTTGTGTTCTCCTTTATAAACCACCGATTCAATATAAACATCTTTCAGGTCGCCCACGCCGTTGCCGGCAAGCGACAGCGCTTCGGGCGGCAAAGTTATTTTAACGTGTGTGCCGGGTTCAAAATACCTGCCTTTTGCGGTAATGGTCTCGCCCTCAAGCATAAATTCAAACGTGTTTTCACTTTCGCTTGAGTTTGTGACTTTAGCTTCTATAATATTGTTATAAAACGGAAGCATTTTGTTCATTATCTGAATATTAAACGGGATTACGCGCATTCCTATCTCGCTTCCGACTTCCGCGCATTTTGTGGATTGAATTATAATTTCGCACTTTCCGCACATAACGCTCATTTCATAGTGAACGCCTTTAAATGTTGAATTTACGACCGTGCCTTTAAGCTGACCTTCTTCGGGAGAAGTTATTTCAATATCCTCAGGACGTATTACAACGTCTACGGGGGTGTTTTTGCCAAATCCCTTGTCAACGCATTCAAGCTCTTTGCCAAGAATTTTAACACGGCAGTCATCTATCATTGTTCCGTTTAAAATGTTTGCTTCGCCTATAAAGTCGGCAACAAAGGCGTTAACAGGTTCGTTATAAATATCTTCGGGCGTGCCTATCTGCTCAATAACGCCGTTGTTCATTACAACCACTCTGTCGCTCATTGTAAGAGCTTCCTCTTGGTCGTGGGTAACATATATAAATGTTTTTTGTGTTTTCTGCTGAATTTCTTTAAGCTCAAGCTGCATACTTTTTCTTAGCTTCAGGTCAAGTGCGCCAAGAGGCTCGTCAAGCAGAATTATTGCAGGGTCGCACACAAGCGCTCTTGCAATTGCAACGCGCTGCTGCTGCCCGCCCGAAAGCTTTGAAACAGCCCGTTTTTCATATCCTTTAAGGTCAACTGTTGCAAGCATTTGAGTAACTTTCTTTTTAATTTCATCCTTAGGCATTTTTTTTAGTTTTAATCCGAAAGCTACATTGTCAAAAACATTAAGGTGAGGAAACAGAGAGTATTTTTGAAAAACAGTGTTGACGTTTCTTTTGTTGGGAGGAGTGCCGTTGATTCGTTTGCCGTCAAAAAACACATCGCCGCTGTCCGGCTCAACAAAACCGCCTATTATTCTCAGTGTAGTAGTTTTGCCGCATCCGCTCGGACCTAAAATTGTTACAAATTCTTTAACGTGTATGTCAAGGTTAATATGATTTAAAATTACCTCGCCGTCGAATTTAATAAAAATATCCTTTAGCGACACAATGGTATTTTTTGCTGACTTTTGCATTTATACACCCCTGTTCCATATAGAATAAAATATTAAATAAAGAGGACGATTGTGTTGTGTCTGAAAAACAGAACCTGAACGAGAATGCAGCTCCGCACAACAAATTTCGTACCTCATTATATTTGTATAAAATTATACCTATGCCTGTTCAGACGGCAATAAAGGTTTTTGACCGAAACAGGCTTATATATAAAACAATTGAATTATATTATTTTCAGTGTAAAAAGTCAATTAATAATTATGTAAAAATATTAAAAACCGGCTTCTTTTTTAATAATATTTTTGTGAATAAAATGTTTCAAATTAAAATTTTGTATAAAAAACACATATTTGTTAAGTGGATTTGCACAAAAAAAAACAGTATAATTCGTCAATAATAATATATACTTTTTGCCATTTGTCTGCTATAATTATAATGAATTAAATTAGAAAGGAATGACCTTTAATGAAAAAATTCAAGAAGCTTGCAAGCATTGTCATTGCAGCATCTATGATTACATCATCACTTGCATTTACGGTCACGGCAAATGCCGCAACAAGTACAGGTGAACAGCATGTAGCAGAAGTTGCTGACAATTCATCGCAGGCAAGCGCACAGGGAAGTGTGATTCTTCACGCTTTTAACTGGTCTTACAAAACAATTCAGGAAAATCTTCCGGACATTGCCGCCGCCGGTTACACGGCCATTCAGACATCTCCGGTTCAGCAGCCAAAGGACTTTTATCCTTCAAGAGACATTGCGGGACAATGGTGGAAGCTCTATCAGCCCGTAAGTATGTCAATTGCTAAACAAACTTGGCTTGGAACAAAAGAAGAGCTTACTTCAATGTGTGCAGAAGCCGATAAATACGGCATTAAAATTATCTGCGACATAGTTTCTAACCACATGGGCAATGAGACTGAAAATGATCCTAATTCTTTAAGCTCACAGGTTCAAACTTATGATCCAAAGTTTGAAGAAAACAAGAGTACATACTTCCACTCGGAAAAGTTTGAAACAAATGACAACTCTATTGTGAATGTTGTTCATGGTCATGTATCAAAGTGTCCCGACCTCAACACAAGCAACAAAGATGTTCAGAACGCAGTAGTTGGTCTTCTTAAAGAGTGTATCGACTGCGGTGTTGACGGTTTCCGTTTCGACGCTGCAAAGCACATTGAAACACCTGACGACGGTGATTATGCATCTGATTACTGGCCTACAATAACAGAAGAAGCTGGCTCGTATTATAACCAGAAAACAGGCGGAAAGCTTTTCATTTACGGTGAAATTCTTAACACCTGCGGAAACGGCAGAAGCTACAGCTCTTATACAAAATATATAAGCGTAACAGACAGCAGTACAAGTGACAGACTGCGCAACAGCGTGAAAAGCGGTAACGCTTCTGCTGCTGCAAATTCATCATACACTTCTGGCATTAAGGCTGAAAATGCAGTTTTATGGGCTGAATCACATGATACATTCTGGGGTACTGCCGGCAACACATCAAACATTGACGACAGCGTTATTGTTAAAATTTGGGCAATTGCAGCTGCAAGAAAAGACGCTTCGGCTCTTTATTTCACACGTTCAAAATCTTCACTTATGGGAGATGCTGCTGACGTTACAACATACAAGAGCACAGCTGTAAGTGAAATTAACAAATTCCACAACGAATTTGCTGGTCAGGATGAAAAACTCGGTTCTTCTGACGGCGTAACATATGTTGCAAGAGGAACAAATGGTATTGTTCTTTCAAACTGCAAAGGCAATGAAAAAGATGTCAGCATTTCCGACACAGGTATGGCTGACGGAGAATACATTGACACAATTTCTGGCAACAAGTTTACGGTTGCAAGCGGCGTACTTACCGGCTCTATCGGTTCAACAGGCGTAGCAGTTGTTTACAACGGTACAACAACTCCTAAAAATACCTGCTCTGTTGAAAACGGCAGCTTCAACGGTGAAACCATTACCGTAACAATCGGTCTTGAAAACGCAACGTCAGGTACTTATGCTCTTGACAATTCAACACCTGTCAGCTACACAGGCCAGATAACAATCCGCATAGGTTCCGACTATAATTACGGCGATACAATCAACCTTACTCTTACTGCAACAGACGGAACAAAAGAAACAAAAGCTACTTACAAATATGTAAAGAATCAGGCTGCTTCATCCGGCGTTTATGTTTTCTATGATCCTTCATTAAGATCAAAAACATGGAAAGAACCATATAATGTTTATATTTATGATGAAAAATCAACATCAGGCACAACATACACTAATGCCGCATGGCCGGGAGAGCCAATGCAGTTTGACGAGGCGTCCGGTTACTGGTATTATGAAGTTTCATCAAATAAATGCATAAGCGGCGGAAAAGAAGTTGAATTTGACCTTGCACATTCAATGAATACACGAGTTATATTCAACGAAGGCGGCGGTAAGCAATATCCCGCACAGGACGCAGAAGGTAAACCGCTTGAGGGTAAAACACATATCTTTGCTAACCCTAAATCATCATCATGGGAAGTAGTTGATCTGGTTCCTTCGTCAGGAGCAGCACAGGATGCAACTAATGTTACAAGAGATTCGGTAGTTCCGGGTACAACAGAAACTACTGAACAAATTGCTACAACTAAACCATCTGATGATTATATAGATGTACTGTTGGGTGATGCTGACGGTTCAAGTAATGTAGACGTAAAAGACGTAACACATATTCAAAAGCACATTGCGGCTTACTTTACTCTGACAGGTGTACCTGCACTTGCTGCAGATGTTGACGGCAGCGGAAAAATTGATGTTGACGACGTAACATTAGTTCAGAAATATCTTGCAAAATATACTCTTAGTTACAAAATAGGTCAAACTGTTAAGTTTTTACAGAATGGCACACCAACACCTACAACGGCAGAACCTAAGCCTACAACAGCAGACCCTAAGCCTACCGTATCGGGTGATGCAAAAAGATTCTATGTAGGCAACTACGTTACATGGCTTGACAAAGACGGATGTAAACTGTGGGTATATAACAACGATACAGGAGCATTTATGGAGTCAACCGGTTATGAAAGTAATGACGGCGGTATTTGCGGTTATTTCTATTTTGACTTGCCAAGCGACTGGGTTAATCTGTCAATTTACAGAACTCCGTTTGATACCACAAAAGAAACCTTTGATTTAAATTCACCTTGGAATGAAGAAACACATACGGGTATCATTATCAATAAGTGGGAGCGTTTAGGCGACAAAGGCACTAACAACGCATTTAAAGCCACGGCTGACGGTCAGGGATTTTATGAAACATTTGATCCTGATGCTAAAAAATCCGGTGAGACATCAAGAACAATCTACTTTGACAACAGCAAAACAAAGTGGAGTTCAGTATATATTTACGGTTGGTCATTCGGACTTAGTGAAGAATTTGTTCAGATGGAATCCGTAGGAAATGACATATATTCATACACCTTTAACGATACTTTGCCAATTGATGGCGTTAATGGATTCCTATTTGTAGAAAGCACAACATGGGGCGACGCAAGCAGACAGACAAATGACCTTGCTACACAGGAAGGCAAAAATCTGTTTGTTCCTGCACCCACAGGCTTAACAGGAATTAAAGTAAGCGGTTCATGGGATGTATATAACCCATAATTGAACTTTAATAATTAAATCTTTGGCATAAAAATCCCCGGCAGTAACCTGTAAAACGGTTCTGTCGGGGATTTTATAATTTAAATGCACTGACTTTTGTGCCAAAACTGTATTATATTAAGTTTAATTTATTGTTATTTTTACTATATTATTAAATAGATTTTTAGTAAATATATAAAAATTAATTATATGCCTTAAAAATTATTGACATAAAGCTTGATTTGGAGTACAATTGTCATAAAGTAATATATTTATAGAATTTTTGTATTATTAATTGTCTTTTTGTAAAAATATGTTTAATAAATTTTGCGTTTACGTTTATGTATATTATATAATGCCTTTTGGACAATCCCTCCAAAAAGCTTTATTATATATATAAATTTTAATTATAGGAGGAAGGATTATCAGAGGAAAAAGTTAAGGTAATCAGAGGAATTAAAACGTGTGGAACAGACGTAACTGCTCCAAAATATGTGATAATATTTTATAACAAAAAGGAGAATAAAAATGAAAAACATGCAAAAAGGCAAAAAGCTAATCAGTTTTGCTTTAGTTTTTGCGCTGCTGATCAGTTTGTTCAGCATTTTGCCGCTGACAGCGTCTGCGGCAGTAGGCGACACCGAAGTTGTCGATGGCATCACATATTCCGTTAAAGATGCCTCTTCTGCTTCTGTCAAGAAGTTTGACAACAGCACAACAGAAGTTGTTATTAAAGACAGGGTCAACATTAAAGGAACTGACTATACGGTAACAGATATAGCATTAAGTGCATTTAATGGTTCCAACATAAAATCTATTACATTATCTAAAACAATAATAAAAGTAGGTATAAATTCATTCGCGAATTGTAAGTCTTTGACTGATGTGTATATTAATTCAGATATAACATCATTAGCATCATTAGTATTTTCAAACGACGAGGCATTGGAAAATATTTATTGCAGAAGTTTGTATACTGGATTTCCATCTTCCGAATTTTCAGGTGTCACAAAGGATAAACTCAAAATTCACGGTTATGAGGGAAGTACGGCACAAACTTTTGCAAATAGCCAGGGATACACTTTTGTTGTTTTAGATGAGGAAGCCCCAGATCCTAATAAACCGAAAATAGGCGATACCGAAACTGTCGACGGCATCACATACAAGGTTACGGCTGAATCTGATTATTCGCATGAAGCGCAGGCTTCAGATTTTGATGACAGTATTACAGAAGTTAAAATTAAAGACAAGGTCAATATAAAGGGAACTGACTATACGGTAAGATCTATTGGTACTAATACTTTTGCAAGCAAAAAGATTACATCAATAAGCATTCCGGAAACAGTTACTACTATAATTAATACTTCATCTTTTTATAATTGTAAAGCCTTAAAGGATGTATATATTTATTCTGAAGCTCAGCTTGCTGGTGATCCGTTTACTGGCTGTAGCGCATTAGAAAATCTTTATTGTTATAACGACAAGATTGATTTTGGTAGCGCTCTTAGCAGGAGTAGTTTAAGTCCGCAAAAATTCAAAATTTATGGTCATACCGGCAGTACGGCGCAAACTTTTGCAAATAGCAAGCATTACACTTTTGTTGTTTTAGATGAGGAAGGAACAACAGCAACTACCGAAACAACAGCAACTACTGAAACAACAGCAACTACTGAAACAACAGCAACTACTGAAACAACAAAACCTGTTGAAACAACAGCAGCGCCTACAACAGTAGCTCCTACAACAGAAGATCCTAATAAACCGAAAAATGGAGAAACTATTGTTATCGACGGTATTACATATAAAATATGGGTATATAATAAGTCAACCATTGATGATTTTGCAGAAGTTACAAGTTTTGACGACAGCACTACGGATGTTAAAATTAAAGATACGATCAATGTTAAAGGAACAGATTTTCCTGTAACAAGTTTGAATGCTAAAGCTTTTCAAAACAATACAAATATTACATCAATAAGCATTCCAAAAGGAATTACATCGATTAAGGCAGATTCCTTTAAAGGTTGTACAGCTTTAAAAGATGTATATATTTATTCTCAAGCTAGCTTTTTGAGCTATCCATTTACTGGCTGTAGTTCATTAGAAAATGCTTATTGTTATAACGACAAAATTAATTTTGGCGGCGGTTTTGACAAAAGTAATTTGAATAGAAAAAAATTTAAGCTTTACGGTCATTCGGGCAGTACAGCAGAAACCTATGCTATTAAAATGGGCTATACTTTTGTGAATTTAGATGATGAAACGGCTACAACAAAACCCGTTGAAACAACAGTTGCGCCTGAAACAACAGAGCCAGTTGAAACAACAGTTGCCGCTGAAACAACAGTTGCAGTTGAAACAACAGTTGCAGTTGAAACAACAGTTGCCGCTGAAACAACTGCACCTGCCGGAGGAACAATTGAAGTTCTTTTGGGCGATGCAGACGGTTCAGGAAAAGTAGACGTAAAAGACGTAACACACATTCAAAAGCACATTGCGGCTTACTTTGCGCTTGAAGGCACAGCAGCGCTTGCGGCAGATGTTGACGGCAGCGGAGTTATTGACGTTAACGACGTAACATTGGTTCAGAAATATCTTGCGGCATATAATGTTGACTATAAAATAGGTGAAATTGTTCAGTTTGGTTCAGACACACCTGCACCTACGGCAGATAATCCTCAGCCTACAGACGAACAGTCTACAACTGCAGCGCCTCAGCCCACAAACGGACCTGATCCTACAACGGCAGAGCCTGAGCCTACAGATTCTGTTAAGCCTTCCGCTCCTGACGGTACAACGATATTCTATATACCAAACTATGTTTCATGGCTCAACAAAGACGGCTGTAAATTGTGGATGTATAACATTGTTACTGATGAAAAAATTGCCGCAGTAGAATATGACGAAAATCCGGACGGTATAGCAGGTTACTTCTATTTCTATTTGCCAAACGACTGGGTAAGTTTATCAATTTACAGAACTGCTTTTGATATTACCGATGAAACATTTGATAAAGATTCTATATGGGATCCAGACAAGCAGACAGGTATAATTCTCAACAAGTGGGAATATATAGGTCCCCGAGGAGAAAACAATGCTTATAGGATTACAGCGGACAAAACACCTGGTAAATTTGAAATATTTGACCCCGCAACTCCAAAACCGAGTGAAACTGAAAGAACCGTTTACTTTGACAACAGTTCTACGAAATGGAGCAAAGTATATATTTACGGCTGGAATTTCGGACTTACCGAAAAGGCTATAGAGATGGAAGATGAAGGAAATGACATTTGGTCATACACCTTCTATGATACATTGCCAATGGACGGAGTACAAGGATTTTTGTTCTGTGACAGATATACGGCGGCATCCTCATGGGATCCAGAAACACGTCAGACAATAGACCTTGCAACCGAAACAGGTAATGACCTGTTTGTCCCAACGCCCGGACAACTTGATGATAAAAAACATCAAATGGGAGAATGGAGTGTATATAAACCATAATAAGGCGGCGCATTATACTGATTACGCGTATTTACCTTAACAAATAATAATTCCCCGACAGAATCATTAATGGTTCTGTCGGGGATTCTGTTTTTATAAGCTTTAAAACTTGCAATGTTTTACTTAATATAGTATTATATTAACAGCAAAATGAATGGAAATGATATAATATGAATTTTGAAAAGATATATGCAGAGTTTTCGAAGGGAATGAACGACGAATATTATGTTGACCTTGCGCTTAAAGAGGTTCTTGTTGTTCCGCTGCTTGTTGACATAATGCTTAGTGATGATTCCTCAAACAGCCGCTGGTCAGAAAATCTTCTTGAAAAAATCAGTGCTGAATGTCCGCGCATTGTGTACCCTTATTTTGATTTTATTAGTCATGCATTGAATAAAAATAACAGCCTTACAAGCTGGAATGTTTGGAAGATAATAACTAATATTCTTGTATGTGACGCCGAAAATCTTTGGGATAAAGTTAAAGATAAATATTTTGACGCGCTTAAATCCGACTCTATTGCGGAATTTTCCATTGCCTGTGATTGTGCCGTAAAAATAGCTCAAGCAAAACCCGAAGCTGAGGATGAAATTGAAAAAATTATGAAAAATATTGACAGCAGGCAGTTTTTGGTGGCAGCCGAGATTTCAGAAACCAGTTTAAATGTTGCAAAGGAAAAGGCAGAATTATTCCTCAACAGAAATATAATGCCATGCAATTCAGCCATTATTTGCAATTAAAGTTTTTCGGTTATATTAATGCTGCAATTCAATTAAATAAATTATACATTTACAGGTGTATTGTGCAGCTTGGTTTTTTGTGTTACAATACAAATGGTATATTTAAAGTACACCGGAGGTACATAATGGTAAAAATACCTGAAAACAAAACAAGAAAAAGACTAAGACTGTTATTGTGTACATTGTATTTATTTGAAATATTTTTATGCACAATGCCTTACATACAGGGAAATACATCTGAGGGAAAATTTTATTCATATTCCGTTTTTGACATGATTTCATTTTGGGGCGGTCAAATTCCCGGCACTGCCGCGGGGTCGGCCTTTCAGACATACACATATTTTATGCCGATATTCTTTGTTATTCCCATTATCGGATTTTTCTTTTGCGCGCTTGATAAAGAACGCAATATGAAAAATATCGCGTCAATTATTTGCTGTTTGCTCGGCGTGCTTTCAATTCTTTTGATTGTAAGTTACAGTCTGAGCCTGGGTTCATTAATAGCGCTTCTTTTGTATTTGGTAATTTGTTTTGTAACAACAATGTCAATGTTTGCACGAATTACTGATAATCCGCAAAAACATTAAAAAATGGCTGACTGTCTGTCAGCCATTTTTATATTACACTTAAAACTCTGATAATATTATGTGTGCCTGCAAGTTGTCAAGCACAATGGGGTCGTCAAGGTCTATTCTTTTAATTTCACCGTACAGTCTGCCGAAAATCACCGTGGTTTTGTCCATTACAGCTTCCATTGGCTTTCCTTTTACGGTAAAAGGCTTAAAGGTTATGTCAACCGCCGAAATTCCTCCCTTAAAATACCACGGTTTTCCGGGTCGGCCATTTACATTGATTTGCGACAGCTTTTCAAGTTTGCCGTCAATAAAAAAGCAGTTTTCGTTGCCGTAGCGGTTGTCGCCGACTCGGCTTGCAAGACAAAGCGAAAAACGTCGGCCGTCAAGGGCGCAGTCAGCGCTTAGCCGCTGATAACTGTGTTTTCGGGGCTTTGAAAAACGCGTTCGGTCAAAATATGCACAGGAATTTGTTTCTTCTAAGGAATATTCTGCACTGCCAAGACGTATTACTCCATTCGCAACAAAATTCGGAGCAAACTTTTTTAAATAAAAATATTTTCTGTTGCGCTCAAACGGCGCAAGCTCATTAAGACTGTCACCGTTAATTTTTTTGAGATTAATATTAAAATGCAGATTTTTTATACCGCCAAAGTCAATAAAATCACATTTTAAAAATCTTTTGTCGGTTGTGTTTGTTAATTTAAAATTAATTTTTTTGTCCGCATAAAGCAGTTCGCCGCCCGCGCCGGATTCGGGAAGTTCTTTTTTTGTTAAAAATAGCTTTTTTACAATGCAGTCGCTCAGCACGCCGCCTTTTTCAAGATCAGCAACAGCAATTTTTATTGCAAACTCAAAAACTGAGCTTTCCACAGATATGTAAAGCGAGACTTCACCGTTGTTTATAAAGTAACTGTCCCGACCTGCGTGCAGACGGTTAGTTTTGCTTTTTTCTTTGTTGTATATAAATACAGGTGATTTTGACCAGCCCGCGCACATTACCTCTCCGTTTTCTTCAAACACATTATGCTTTTCGGTTACTTCACGCTGCAATTCAGATACCTCCCTTATTTATAAATACACTATATAACTAATATACACAAAAACATTATGCTTTTCAAGAATTATAACAAAACTGTAAATCAGTAATAAAACATTGTTGCTGTGAATAAAAATTTTACAGGAGCAAGGAGGAGATATATGAAAAAATTTGTCGCTTTAATTTGTATTCTTCTGTGTTTATTGCTCTGTTCATGCTCAATAGCCACGACAGGCTATTCAGATGAACTCACATTAAATTCGTGGTGCGCAAAGCTTGACGGCGGAGCGGAAATAAATCTGAAATTTAAGGATGACAGCGCTTCTCTTACTCTAAAAAGCGGAGACGAAACAACTGAAATCTGCGGAAAATACCTTGCCGATGAAAAGTCTTTTGTTATTTTTATGCCTGAAATTTCACAGAATTATACTTTTTTATATGTGCCTAAAGGAGATAAACTTGACGTAACATACAACAACTCGACAATCACGCTTAATAAAACGGAAAACAGAAATTAATGAAGTAATTATTAAAATGCATTTCTGTTGATAAATCAGACTGATTGTGGTATAATGTTTTAAATTGTATTATTATACCCGCTTTTAAAAAGTTGTGGAGGTAATATTTTGGTAGTGTTTGGAATTGACCCGGGCTATGCCATAGTCGGATGGGGCGCAATAAGCTTTAAGTCAAACTCGTATAAGGCGCTGGGATACGGTTCGGTGCAAACACACGCAAATACCGATTTTAACGCGCGTTTGGAGTACATTTATAATGAGATTTATTCAATTTTAAACCGCTGCAGACCCGACGCGCTTGCAATTGAAAGACTTTACTATCAGTCAAACCAAAAAACCGTTATAAAGGTAGCGCAGGCAAGGGGTGTAATTATTCTTGCGGCACAAAAATTGAAAATCCCAATTTTTGAATACACTCCTCTTCAGGTAAAAACAGCAGTAACAGGCTACGGAAAGGCAAAAAAGCTGCAGGTAATGGAAATGACGCGCAGACTGTTAAATCTTGCGGAAGTTCCAAAGCCAGATGATACTGCCGACGCACTTGCAATTGCAATTTGTCATGCGCAGGCGGCAGGTTCACAGCTGAGAAGAGTTATGTACAGGAAAGGAATTTAATATGATTTATTCCGTTCGCGGAAAGCTGATTCTCACAACGGCTTCAAGCGCTGTTGTTGAGTGCGGCGGCGTAGGTTACAACTGCCAGACCACCGTTAATACATTAAAAACTTTAAAATTAAATACGGAAGTTATGCTTTACACATACCTGAATGTGAGAGAAGACGCTGTTGAACTTTTTGGATTTGCCACAAAAACTGAACTTGAAACATTCAAAACGCTGATTGGTGTAAGCGGCGTTGGTCCTAAGGCAGGACTTGCAATACTTTCGGAGCTTACTCCCGAACAGATTGCAATGGCAATTGCAACAGACGACATAAAAACAATTACAAGAGCGCAGGGCATAGGCAAAAAAATTGCTCAGCGCATAATTTTGGAGTTAAAGGACAAGCTTGCAAAATCGGTAGATTCGGATAATTTAGCCGCAGGTTCCGCGGTTGGCGCTGCAAATGCTTCGACAGGCAATATTCCAAAGGCGATAGAAGCGCTCGGAGTGCTGGGCTATGCTCCGTCGGATGTATCACAAATACTTGCAGCGCTGGACAGCTCTTTGCCGGTTGAACAGCTGATAGCGCAGACATTAAAGCAGATGGGAAGACAATAATAAATGAGCAAAATGGAATTTTCGGAAGAATTTGATTTTGAAAACAGAATAGTTGATGTGTCCGAAATTCCCGAGGACGCAGCTGACGGCGATAATCCTCTTCGTCCTAAAACACTTGATGACTACATAGGACAGGATAAGGTCAAGGAAAATTTAAAGGTTTTTATTGAAGCCGCTAAAATAAGAGGGGAATCACTCGACCATGTTCTGCTTTACGGCCCTCCGGGACTCGGCAAAACTACGCTTGCGGGCATAATCGCAAATGAGCTGGGCGTATCGGTACGCATTACCTCGGGACCCGCAATTGAAAAACCGGGCGACCTTGCGGCACTTCTTACAAACCTAAACCAGGGAGACGTGCTGTTCATAGACGAGATACACCGACTTAGCCGTGCCGTTGAAGAGATTCTTTATCCCTCAATGGAGGACTTTGCAATTGATATAATTACAGGCAAGGGGCAAATGGCGGCGTCATATCATCTGCCGCTGCCAAAATTCACTCTTGTAGGCGCAACAACAAGGGCAGGTCAGCTTACTGCACCTCTTCGCGACCGCTTTGGAGTAGTGCTTCGTCTTGAACTTTACAGTCCCGAAGAGCTTGCGCAAATAGTAACAAGAAGCGCGGGTATATTGGGAATTAAAATTGTGCATGACGGCGCGCTGGAAATTGCTTTGCGTTCACGGGGCACACCGCGTATAGCAAACCGTCTTTTAAAGCGTGTGCGCGACTTTGCACAGGTAATTTCAGACGGAATAATAACGGCTGAAAGCGCTAAAACGGCGCTTGACCGACTTGAGATCGACGAGCTCGGTCTTGACCGGAACGACAGAAGAATGCTTGAAGCGATAATACGTTTTTACAACGGCGGTCCCGTAGGTGTTGAAACCCTTGCGGCGGCAATTGGCGAGGAAGCTGTGACCATTGAAGACGTTTATGAACCGTATCTTTTACAGATTGGTTTTCTCAGCAGAACGCCGCGCGGCAGGTGCATTACTGCCGAGGCGTGCAGGCATCTCGGTTATGACTTTCCTAAAGGAATTTCAAATGCAATGCCTGTACAGCCGAATCTTTTTAACGAATAAAAATCAAAAATAGAAATTTACTATTATTACTAAAACATAAATTATCGGAGGATTACTTTTAATGGGCAGATTATTTGGCACGGACGGAGTAAGAGGTATTGCCAATACCGAACTTACAGCAGAGCTTGCAATGAATATAGGCAGGGCGGCGGCAATGGTGCTTGTAAGCGATGAGGTCAGGCATCCGACCGTTTTAATAGGAAAGGACACACGTCTTTCGGGAGATATGATTGAAGGCGCGCTCATAGCCGGACTTTGTTCGGTGGGCGCAAATGTTGAGCTTCTCGGAGTAATTCCTACTCCCGCCGTTGCTTATCTTGTAGGAAAATACAGCGCGGACGCGGGTATTATGATTTCTGCCTCACACAATCCGTTTGAATTTAACGGAATTAAAATTTTTAGTTCAGAAGGCTATAAGCTTCCCGACGACCTTGAAAACAGAATAGAAGAAATTGTACTTGACCATGTTACACCCTATGAAACTGAGAGTAATGAAAATATAGGCAAGGTAACCGTAATGGAGAATGCGGCAGATGATTACATTGAGCACGTTGCAAAGGCTGTTGACTGTGATTTAAGCGGCATGGAAATTGCCCTTGATTGTTCAAACGGTTCTTCATCTTTCACGGCGGAAAAGCTCTTTACAAAACTGGGCGCAAAGGTTCATATGCTTTTTGACGCTCCTGACGGCATAAATATCAACAGAGATTGCGGTTCAACTCATATTGGAAAACTCCAAAGCTATGTGCGCGAACATAAGCTTTGCTCAGGTCTTGCCTTTGACGGCGACGCAGACAGATGTCTTGCCGTTGATGAAAACGGAAGCCTTATTGACGGTGATTTTCTAATGGCAATTTGTGCAAATGATATGAAAAACCGCGGCGTTCTAAAAAATAATACTGTTGTAGGCACAGTAATGACAAATATGGGGTTTACTAAGTTTTGCAGGGAAAAAGGGCTGAACTTTGTGCCAACTAAGGTCGGCGACCGTTATGTTCTTGAGGAAATGCTTCAGCAGGGTTATAACATAGGCGGCGAGCAAAGCGGACATATTATATTTACAGACTTTGCAACAACGGGAGACGGCGAGCTTTCAGGTGCAATTCTTTTAAGTATAATGAAGCGCACCGGTGAAAAGCTAAGCGCTCTTGCTAAGATAATGGAGCGTATGCCGCAGGTGCTTGTAAATGTAAAGGTAAGCGCGCAGGGTAAGCTCTCATTTTATACAGACAAAGAAATTAAGGCTGAAATCAAACACATAAGCGATATTTTGGGCGAAAGAGGCAGAATTTTAATTCGTGTTTCAGGTACGGAACCGCTTGTAAGAGTAATGCTTGAGGGCGAAAGCCTTGAAGAAATTCAAAACCTCGCAGAGGAAGCTGCACAGGTTGTAAGGGAAAGATTGACGTAATGCGACTATCCGATAATTGGCAGGACTTTGAGCTTATTGACACCTCTGACGGCGAAAGGCTTGAACGATGGAATAATATAGTTTTAATTCGTCCCGACCCGCAGATTATCTGGTCAACAGATAAAAAGAATCCGCTTTGGCGTTCGGCTCACGCGCGCTATCACCGCAGCAGCAAGGGCGGAGGCAGCTGGGAGCAGTATAAAAAAATTCCGGAACAATGGAGCGTTAAGTACGGGGATCTTTTATTTAATATAAAGCCTATGGGCTTTAAGCATACGGGCGTATTTCCCGAGCAGGCGGTCAACTGGGATTTTGCCTATCAAAAAATAAAAAGCGAAAACCGACCTATAAAGATACTCAATTTGTTTGGATACACCGGATGCGCTACGCTTGCGTGTATGAAAGCAGGAGCCTCCGTTTGTCACGTTGACGCGTCAAAGGGTATGGTTCAATGGGCAAAAGAGAATGCCGCTTTAAGCGGTATTGCTGACAAACCTGTAAGATGGATAGTTGACGACTGCATAAAATTTGTTCAGCGCGAAATAAGACGCCAAAATAAATATGACGGAATAATAATGGACCCTCCGTCATATGGGAGAGGTCCCAACGGAGAAGTGTGGAAGCTTGAAGAACGGCTCTGTCAGCTTGTAATGCTGTGCAGACAGGTGCTTTCCGACAATCCGGTGTTTTTTATTCTAAACTCATACACAACGGGGTTATCGCCCGCTGTAATGGATTATTTGCTTGGCGTTATGCTGCAAAAAGAGTTTGGGGGCAGGGTTTCAAGCGATGAAATTGGAATAAAAGTGACCGATACGGGGTTGGTTTTGCCGTGTGGTTCAACAGCAATATGGGAGAAGTAATTAATGAATTTTATCTCGGTGCAAAATATATTTTTTTCATATTCAAATAACGAAGATGGTTCACTCGCAAAAAATGCGGTAAACGGTGTGTCGCTTGAGATTAAAAAGGGCGAGTTTATTGCACTTCTCGGGCATAACGGCTGCGGAAAGTCAACAATAGCTAAGCATTTGAATGCAATGCTTTTGCCTGACAGCGGCAAGGTTTATATTGACGGGGATGATACTTGCGATGAAGAAAAAACATATGACATAAGAAAAAAAGTAGGACTTGTTCTCCAAAACCCCGACAATCAGCTTGTTGCAAGCATCGTTGAGGAGGATGTGGCGTTTGGCCCTGAAAATCTTGGCGTTGAGCCTGAAAAAATCAGAATACGGGTTGACAATGCCCTGAAGGCGGTTGATATGTACGAATACCGCAAACACGCTCCGTTTAAGCTGTCAGGTGGTCAGAAACAGCGAGTTGCCATTGCGGGGATTCTTGCAATGCAGCCCGAATGCATAGTGCTTGACGAACCTACCGCAATGCTTGACCCAAACGGCAGAAACGAGGTGCTATCAACTCTTTTAAAGCTTAATAAACAGAACGGTATGACCGTTGTTCTAATTACTCATTATATGGACGAGGCAGTGCTTGCCGACAGAGTTGTTGTAATGGACAAGGGTAAAATTCTTACCCTTGGAACTCCGCGAGAGGTTTTTTCACAGGTTGAGCTTTTAAAAAAACACAGACTTGACGTTCCTCAGGCAACCGAGCTTGCCTACAAGCTAAAAGGCTGCGGATTAAATATAGACAAAATGCCGCTTAATGAAGAGGAATGCGTAAAAATGCTTGAGGAGGTTCTGAAATGAGTAAAATCCTTGAGCTTAAAAATTTAAGTTTTGTTTACGGACAGGGCACTCCGTTTGAAAAATGCGCTGTAAGCAATGTTGATTTAAGTATTGAAAAAGGAGAGTTAATAGGAATAATCGGGCATACGGGTTCGGGTAAGTCGACACTTGTTCAGCTGCTTAACGGACTTATTAGGCCCACGAGCGGACAAGTTATTCTTGACGGTGAAGATATATGGAAAAATCCAAAAGAAATTCGAAAAATACGCTTTAAAGTAGGAATGGTGTTTCAGTACCCTGAGTACCAGTTGTTTGAAGAAACCGTATATAAAGACATTGCTTTCGGCCCTGCAAATATGGGAAAAAGCGGAAATGAGCTTCATGACGCCGTAATTAAGGCGGCGGAATTTACCGGACTTGACCGGGAGATTTTGAGTAAATCGCCGTTTGATTTATCCGGCGGCGAAAAACGCCGCGCTGCAATAGCAGGAGTAATGGCAATGGACCCCGAAGTTCTTGTGCTTGACGAGCCTACTGCCGGACTTGACCCTATGGGCAGAGACGTTTTGCTGAGTCAGATCGTGCAGTACCACAGAAAGCGCAAAAATACTGTTTTGCTTGTGTCTCACAGCATGGAGGATATTGCCCGTGTTGCAGACAGAATCATGGTGATGAACAGCTCAAAACTTGTTATGTTTGACGAGACAAAAAAGATTTTTTCACATAGCAGAGAGCTTGAAAAATACGGTTTGCGTGTTCCTCAGATAACTAAAATAATGCTTAAATTAAAAGAAAAGGGCTATGATGTCTCTGACGGTGTGCTTACGGTTGACAGCGCGCTTTCTCAGATTTATTCGCTCCTGAACAGGGAGGGGAAAATATGGTAAGAGATGTTACTCTGGGACAGTATTTTCCCGGAAAAAGCCTTATTCACAGACTGGACCCGCGAGCAAAAATTATTTTGCTTATTGCGTACCTTGTAATTATATTTTGCACGTTCAATTATCTGTCGCTCGCTGTTGTTGCGCTGTTTACAGCGTTCTGCGTGGCTTTCAGCGGCGTTCCCGCAAAGTTTTATTTAAAAAGCCTAAAAGTAATTTTTGTAATTGTTATTATAACCTCGGTTATAAATATGTTTTACGGAACAGGCGACCCGATTTTTGAGTGGGGAATAATTAAAATTACGGTAAACGGAATCAACAGAGCTGTGTTTGTAACAGTGCGTATCATATGTCTGATTCTTGCAAGTTCATGTCTAACGTTTACCACATCTCCTACTGACCTTACAGACGCGATCGAACGGCTGATGAAACCATTGAATAAAATTCATTTTCCCGTTCACGAAATTGCAATGATGATGTCGCTTGCGCTTCGTTTTGTTCCTACTTTACTTGAAGAAACCGACAAAATTATGCAGGCGCAAAAGGCAAGGGGCGCCGATATGGATTCAGGCAATCTTTTTCAGAGAATAAAGGCCCTTGTCCCTATTTTGATTCCGCTTTTTGTTTCTGCATTCAGGCGTGCCTATGAACTTGCAACAGCAATGGAGTGCCGCTGTTACAGAGGTGGAGTTGGAAGAACAAGAATGAAAAGCATTCATATGAAAAAACTTGACGCTTTTGCTTTTACTGCAACAGCGTTGGTGATCGGCGGAGTGGTTTTATGCAACATATTTCTACCGGCAGCTCTTTGAAAAATCTGCTGATTACAATTTCATACGACGGACGTAATTTCCACGGCTGGCAAATCCAGCAGAATGCGGTGTCGGTGCAGGAGGTTTTTCAGAATGCGCTTTCAAAGATAATCGGTAATGATTATGACGTTAAGGGCTGCAGCCGCACAGACAGCGGAGTTCATGCAAATATGTACTGTATAAGTCTAAAAACCTCTCATCCTATTGAACCTGCAAGGCTCAAGGCCGCTCTTAACCGATGGCTTCCCATGTCGATTGCCGTGCTTGACTGCGTAAGAGTGGGCAGCGATTTTCACGCCCGTTACAGCTGTATAGGCAAAGAATATATTTACAAAATTTGGAACAGCGAAGTCCGCAATCCGTTTTTAGACGGATATGCGCTGCATTACAGATATAAACTCGATCATCAAATGCTCAACAATGCTGCTCAGGCGTATGTAGGTAAACACGACTTTACATCTTTTTGTACGCTTGACAATCGTGAAAAGGGCGATATGACGCGAAACGTAAAATTTTTTTCGGTTGCGCGTGACGGCAATTTGGTTACGATGAAAGTTGAAGCGGACGGATTTCTTTATAATATGGTACGTATAATGGTCGGTACTTTGCTGAGGGTACAGCAGGGGAAAATACCTGCTGACGGCATAGCGGAAATAATAGATAAAAAAAACAGAAAATATGCAGGTCCCACTGCTCCGGCGTGCGGATTGTATCTGAACAGGGTAAGTTACAGTTTTAACGACAGTTCACAAAAAGGAGTGAACCAGGATGTTTAAAAAATTTAAAGGACATTATGCCAAGCAAAAAAATAAAAAAAATGATAGAAGCGTAATAAGCTATGAGGATATTCCGCTTGATGACTACGAGCAGGAAAAAACCGAAATTTCTCCCGAAGCGGTAAAGAAGATAATAGTTGCGGTATGCATTGCGCTTGTTGCAGGAGTTATTGTATTTGCGTTTGCAAACAGGGACAAGCTGACATGGGATAATATTTCAACATGGTGGACATACGACGTTCTGGGAAATGCAGGTAACGGTTACCCTGTTGATTTAGTCGGAACGGAGGTTGCGGCAAATAATTTTACGGCGTCCCAGGGACACGTTGCTTATGCGTCGGACACTTCATTCATTACACTTAATTCAACGGCAAATGAGGTTGCAAACCTACAGCTCCGTTATTCAAAACCGATTTTAAAATCCTCGGGCAACAAATTTCTTACATACGGACTCGGCAGTACGGGTTTTCAAATTCAAAGCTTTGACAGCAAACTTTATTCGGGAGAAGCAGAATATAATATCTATTCAGGCGATATAGCCTCAAACGGCGTTTATTGCCTTGTTACCGAAGGCAGCGGATACCTTTCAACATTATGGGTGTATAATAACAATAATAACAGAATTTATAAATATTCTTTTTCAGAATATTATATAACATCTGTTGCGCTTAACAGAGACGGAACAGGTTGCGTTGCAAGCGGAATAACAAGCGATAACGGCGCTGTGTCATCCGGTATTTATATTCTTGATTTTACAAAGGGGGACCCGGCTTTCGTTTATAAAATAAAGAGTGATTCAATTATTGATTGCGAGTATTTGAACGACAGCCGAATTGTAATTATCGGTCAGACAGCGTCATATCTTGTGAAGATCGGCGATGAAAATTATAAAACAAACAGATATAATGATAAAACTCTGGCAAATTACTGCATTAATCCCGATACAAATTCTTATACGGTTGCACTTTCAAGAAGCGGCGACGGCAGAAGCTGCGTACTTGTAAATTACAACGACAAAGGTGAAACAATCTGCACTATTGATACCGACTGCAAGGCGGATTCGCTTTCAATGTATAAAAATGTAACAGCAATTCTTGACGGAAATAAAGCTTGCCTATATAATACAGAAGGGAAACTTATATATTCAGGCGATACGGGAACAGGTTCAAAACGGATCGTGCTTGCGTCAGACAGCACGGCATATGTTTTAAGTGTTAACCAAATCCGATTTATTGATTTTAAAAATCCTTCATCTGCCGACATGGCAGAGCTTACGACAAAAGCGGGTAGTTAAATGGTATCTGATATTATAATAGTTGCGGTAATTGTACTGTTTATATTAATTGGTGTAAAAAGAGGAATTGCAAAAACTTTCCTAAATATTGTTGGTTATATGGCAGTAGTTTCTTTAGCTTATTTTTTGTCAGGAGTTCTGTCGCAATTTATTTATGACGTATTTGTAAAGCAGACAGTAATAACAAATATTGAACAAACAATATCCGAAACCGGAGTTCAAAGCGCCATGCATAATTGCCTGAATGCGTTGCCCGGCTGGGTGTTTTCGCTTGTTTCGTTTGTTACAGGAATATTTGGTTTAAACACAAGTGTTTTGACGGATTTTATGAAAATGCCTGATAAAGTATCGGCAATAACGGCAAATTCAATTGAAGGCATGGTTGCGCCTGTTGCCGTAAGTGTGTTTAAAATATTTTTGGAAATCATATTATTTGTTATATTATTAATAATCGTCAAAAAACTAATAAGGGTCGTACTAAGAATATTTAACATACCAGTAATAAGACAGGTAAACCAATCGTTTGGAGGAGTTTTGGGAGCGCTTGAAGGTATTTTATTTGTTTGGTTGGCAGTTAATATTTTTTATGTAATAATGTTTTTTTCAAATCCCGAAGTTACGGCAAACAGTTTGGTTGCGGGAAATTTGTTTAAATTTTTCTGCATTGCAGTTTGAACAAATGGGATCAAAGGGAGATAGATATGGAGAGCAGCAAAGACAAATGGAGTTTTAAATTTTGGGACTTGTTTACGATTCCGAATATTCTTACTTATATCAGGTTTTTTCTGATAGCACCGTTTGCCTATTTTTTTCTTAATGAGAATTATATTCCGGCAGCCGTATGCATAGGATTTTCAGGCTTGACTGACTGTTTTGACGGTTACATTGCGCGCAGGTTCAATCAGGTTACTCCGCTTGGAAAAGTGCTTGACCCTATTGCCGACAAAATCACGCTTCTTGTTGTGGTAGTATGCATGGTAATATATGTTCCACTTTTAATGCCGGTAATGCTTGTTTTGCTGTTTAAAGATATTATTATGCTTATCGGAGGAACAGATTTAATTAAAAAAGGACTTACACCACCTGCTGCAAAGTGGTACGGAAAATTAGGTACAATAATTTTTTACTTTTCAATATGTCTTATAGTTTTTCTGAAAGCAGTTTTTAAATATGAAAACATTGCTCTTGATTTAGTTCTTTTGTCTTTTACTGCAATTGCAATGCTTTTTGCATTGTATGAATACGGAAAGATATATTTTCAGATGATAAGGGCATATAATCAAAACGAAAATGACAACAACTTGGTTAAATAGCAATAAATACTGACAAATTACCATTGAAATTTAACTTTATAAAATATATAATATATTAAATTTAAGTATATATAAGTATTAAATGTAAGGAGAACAATATGCTTTGTAGCAGATGCAAAAAGCGACAGGCTGTCGTTTTTGTTTCAGATAACACTTCAAAAGAACTGCCGGCGGTCGGATATTGTCTGACCTGTGCTAAAGAATTGGGAATAAAACCTGTTGAAGACCTTATAAGCAAAATGGGTATGTCTGACGAAGACCTTGAGAAGGTGCAAAATCAGATGAACAGCCTTATGCAGGATATGAGCGAAGACGGTAATATCGAGGGTCTTATGGAGCAGCTTGGCGCTGATAATCTTGCCGAGCAAATGGACGGCTTTAATGATGATTTAAACAGCAGTGATGACGATTTTTCCCATGGAGCACCTGCATTTCCCGCTTTTTTCAACAGTGTTTTCGGCGGAAATTACGGCAAACATCAAACCGACGGCAGCGGTAAATCTACAAAAAGTAAAAAAGAAAAAAAAGAGAAAAACAGAAAACATATTAATCTTTATTGCGAGGATCTTACACGAAAGGCAAGAGAAGGGAAAATAGATACTATAATCGGCAGAGAAAAAGAGATTGACCGCGTAATTCAAATTTTGTCGCGCCGTACAAAAAATAATCCCTGTCTTATCGGCGAGCCGGGTGTGGGTAAAACTGCAATTGCAGAAGGTCTTGCACTTAAAATTGCGGAAAACAGCGTTCCGCAGCGCCTAAAAAACAAAGAAATTCAGCTTCTTGACCTTACTTCACTTGTTGCCGGAACGCAGTTCAGAGGTCAGTTTGAAAGCAGAATCAAAGGACTTGTTTCCGAAATCAAAGAAAACGGAAATATTATTCTTTTTATTGACGAGGTTCACAGCCTTGTGGGAACAGGCGACAATGAAGGCACAATGAATGCGGCTAACATTCTTAAACCGGCTCTTTCAAGGGGCGAGGTTCAGGTAATAGGCGCTACAACGTTTAATGAATACAGAAAGTATATTGAAAAAGATTCGGCACTTGAAAGAAGATTTCAGCCGGTAAAGATAGGCGAACCTACAATTTCACAAACAATTGATGTAATTAAGGGTGTAAAGGGTTACTACGAAAAACATCACCGTGTAATTGTTGACGATGATGTTGTGCGCAAAACAGTTATTCTGTCGGAGCGTTACATTACAGACCGATTTCTCCCTGACAAGGCAATAGATCTGCTTGATGAAAGCTGTGCCTGTGCCGCCTTGCGCAACAAAAATATGGAACATTACGATACGCTTACCGAGCAGAGAAGAGATTTGGTTCTTAAAAAAGATGAGCTTGCGGCAGAAGAAGAGGTTGACTACGAAGCAATTGCTGAGGTAAACACTAATTTAGCGCGGATTGACTCGGAGATTTCAAAAATAGCTCCCGATTCGCTTATATCAAAAGTGACTGAGGAAGATATTGCAAATGTAATTGAACTTTGGACGGGTATTCCGTCGTCAAGAATCAGAGAAAATGAGCTTTCCAAGCTTGCGAATATTGAAGATGAGCTAAAAAAGAAAATTATCGGGCAGGATGAGGCGGTCAAGGTGCTGTCATCGGCAATCAGACGAAGCAGATGTCAAATTTCTCCTCGCCGCCGCCCTGCGTCTTTTATATTTGTAGGTCCTACGGGAGTGGGTAAAACAGAGCTTGTAAAAGTGCTTAGCAGTCAGTTGTTTGACACGCCTGAAACATTAATTCGTCTTGATATGTCAGAATTTATGGAAAAACATTCCGTATCTAAAATTATTGGTTCGCCTCCCGGATATGTTGGATATGACGAAGCAGGACAGGTAACTGAAAAAGTCAGACGGCGTCCGTATTCTGTGCTTTTATTTGACGAAATAGAAAAAGCACATCCGGATGTTTTAAACATTCTTCTTCAAATTCTTGACGAGGGAAAATTAACGGACGCACAAGGAAGAACGGTTAATTTTGAAAATACCGTAATTGTAATGACGTCGAATGCCGGTTCTTCAAACCGCGAGAGCGCGCTTGGATTTGGCAAAACACAGGAGGACGCTTCAAAAGAAAAAGTGATGAAAGCGCTTTCAGATTTTTTGCGGCCCGAATTTATAGCACGTGTTGACGAGATAATTGTATTTAACTCACTCAAAGAACCCGAGTTTATAAAAATTGCCGACCTTATGCTTTCCGAATATGTTACTACGCTTGAAGAAAAGAACATAAAGTTCACATACGACAATAGTGCCTGCGAGTATCTTGCCAAAAAGTCATGCGGAGGAAAAAGCGGTGCGCGCGATTTGCGCAATACTATCCGGCGCGAGGTGGAGGAGCAGATTGCAAACGCCCTTATTGACTCGGGAACAGCCTCGCTTACTGCAATTAATGTATCATCGGACGGTAAAAAAATTATTTTAAATTCAATTTAACACTTGACTTTGCTGCGGAGTCGTGATATAATTGATTCCGTTGCAGAGATGCGGATGTAGTTTAGTGGTAGAACTTCAGCCTTCCAAGCTGACTGTGTGAGTTCGATTCTCATCATCCGCTCCAGTAAAATGGGAATATCCTTAGAAAGGGATATTCCCATTTTTATATATTTTATTATTTTTAAAAAATGTAGGATTACAACTGAAATATATAAAAATAAAAAACACTTGACAATTAATGTGGAACAGGTTAAAATGAATAAAAAGATTAAAAAATACACATGATAAAATAAGAAAAGAAATAAATAATTTCTTATAGTATACAAATAAAGGCAAACTGTTGTGAAAGCCCAGTATTCATGGGGATTTTGCAGCAGTTTTACCATTTTTTTGACCATTTAC
>CANQGM010000014.1 GCA_947623205.1 uncultured Clostridia bacterium
ATTTAAATACAAATATCAGATTATTAAATAAATATTTTTTAAACCAAATTTACTTTTGCCTCTCAGTCAATTAATTTATAATTGCTTGTCTGAGTATCAAATTTAATATAATAGCATAATTTGTTTTATTTTTTTCATTTCTGATTTATATTAATTTCCAATCTCTGCCATTATTATATACCCTATTTGTCACATTGTCAATAACTTTTTAAAAAAAATTTTTAAATATATCAATTATTGATAAACTACTGGTTAGTTTGTCAGATTACTTGTTGATATTATAAAACTTTTATTTTAAAATAAATGTAGAATTTTGTCGAAATATAAAAATATTCCCTTAAAGTTTTTAAGCAAAACTCTAAGGGATATAGTAATTTTTATATTTATAAGGATAATGCGCTGTTAAAAATTTCCTCTGATTTTTTCATCATTGAGTTTAACGTCTGGCTTCCGCACTTTGAAGCAATAAAATCAACAGCCTCTTTATATAATTCAGGTGAATTATGTTTAAATGAGTGTGCGTCAGAACCGATTATGTCAATAAGGCCGTTATTTATAAGTTTAATCATCTTTTTTCTTCTTAACAGCGACGCCTTTTTTGTGTAATTAGATATATTTGTCTGAATTAAAACACCCATATCTTTAAGTTCACTGATTACTGAAGTATTATCCATTAATGTTGCATAACGCTCAACGTGAGGCAAAACGGGAATTAGTCCATGGTCATCGATCAGTTTTGAAAAATACTCCATTGTGTGTTCGGAAAACCGCGAATTATAACCGAATTCGGTTAATATATATTTTGAATTGCCATAAGTTATATCGGTCAAATCATTATTTCCAAACAGATATTTTGTGACATATACTTCCGCTCCGACCACTACTTTAATATCGTCGGGCAAATTTGGAATCAGTTTATTTACCGATTGATTTCGTTTATCAACAAAGTCTTCCAAACTAATTTCATTTGTGTAAAAATGAGGCGTAAGGCAAATATTTTTAACTCCCTGATTTTTCAGGCAGTTAATAAGTGCAACACTATCTTCAACCGAGGCGGCGCCATCATCTATTCCCGGCAAAATATGCGAATGCATATCAAATAATTCCATTTTTATCTCCTCAACAAAAGTTAAAGTTCTTTACAAACAAGATCGCCCATCTCTTCACAGCCGACCTTTTTCATACCTTCTTCAAAAATATCGGGTGTGCGGTAAGTTTCAAGAACTTTTGCAACCGCGGTTTCAATTGCCTGAGCTGCTTTCGGTTGGTCGAGCGAGTAACGCAGCATCATAGCGACCGAGAGAATCGTTGCAAGCGGATTGGCAATGCCAAGACCTGCAATGTCGGGAGCAGAACCGTGAATAGGCTCATAAAGCCCAAGTTTACCGTCTGAAAGACTTGCCGACGCGAGCATTCCGATTGAGCCGGCTATCATTGACGCTTCGTCGGAAAGTATGTCTCCGAATATATTTGAAGTTACAATAACGTCAAACTGACCGGGATTTCTTACAAGCTGCATTGCACAGTTGTCAACATAAAGATGATTAAGCTCAACCTCCGGGTATTCTTTTGATACTTTTATTACCGTTTCTCTCCATAAACGCGAGGATTCGAGCACATTAGCCTTGTCAACATTTGTAAGCTTTTTGTTTCTTTTCATTGCAAGGTCAAAAGCTACCTTTGCAATTCTTTCAATTTCGGGAACCGTGTACATTTCCGTATCCCATGCAGCAGGATGTCCGCCAACTTCTTTTCTTCCTCTTTCGCCAAAATAGATTCCGCCGGTAAGTTCACGAACAATCATTATATCTAAGTTGCCGCCGATTATTTCATCTTTTATAGGAGAGGCACTTTTAAGCGGTCCGAAAATTACCGAAGGACGCAGGTTTGCAAAAAGCCCAAGCGCACCTCTTATTCCAAGCAGTCCTGCCTCCGGACGAAGATTTCCGGGAAGAGTGTCCCACTTTGGACCGCCGACTGCTCCGAGAATAACGCTGTCTGAAGCCTTACATTTTTCAACGGTTTCATCAGGAAGAGGAACTCCGGTTGCATCTATGGCACAACCGCCGAGCAGCGCTTCATCATATTCTATTGAAAATCCAAACTTCTCGCCTGTTTTGTCAAGAACTTTTACAGCCTGATTTACAATTTCAGGACCTATACCGTCGCCTTTAAGCAAAGTAATTTTATAATCTGCCATACTGTCTGTCTCCTTAATTTATAATTACATTTTATTATTGCACAATATCTTTCAAAAGATTGTAAACTATGCTACAATTTAATTAAATCAGTCATTTTGTTCAGGCAACGGAATCGTCTGAAAAACCTCGCACACCTTATCACGCTGCCACAGCATTGGTGTTACTCTAACCGAATATCCAAAGCCGTTGTCAACAGCCCATTCAAACGGCTTTGCCTGCGGCAGTCCGTAAACCGCCAAAAGCGTCATTATTACGCCGCCGTGAGTTATAATTACGCTTTCGGTAGTTCCTGTTTTCATCAGACCTTCAACAACACTTTCAAACATTTTACAAATTCTGCGTGTAAAATCAGCATTGCTCTCGCCCCGCGGAGGCTTTGCATATGTATCACCTGCAAGCCACTTTTTAAAATCGGGTTCCATTTTTAATTCGTCGGCTGTTTTGCCCTCCCATTCACCGAAATTACATTCTGAAAGGTTCGGAATTTCAAGCGGATTATGCTCGGGATAAAGTATTTTGCAGGTTTCAATGCACCGTTTTAACGGACTTGTAAAAACGACCTGCGTTCCGGGATATTTGTTTTCACAATCAAGCTTTATAAGTTCCGCCCTTCCCCTGTCAGAAAGGGAAACATCGGTTGTACCTATGTATTTGCCGGCAAGAGTTTCATCGACAGCACCGTGTCTGATAAAATGAATTATATATGATTTCATAAAATTCTCCGATAAGTTATTTACAATAAGTTGATTTTTTATTATACTTATTGTAATAGGCTTGTCCTGCTCTGACATAAGCCAAAATAAGCCATTGTATATATTATACTATTCTAAAAATTGGGGTGTCAAGGTTTGAATAAAGATTTTCCGAGAATAATTACTTTTTTGCGAAAGGAACGCTGTCTAAGTCAAAAGCAGGTAGCTGCGGATATGGGAATTTCACAGGCGCTGCTTTCACACTATGAAAAGGGAATACGCGAATGCGGACTTGATTTTTTGGTCAAAACCGCCGAATATTACGATGTGTCGTGTGATTATCTTCTTGGAAGAACCGTACAGAGAAATGTGGCAACAATAAGCGCCGACGACATTCCGGACAGCATTGCAACAAGTTATGTCAATGGCAATATGATCAATCAAATAAATAAAAAGCTGCTGTTCGGTACAACCTCGGTCATATTTGATATGCTTGCTCAAATTGGCAGCAAAAAGCTGACAAATGCTGTAAGCAACTATATTATGAGTACAGAATATCTGATTTTCAGAAGAATTTACTCGACCGAAGCGAGCAATTCACAAACGATTTTTTCTGTTGACATTAACCGTTACAGAAATTTATGCAGCGCAGCAATGATTCTGAATCTTGAAATTATTGATGAAATCATTGAAAACGAAAAACTGACTCTGCGGTTATCGCCTGACTTAATATCAATTTACTTTGACAAGAGCGCAACCTCTCTGTTTAATTTAATTCAATATTCCGAAAGAAACATAAAATCTGTTTGTCAGGGTGGAATGATCGGAAAATAAGCTGTCTGAAAATTTTCAGACAGCTTTTGTTCTATAAATATCATTCAGTTGGCTTAGGTTCTTTGCCCTTGCTGACAATTATTGTTATGGTTGAACCGTATTCAAGAGTATCTCCTTCTTCATGGTTTAAATAACCAATTACCCTTCCCTCGGCAATTGTATCGCTGTATTGATATTCCGCAGATGCAAGCAAACCCTGTGCGGCAAGGTCGGAAGCAACAGAATCAACTTTTTCACCTTTAACCTTTGGCAATTCACGCATTTGTGCGCCCTTGCTGACTGTAACGCTGATTGTAATTCCGTCCTCCTGATTTATGCCTGAACCCGCGGGGGGATTCTGCGCCAAAACAATGCCTTCTTTATATTCGTCACTGTATTCGTCAGTATAGTTTCTGTAAACAGTAATGCTGTAATCTGATTCATCTTTTTTAACAACATCGTCGTACTTCATTCCGACAAAATTAGGAACCGTGGCTCCTGTCCATTCTGTATTTTCGGTTGAAGGCATAGTACTGTCGCCGCTGTTTTTAAACATACCTACAAGCGGATTTTGCATAATCCAAAACACGCCGGCAATACCAAGAACAAGCACAGTTATAGCCGCAGCAATGATTAGTATTGAAGTATTCGACATTCCGCTTCTGTTATTTATGTTTTTTCCGCCTTTGGCAAGATTCATACTTGCCGTACGTGAAATTTCCTCCTGAATAGCTTTGGCTGTATGTGCCACCGAAAGCTGTGAACGCAGCTCGTCAAAATCTGTAATTCTGTTTTCACGCTCAATTTGCAAGCCGTTTGCAAGTGAGGATACAACGTGCGGCGGCAAACGTTTTACCGTAGTTGTGCTCATTAACAGCCTGCTGTCCTTTTGTCTTTCGACAGCACTTTTGGGGAGGTGCCCCGTAAGCGCATAAAACAATGTTGAACAGAAACCGTAAATATCTGTTATGTCATCAAGAGGAAAATTATCAGCATACTGCTCCGGAGCCGCACTGCCCGTAAAGAGCTGTGATTTAAGCGGGGTGCCGCGCTTGCGCTCATTTTCAGTTGCAAAGCCGGAAATTTTAATTTTGCCGGATGACGTAATATACATATTTTTAGGTGCAATGGCGTAATGACCTACACCTCTTTTGTGGAGTGCCTCAAGTGCAGAAATTACAGGCATAAAAAGCGGACGCGCTATATCCCAATCGATATGTCCGCTGCTTCTTTCAACGTATTCTTCAAAAGGAATTAAATTTTCATTTTCTTCAACCACATAAACGGTGTTGTTCTCCTGAAAAATATTATGCACATTCATAAGAGCTGAAAAGTCACGAAGTTCTGTCAGTATGCGGTAATAATTATTAAAATCATCTTTTAATTTCTCATAGATAAGGCGGTTTTCATAATTAACCTTAACCTCAGTCTGTCCATCTTCTCTGACAAAAAGACCAACAGGTAAAAACTCGCAAATAATTACAACATCGCCCGTCTGCTTGTCAAAGCTGATATAACGGGTACTCTCTCCGTTAGTATCAATTCCCGCCCCTATAACATATCTGTTTGCAAGAACTGTTCCGTACGGCAAATATGGTGCCTGTTGTTTTTGTGAATTATCAAAACCGCATGAGGGACAAATTTTGTTATTTCCGATTTCCTGCATACATCCCATACACAATGACATAATATTTTCAACTCCAAAATAATTTCCATTCAATTAAATTTTTACAGAAGAATTATAACATAGTGTTATTATTCTTTTCAAGATTTATAATTGTCATTTTAATTACAGTTTTGTTAATGAAAAACTGTAATTTACAAATAAATTTGTGCAAAAAGCTATTGGTGGAGATAACGGGGCTCGAACCCGTGACCTTTTGACTGCCAGTCAAACACTCTCCCAGCTGAGCTATACCCCCATATAAAGCTGAGTATAAAATAATTATATACAACATACATTATTTTTGTTGTCTTATAAGGAAAAAAACAAATAATATTTTCAGAGTTTTTTAACTTTCTGACAAATTAATTATAAGTATTGCATTTCCGTCATAAATTTTAATTTGACTTTCCTGAGAAGTAAATACGTTTGATACGCCTATCGGTACGCTGCTTTTAATACGGTAACGGTCAAGAGGATACTCCGCGCCGCTGTAAGACACACATACGCTGTCACAGCCAAACGGAAACAGCGAGAAAGTTTTTCCTTTAAAACCTTTGCATTGATGTTCGCCAACCGGCAAAAACTCTATGCGTTCCCTTTCGGAAAGCAAAATACCGTTTCCGCCTTTTTCACAGATATGCTGCAGCGCCGAAACATTAGAAAAAGTATGGTCAAATCTTCCGCCGAGAGCCCCAAGAATAATAATTTGAGTAAAACCGCGCTCAAAAGCAACATTTATTGAATGCATAGTGTCTGTATCATCTTTATGCGGGTCAAGCGTGATAGTTTCATAATTTTGAAAATTATTTTCAGTGTATGAATCAAAATCACCTATAATTATGTTTGGGGAAATTCCTGCTTTTTCTGCGTAAAGACAGCCCTTATCAGCACAAATTACATAGTCATCTTCTTTTATCGTATTTTTTAGAAAATCAATGTTAATGTCGGGCGAACCCGCGATTATTACGCAGCGCATTATTACTCCTTTAGCTGCTGCCACGGCTTAATATCTTTAACTTCATTATACATCGTTACATAGCTTTGGTGGCGCGTATTTTCAATTTTTTGCTCGTTTAAAGCATTTAAAATGCTGCATCCTTTTTCACAAATATGAGAACACGATGTGAATTTGCACTCACCCAAATATTCTTCAAATTCGGGAAAACAGTATTGTAGGCGGTTCTTATCAATAATATCATAACACTGTACGTCCACTGTTGAAAATCCCGGAGTATCGGCAACCAGGCAGCCGTCAATTTCAAAAAGCTCAACAACTCTTGTAGTATGTTTTCCGCGTCCGAGCTTTCGGCTGATAATTCCTGTTTTAAGGTCAAGCGAAGGAAACAGCTCATTAAGTAAAGTTGACTTTCCAACGCCGCTGTTGCCTGTAAAAGCAGCAACCTTTCCCTGCAAAAAATTTTTAAGCTTTTCAATTTCTGATTTTTTATCAGGGGAACACTGAAAAACAGTAATTTTTGAATTACGGTAGATCGAGGCGATTTTGTCGCCATTGCACAAATCATTTTTTGATACTACAACAACAGGAGTTATATTGTTATTTACAGCAGCGGCGGTCATTTTGTCAATAACTGTATAATTGGGCGTCGGAGAAACCGTTGAGCATACTATTATAAGAACATCAACATTTGCAAGCGGAGGTCGTTTGAGTTCATTTTTTCGCGGCAAAATTTCCTCTATTGCGGCAAATCCTTCATCCAAAACAGATATTATTACTTTATCTCCGGCAACGGGAGAGCTTCCTCTTTTGCGAAAGCTGCCCCGTGCCTTACATTCATAGTCTTTGCCGTTACAGCGAACATAGTAAAAGCCGCCGATCGATTTTAATAAAATACCCTGTAACTTATCCATATATCAATATATATTTACCGGAGTAATATCCGAAACAGTTTCATCAGGATTTGTATTCTGCTCATAAAAATCATCTGTTGCGTCGGTAACAGATTCGACCGGCGAAGTTGTATCGGCAATGTAATCGTGACTTGCGGTAGTTGTTACCGTAGAATTTGAAAAATCAATTGAATATTCCCGGTAAACCTGACCGTCAAGCTGTACAATAACATAAGATGTTCCTGAACCCGTAAATTCAAGAGTACAGGTCTTGTTATATTCAGGGACAAGGGTTTTAGAATACTGCGGGTCTATCGCTCCGTCAACAATTACTGTCATTTCAACTGAATCAACCGCATTTACAGGAAGGTCAACATAGATATTAACTGTATTTCTGTCGCCCTTACCCGAGCTGACTGTAAGTGTGACCTTGGTTTCTTTTTCAACCTTTCCGTATTGAAGAGGTGACATTGCAAGGACTGTATCTTTTGCCTCTTTGCTGTCGTCATCGTACTGTACTTCAACAGTAAGACCAAGCTCTTCAAGATTTAACTTTGCCTCCGGCAAAAGAAGTCCGTCAACCGATGGAAGTACTACCTGTTCAGCCTTTTGCCCGTTAGCAACATAAACGTAAACTGTTGAACCGATCATTGTCTGTACACCGGCCTTTGGAAACGTATCAATAACATATCCCTTTGGAGTTTTTAAATTTTCAACGTAAACAATTTCTGCCATAAGGTTTTTATCCTTTAAAGCTTGTTTTGCATCTTTTTCTCCAAAGTTTGTAACAAAAGGCGTTGAAACTTTTGTATCGGTACCATTGACTGTCAGCGTGATTGTTGAACCTGATTTAATCTTCATTGACTCCGGTTCCGGATCCTGTTCAAGAATCACTCCCATTTCCTTGGATTCATCATACTTGCTTTTTATTTCAAACACAAAATTATTTTCATTTTTTTCTTTTGCTTCAACCAATGTTTTTCCTATATAATTAGGAACATTAACATCTTTTGGCTGAGTTGAACTGCATCCTTTAAACAAAGCAATAAGAAGGAAAATCACACATACCGCAACGGCTGCAATTAAAACACCCTTTACTGCGTAGTAAGAAGGCTTGCGCTGTTTTTTATCTTCGTCATCATCAACAAATTCGTCTTCCGAATTGTAATTGCCGGTGTTTTCAACCTGCCTTGTGTCACCTTTTCTGGTATCCTTCAGCGAAGCCACAAATCTTGTAGGTCTGTCGTCAACAAATGATGAACCGTAATTAAAAACAATTGTAGGATTAAGGCGGTAGCGTTCAATATCACTCAGCATTTCCGCTGCCGATTTGTAACGGTCCGAAGGTACCTTTTGCATTGCCTTCATTGTAATCTGTTCAAGTCCGATTGGGATTCCGGGGTTTATCTCGCGCGGTCTTTTAGGTGTGGACTGAAGCTGCATAAGAGCTACCGTAACTGCGCTGTCACCGTCAAAAGGCAGCTTTCCCGTCAGCATTTCATAGAGCATTACTCCCACCGAATAAATATCTGTTTTTCCGTCAGTAACATCACCGCGTGCCTGCTCCGGAGCGATATAGTGAACCGAACCTATTGCCTGCTCCGTCATAGTTCGTGTTGCATTATCAGAAAAATGTGCAATGCCAAAGTCGGTCACTTTAATTGTGCCGTCCTGCAAAAGCATTATATTCTGCGGCTTGATGTCACGGTGGACAATACCGCATTCGTGAGCGTGCTGCAAAGCTTTTAATACCTGAGTAGTAAGATGAAGAGCATCTTTCCACTCAATTATACCCTGCTGAGCAATATATTCCTTTAATGTTATACCGTCAATATATTCCATTACAATATATTGAATCATATCGCCGAAACTGACATCATAAACCTTTACGATATTTTGATGAGAAAGCATTGCAATAGCCTTGGACTCATTTTTAAATCTGCGTATAAACTCTTCATTATTAAGATATTCGTCTTTTAAAATTTTAATTGCTACCTCACGGTCATCAATTGTATCTGTGCAGCGGTAAACATTTGCCATGCCGCCTACGCCGATCAATTCGTGTATTTCATATCGTCCGTCGAGCCGTTTGCCAATATATTTATCCAAAATGGTCACTCTCCATACTTTAATAAATTACTGTGGCTGTAATATTATCCGTTCCGCCGCCGTCCTTTGCTTTGTCAACAAGCTTTGCAATTAAATTCTCTCCACGGTTTTCGTGGCATATTTTAACCATATCGCCTGTTGTTACGCAGTTTGAAAGTCCGTCGGTGCAAATTAGAAGAATATCTCCGTAAATAAAATTTGCCTCAATATAGTCAAGCCTTACAGAGGGTTTTATTCCAAGCGCTCTTGTAATAAAATTTTTATTAGGGTGGTTTTGAGCCTGTTCATAGGTCAGTTCGCCGCGGCGAACCATTTCCTGAACAACCGAGTGATCTTCGGTAAGCTGCTTTATTTTGCCTCCGCGAATTGCATATGTACGACTGTCTCCTACATGTACAACGTGAACCGTGGTATCTTTTACAAATACAAATTCACAGGTCGTGCCCATTCCCGCAAGCTCCGGGTCAGTGGTTGAAAGTTCAAACACTTTCATATTTGCATTTACCACTATTTCTGCCATCAGTTCTCCTATTTGCTCTTTTGTCATATCGTCTTTATATAAATCTTTTATTTTTGAGCTGATGTAATCAACCGCCGTTGCGCTTGCAATGTTGCCGCCGTTCGCTCCCCCCATTCCATCACATACTACCGCCCAAACACAGCTGGGAGATATAACTCCGAAGCGACAGTCATCCTGGTTTTGAGTGCGCACAAGTCCAATGTCACTTTTACTGAATACTTCCAAGTTATTAACCTCCTGTTTTTAAATAATTTCGTTTCAGCTGACCGCACGAAGCGTTTATGTCGCTTCCAAGCGTTCGCCTTACCGTTGCCGCAATGTTTTTGGCGGCAAGAATATTAATAAATGACTGCTGTCTGTTTATATCGCTTTTAGTATATCCCGTTCCATCAACAGTGTTTACGGGAATCAAATTGACGTGACAGTTCATACCCGCCAGTCTTTGCGCAAGCTCCTCTGCGTTTGCGTCACTGTCGTTTACACCGCTTATCATTGAATACTCAAAAGTAATTCGTCTGCCGGTTTTCTTAAAATAATCTCTGCACGCCCGCAACAATTCATCCATAGAATATCTGTGTGCAATCGGCATTGTTTTTCTTCTTATTTCATCGTTTGGGGCGTGAAGCGATACAGAAACCGTAATTCCAAGGCGAAGCTGTGCAAGGTCGTATATTCGTGGAACAATTCCGCAGGTTGAAAGTGTGATATGGCGCATACCAATGTTAAGTCCGTCACCGGAAGAAACAAGGTACAAAAACTTTACCACATTATCATAATTGTCAAGCGGTTCACCCATTCCCATAAGAACTATGTTTGAAATTCTTATGTTAAGGTCACGTCGGGCGCTCTCTATCTGATTGAGCATTTCCGACGGTGTAAGGTCACGTGAATAGCCGCTTTTGCCCGTTGCGCAAAAGGTACATCCCATTTTACATCCAACCTGAGTTGAAATACAAATTGAGTATCCGTGTTTGTATTTCATTACAACCGACTCAACACATTCGCCGTCGTTAAATGAAAAAAGGTACTTCACTGTTTTATCATACCTTGAAACAAGTTTTTTTTCAATATTTGCAACAGAAATGTAACAACTTGTTTTAAGAAAATCTCTGAGTTTTGATGAAATATTTCTCATTTCATCAAAAGATGACACATTTTTATTAAGCCATCCATATACCTGATTTGCACGAAATCTTTCAAAACCGTTTTCGGTTATAAATTCGGTGAGTTCGGAAAGCGTCATTGATTTTATGTCTGCAAGCAAATTCAATTTTATTCCTTCTTTCCGAACACTGATATATAAAAACCGTCGGTACCCGCCGTATGCGGCATAAGAGTCAGTTCGTAATTATGTTCGTCAAACGCGCGTTTTATTCCTTTGGGAAGCTCAATTTTTATTCCGTAAAAGTCAGGATGTTCCGCAAGAAAACGCTCTGCGTTGCGATTATTTTCGGCAGGATTAAGTGTGCAGGTTGAATAAACAAGCCTTCCTCCGTTTGCAAGATACTCTGCGCTTTGGCATAAAATTTTATATTGCAGTTCAGGCAATTCGTCTGAAATTAAATTTTCCTTATATCTGATTTCAGGTTTTCGCGAAAGAATGCCCAGACCGCTGCAGGGGACATCACAAAGGATCCTGTCTGCGACAGGCAGATTTACATCTGATTTTGAGCCGTCACGCCTGATTGTTACAATGCTGTTTATTCCAAGCCTTTTAGCGCCCTCTGCAATTAATTTTAATTTGCCGTCGTATAAATCGCACGAAAACACCTTCCCTCTGTCATTCATATACTGAGCTGCCGTAAACGATTTGCCGCCCGGTGCGGAACAAATGTCAAGCATAACAGTGTGCGGCTTTGGAGACAGAAAATAAACACACAGCTGTGAAGATGCGTCCTGAATGTGAAATTTTCCCTCTTTATATGCTTTAAGGCGCTCAATTGCACCGGTGTTTTCAAGATAAACGGCATTTTCAATAAGGTTTGATTCCTCTGCTTTTATATTTTGTGACGCAAGTTCTGAAATAAGTGATGTTTTATTGGTTTTTAGGGTATTTACTCTGGCGCAGAGCTTAGGTCTGCCGTTTAATGATTTTAAAAGTTCTTCCGTATTTAATTCCCCGTAAGAATCAAGCCATAAACTTACAAGCTCTCCGGGGCAGGAATATTTTATGCTGTAATAATTTACTGGGTCGCCTTTGTCGGGCAGGGTGTATTTTATTTCGGCACGCGTTATACTTCGAAGTATGCCGTTAATAAAACCTGCTGACTTTTGCAGTTTTTGTTTTTTTGCAAGGTTTACGCTTTCGTTTACCGCTGCGCTTTCCGGAATTTTATCCATAAAAAGAAGCTGCAAAATACCCATTTGCAATATTATTTTTGTTTTCAGCTCTATTTTCCGTAAGGGAATTTTAGAGTACTGCCCGATAATATAATCAAGCAGTAACCGATTTTCAAGTACTCCGTAAGTCAGCGAAGAAACAAATGACGAATCAAGGCGATTTAATTTATTCTTAATAATTGCATTATTGACCGCAATGTTTGAATAAGCTTTATCCCGCTCAACTTTAAGAAGCACATTGAAAGCTGTCATACGAGGATCGAACATTTTATTTCTCCGTCATTGATTTCTGTTTCGGGATATGAGAATAATACGCAAAAGCTGCATTATTGCAACGAGCGCCGATGCAACATATGTCATTGCCGCCGCCTGCAATGTGCGCTTGGCGCCTTTGTATTCCTCGCCGTAGAGCAAATCGTTGTCTCTTATACAAGCAAGCGCACGCTTTGAAGCGTTAAACTCAACCGGAAGCGTTGCCACTGTAAAAAGCACGGAAAGCGAAAACAGAATAATTCCTATATACAATAAAGTAAATCCCATTCTTGCGGTAAAACAAAGTCCTAAAATTATAAAAATCCAGCTGAGCTGTGAACCGACCCTCGCAAGCGGAAGAATTGCCGAGCGTATCCTGTTAGGCAAATAATTCTGTGCATGCTGTACGGCATGACCTGCCTCATGAGCGGCTACGCCTACCGCGGCAACCGAGTTGCTGTTGTACACTGAGTCAGACAGCCTTATAACATTTTTTCGCGGGTCAAAATGGTCTGTAAGATTACCCCCAACGTGTTCTATGGTAACGCCTGTCACTCCGTTTTGCCTGAGCACATATTCCGCTGCCTGCGCACCCGTCATATTGCGTGAATTTCTGATTTTTGAATATTTTGAAAAGGCAGAAGATACATTTACCTGGCAAATCAGTGCTATAATTATACAAGGCATAACAAATACGATGTATGTCCAGTCAAATCCATAAAAATAAGGCATAAAAATTCTCCTTTCATATATCAGCCGACTTTGTCGCCGATTTTCAGGCTGTGACCTGCCGCAAATGCAGACGCAGGCATACGTTTTTTTCCCTCGGGCTGAAGCTCTACAATTTCAACCGAATTTTCTCCGCAGGCGACAACAAGCGGCTTTACACTTATTATTGTTCCTGCTTTTCCATTTTCTTTACGGATTTTTGTAGAATAAATCTTAACTTTTTTATTTCCTATTTCTGTCACGGCAACCGGCCACGGATTAAGACCTCTTACCTTGTTATGAACCTCCTGCGCGCTTTTTGAAAAATCAACAGGACAATATGTTTTGTCAATTTTTGAAGTATGTGTTGCAAGGCTTTCATCCTGTTTTTGCGGGATGATCTCTCCTTTTTCAAGCGCCGAAAGCGTTTTTAAAATTAATTTTCCGCCCATCAGTGCAAGACGGTTAAAAAGCTCTCCGGATGTTTCGTCGTCTCCTATATTAGTCTCAGACGTCATAAGAATATCGCCTGTATCAAGGCCGGCATCCATAAGCATTGTTGTTACCCCGGTTATTTTGTCTCCATTCAGAACCGACTGCTGTATCGGCGCCGCACCCCTGTATTTTGGCAGGAGTGAACCGTGAATATTTATACAGCCGAACACGGGTACATCAAGCACGGATTTTGGTAGAATTTTTCCGTACGCGGCAACAACAATCGCTTCAGGTGAAAGGCCTTTTATAATTTCAAGAGCCTTGCCGTCCTTAAATGATTCCGGCTGATATACAGGAATTTTAAGTTCCTGCGCGCAAATTTTTACATCCGGCGGCGTTAATATCATTTTTCTGCCCTTCGGTCTGTCTGGCTGCGTAAACACCGCAGCAACCTTATGTTCGGAATTTGCAAGCGCCCTTAACGCGGGTACTGCAAAATCGGGTGTGCCCATAAAAATAATTCTCATATTATTCCTCAAAAGAATTAATCTTGTTTCTCCATCTCTTCAATTTCTTCGGGTGTAAGCATTCTGACTGCCACCTGTTTAAAAATAATGCCGTTAAGGTGGTCTATTTCATGGCAAAATGCTTTTGCAAGAAGCTCTTTGCCGTCAATTGTAAATTCATTGCCGTTTCTGTCCTGAGCTTTTACCTTAACATAGTTGGGGCGGCGTGTAATTCCCCACTCTCCGGGACAGGAAAGACAACCCTCAAGCGATTCCTGCTCTCCGCTGTATGCAATTATTTCGGGGTTGACCAGTTCAATTACTCCCTCGCCTATATCAATAATAATAACACGGCGAAGAATACCTACCTGAGGAGCGGCAAGTCCCACTCCGCCCGCCTTGTGCAGCGTTTCTGCCATATCGTCAAGCAGCATTGCAAGACGGTCGTCAAACTTTACAACAGGTCTGCATTTTTTTAAAAGTATGTCATCGCCTTCGGTAACAATTTGTCTAATTGCCATATTTATCCCTTTCCGTATTCTGTCAGCATATAAGGGCATTCATATCCGCATATGCCGTTACACTACTGAATTCTTTATTTTTACCGAATCCAATTAAAAGCTCCGCAAGCATTTTTCTGAATTCGCGATTGTTTTTACACTTAACTATCAGTTTGTATCTGAACTTATTGCTAACCTTGACCACAAGTGCGGGTGAAGGTCCCAAAATACGCAGCGGCAGCGAGGGATATTGACTTTTTGCCAGACTTATGAAAGACTTTAAAAATTCTTTTGCCGCTTTAAGTGTGACCGCTTGATTCTCTCCTACAAAGCCTATAAGACAAATATCCGCAAAAGGCGGATAAAGCATTGCCTTTCGCACGCCGATTTCGGTGCGGAAAAATGTGTCGTAATCCTGATTTGCCGCCATTGAAATTATTTGGTTTTCAGGAGTAAATGTCTGAATCACCGCCATACCCTTTGACTTTCCTCTTCCGCTTCTTCCTGCAACCTGAGTGAGCAGAGAAAATGAGCGCTCGTAACTTCTGTAATCATCCGCATAGAGCATATGGTCGGTATTAAGCACTCCTACAAGCGTTACATTGGGAAAGTCAAGCCCCTTTGCAACCATCTGCGTGCCTACAAGAATGTCATAGTCTCCTTTTGCGAATGAGGATATCATTTTTTCATATGAGGATTTTGACGAGGTTGAATCGGTATCCATTCTTAGGACCCTTGCGTTAGGAAATATTTCATTAATATCTTTTTCAGCCTTCTGTGTACCTGTTCCACCCAAGCGCAGTCCTTTGCTGTGACAGGTGGGACAATCATCCTTATACGGAATAGAATACCCGCAATAGTGGCACATAAGTCTGTTATTGGCGCTGTGATATGTGAGCGAGATCGAACAGTGGGGACAGGTCAGTGACTCTCCGCAGTAACGGCAGGTCACAAAAGTATTGTGTCCGCGCCTGTTAAGAAGTAAAATTGACTGTTTTCCGTGTTCAAGATTATAGTTAAGATTTTCAAGCAGCACATCGGAAAATCCCGACGCATTGCCGTTTTGAAACTCTGTATTCATATCTGCAACTACAATATCGGGCAGGGTCGCCGAGCCGTATCGCTTTGTCAAGATGTTGAGTGAATAACGATTTTGACTCGCATAGTAGTAGGTTTCTATGCTCGGCGTCGCGGAGCTTAAAACAAGAAGCGCGTTATTCTGACCGCATCTGAATTTTGCAATTTCACGCGCGTGATACCGCGGTGAGCTTTCGGATTTATAGCTGTATTCCTGCTCTTCGTCAATAATTATAAGTCCGATTTTTTCAAACGGAGCAAAAACTGCACTGCGAGTGCCTATAACTATTTTTGCAAGTCCCTTTTTTATGCGCTTGTATTCGTCAAGCCTTTCTCCGAGCGACAATGCACTGTGCAACACTGCGATTTTATCGCCGAACCGTTTTGAAAATAAAGATACAAACTGTGGAGTAAGAGAAATTTCGGGTACCATCACTATTATACCCTTGTCATCATTAATTACTTTTTCAATAAGTTTTATAAAGACGCTTGTTTTTCCGGAACCGGTAATGCCGTAAAGCAGGCTTATATGTGCTTTTTCATCGGCATATTCGGAATAAAGCGAGTCGCAGGCTTTTTGCTGCTCGTCAGACAAAACAATAGGCGCGGTGTCTGCGTCCGTGTGACGGGTTTTGATTCTGAACACTTCTTCATCATAGTAATAAATAAGTCCTTTTTTATAAAGAGCCTCAACTACCGCCGAAGTAACTCCCGTAAAATAACATATTTCCTTGACAGACGTACCGCCTGTTGCCTGAATAAGCTCCAAAACACTTTTTTGTTTTGGAGTAAGCTTTATTTTGTCAAAGTAGGCATTTGCAGCCGGCGCAGCCATCTTCATAACTGCGTTAGACACTCTGCGAAACGCTTCGTCAGATTTATAAAGAACCCCGTTTGCAGCCATATTATCGAGAATATGTGCGTCTGTAAGCCCGAATACTTCAAGAATTTTATCTGATTTTACCGCCTTTCGCTGTGAAAAAAGATAGTCATAAATACGTTTTTCTTCGGGATTTAGAATATCACGTTCAAAATACCCGCTGTCTTTTGCTCCGTAAAGCGTTGTTAGTTTGTAGTTTAACCCGGCAGGAAGCATTGTTTTTACAGCATCATAAAGAGAACAAAAATAATGCTCCTTCATAAATTTGGCAATTTTCAGCATTTCTTCTGACAAAACAGGCTCATCGTCAAGCACACTTAAAATGTACTTTAAACTTTCACGCTGTGAATGCTCAAGCGCCATTATTATTCCCTGGCGTTTCTTATTGCCCCTGCCAAAAGGTACAAGTACTCTTGTGCCTGCGACAGCCCGATTTAATAAATCTTCAGGCACAGCATAATCAAATAATTTATCGAATGAATAAGCCGCATTCTCAACTGCAATTTTTGCGACTAAATCACAGCTCATCTTCGTCAGGTTCCAGAATGTTTATCTTGTGATTTTTTATTTCTTCAATTGCAAGCAATACAGGTTTGTCTTCTGTTACAATGTCGTCTTCTTCAAATTTTTTTGTGATCTGCCTTGCTCTTTTTGAAACTCCTACTACAAGAGCATATCTGCTCTGTTTTCCGGCAAATAATTCATCAACATCAACTTTATGCATAATAATTCTCCTTTAATATAATGTAAATTTTATTTATTAGAAACTTCGTTATGAAGTATGTCAAGTATTTCATTTACGGCGGCGTCAAGGTCGCCGTTTACTACATTGTATTTGTAACGGTCCTTATAGCCGATTTCTTTTTCGGCCTCGCAAAGACGCTTTTGTATCATTTCCTCTTTTTCAGTTCCTCTGCGCCTAAGCCGTCTTTCAAGCGACTCCATTGAAGGAGGAAGCACAAAAATGCTTAGAATATCAGGATATTTTTCCATAATCTGAAGTCCGCCTTTAACCTCAATTTCAAGAAAAACATTATATCCTTCGTTAAGCATATCATTAACCTGTTTTTTAGGAGTACCGTAATAGTTGTCGCAATATTCGGCATATTCAAGAAATCCGTCTTTGCGTATTAAATCTTCAAACTGTTCTCTTGTAACAAAGTTATAATGTACTCCGTCTATCTCTCCTTCACGGGGAGCGCGAGTGGTGTTTGAAACAGAAAGCCGTATGCTCGGGTCACGTTTTAACAGCTCCGCTATTATTGTGCCCTTTCCAACGCCCGATGAACCGGTGCATAAAACAAGTTTTCCGCGCTTTTTGCTATTCATCCTTATGCTCCTCGCTTTCTTCGGTTCTGTTCTGTATAGCCTCACATGAAATTGCGGAAAGTACAACGTGATTGTTTTCCGTAATTAAAACGGACTTGCATTTTCGTCCGCAGGTTGCGTCTATAAGCAGACCGTTTGATTTTGATTCCTGAACAATTCGCTTTACGGGTGCCGAATCGGGAGATACTACCGCAATGAGTTTATCTGAACTGACAAGATTTCCAAATCCTATGTTTATAAGTTTCATTATGTCACCTTATTCAATATTCTGTACTTGTTCGCGTATTTTTTCAATTTCGCTTTTAATGTCAACTACCTTGTGCGCAAGAGCCGCGTTCTGAACCTTTGAGCCTATTGTATTAGCTTCACGGTTCATTTCCTGAATAATAAAATCAATTTTTCTTCCTACTGGTTCGTCATATTCAAGAAAATTAAGCAGTTGGTCAAAATGGCTGCGGAGTCTTACGGTTTCCTCCGCAACGGCTACTTTATCTGAAAAAATCGCAACCTCGGTAAGAATACGCTGTTCACTGATATTAATGTCATTTTCCAGAAGAGTTTGCTTTATTTTTTCAAGCATACGTTCCTCATACTCCGCCACCGTTTGAGGAGAATGTTGTTCAACCTCGTCAACAATTGAAAGAATTGTTTTTGCCCGGTTAAGAATATCGGTTTTAAGCTTTTGCCCCTCAGCTTCGCGCATTGTAATAAATGAATTAAGAGCCGTATCCGTTACGGAAAGCACGTCAGCAGTTATCTGCTCTTCGTCCTCGGCAGCCTTGTGTACGGTGAACACATCGGGAAAACGCGACAGCGATACAACGGTTATGTCATTCTGCACGCCATATGTTTTGCTTATTTGTTCCATTGCGTCAAGGTAGCCCGACACCAATGAATGATTAACGGTTACCTCAGTGGGAGTTTCATCTGAGGCGCTGACAGATACATATATATCAATTTTTCCTCTTGCTACCTTTGAACTGACAAAATTTTTAAGTTTATCATCAAGAAATCCATATCCCCTCGGAGTGCGGGAGGAAAATTCAAAATATCGGTGATTAACGCCTTTGATTTCAACTGTAATTTCACGTCCGTTAAGCACGGTTTCACATCTGCCGAAACCCGTCATAGACCTTATCATTTTACTTTCTTCCTTTCAAAACCTCTTTTGCCATTTCATCCCTTTAATATAAAAATTATTATATCACTATTAATATTATTTTACAATGGAGTTATTACAAAAATGTAATAACTTTTTATGTTTACATAATATATTTGATTGTGATATACTAAAAAGGATAAATTTATTTTATTTAAAAGGAATGAACTTTATGTCAGGGCATAATAAATGGAGTACAATTAAGCAGAAAAAGGGCAAAAACGACGCCGCAAGAGCAAAAGTGTTTACAAAAATCGGCAGGGAACTGATAGTTGCTATTAAAGAGGGCGGCAGCGCTGACCCGAGCGTTAACTCTAAACTTAAAGATTGTATTGCAAAAGCAAAGGCGGCAAATGTACCTAATGACAATATTGAACGTATAATTAAAAAGGCGGCAAATGAGGGTGACTCTACAAATTATGAAGCTGTTACATACGAGGGATACGGTCCGAACGGCGTTGCAGTAATTGTTGAGGCTCTTACCGACAACCGCAACAGAACGGCAGGCGAGGTAAGACATTACTTTGATAAATTTGGCGGAAATATGGGTACGCAGGGCTGTGTAAGCTTTATGTTCTCACAAAAAGGCGTACTCGTTATTGAGCGTGAGGAGCTTGAAAAGGACGAGGATACAGTTATGAGCGACGCTCTTGAATGCGGCGCTTCAGACTTTGAATCTGATGATGATATTTTTACGATTTACACCGAACCGGAAGATTTCGGCGGCGTAAGAGATGACCTTGAAAAACTCGGATACACCTTTGTTTCTGCTGAACTTGAAATGGTGCCGAGCACTTATACCAAACTTGAAGACGAAGAAACCGCTGCTAATATGCAGAAAATGCTTGATATGTTTGAGGATAATGACGATATTCAGAACGTATGGCACAATTGGGAAACAGACTGATAACCTAACTAACTTTTTACACAAATAATAAAATCACCTTTTCATAATAATGAAAGGGTGATTTTTTATTTTTAGCTTTCAGCTTTTCTTGAAATAAGTACAAGATCCTTGTTGTTTACCGAGCCGTCAAGATTAAAATCTGCCGCCTTAAAGTATGCGCCGCTTAGGTTATAGGTATTTACAAAATATCCCATAAGCTTTGACACATCGTTTGACTTTACATTTCCTTCACCTGTTAAGTCTCCCATAACCGCAACGGCATATTCTTCGTTATTAAGCGTCACTCTCTGCCCTGTTTTGATTTTTCCGCTTGTCACGCTTTCACCGCTGCTGCTTTTTAATGATACCAAAACAGAAAAACTCTTTTTAAAATCTGTCACATTTGTTCCGCTTGTAATTCCGTACATTATTCCGTCGGAAGATATTTTATAATTGTTGTAAGTATTTTTTAAATTTTTGTCGCCGGCTCCGTTATTATTGTTGTTATTAAAATTAATTGATAAGTCTTTAAATTCGCTGTTTGAAATTACAAGGCAATCATAATCGTTTTTTACTACTGCCGTTTTGTCATTATATGATGCTATAAGCTTTATATTGTTGTTATGATTAAAATATTTTACATTATCTGAATTAACAGGCTGTAAGGCTATGCCGCTGTATGACAAATATCTTAATGAGTTTTTGCTTATTGTTACTGAATTTATTTCAGTTGAATCTATTTGTCTGCTGCCGTCTCCTGTAAGTGACACAAGCCTGCCGGAGATCGTTGCAACCCATCCGCTGCCGGAATTATATATTGAAGTATCCCTGTCGATATGTGCGCAATAATACGATTTTCCGTCTGCCAATCGGTAAACAGAACCGTCATACAAACGAGCATAAGTATTTGAGTTGTTGTTAAAAAGTTCAGTTACATTTTGTGAGAAAACGTAATTACTGCTGTGTTCTCCGTTTATCGAATAACTTGAAACATAAGCAAACGCGCTGTCGGTCCTTATAAAAAACGCTTTACCGCCCGAAACAGAAAAACTACCCGCAAGCAACGACGACATATTTTTAAAATCGTAATATTTACATTCTCCGTTTTCCATATTCATCTGAGCAATGCAGTAAAGCTTGCTTTTTAAATTTTTTTCAACTAACGCGCAGGTATATTTGCCGTTTTGACAAACCGACTTAATATTGCCCTCAACCGTAACATATCTGTTATGTACATTTGGAAGCAGCATTGACGAATAAATTATACTTCCCTTAAAACCATAGGCAAAGGCGCCGCTGTTGTTGCTGTCAACGGTAATTTTTTTGCAGTTACTTAATATATCTACATTATAAGAAGTTGAGGCGTTAATAATTTGTACTGAACTTAAAATACAAATCATTAACGAAAGTATTAAAGAAGCTATCTTTCTCATACTAAACTCCAAATAATCCGGTGTGATTTCATTTCACGCCCCCATAAAAGCACAAATGGCAACAACGGAAAATCCGCTGTTGCCATAAAAATATTTGATTTACCTTATTTCATCGCTGCTTGAGCCTGTATCTCTTTCAAAGCCGATAAAGCCGTTTATTACCATTATATCATTTTTAAATTCATATATAAGATCCATTGTATATTCCTGGTCGGCATAGTATTTAACAGAAATTGTATTATCGGTATATGTATAAACACCGTTAACAATCAATTGGTCATTCTGATTAATTAAAACAGTGCCGTCGGAATTAAATTCATATGTATAATTAAGACTGTTTCCTCCGTTGTAGCTTTCAGAGTCTTTCCATCTGCCGATAATTTTTTCATTCGGCTTAAATTTTTCATCAACTTTAAGGTCAAAGGGTTTAAGGGACGCGCTCTTCAGAGAAAACTCCGTATTATAGGTTGAATTTTTAAGTGTTAAGGTCCTGCCAGTAAAAATATTGCCGGATATCGAGTACTCAAATTCCTGCGAAGAATTTACAATATTGAGTATCATCGTCTTTGTATCATTTTCAGAATTAACCGCGTAATTTCCTACATATTTTATAGTGCCAAATGTAACTGAGGCTGTACCGTCCTCATCAAATGTATAATAATAGTTGGAATCAATTTCAGACGAAGATGTTGTCGCCTCATCGGCAGTTGACGAATTTTCAATAACCCACGTTCCCACAACGCTTGTATTGAAAAAACACTTAAATACCAAAAATGCGAGCAAAACAACAATAACGCATACAAGAGAAATAATAATTGGCGTCTGTAAAAATCGCTTTTTCTTTACTGCTGCCGCACCAACATCAGTCCGGTAGTTATCAGGCTGCACCTGCTGAATACCGGTTTCGGCAAGCTCCTCAGAAAAAACGCCCTCAAAATCAACACTGTTATCTGACACATTCTCATCATTTGATGTAAATGTGCTGTCAATTTCATTATTTTCAGTCTTAGGTTCAGAGTCAAAAAAATCTTTATTTTCGTCCAACCTTAATACCTCCTTAATTTTATTATTAAAAATATAATACTATAATCTATACAATAAATCAACCATTTTTTAGCTTATTTAAAAAACATATATATCTGACATTTCAGCGTTCCGTTATAAACCTTGCGCCGTTTGTCCGCTTTTCTGCCGAAAATTTTCTCAAAATCATCATCGGGACTTATTATTGTGTAGCTTTTCCCCTTTTCTCTTACAAATTTTTCACCCATAATTTTATACAGTTCTTCGGCTGATTTTACATCAAGCAAGCGTTCGCCATACGGCGGATTTGTGATAACTGTCTGAAAATCTTTTTCTGTTTTAAAATTTCTTATATCGCGTTTTTTAAAAACTATTCTGTCGGCAACTCCTGCTATTTCTGCATTTTTGCGCGCAGTATCGAGCGCTGCTTCATCAATATCATATCCGGTTGCAATAAATGTGCTGTCTTTTTTGATTTTTGATTTTGCCAGTTCCCTTTCATAGTCAAAGACTTTTTTATCTATGCAGTTCCATTTTTCGCAGGCAAAATATCTGTTAAGGCCGGGCGCAATATTAAGCGCCTTTAATGCTGCCTCTATCAGAATTGTACCGCTGCCGCACATAGGGTCGGTTACAAAATGATTTGAGCGAACGCGGGAAAGGTCAACCATTGCCGCGGCAAGCGTTTCTTTAATTGGCGCTTCATTTGAATCGGCTCTGTAACCGCGCTTGTGAAGTCCCGCCCCTGAGGTGTCAAGCATTATGCTGACCTTATCGTTCATAATTAAAAATTGTATTTGGTGAACAGCGCCGGTTTCTTCAAACCAGGGTAGCATATATTTTTGTGAAAGCCGGTCCGCTGCCGCTTTTTTAATTATTTTTTGGCAATCAGGAACACTTTTAAGCTTGGAGCTTATGCATCTGCCCTTTACCGGAAACGCTTCAGTCGATTCTATATAATCCTCCCATTTAATTTTTCGAACATTGTCAAACAGCTCCTCAAATGAGCGCGCTTCAAACTCCGCAAGCAAAATATGTATGCGCTCCGCATATCGTGAGTTTATGTTTGCCTTGGCAAGCGTCACATAGTCTCCGCTGAAAGTTACTCTTCCGTTTTCAGCGGATACATCATTTATGCCGAGGTATCTAAGCTCATTTGCGCAAAGACCTTCAAGTCCGAAAATACAGGGTGCCGAAAATTTCAATTTGAGTTATCCTCCATAAAAAGGGTACCGGAAAACCGATACCCTTTTATATAATTAACTATACAAATTACTCTGCCGAGGGTTCAAGCAAACCATAATTACCGTCGGAACGCTTGTAAACAACATTTACTTCATCTGTTTCAGAATTTATAAACATAAAAAAGTTATGGTTTACCATATTCATTTCTAAAATTGCCTCATCAGTTGAAATCGGTTTAATAATAACACGTTTTTTGCGAACAATTTTATAGTCTTCATCATCCTCTTCAGAATCATTTAACTCGGGCGTCTGCATAATAAAATCTTCAATGGCGCCGGTTTTTATTTTCTTCTCAAGGCGGGTTTTATTTTTGCGGATCTGCCGCATGAGCATATCAATTACCCTGTCGAGCGCGTCATTCATCTCGGTCATTGTACTTTCTGCACGGTAAACCATTCCGTGGTCGCTGATTGTTATTTCAACAGTCTGACGGTTTTTTTCAAGGGTAACAACTACATTAACAGCGGCATTCTCTGAAAATAGCTTTTCAAATTTTCTGAGTTTTTTCTCCGCCCTTTCTTTAAAATTTTCTTTCAGGTTTACTTTTCTGGCTGTAAATGTGATTTTCATTACATTACCTCCCTGCATTAAATTTTATCTTCTGCCGCTTCCGTTTCCTCTTCTGCTGTAACCGCGGTTTTCACCTCCACGTTTGAGGTCTGACATTTTATCCTCACTTGTCTGCTTAAACTTTGACATCATGTCCTCAAAAGAAGACGGCGCCCTTTTTGCTGAATCCTGCCACTCGTAGTCACCCGGTGATTTTACGGGAGGAGCAGGTTTATATGGCTGTTGTCTGCGGAAATTCTGTTTTTGAGGTTTATCATCAGGCTTTTTTCGCTGCTCCTCCGGGAGCGCCTGCTTCATTGATAAACTGATTTTCCCGTTATTTAACGCAAGGACCTTAACCTTAACGGTTTGTCCAAGCTTAACGTAATCGCTTATTTCATTGATGAATGTCGGCGCAACCTCGGAAATATGTACCATACCTGTTTTAGAATCAGGCAAATCAACAAACGCACCGAACTTTGTAATACCGGAAACTTTACCTTCCAAAATCATTCCGACTTCAATTGCCATAAAAAATTATATCCCCTTAAATTTATTTAAATCCTATATTAAAATCAGTCTCCGGCTACATTAATAAATATTCTTTCGCCTTCACTGACATAACCAAGATTTTCTTTTGCTATTTTTTCTATATACTCTGAAAGCTCGTCGCCCTTATATTCCTGAACCTTTTTAAGATACTGTGTTTCTATTTCAACAACATTTATCTGCTGCTGCAAATCCTTTAACTCGGCTTTTTTATCGGCAATTTGAACATTTTGATTTATTATTGTAATTACCGCGTAAAATGCAAATCCTATAATTGCAAGATAAATCAAAAAATACTTTCTTCTTTTTGTTCTTTTAGGTTTTATCTCTTTTATCGTACCCTTTTCTTCATCCGGATATACCTGATTTTTTTTTGCTTTTACTGTTTCTTTTTCCATTGCCGGTCATAACCTTTTCATTTTTAGTTGAAGCTAAGTGTTTATCTTTAAAAATACTCATCTTTGTAAGTATATTATACAATATTTTGTTTGCGATTTTCAATAGCTTTTTTGTAATTTTTTTTAGTTTTAATTTTATTTTTCCCAATATTTTTTTAATGAAATTTATAAGCGGACAATACAGCATAGAAGTAACTTTTCCAAGCGTACACCTGTATATTAAAAAACCTGTAATACATCCTATAAAAACGTATATGCGAATGTACCCGTATAAAAATGCAAGTGAAAAATAAAATACAGACATTGCTGCAACCAGCATAAAAAATATATCTGAAATAAAAACAGAAATTTTATTTGAAAAAAATGCAATTCTTATGATTTTTAACAGACCGTAAATTACACCAAGCGCCAAACCGAGTAAAACAGAATACATAAATGCAACAGACTGTTGATAAAATGTAAGCTCCAAATCATTTCACCCGTATTACTTAAATATTTTTGAGAGCCTTGAACGGGACGCGTCACTTCCCAGATATTGCATTGCATTTATTTTTCCGTCAATTGAAACATCGCCTGTTTCAAGATTAAGTTTATCAATGTGAAGCCTTTCACCCTTTATTATAAGTGAACCACAGGAGGTTTTTACAGATACGGTTTCTTCATTAAATCCGCTTACATCCTCCGCGCCCGTCATAACAAGCTTGCCCCTGTTGTCAAGCATAAGGGTATGATTCTTTCCTTTTGGCATTTCAGTCATAAAAAAACCTCCGTATAATCTTTAATAATTTATACGGAGGTAAATCACAAAATATACATTTAAAGTACAGACTCGTACATTGTGCCGGCGTCTTCTTTGCGTGTAACTTCTTTTACGGCGGTAACTTTAACCTTTACCGAACGCGCACCGAGTGTAATTTCAATTACATCGCCCTCTTTAATATCATATGACGCGCGTGCGGTCTTGCCGTTTACAGTTATTTTGCCCGCGTCGCAAGCCTCATTTGCAACAGTTCTGCGTTTAATAAGCCGAGAAACTTTTAAATATTTGTCAAGACGCATATATACCTCCGAAACTGATTATAAAAAACAAAAGAGCCGAATTGTCAGCGCATAGCGTTAACATCGGCTCATAAATTGCAAAGATTACTTATTTACAGCATCCTTAAAACCTTTTCCTGCTTTAAATGCAGGAACCTTTGAAGCGGCAATTTCAATTGTTTTTCCTGTTCTGGGGTCACAGCCAGTTCTTGCATTTCTCTGGCGCTGTTCAAATGTACCAAATCCTGCAACCTGAATTTTTTCGCCTGAAGCAACTGTGCCGATTATTGTGTCAATAACAGATGATACTGCCTTTTCTGAGTCTTTTTTTGAAAGACCGCTCTTTTCAGCAACAGCGGCGATAAGTTCTGTTTTGTTCATAATAGTCCTCCAAGTAATTATTTATTTTTAACTTCATCCCAAAGGGAATTAAGTTCAGTGATTGAAGCCGTTTTCATATCTATTCCCCGCTCTGCGGCGAGTTTTTCGACAGAAGAAAAACGGTCGGTGAATTTATTGCAGGCATCATACAGGGCATGTTCACTGTCAATTTTTAAAAAACGCGCAACATTTACGGCAGAAAACAACACATCGCCCAGCTCTTCGCGCTGATTTTCCTTGTCTTTGTTTTCTATTGAGAGTTTAAGCTCATTGCATTCTTCAAAAAGTTTGTCAACAGCGCCGTCAACGCTGTCCCAGTCAAAGCCAACCTTAGCCGCCTTTTGCTGTATTTTTGTACTGCGCATTAATGACGGCAAAGCCTTTGACACGCTTTCCATAGCCTGCGACTGTGTTTTTTGTGACTTTGTCCGCATTTTTATTGCATCCCAGTTTTTCAGCACCTGATCGGTCGTGTCCGCGTTTACATCACCGAAAACATGAGGATGACGGATAATAAGTTTTTTGCATATTCCGTCACAGACATCGTTTATTGTAAATGTACCTTTTTCGCTTTCAATTTCCGAATGTAGTGCAACCTGCAAAAGAACGTCGCCGAGTTCCTCTTTGAGCAATTCGAGGTCGCCGGTATCAATTGCTTCAACAGCTTCATAAGTTTCTTCAATGAAATTAGAACGTATCGACTTGTGCGTTTGTTCCCTGTCCCACGGACAGCCGCCCGGCGAACGAAGAATTTTGACTATTTCTATCAAATCATCAAAATTATAATTTGATTTTTCCTTAAAATTCAACGATCGTACCTCCGAGAAAAATCCCATAATTTTTATATAAACTCACTGCTACCTATTTTACCCAATAAGATGCCATTTTTCAAGTACTTTTGCAATTTTTTCACCTTTTGGCAAAAATTTTATTTCTGCGGCAGTAAAAGTACGCAAAATCAACAAAGCAATTATATAAATAATTATAGCGCAGGCAATTGAAAGCAAGGTTGAAAGCCTTTGTGCAATAAATTTTGGAAAAATGAAATTGGCAATATATGCTGTTGCCGAGCTGAAAACAGCGCCGATAAACGGTTTTATGGTTGTTGAAAAGAAATTAGGCGTTACTTTTGAATGTTTAACAAGCAGATACATACCAATTACAAGAATTATTCCGTACGCTATAAGCGAACCTGCCGTTGCGCCCTGAATATTTATTTGAGGAATGCTTACAAACATCCACGTAATAGCAATTTTTATGAGCATACAAACCGTGTAAAGTTTTGTAGGCAAGCTTACCTTTCCTATTCCCTGAAGCATACTGCATACCGGTGTTACCGACGCAGTAAATATTGTGGTTATACCCATTAACGTAAGAACATTGCCGCCTATCTCCACAAATGCTCTGTCAGTATATATAAACGACATTATAGGGTGTGCAAGTACGCAAAGTCCAAGTCCCATAGGGAGCGTAAAAATCATTGTCATTCTGATTACGGTTTCAATTGATTTTTTAAGCTCCTGCTTGTTTGCCTTTGTCCATGCGCTTGTAACATTCGGCATTGCGCTTGAGCCAAAAACCTGCGTTACCGCGGTAACAAGCTGCATTAAAGTAAGCGCCGCAGTATAGCATCCCCATAACTGTGTGTGTATAGTTATTTGGTCGCTGTAAACAGATTCTTTTGAAAAAAATTCGCTGTACTGAGAATAAAGCGCGTCAGACTGATTTTGCGCAATGTTTAAAATAACACGCTGTATAATCACCTGGTCAATAAGCGAGCCCAAACTCATTACAAACGCACCCAATGCAGTAGGAATTGCAGTTTTGCAGATCAATACAAAGGTTTCGCGCTTTGTACGGGCATCAATTGAATTTTGATAATATTCTTCGGGAATACCGTCTCCGCAGATTTTATATCTAAGCAAAAAGAAAACAAAAGAGAAAAAGCTGCCAAGCGTAATACCGCAGATCGCGCCCGCAACAGAAAAAGCAAGTATCGTATTTTGCGCGTCGGTTTCCGTAGCAAACGTAAATCCCAAAAATGTGCCCGTGCTGTTATAAGAATCAATACCGAACTTCATTATAAGATAGGCAAGCAATGCTCCTAAAACAAGTTTTACGCCCGCCTCGATTATTTCGGATATTGCCGTGGGCATCATATTACGCTGTCCCTCAAAATATCCTCTGTAAATTGACACAAGACATCCGAACAGAACTGTTGGAGCAAGGCACACCATGGCATAGATTGAATACGGTGAATTAATTAAATTAATGTAAATAAAACTGCCGCCGAGCATTATGACAAAGGATACAATACCTACAATTACAAAAAAAGGAATTGATACCTTATGTATTTGTCTTACATCCTTATAACGCTTTTGCGCTATGCTCTCTGAAACAAGACGGGAAATTGCAATTGGCAGACCGCCCGTTGCAACCGTAAAAATTACAACAAAAATCTCATAGGCATTACTGTAAAGCCCTATACCCATTGTGGCAAAACCTTTGCCGAACATTGAATATATGTTTGAAAGCAAAACCTTGTCTATCAGTCCGAAAACCTTGACAATTACCATACTCAGAGTAAGTATGGCTGCGCCCTTTAGAAAGGTCTGCGATACATCTTTTTCAGAATTAGCTATCGCATTGTATTTTTTGGACAAGTTAAATCACCTTTAATAAATATTATGGATGTAATTATTCAGAGGTTTTTTTCTCATCGTTTTCGGACTTCATATTTTCAATTACTTCATCTGCGGCCTGCTCAACTACATCTTCATTCAAATTTTCTGCATTTGAAAAATTTTCATCCGAGATTTTTGCTCCGCAGATATTACAGAAAAGTGAGTTTTTTGGTATATTTGCGCCGCACTGTGAGCATTTTTTTTGATCCTTTAAAGCTGCAATATGCTCGTTTATTGCATTAAGATTATCCTTTAATTCGGCAATTTCCGCCACTATTTGCGTAATCTGCTCAGATAAATCCATTTTGTGAATTTGTGATTTATAGGTAAGAGCACCTAAATCACGAAGCTTTTTATTGATTTCTCCTCTGATTTCCGCGGCAGTGAATTTATGTTTTGAAGCGTCCCGTACCTCGGTTGCCTTTTTAGAAACAGCCGAAGCAGCTGCCTTTGCATTAACTACCACATCGTCGAAAATAGAATCGAATTTTCCCATATTAATACCAGCCTTTCATAAATATGTTGAGTATTATATCACCGTTGACCTTAATAATCAACAGTATTATTGACCATAAAATATATTTATTTCATTCTTCCTTTGAATGATCTCATCAAATCTGTCTATGTATTCATAGGGATATTTAAAATTAAATATCCGCTCAAGATAATCGGTACCGTAAAGCTTTAATTTTGTAACGCCGCCCGAACCGCAGGAAAGTATTGTGTGGGTCTCATCCATTACAAATACATTGTAAAGACTTTCAAAGCCTTTTTTTGACCAACCCACATTTTCGAGGTTGCCCACCATTCTGCTCTGTCGGTACAAATAATACGGTATGTAGCCGTCTGATGTCAGAGTGCTTTGGGTATAATCAAGCATCCTTCGCGCTTGACTTGCATTTTCGGCGTCAAGCGTTACTCCCTGTGTTGTAAGTGCAGCCGCACGCTTCATACATAGCGTATGAACTGTTATGCTTTCGGGCGACAAATTGCGAATTAAATCAAGAGAATTTTTAAAGCTGTCAAAACTATCGGTCGGCAGTCCCGCGATTAAATCAGTATTTATATTGTTGAATCCGCATTTTCTTGCAAGTTCAAAAGCGTCAAAAAACTGCTGAGCAGTATGCTTTCTTCCTATTTCTATAAGTACATCGTCATTTAATGTCTGCGGATTTATGCTTATTCTGTCAACTTTATTTTCTTTCAAAGCATAAAGACGTTCCTCATCTATTGTATCCGGTCTGCCGCACTCAACGGTAAATTCACGGCAGGTGCTCATATCAAAAAATGTTTTCACCGTGCCGAGTATTCTGTTAAGCTGTTCTGCGTTAAGCGTTGTGGGTGTTCCTCCGCCGAAATATACGGTTTCAAGTCTCAGCCCGAGCGCGTTTGCAATTTGAGAGGTTTTCTTTATTTCTTCGCACAAAAGATTTACATAAGGGTCAATAAGCTTTTTTGCCCGCTCTATTGACGACATTACAAACGAGCAATAGCCGCACCGTGACGGGCAGAACGGAATACCCACATAAAGACTGAACGATTTTGGCTGCGAAAGCTCTAATATCTTTTTTTCATTTGCTTCTGTTCTGCGTGCAAGCAAAAGCTTTTCTTTGCTTACATAAAAATCATCCGTAAACTTTTTTTCTGCTTTTTCTTCCCCAAATTCTTTGTAAAACCGCCTAAGCAATTTTATTGGGCGCACACCCGTAAGCAATCCCCAAGGCTGGGTTATTCCTGTATGTTTGCATAGAATTTTGTAAAGCAGCTGTGCCGTTATAAGCTCGTCAGTTTCATTATCATCTGTTTTCTCGGCAGTATAAGACATTTTAAAATCATTTATGCTGACGCTCACATTTATTTTATCTGACAGTTCTGTATATACATATGGTTTTTCGGTATTGTCAAATTCCTTATATACCGTAATTTTTTCATTAGGAAAGAACAGTCTTGTAAGATTTTCAAGTTCAAACCAAAATTTATTGTTTTTTACATATAAATTCATTTTACAGTCTTCTCATAAGCGGATTGTAGTTTCTTTCATGTTCAAGTGTGGTAAGCTCGCCGTGCCCCGGTATTATTTTATAATCGCCTTTAAGATTTTTAAGTTTTAGCAGCGACTGAATCAATATTTTTTCATCACCGGTAGGCAAATCTGTTCTTCCGTACGACTCACAAAAAAGAGTGTCGCCGCAGATAACAGTGTTGTCAAAAATATAACATCCGCATCCGCTTGTATGACCGGGAGATGTTATATACTTAATTTCAGTATTGCCAAGACTGAAAGTGTCCCCGTCTTTCAACAAAATATCAGCCGAAAATGCAGGCAGCGGTTCGCCGTGATAAATACTCAGATTATATTCAGGCTTTTTCAAAAACTCGGAATTATTTTCACCCGTAATTATTTTTGCGCCAAACCTATCTGCAAGCTGCTTGGCAAAACTTATATGGTCGTAATGACCGTGGGTAAGCATTACATACTCAAGCTTGCCTCCGTCATTTTTTATTTCTTCAATAAGTTCTGACGATTTATCGCCGGGGTCGACAACAGCGGTTTTGCCTGTTTGTTCATCTTTTAAATAACAGCAATTTGTCATAAGATGAGATACGTTAAAAATTTTAATTTTTATCATTTGTTCAAATCCTTTGAGTTTATTTCAATGGTAACGGGTCCGTCATTTGTAAGCATAACCTGCATATCTGCGCCGAATATTCCTTTTTCTACCTTATTTATTCCGTTTAACACCAATTTGCCGCAAAAGTATTCGTAAAGAGGCTCTGCCTTTTCAGGGCGTGCCGCCGCCATAAAGCTGGGACGTCTGCCATGAGAACAGTCTGCGCAAAGTGTAAAATTTGAAATTACCAGTGCCGAGCCTCCGACATCACCGATGGACAAATTCATTTTGTCGTTTTCATCCGTAAAAACACGCAGACCCGAAATTTTATTTGCCAACGCGTCAGCATCTTTTTTATCATCGCTGTTTTCAACGCCGAGCAAAATCAAAAAGCCCTTGTCAATTTTGCCTGCTGTTTTTCCGTCAACGTCTACCTGAGCGTGTGATACTCTTTGCAAAATCGCTTTCATTTTATACCCTCTTGATTTCTTCTATTCCGTTAATATCTGAAAGTTTAGACAAAACGCCGCGCAAATGATTTTTTCCCATAACGTCAATTGTTGCCGTAACAACCGCCTTGCCGTCTCCGGTTTCTCTTGAATTAAGCGAATGTATAAAAATGTGCATATTCGAAAGCTTTATTGTAACATCAGCAAGCAGACCTGTGCGGTCAATAGCGGTAATTTGAAGCGTGCTGCGGAATGCTTCTCCGACTCCATCCTCCCAGTAGCAATTGACCCATCGCTCGGGTTCCTCGCTTTTTAAAATATCTTTAGGAACATTTGTACAGCTGCGTTTGTGAATTGACACGCCGTAGCCTCTGGTAATATATCCTATAATATCGTCCCCCGGCAGCGGATTGCAGCAGTTTGAAAATTTTACAAGTACGTCGTCAGTTCCCTCTATTACAACTCCCGATGTTGCCTTATTACGTTTTACGGGCGCCTGCGGAACCTCAATTTTTTCAATGTCGGCAGCGTAAGTTTTTTGATATTCTTCTTTCAGCCGCGGCATTATCTTCCACAGCTGAACGCCGCCGTAACCTACGGCAGCATAAAAATCATCAATTGTGCCGTACTGTTTTTTAAGCAGCATTTTACGGAAAAACTCTTCGTATTCGTATTCATTAAGATTTATGCCGTTGCGTTTAAATTCACGCTCAAGCATTTGTTTACCCTCAACAATGTTTTCATCGCGCTTTTCGTGCTTATACCATTGGCGTATCTTTGACTTTGCCGAAGCCGTTTTACAAATGTCGATCCATGCTTTGTTCGGGTGTTCGTCCTTTTGTGTGATGATCTCGCATATATCTCCCGTTTTAAGCTTATAGTCAATGGGAACTATTTTTCCGCTTATTTTTGCGCCTATCATTCTATGACCTACCTGAGTGTGAATAAGGTATGCCATATCAATAGGAGTTGACCCCTGAGGAAGATTGAATACATCGCCCTTTGGTGAAAACACATAAACATCGTTCTCGGCAAAATCATTTCGGATATTTTTGGCAATGTCTGTTACATCCTCAGCCTCAAGCTGGTCCATAATCATCTTTTTAACTTTTTGAATGTTTTCGGTAAGCCTGTCGCCTCCGGTTTTATCAGAACCCATACCGAGCTTATATTTCCAATGCGCCGCAATTCCATACTCTGCCGTATAGTGCATTTCCCAAGTGCGTATCTGCACTTCAAACGGAATTGCATTTTTGTCAAGAACCGTTGTATGAAGCGACTGATACATATTTGGCTTAGGCATTGAGATGTAATCTTTAAATCTGTTCGGAATAGGCTTAAATATATCGTGTACAATACCCAGAACATTATAGCAGTCACGAACCGTATCAACAATTACACGAACCGCAAACACATCATATATCTGTTCAAGTGTTCTGCCCTGCATAAAGGTTTTGCGGTAAATGCTGTTAATGCTTTTTACCCTGCCGCTTATATAAACATTAGGAATCATACCTTCTGTTTTATCCAATAAATTCTTTTTTATTGACTCAACGAACTTATCGCGTCCTTCTTCGGTGAGTAAAAGAGTATCTTCAATTTCTTTGTAGCCTATCGGGTCAAGATACTGCAAAGAACGGTCCTCAAGCTCATCTTTAATAGTTTTAATACCAAGACGGTGAGCAATGGGAGCAAACACCTGCATATTCTCATGCGATTTGTCTCTGCAATGCTGTTCGGGCATACAGTCCATTGTACGCATATTATGCAGACGGTCGGCAAGCTTAATAATAATTACCCGTATATCATTTGCCATTGCAATAAGCATTTTTCGAATGTTTTCAGCCTGCTGCTGTTCACGGGTCGAATATGGGATTTTTGAAATTTTAGTAACACCGTCAATCAGATTAGCAACATCCTGCCCGAATAATTTTTCTACTTCCTGAAATGTTACGGGCGTGTCTTCTACAACATCATGCAAAAGCGCACTGCATATCGAATCCGTATCCATTCCGAGCTCTGCCACTATACAGGCTACCGAAGTCGGGTGGAGAATGTAGGGAATGCCGGACTCTCTTCTTTGGTCGCCGTGGGACTTTTCCGCAAATTTATATGCTTTGCGTATTTTATCCATATCGTAATTGTTATTTGATGACTCCAGAATGCTTTCAAGCTCGGAAAAATCCTGATAATGTGCGACCTTTGAATACTTACTCACCGTGACACCCCCTTAACTTTTTAATTATCGGAGCAGAATTTATGTCTACTTTGCCGGTGATTTTTGAAATCATTATTTGGGTACTTTCGAACCCCTCAATTACTTTAACAAGTCCAAGCTCGCTCAGAGCCTGAAGAATAACTTTTATTTTACCAAAAGACAGTTTATTGTCAAGCTTATGTACAAGTGTTTCAACGGGTAACTTATATACTCCGAATGGTCTTAAAAATTTGTAAAGCAATACAAAATCACTGCGATTTGGCATTAAATCATCAATTTGCTCCTGTTTGAGCTGTTTGCCCAGACATAAATCTTCAAAATTGCGCAGGCTGTTAAGGCACTGCTCCGTATCAATCGACGAGGCCTTTATATTTTTTATTACAACCGAAACGCTCAAGCGTCCGTTAAATGTGTTTTTGTCAAGCGTGACCGCAAGGTCGACAACATCGCCTGTATTGTACGGAAATTGATATGACGAGGTAAAAAACTTGACTGCCTCTATCTTAGAATTATTGCGGGTGAATACGAGTTTTAAATGTTTATTATTCGATAAAGGAACAACTTGTTTAAGAGTCATATTATACAATCCGAAAATCGGCGTTGAGTTTCCGGCGCCGAAAGGCTCAAGATACGAAATTGACTTTGCAACATCAACATTTATACCTGCCGGATTTAGCTTGCAATCAATTTTCAGCCTGTTAAAAGGAAATGTATCAATATTATATGCATATTCATTGATTCTTTTACGGAATAAATCAATATTTTCGCTTTTCAATGTAAGTCCTGCCGCCATGGGATGTCCGCCGCAGTGTTCAATAATGTCAGAGCAGGAAAAAACAGCGTCGCAAAGAGAAAAACCTTCAATGCTTCTTCCGGAACCCTTGGCGTTTTCCCCGATTCGTGAAATAATTATTGTCGGTTTTCCGTAAATTTCTTTTATGTGCGAAGCAACAATTCCTATAACTCCCTGGTGCCAGTTTTCACCGTCAATTACAATTATTCTGTCGGCGGTAATTAACGGGTTTTCTTTTATTTTATCTTCAATTTTACTCAAAATTTTTTTTTCGATTTTTTTACGCTCAAGATTGTCGCCGCACAGCTGCGAAGAAATTTCATTTGCCGTATTATAGTCTTCGGTAAGCAAAAGTGACACTGATTTTTGAGAAAGACCCAGTCTGCCCACTGCATTTATACGCGGTATAAGCATATACGATACGCTGCCTGCCGTTATTTTATTTTCGTTTAATCCTGAATTTTTTACAAGTGCGTCAATGCCCGCTCTGTCTGTGTTCATTATGCTTTTAAGTCCGCGTTTTACAAAAACACGGTTTTCGTCCATGAGTTCTACAATATCGCCTATTGTGCCAAGGCAAACCAGGTCGGAATAATTATCAAGAAGCGAGTCAACGTCGCAATATTCACCCTCAAGCGCCATAACCGTTTTAAAAGCTACTCCGACTCCCGAAAGATTTTTAAACTTGCTTTTGCAGTCCTTTCTGTGCGGGTCAACAACCGCGCAGGCATTCGGAAGCTTGTCATTGGCGGTATGATGGTCGGTAACTACCGTGTCTATTCCAAGTGATTTTGCATAGTCAATTTCATCAATTGCCGTAATTCCGTTATCAACCGTGACAATCAGCTTTACACCCTTGTCATGCAGAGCGTCTATTGCAGGTTTGTTCATTCCATATCCCTCTGTTTCACGAGAAGGTATGTAGTACATTGCGTTTGCGCCTGCCGCGTCAAGATATGAATACATAAGAGCCGTAGATGTTACACCGTCGGCGTCATAGTCTCCGTAAACACAAATCAATTCATAGTTGTCAACAGCAAATTTTATGCGCTGTGCCGCTTTATCCATATCTTTTATTTCAAACGGGGAAGAAATTTTTGAATCATTATATAAAAAATCCTCTATTTCTTCTTTTGACGTGATCCCGCGAATTTGAAGCAGCATTGCTATTATTGCAGGCAAATTATATTCATTTTGAATAGCCGAAGCCCGGTCTTTGTCTATAGGAGCAACTGTCCACAGTTTCAATAATGCCGCGTCCTTTCGTCATTTGTTGTTTTGAACAAGCATTGCCTCTGCATGAGATAAAGCAGCCTGAGTAATATTAACTCCGCCTATTATGCGCGCAAGCTCGTTTTTTCTTCCCTCATGGTCAAGAGGTGTAACATCAGTAAATGTTCTGCCGTTTTCAACCTGTTTGTGAATAAGGTAATGATAATCCGCAAGAGAAGCTATTTGTGCCTGATGAGTTACACATAACACCTGACTGTTATCTGACACCTCTTTAAGCTTTAGCCCGACCTTTTCTGCCGCCGAACCTGAAATGCCCGTATCAACCTCGTCGAAAATCAGCGTATCAACGTCGTCGGTGCTTGCGAGTACCGTTTTTATTGCAAGCATCATTCTGGAAAGCTCGCCGCCCGAGGCAATTTTAGCAAGCGGGCGCGGTGTTTCGCCCGGGTTTGCAGATATAAGAAATTCCACTCTGTCCGTGCCTTTATCGGTAAACTCCGTTGTTTCAAACTCAGGCACGATCTCTACGTCAGACATATTTAAAAAACTCATTTCCTCTTTGACCCTTGAGGCAAAGGTCAAAGCTGTTTTTTTGCGCAATTTACTGAGCTTTTCGGCTGCCATGGCTGTTTCTTTTTCGGCAATTGCACACGCATTTAACAAATCGTCACGGTTCTTATCAAAATTTACAAGTTCCTCAAGCCGCGCCTGCATTTTTTCGGCAAGAACGGGAAGCTCGTCACATGGTGAGTTATATTTGCGTGAAAGCCTGTTGAGCAAATCAAGCCGTTCTTCAATTTCTTCAAGACGGCGGGGGTCGCTTTCAAGTGAATCAATTGCGTCTGCAATACTTTCACAACAGTCTTTCAAATTATAATAAACATCGGTTAAAGCGTCCGCCATTCCCTCGTATTCGGAATTGTACGCTGCCGCCTTTTGAAGCGCCGAGGCAGCCAAATCTACCGTTTCAGCACCACCCTGCGAGATTTCATCGCCGTTCAGCAGCATTTTTGCCTGATTTAGCAGAGAAAAAATCTTTTCAAAACTCATTAATGATGTTCTCTCTTTTTCAAGACTGTCCTCCTCGCCTATTTGTACATCGGCCTCGATAAGCTCGTTTGACTGGTAAGACAGCAAATCAATTTCTCTCAGCCTTTCGCTTTCATCCGAATTTGCCTCTTTTAACTTTTTACTGAGCCTTTTATATTCTTTATATTTTGTACGGTAGTCGGACAACAGCTCACAGCAGCAGCCGAAGCTGTCAATATAATTAATGTGTGTTTCGGGAGAAAAAAGCTCGTAGCTTTCATGCTGACCGTGTATATTTATAAGGTTTTTTGAAATATCCTTAAGCATTGAAACAGTTGCCGGACGTCCGTTGATTTTACATACGTTTTTTCCTCCGTCTGTTAATGTACGCTGTAAAATCAAAGTTCCGTCCTCGTCCTCTATACCAAGTTCGTTGAGCTTTGACCTTACGGTAGGGTTTATTTCATCAAACTGCGCGCTTACAAAGGCGCTGTGCTCTCCGGTTCGGATAATTTCTTTTGACGTGCGCTGTCCCATAATTGCATTTATTGCGTCAATTATTATACTCTTTCCCGCGCCTGTTTCACCCGTAAGCACGTTTAACCCGCTGTTAAAATCTATTGATGTTTTTTCAATTACTGCTATGTTTTCAATATAAAGCGTTTTAAGCATATTTATATATCATCCCTGTTAAATCAGCTTTTTTAGTTCGTCTGTAAGATTTACCGCAAGTTCATCGGTGCGGCAAACAACAAAAATAGTGTCGTCGCCCGCAATTGTTCCCAGCACCGAATTATAATTAACGGAATCGAGCGCAGCACATACCGCCTGTGCCATACCGCTTAAGGTTTTAATTATGACCATATTCTGCGCAAAATCAATTGAACTGACCGAAGTGCTGAATAATGCAGAAAAATTTGAACGTATGTCGGTTGAGTTTTTTGCAGCGGAAACATATCGGTACTTACCGTCACTTCCAAGTGTTTTGACAAGCCGCAGATCTTTTATGTCTCGTGAAATTGTCGCCTGCGTAGCCTTGTAGCCCTCCGCTTTAAGTCGGGTAAGCAATTCATCCTGTGTTTCAATAGGATACTCGCCAATGAGGTCAAGGATCCTTGCGTGTCGTCTTGTCTTCATTATATTTCCCTCTCTTTCAGTTTTTCGTTGAGCAAATCGTAGAAATTGCGGTTATGGAGAGATACAAACCGCAGCTGAAGCTCGGATTTTTTTATAATTACCCTGTCGTCAGCAAGTATATCAACATTTTTTTCTCCGTCAATTGTTAGGATGCAGGAACAATCATTCGGAATTTTTACTTTGACCGAAAGTGTTGAATCACCGCTGAAAAGCACCGAACGTGAAAAAAGAGAGTGCGGACAAACAGGCGTAAGCAAAATGCATTCCATTTGCGGAGCCAGAATAGGACCGCCGGCAGAAAGCGAGTAGGCTGTTGACCCTGTGGGCGTTGAAAACAACAGACCGTCCGCTCTGTATTTTGAAATTTCATTTCCGTTTAGGGAAAGATGTAAATCAATTATTTTTGAAAATTGACCGCGCGCTATTACGGCGTCGTTTACTGCAAGATAATGCTTTGAAGCTCCGTCTTTAACTACCTCTACATCAAGAAGAAACCTGTTTTCAGTTGAATAATCACCACTGATAAGTCTTGTAAGCTCCGAAATTTCTTCCGGCTCGACATCCGCGGCAAATCCAAGTCTTCCTACATTGACGCCTATAAGGGGCACTTCGTATTTTGCGGCATATTTTGCGGCGTGTATTATTGTTCCGTCGCCTCCTACTGTAATTGCCATATCACAGTTTTCAAACAGCAGCTCAATTGTTTGAAAATAAGTAATTTGAATACCCTTGAAATATGTTGTGCAATCTGAAAGCATATAAATATCCGCATTTTTGCCAAGCAATAAAATTGCAACTTCTTTTGCGCAGGATATTGCCTTTTCTTTTGATAAATTAACAACTATGCCTATTTTCATAATATCACCTTTATTTATCAAGCTGGCTGTGCGAAGTTTCGACAAGCTGCCGGGGGGTTACATTTGTGCATAACTTTGGTTCATCGCTTTTTCTTAAATGGATAAGATACTCTATGTTTCCCTCAGGACCTTTTATAGGAGAAAAGTCAAGGTCAAGCACGTCAAAGCCGTTTTGAAGGCAAAAGTTTAAAATATTTTCAACTACCTCCGTATGGACCGATGGGTCGCGAACCACACCTTTTTTTCCTACTTTATCACGTCCCGCCTCAAACTGCGGTTTTATAAGACAGACAGCATGTGCGTTTTCTGCCATAAGCCTTCGTGCCGCCGGCAAAATCAGCTTCAGCGAAATAAAAGAAACATCAACCGAAAAAAAGTCGATTTCATCCGGCACCTGTTCGCGGGTCACATTGCGCATATTGGTGCGTTCAAGATTTATTACACGCTCGTCATTTCTCAGCTTCCAGGCAAGCTGACCGTAGCCCACATCAACGGAATACACCTTTTTTGCCCCGTTTTGTAGCATACAGTCGGTAAACCCTCCTGTTGACGCGCCTATATCCATAGTTATTTTATCTTTTAGCTCAAAATCAAAATTATTTATTGCTTTTTCAAGTTTATATCCGCCGCGGCTCACATATTTCTGCGCGTTTCCTCTGACTTCAATTTTAATGTTTTCGTCATAAAACGTGCCGCATTTGTCCGCTTTTTGGTTATCTGCATAAACTTGTCCCGCCATAATTATTGCTTTAGCCTTTTCACGGCTGTCCGAAAGTCCCTTTTCATATACAAGTACATCAAGTCGTTTTTTCATTATTTTTATCATTGCCTTCCAAATCGTTTAAAATTACGCTTACCATACCTTCATCGTCAAGTTTTAGCATATTAAGAGCCTGTGAAACAGACATCTGCTTTACAAATTTATCGTTAATTGCTTTTATACGATAGTTGCCTTTAAAGTTTTTGATTATCAGAAAATCAGAAAAATTACGCGCTATACCGCCGTTTTTTATGCCTTCTTCAAAAAACCATATATTATCAAATTGCAAGGCAAATTCTATGGCTTTGCTGTCGATAGGTTTGATTCTGCAAAGCTTTAAAATACAGATTTCAATACCCTGTTTTTTAAGTTTTTCTTTTGCCTTGCAGGCATAAGAAAACAGTCTGCCATAGGTAATTAAAAGATTTTTACAGCTTTTGTTTCCATAAATATCATAGCTTATGCTCTCTTCACCAAAATCGGAGGGCTTATACAGCTCTCCGCCGCGGGGATAACGGACAACTGCAAGTCCGTCGCAAATATAAACCGCATGAGCAAGCGATTTTTTTAAACCGTCAAAGTACGCAGGCGAAAAAATTGTTGTTTTGGGTATTGTGTTTAGTATCGACACATCAAATACGCCCTGATGTGTTTCTCCGTCGTTACCTACAATTCCTGCACGGTCAACGGCAAGCACAAGATGAATGTCCCCTATTGCGGCGTCGTGTATAAGCTGGTCATAGGCGCGCTGTAAAAATGTTGAGTACACGGCAAAAACCGGACGCATCTCCTTTGAAGCAAGTCCGCATCCGAACGTCACGGCGTGTTCCTCAGCAATGCCTACGTCAAAAAATCGGTCTTTATATATTTTTGAAAAATCATTAAGTCCCGTTCCGTCTGTCATTGCGGCTGTTATGGCACAAATTTTTTTATCTTTTTCGGCAAGTCTGCACATTTCACTGCCAAAAACCGCCGAAAAACCTTTGTGACTTGAAATTGGTTCTCCCGAATCAATGTCAAACTGTCCGATACCGTGAAACTCATCCGGGCTTTCCTCGGCAGGCTGATAGCCCTTTCCCTTTTTTGTAACCACATGCACAATAACAGGAGAATTTACCTTTTTTGCAACCGAAAAAGCATTTTCAAGTTCTTCAACATTATGACCGTCGATCGGTCCCAGATAAGTAAAGCCGAAACAGTCAAACAGCGTATTTTTGTAAACAAGGTTTTTAATTTTTGATTTTCCGCTGCGCAAAAATGATTTTATAGGTTCTCCAACTAAAGGTATTTTTGAAATTACCGTTTCGGTAATACGTTTTACGCGTATGTACCATGGCTGTATTCTCACCGTTGTAAGATAGCGGGCAAATGCGCCTACATTGCGTGAAATTGACATTTTGTTGTCATTAAGCACAACAATAAAATTTTTGTTAAATCTGCCCGCATTGTTCATTGCCTCAAAAGCAAGTCCGCCTGTAAAAGAACCGTCGCCTATTACCGCGACCGTATGGCTTTGGTCGCCGCTGAGGGTCTTTGCCCTTGCTATGCCGTATGCTGCCGAGATTGAGGTGCTGCTGTGACCGGTGTTAAAATCATCGTATCTGCTCTCGCTCATTTTAGGGAATCCCGAAATTCCGTCCTTTTGACGAATCGTATCAAATATTTCATACCTCCCCGTCAGCAGCTTATGGGTGTAGCTTTGGTGTCCTACGTCCCACACAATGCTGTCTTTCGGAAAGTTAAAGCTGCGGTGCAGTGCAACCGTAAGCTCTACAACTCCTAAATTCGGCGAAAGATGTCCCCCGTTTACCGATACGGTTTCAACAAGTTTTTCTCTGATCTCAGTGCAAAGCCTTGGTACGTCGTTTTCGCTTACCCGTTTTACGTCTGAGGGAGACTTGATTTTTGAAAGCAGTTTATATTCACCCATAACTTATTACCCTATCCAAATAATTAAACGCTAAAAAACATTACTTTGTTCTTTTCGCAAGTTCATATGCAAACTCGGTAAGTCCTGAAATATCACCGTCAAAAATTTTAACGGCATTTACCGCCTGTGTTGTAAGTTCATTTACAAGCCGGCGGCACTCATCAATGCCGAGAAGCGAAACATATGTTGACTTACAGTTGTGTTTGTCACTTCCCACGGGCTTGCCGAGTTCTTCGTCGGACGATATTACATCAAGAATGTCGTCCTGTATCTGAAACGCAATGCCTATACACTCGCCGTACTCTGACGCCGCTTTAATCTGACTTTCCTCTGCATTTGCGGAAATACATCCGAGCTCACACGCCGCTTTGATCAAGCACGCGGTTTTTTTATAGTCCATTTCCCTTAAAACTTCAATAGGAGCTTTTGTATTTTCACTGAGCAGGTCAATAACCTGTCCGCCTGCCATTCCGTTTGCTCCGGCATATTTTGCCAGTGTATATGCTCCCTTGCGGCACGCATATTCACCTGCCGCCGCAACCGCTTTGCCGCAGGTAATTGTCTCAAATGCAAGCGTTTGCAAAGCGTCTCCTGCAAGCAGCGCAATATCTTCGCCGAAAACCTTATGATTTGAAGGCTTGCCGCGTCTTAAATCATCATTATCCATACACGGCAGATCGTCATGAATAAGCGAATATGTGTGTATCATTTCAACAGCGCAGGCAAACGGCACGGCGCACTCCGCACTGCCGCCGCAAAGGGAGTTAAATTCAAACACAAGTCTCGGGCGCACTCGTTTTCCTCCTGCTTTAAGACTGTATTCCATAGCCTCTATCAGCTTTTGTTCGCGTCCGTTTTTATCAGGTAGAAATTCAAGTAAAGCCTTTTCTGTCAGGTTTAAATAATCACTCTTCAATGAATCCGTCTCCCCCGTTTTTTAACTTTTCGATTCTTTCGTTTATATCCTCGATCTGACCTTTGCAGGTTTCAAGCTCTTTTACGCAATAAGCAAGCAATTCGCAAGCCTGTGCATACTGCTCCATACTTTCCTGCAAAGTAAGCTCGCCGTTTTCCATTTTTTTGACTGTATTTTCAAGCTTTAAATTAGCTTCCTCAAAAGTCATTTTCCTGTTCATTTTATCACCTCTGCTTCTTTTGCATATTCAAGCAGTCTTTGCATTCTGTGGTTTGCTCCGCTTCGGCTTATTGGCGGCGAAAGATTTTTTCCTAAATCTCTCAGCGACATTTCGGGGTTTTCAAGCCTTAAATATGCAATTTCTTTCAAGTCTTCAGGCAGGCTATTTAAACCCTTTTTCTCCCTTAATAATTCAATTGCCTCAATCTGTTTTGCTGAGGCAGACGCAATTTTTGTTATGTTTGCCACTTCACTGTTAATGCGGCGGTTTATATTATTGCGCACCTGTTTAACCGCTTTTGTTCCCATTATTTCCATTGCGCGTATGGGTGCCCCTATATATGTAAGCAAGTCGCAGATCTGCTCGCTGCCTTTAAAATAAACTACATAGCTGCCGTTTCTGACGACGGTTTTGGGAGTTAGATCACATTCTGTGATTTCTTTTAAAATTTTGCACAAATCAATTGAGAGATTTTTATGCGGCACGCAGAACTCCGCATGATAACATTTCATAGGGTCTGAAATTGAGCCGCAGCATAAAAACACTCCTCGCAAAAACGCCGCTGAAAGCTCATCGCTGAAAACATACGCTCTGTTTACGCGCAGCGTTATCTGCGACTTTAAGTGACCGAAATCATCAAAAATACGCTTGCAGTCATCCGGACTGAGCACAATGATCTTATAAAGATGGGACTCGTTCATTTTTGTGTGAAGCGACGTTTGCTTTTCGAGTATGGGCATATACAGGTTTTGCAGTAAAAATGTTATTCTTTTAGCCGCATACTTATTTTCGGTTGTAAATATTATTTTTTCTTCAGAAAAGGTTTTGCCAAACAAAAGCATTCCGTAAAGCTCGGCTTTAAGCGTGTCTTTTTCAACTGAGCAGGAAGAGCAGAGTTCTTTTTTTACATCTGATGAAAATGACACTGCAATTCCTCCTTATTTATTAACGTCTCTGTGCTGTATTACACATTTATATCCTTTCTGTACAAAATGGTCATCTAGCTGCATTGCAATTGTAACACTGCGGTGCCTGCCTCCCGTACAGCCAATGCCTACAACCAGCTCGCTTTTTCCCTCTTTTAGATAAAGAGGAACGGAAAAATCTAGCAGATTGAGAACGTGTTTTATAAATTCCTGTGTTTCTTTGCTGTTTAAAACATAATCTCTTATTTTTTTGTCAAATCCTGTCAGCGCTTTTAATTCGGGAATGTAATAGGGATTGGTAAGACAGCGCACATCAATAATCAGGTCGGCTTCAAGCGGTATTCCGTATTTAAAGCCAAAGGACATAAACGTAATTGTAAGGCTTTGCGAGGCGTCCTCCATAAACAATGACATAACCCGCTGACGAAGCTGCTTGTTTGACATATTTGAAGTATCAATTATATAGTCGGCAATTTTTTTGATTGGAGAAAGCAAAGCATTTTCAAATTCAACCGCCTCTGAAACAGAACCGTCTTTAAGGCGGTCTGCCAGAGGATGTCTGCGCCGGGTCTCTTTATATCGCATAATCAAAGTTTCTGCTTTAGCGTCAAAAAACAAAATGCTTACATTATCACAGTTCTTTTTGAATTTTTCAATTTCAGCGTACATATCTTCAAACTTTTCGCTTCCGCGAACGTCAGCAACAACTGCAACGCGCTTCATTATTTGGTCTTTTGATTTTTTGCAGAGTGTGTAAAAGGTTGAAAGAAGTTTTGAGGGAATGTTATCAACGCAATAGTAACCGATGTCTTCAAAAATATGAAGGGCGCTTGTTTTGCCCGCGCCCGATATTCCCGTAATAATTACAAACTCCATAAGGCTCCCTTAATTTCGTTACAACATAATAATTTCACATTCTAAATCATATCCGGTTTCTTTTAAAACCGTATCGTGAACTTCTTTAATTAAATTCTTTACATCCTCGGCGGACGCATTGGATTTATTTATTATAAATCCCGCGTGTTTTTCAGACACCTGTGCCCCGCCTACAGTTTTGCCTTTCAGCCCGCATTTTTCAATAAGAGCGCTGGCATAATTTCCTTTGGGACGTTTAAAAACACTGCCTGCGCTCGGATATTCAAGCGGCTGTTTGCTGTTTCTCCTTTGAATATAATCATCCATTTTTTTCTGTATTTCATCATGCGGGCTTTTTTTCAGTTTAAATGTAACGCCGGTTATAATACAACCGTTTTTGCGGTAAACGCTTGTTCTGTAACCAAACTGCAAATTTTCTTTTGCGATCTCTCCTATTTCACCGTCTTTTGTAATGTGAGAAACCGAATGAACAACCTCTTTCATTTCACCGTCATAGGCGCCTGCGTTCATAAAAACCGCTCCTCCAACCGAACCCGGTATGCCCCATGCAAACTCAAGTCCCGAAAGGTCGAATTTTAAGGCAAATTTGCAAAGGGACGCAAGCGAAGCCCCTGCGCCGCAGTAAATTGTTGTTTCATCAATCAGCGTAATATTTTTGAAATCACCGTCAAGGTTCAGCACCACGCTGTTTATTCCTTCATCCCCGACAAGCAGATTACTGCCTTTGCCCAACAGCAAAAAATCAACGCCGGACGCCCTGCATTCTTTTAAAATCGCGCTTAGTCTGCTTAAATTACTCACTTTTATGTAAGCGTCGGCATTGCCGCCTATTTTAAAGGTTGTATGTTTGCTCATCGGCTCATTTTTTCTTGCGTCACAGTTTAAAATTTTTGCAAGGTTATAAATGACGTCGGTATTATCCATTATATCCTCCAAAATATTTATCAAAATGATATATGCTTTTCTTTAAAATATGCTTTCAGTGTATCTGTATTTGCGTTGACAATAAGTTTTTCGGGAAAGTCGATTTCCTGCAATATTTTAAGTGTTTGGGTCGCTCTTCCCAGAGTATGTGTAAAATGTGAATCTGTATTAACGCAAACCCTTGCACCGTATTTTTTGCAAAGCTCTGCGATTTTAATACAATTGGGCAGGTTATCCTTTTTATATCTGAAAGCGGAATCGTTAATTTCTATAAGCTTGCCTTCCTTGGCAAATTTCGGGATTACCGTTTCATAATCATATTTAAAATAAGGCGAACCGCTGTGAGCAATTACATTTACATTTGGATTCTCCGCAAGACGAAGATAGGCGTGCGTGCATTTTTCAACGGTCGGCTTACCTCTTAGAGTAACTGTATGCATTGAAGCTACTATCCAGTCAAGTGAATGCTGTAAAGTGTCGTTACAGTCAATTTCACCGTCATAGCTTACTATGTTTGCCTCTATGCCCGTCAGCAGACGCACTCCGTTCATATATTCCGGCAGAATACATAACGATTCAAAATAATAGGGTCCGGGCGCCCCCGGCATTGAACGCGCATGGTCTGTTATTGCAAGTGAAAAAAGTCCTAATCTGCTTGCCTCGTTCACCATTTCGGTCACGGTGGCATATGCGTGAGTTGACGCAATTGTATGAGTATGCAAATCCGCTATAAGTTTCAAGCTTTATTCTCCTTTAAATATTATTCCCATTTATCAATTACCGTATTATGTGACTCCTGTTCATCGTAGTCTATGCCAAGACTGCGCAGCAAATCATGAGCGGCATTATACCCCATCTTTTTTTGTCGGTTGTTCATTGCTGCAACTTCAATTATAACGGCAAGGTTTCTTCCGGGCTTTACCGGTATTGTTAAGGTAGGGATCTCAACGCCGAGAATATCCATATATTCGTTGCTCAGTCCCATTCGGTCATAAACCTTTGCACTGTCCCAGTTTTCAAGATTAATGACCATATCAATTTTTTCCTGCATTTTTACCGCGCCTATTCCAAAAAGCTGGCGTGCGTTAATAATTCCTATGCCGCGCAGTTCAATAAAGTGACGTATGTTTTCGGGTGACTGTCCAACAAGCGTAGTTGGCGAGGTTCTGCGTATTTCTACCGCGTCGTCGGCAACAAGCCTGTGCCCGCGCTTTATAAGCTCCATAGCATTTTCACTTTTGCCCACGCCGCTGTCGCCAATTAAAAGACAGCCTTCGCCGTAAACCTCTACCAGAACACCGTGGCGTGTTATTCGCGGAGCAAGAGCATGGTTCAGATACTGAACAAGGGCCGCAGTCAAACTTGATGTACTCTGATTTGTGCTGAGAATAGACACTTTGTGAAGCTTTGCGCTTTCCATTATGACATTTGACGGTTCAATGCCCCGGCATATTATTACTGCCGGAGGGCCGAAGCTGAAAATTGAGTCGATTACCATTTTTTGTGCTTCAGAACCAAACCGCCCGAGATACGAAAACTCTGTGTTTCCGAGCACCTGAATACGTTTATTGTCAAAAAACTCGAAATATCCCGTCAATTCAAGACCCGGACGATTTATTTCAACTGTCGTGATTTTAATATCTTCGTAATTTTCTGCTATATAAACTTTATTTAATTTTAAATCGTCAGTTATTTTTGACAGTGCTACCGAAAATTCAAAAGACATAAATTCACCGCCTTCACATTAATTGTTTTCGCGCATAATTATAAACATATTATACACCATAAAGGTAACGGTATAAAGTCTTTTTATGAATTATTTTTCAAATTTTCTTATTTTTTTACAGATATTTTGCGGGCAGAAACACTCAATTCGTCTTCATAATTTATGCACGCCATACTAAATTCATTTTGTTTTTTTGAATAAATGCTGTTAAATACGGATAAAGAATTTATATCTGTTTCATTATTTTTATTTTTTAAAAGCATAAGATGCTCTTCAACCTCTTTAGGCGCTTCTTTAGATTCTGAAATATATTTTATAGAGTTGCCGTCGGCAAGCGTTACCATTATTAGAGGTGACAAATAATATTCGGAGGATATAAACTGCAAATCTGTTTTCAGAATATCAAATGATAAATCTTCATCTGCTAAAAACAGTTCAAACTTAGATAGTGATAAATTGGGAATATAGTTTTCCTTTGCAAGATAGCACGCACTTTCAAGTGAATTTGCAAAAACAGAAACGCTTTTAACGTCTTCGGAGCTGCTTAAAAGGTAAAATGTGTATATAGTCTGACCGCCTGTCTGCCGCACCGTTACAGTTTCCGCAATTGACGCTTTATCAATTTTTTTTGAATCGGAACACCCCGTAAATAAAAGAGCCGACATTACTGCAATAACCAAGCACAAAAATTTTCTATTCATTTACCCGCCTCCTGAAAAATAATAGATATATGCAGGGAATTAAAACTGCGGCAACAAATGTTAATATATTTAATATATGCACATTAATTAATATTTCCTTTACCGAATTAAAATTCCTTGCGCAGATAAATAAAATAAATATGAGCAATGAAAAAATCAATGCCATCTTAATATTTTTTATTTTCCCGGTGGCCTTGTTGATACATACTGTGATAATTGATATTATAAGAAAAACAGATGATGTTGATAAACTAAGATATAAGCTGTCCATACCGTTCATAGTACCGAATTTTGCCGATTTTGACAATGTAAAAAACTGAAAGCTCTGTTGCCTTCCGTAATCTCCCAATACAAAAAATACAAAAAACATTGCCAATGCAAACAAAACAACTGTTGCAGCCATTGTTATTACAATATGCCTTATTTTAAAATTTTTTGTTTTTCCCGAAACACAGGCAAATATTACGGCAATTACAGATATTGTAAGAAAATAAGATAAATTGTTTATAAAGTCACTGTTGCTGCCGTTAAAAGTAAAGGAATAATTTACAAAATCAAGATTTGCAATATTGCCGCTGAATATAAGCGTGAATGCGAGCAGCGAAAAAGCAAAGATAAAAATACCGCATCTTGTTATGGCATTTATACCTTTATACACTGCATATACGCAGGCAGAGAGCAGCAGAAATGCTATTACATAAATATTGCCCTCAGGATTAAGCTTTTGATTAAACATTTCGGTGTAGGTAACAAGAAAATATCCGGCTGCATAAACAAAATACATTGCATAAAACGCAGATGTAAAAATTATTGCATTGGGTGTTTTTAAATGGGCAAAAGACATAAAATCTAATTTTGTTTGACTTCGTATTATAATTGAAGGAACAAAAAACAAAAACGCAATTAAAACGCCAAGTACAACGCAAATTAAATTCATTAAAAATGAAGTGTCAGACGCCGCATAAAAATTCTGCAAAATAATTACAGCAGAAGAAAAAACAAAAAATGAAATCATTAACTGAACAGAAGACAGCTTTAAATTTGCTCGCATTACATTTCCTCCGTTTCGGGGAATTTTTGTACTCTTATTGTATGCTTTGAAAGACTTTTCCAGTCAGCGCGAATAAATACGTCGCGCATTCTCTTAGCCGAAAACGGAGCAAGCGACGACATATACGGCACTCCCAGAGAAGTTTTTGAACACATATTAATTAGCACTCCGCAGCTTAACAAAACTATTCCCCACAAGCCGAATATTCCGCCGATTATTATAAAAGCAAATCGAAGTACGGTTATAGGGGGATAGAGCGCAGACGTAACATAACTGCAAATTGCGGCTGTTGCAACCACCATAAGCGTTGAAGAGCTGATTATTCCGGCGCTTACGGCACTTTCTCCTATTACAAGCGCGCCCACAATGCTGACGGCGTGTCCGAGAGATTTTGGTATTCGCAGACCTGCCTCTCTCATAATTTCATATACAAAGGTCATAAGAAGAACTTCGAGCGTAACAGGCAAAGGAGTAGTTGAAATTGACTCTGCGGTTTTTAGTAAAAGTCCTGTGGGAAAATACTCGGGGTGAAATTGGGCAAACGCAGTATAAATTCCAGGAAGGAAAACGGCTGCTAAAAATGACAGATATTTTAATATTCTTATAAACGAAGCATAGTAAGGACGGTTTGAATAATCATCCACACTCTGAAACTCCTCAACAAATAAATGAGGAATTATTATTGCCGCAGGAGTTCCGTCAACAAGAATTGCCACCCTGCCTTCTGTCAGTTTTCCGCAGACAGTATCAGGACGTTCAGAAATTCCAATGCCCGAAAAAATAGATTTTGAGCTTTTATCCTCAAGATATTCCGACAAATAACCCGACGCGAGCACTGTTTTTAAATCACAGTTATTCAGTCTTTTTCTAATTTCATCAAGAATACGGGGCGACACACTTTTTTGCAAATAACAAAGCATAAGTTGTGTGTTGGAGTCCGACCCGACTGTAACGGTTTCAAAAACAAGGTCGGGACTTTTTATTCTTCGGCGTATCAATGTCATATTTATTCTGAGAGGTTCGGTAAATCCTTCGCGTGAACCACGCTGCACAACCTCGCTTTCGGGTTCGCTTACACCTCTGAATGAAAATCCCTGCGCTCCTATCGCAAGCATTCTGCCTGTTCCGTCAACTATCAGCACGGCAAAGCCGGATGTAGAAAAGATTACGGCTTCCTTCATAGTGTTAAATTCTACAATTTCACTTGAAGCAAGCACGGAATTTTTGATTTCGTCAATAATTTCGTCAGGCGAACGGTCGTCAAAGTCAAAAGCGAGCAGCGGATTAATTACGGAAAGAGCAACTACCTCTTTGCTGCACATTCCCTCAATTGTTATCAGCGCCGCTTTTTTTGCAGATTTTGAAATAAGCGTCATATCTCTTACCGTAAAATCGGCAGAATTTGAAAATGACTCTTTGAGAATTTTTATATTTTCTGTTAAGGAATTATACATTTTATCACCAATATTTAGCATTTACTCTTCGTTTTTAATTATTCTGTGGAATATAAGTTCAATTTATGCAAATATTAAAAGCGGTGATATTATGATAATTTCAATAATACGCACACTGCTTCTTTATGTATTTGTAATTCTTGCAATAAGGCTTATGGGCAAACGACAGATAAGCGATATGCAGCCAAGTGAGCTTGTTGTAACACTCATAGTGTCCGACATTGCGGCTATTCCCATGCAGAACACTTCGCAGCCTTTGCTGAGCGGGATCATACCCGTGCTGATACTCGTTGCTCTGGAAATAATAGCAAGCATATTTATGATGAAAAGCAATTTTTTCAGAAAAATGGTATGCGGCAGTCCCGTTGTAGTTATAAGGGACGGAAAGATTTTGCAGGACCAAATGCGCAGACTAAGAATGACAACAGAGGATCTGTGCATACAGCTGAGACAGCAAAATATTTTTTCCATTGAAGATGTACAATACTGCATTATTGAAACGAACGGAAAAGTAAGTGTGTTGGAAACACCGGAAAACAGACAACCCTCTGCAAGTGATTTAGGAATTAAAATACGCGATAATAAAATTGAAACCGTTGTTGTAAGCGACGGAAAACTTCTTGATAACTCTTTAGAGCTTTGCGAGAAAAAAAGCGACGACATATATAATATTTTAAAAAAAGAAAATATTCGTTTGAAAGATGTATTTATTATGACGCTTGACGCACTTGGAAATTACAATATAGTTCAAAAAGACAGTTGACAGCATAACATATCAACTGTGCGCCTTATTCGCCCACAGATAAGAGCGTGTATTTTGTCTGTATGCGGGCGGAAAGGCTGTGAAAATAAAATGAAAAGGGTTTACATTGCAATTGCGTTTCTACTTGTTGCATTCTGCATAGCGTCGGCAGAAATGGGTTATGTATCGGCAAAAGTCGATATGTTTGTTTATAAAATAGAAAATGCAGATAAGCATATGCGTAAAAGCGAATTTTCAGAGGCTATAAAAATTTGCAAAAAAACTGAGAGCGAATGGTATGAAAGCGCTGATATAATTGATATGCTCCTTATTCACGATTACGTTGACAGCATTGGCATAAGCATTTCTCAAATGCGCTCTTACGCCGAAAGCAAAAACGCGGATTTGTACTTTGCCCAGAGCACTTCAGCAAAAAAAGAACTCGCCTCCATAAAAGAAAGCGAGTATCCGTTAATTGAAAATCTTTTGTAATTATCAGCTTTTTTTTACCCTTGAATAAACGGTTTCCGTTATGCGGAAAACCGCAAATACAATTGCATTTATTATTACAACGCTTGCGCCTGTCGGCGTGTCAAGAGAATATGAAGCGCACATACCGATAAAGAAACAGCAAACTGACAGTACCCCCGAACAGATAATTACCGATCTGAACTTTTTGCAGACGCCCATTGATGAAAGCGCGGGAAAAATTATAAGGGCTGAAATCAGCAGCGTTCCCATAATTCTCATACCTATCACTATTGTAAGCGCGGTAAGCAACGCTATAACGGAATTATAAGCGTTTGTTTTAAGCCCTGTTGCTTTTGAAAAAGTTTCATCAAAAGTTACTGCAAAAATTTTGTTATAAAATAAAACATAAATTACTATTACAACTACCGCAAGTACGGCGCACATTACGGCGTCGGCATTTGTTGTGGCAAGAATACTGCCGAACAAATAGGAATTCAGGTCGGTATTAACTCCCGAAATACTCACGCATACCACACCGATTGCAAGCGACGTGCTTGAAATTATAGCGATTGCTGCGTCGCCGTTAATTTTGCTGTTTTCAGACAAGCGCAAAAGCAGAAAAGCTGCAATTACAATTACGGGAACCGCAACCTCCAGCGGAGCAAGATTGAGCGACGCCGCTATTGCAAGCGCGCCGAACCCTACATGAGAAAGTCCGTCGCCTATCATTGAATAACGCTTAAGAACAAGCGTTACACCAAGAAGTGCGGCACAAAGCGAAACAAGTGTACCCACAACAAAAGCACGGACAATAAAGTTATATGTAAACATTTCTGCAAGCATATCAATCATTTTATGTACTCCTCAGCTATTATGACGATGTTGACAATCATCACAGGGGCAGCCCGTTATCATAAATTTTTTACCAATATCTGAATGCAGATACTGATGAGCAGTTCCGAAAAAATAACTGTCGCGCGACAAATGAAGTATTTTTGACGCATTGTTTACCGCCGCGGTAATATCGTGGGAAACCATAACAATAGTGATACCGTTTTCATTCAGGTTTTTTATTAGAGCATACATATCGGAAGATGCTTTCGGGTCAAGACCCGTTACCGGTTCGTCAAGGATCAAAAGCTTGCTTGTGGCGCAAAGCGCACGGGCAAGCATTGCGCGCTGCTGCTGACCGCCTGACAGCTCTCTGAAGCATTTTTTTCGCATAGAGTATATCCCCGTAAGCTCCATATTTTTTTCAGCTTTCTCTTTTTGCTCCTTTGAATAAAACAGAGTATGCTTTTTATTAAGGCAGCCCGACATTACAACTTCGCTTACACAGGCGGGAAAATCTTTTTGAAATACGGTTTGCTGGGGCAAATAGCCTATTTCATTTTGCTTTAACCCTTCACCGTATGTTATTTTTCCGCTCAGCGGCTGAATTAACCCGAGCATACATTTCATAAGAGTGGTTTTTCCCGAACCGTTTTCACCGACTATGCATATATAATCCTTTTCGCGTATTTTAAGTGATATTCCGGAAAGTACGGTTTTTCCCTCGTACCCTATTGACGCATTATCTATTGAAATCAGTGCCATTATGACAGAGCCTCCTTTAATGCAGCTGCGTTTTCTTCCATTAAAGAAATATAACTTTCTCCGTTTTCAAACTGCTCTTTGGTCACATTGTGACATGATGAAAAAAGCAATGCTTTCGCTCCGGTATCCTCGGCAATGAGCCGTGCGGTCTTGCCGTTTGAAAAATCAAGGTAGAAAACAACCGGAATCTTTTCATTACGAACATAATCAATAAGACGGGTCACGGTCGTAATACCCGGCTCGGTCTCGCTGCTGCATCCCGGAAAAGCACATTCATAGCTTAAATTGTAATCAGTTGTAAAATATAAAAACGGAAATCTGTCTCCAAAAACAATCTCTTTGCGTTTGCCGCTTTGTGCAATGCGGGAAAATTCACCGTCGAGCTTATTAAGCTTTGTCAAATAGTCTTGTGCATTTAGTAAATAAAAGTCTGCGTTTGCTTTATCTGCAATCTGTACTTCTTCGGCTATTGCATTTACAAATTTTTCAGAGTTGCGAACCGATGTCCATATATGTTCGTCATACTCATCACCGTCAGTATGGTCGGGATTTTGCTCATACAGCGGAGTAATGTATTCCATCAAACAAATAATTTTAATTTTAGTATTCTGCAATGAATTTAAAACGCCCTCTACCCACTCGTCGCTTTCACCGCCGTTATATATAAAAATGTCACAGTTTTCAATTGCAACAATATCAGAAGGCGACGGTTCATAATCGTGAGGCTCGCTTCCCGGTGACAGCAGCAGCTTAACATCAGCTTTGTCGCTTACAATATTTTTTGCAAAATCATAATACGGAAAAATTGTAGTTACAATTTTCAGTTTGTCCTCCGGGGTCTGCAAATTTTGGCCTCTTGTTCCACATCCCGCAAAAAAAGAAGCCGAAAGCACAACAGTCATACATAATAAAATCAATGAAATATATTTTTTCATTAAATACAACTCCGAAAAAATAAAAACACAAAGGGCTGCACAGAATTTTATTCATTCCGTATGCAGCCCCTTAAAATATTGCCTGTTTAATAAAATTTACTTGGTAGCCTTCTTTGCTTTTTTACGGTTTTGCCAAATAACCCAAAGAGGACCTGCAATGCAGAGTGAAGAATAACAACCTGAAATAACGCCCATCATCATTGGGAGAGCAAAGCTCTGTACTGAACTAATATTATATGCCATTGCAACCAAATAAACAACAATAATTGCAGAAAGCGTTGTGACCGAAGTCATAATAGTTCTTTTTATTGTTTTTGTGCAGCTAAGATTAAACACATCGCCGACATCTGCTCTTCTTCCGAGAATTTTTCTCTCTTCACGAACACGGTCGTAAATAACGATTGTATCGTTCAGCGAGTAACCTAAAATCATAAGAACAACCGCAATGAAGTTTGAGTCAATAGGCATTTGGAAAATAACGTACAAAAAGTAAATCATCGCAATATCATGGAAGAGTGCAACAAGCGCCGTAACGCCTGCCGACAAACCGCCGATTTTCTTAAATCTGACTGTTACATAAAGTACCATTAATATACTTGCAATTGCAACAGCGGTAATACATTTAAGAAGGAAGTTAAATCCCATTGACGCGTCAACCGAGCTTGACTCAAGGTTTTTGAAATCATTGTCGGGATATTGCTTTTGAAGGTCTGAAGTAAGGCTTTCCTGAATTTCGGTAGCAACAGAATTATTGCCCGAAAATTGAACGGATACTGTATTACCGGAATTACCGAGAAAATCTCTTGAAAAAGTTGTTGAAATCCTGTCGGTGGTTTTTTCCTGAATAAAGCTGTAAAGCTCGCTCTGGTCAATTTCGCCTGTGTAGCTGAACTTTAACGTCGCACCGCCGGTAAACTGAATATCAAGAGTTGTGCCGAAAATAAAGTTACAGATAATACCTAAAATTATAATAAAAAGTGAAATTCCAAAAAATATTTTTTTGTGTCCGACAAAATCAATAATTTTTTTGCCGCCGTTGTACTTTTCGCTGATTTCTTCTACGGTCATCTGTGAATTTGCTTTAGTTTGAATATCATTTGTCATTCTTAGCACCTCCAAACAACCATTTTTTACGAATAAATTTGAAACCTGCAACGCTTCTTAACATTACACGGGACAGGAATACGCCCATAATAAAGTTAGCAATTACGCCGACAAGCAATGTGAAACCGAATGAATAAATCGTACCTGTTGTTGATTCGCCAAAGAGTACTGAAAGAATGTTTGAAGGACCGAATACAAGCATAAGAATAATTGACACAATAATTACGGTCATATTACCGTCAACAATAGCCGACAGCGAATTCTTTGTACCGCGATCAAGCGCGCCGTCAAGCGTTCTTCCGGCCTTGAGCTCTTCTTTAATACGCTCTGCCGTAATTACGTTACAGTCAACGCCTATGCCTATTGAAAGGATAAGACCCGCAATACCCGGCAGGGTCATTGTAAATGATGAAATTGTAGTAAAGTAACCTGAAATTGCGGCAATTGAAAGACCCATTTGTCCAACAAGTGAAACTATTGCGATTAATCCCGGCAAACGATAGAAAATAATCATAATAATCGCAATTATAATAAATGCGATAATACCGGCATAACCCATTGCGATAAGTGAATTTTCACCGAGCGTCGGACTTATATTGCCGTAGCTGATTGTTTCAAGCTGAAAAGGAAGTGCGCCCGCGTTAATTTTTTCTGCAAGCTGTGTAGCCTCTTCCGCAGTAAAGTCGCCCTCAATTTGTGCTTTACCGTCAGTAATTGCCTGATTTACTGTCGGAGCTGAAAGCATAATTTCATCCATCCAAATGGATATGGTTTTATTAACATACTGAGATGTAATCTCACCAAACCTATCCTTACCTTTGTCGGTAAACTCAAGGCTTACAACATACTGCGGCGTACTGTCATTATCCTGATATACGCTTGCCTTAGCCGACTTTATATATGAACCGTCCATAAGTACGGTTTCAGTTTCACCTGTTGGTGTTTTGTAAACATAGCTTCCGTCTGAACCTATATCGGTTTTTTCGTACTCTCTTCCGGGTCGGAAAGTAAGTTTAGCCGTAGATGAAATTTCATTAATTGCTTCTACTGCGTTAAATTCTTTTTCGTCTGATTTCCATGGGAAACGAACAATAATTCTGTCGTTACCTTTATCTGCGTATAACTCATAGTCTGTAATTCCCTGTGAAATCATACGCGTTTCAATAATTGATTTTGCAGATTCTAACTGCTCATCAGTAGCGTTAACGCCTCCGGCAGGCTGGAATGTCGCCTCAACGCCGCCCCTGATGTCAATTCCCCATCGTATGTCGCCCAAACCTTTTACTGCTGTGTTTTTGTTGTCGCCTGTATAATAGGATACTCCGAAAATCGCAGTAAATGAAAAGGCAAGTATCAGCAAAGCTACAATGAAGAACACAGGCTTTGGAACTCTTTTCATGCCTTTGAAACCTCCGTAATATAATTGTCTGTAAATTATGTAACGCAAAAAACTCCGTTACGTTCTTAAATTTACAGACGTAACAGAGTTATTATAGAATTTTTTTGCCAAAATGTCAATGGATATATAAGTTTTTGATAAAAAAATATTTATCTTAATCAAATTTTATATATTATTGTAGAATCAAAATCATTATTTACCCAAAAGCCTTTCACACGCGGCAAGTTTTGCACAAATACAAAATACATCCATTGCCGTCTGCAATTCATCATTGGGCGGAAACGTAGGAGCAATGCGTATATTTGAATCTTTAGGGTCATTTCCGAGAGGATATGTAGCGCCTGCGCCTGTCAGCACAACACCCGCCTCTTTGCAAAGAGCAACAACTCTCTTTGCCGTGCCCTCCATAACATCTACGCTTACAAAGTAACCTCCGTTGGGATTTGTCCAATTGGCAAAGCCAAGGTCTTTTAACTCTGATTCAAGAGTGTTTAAAACAATTTCAAATTTTGGTTTTAAAATTTTCTTGTGTTTTTGCATATGAGCAACAACACCGTCATAATTTTTTAAAAACAATGCGTGCCTAAGCATATTCAGCTTATCATAGCTTATGACCTCGTAATTGTATCTCTCTTTAAATATTTTCATATTGGCATCGGACGCCGCCATTGCTGCCACACCTGCGCCGGGAAAAGTGATTTTTGATGTAGAACAGAACAGAATCGGCAGATCTTCATTGCCGCATTTTTCACATTCATCCATAATATTAAGAAGATTGTCGGGAGTATCCGCTATATCGTGTACGCAATATGCGTTATCCCACATAATTCTAAAATCCTTTGCGGCAGGCTTTAACGAAGCAAAACGTCTTACGGTTTCATCGCTGTAAGTAATTCCCTGCGGATTTGAATATTTTGGAACGCACCATATGCCTTTTATTGAATCGTCGTTTGAAACCAAGTCCTCAACCATATCCATATCAGGTCCGTTTTCGGTCATTGGTACAGGTATCATTTCAAAGTCATAATACTGAGTAATTCCAAAATGGCGGTCATAGCCCGGGACAGGACATAAAAACTTTCTGTTTTTAACTTCGTACCACGGTTTGCAGCCTTTGGAAATCGACTTTGTCATCATGCATGAAATTGTGTCAAACATCATATTAAGACTTGAACTGCCGCCTACCATTACCTTTTTATAATCAACGCCAAGAATTTCTCCAAAAAGTTTTCTGCATTCGTCAATTCCTTCTAAAACGCCGTAGTTACGACAGTCAAAGTCATTTTCTCCCGCAAAATTTGACTTACTGTTAATAATATCAAGCATTGGCGATGAAAGATCCAGTTGTTCTTTGCCCGGCTTACCGCGAGCCATATTCAGGTTAAGTCCTTTACCCTTAAATTCTTTAAATTTAGCAAGAAGCGCCGAATAATCTTTTTCAAGTTCAGACTTGCTTCTGTTTAAATAACCCATTTTGCCATCTCCTAAAAAAACAATTGCAAATTCACTTAACAAATTCAAATATATTTTAAAACATAGAGGTAAAAAATGCAAGTCTTTTTTATAAACTTGCATTTTACTGTTTTTTATTTTTTCTTATAGTTATATACTAAAGGAAATAAAAAAAATAATTTTATTATTTTTTAATTGTCAAAATATTTTATATTTAGACATATTTTTATTAAGT
>CANQGM010000015.1 GCA_947623205.1 uncultured Clostridia bacterium
GTTTTATTTCTCCTTGCCTGAAACCGACATATTAAAAATCAAACATAATTAAAAAAGAGGGCATGGAGTAAATAAAATATAGAGAATCCCCGGTATTTGTCCATTTTGGGCATTGCCGGGGATTTTCGTTTTTATAATTTATATTTCATTTTATTCTTTTTCTTATTTTTATTATTAAACATTATTAGGTGTAATTTAAAATATTTTTATTCAACACTTTACTTTGCTACCATAATAATGTTATAATATAATAAAATATTTTGAGAGGGAGAAAAAACAATGAAAAAGATTCTTGCATTATTATGCTCTGCTGTTATTGCTGTATCTGTTCTTGCGGGCTGTGCAGGGGGAAACGATTCATCTTCATCAACAGAAAGCAACAACAGCGACTGGAGCTTTATTGAAAACAACGGAAAACTTACTATTGGCATTACATACTTTGAACCGATGAACTATATTGACAAAGACGGAAAACTTACCGGTTTTGAAACCGAATTTGCCGAGGCTGTTTGCAAAAAGCTTGGCGTTAAGGCTAACTTCCAGAAAATTGACTGGGAAACCAAAGAAGTAGAACTTAATGCAAAAACGATTGACTGCATTTGGAACGGTATGACTATTGATGATGAGCGTAAACAGAATATGGATATTTCCACTCCGTATATGGAAAATAAACAGGTGATGGTTGTTAAATCTGACAACGCTTCAAAATTTACTGACGCCCAAAGCTTAAAGGACGCTACTGTTGTTGCAGAAAAAAAGTCGGCAGGCGAAACTGTTGCACAGACAGACGAATTTTTTAAAAACGCGTCATATATCTCGGTTGATTCACAGGCAAAAGCTCTTATGGAAGTAAAATCCGGCACAGCCGATGTTGCTATTATCGACTATGTTATGTCAATAGGTTCAATTGGCGAGGGCACTGATTATGCAGATTTAAGCGTGGTAAACAACAAGGATTTTGCACAGGAGCAATATGGCATTGCGTTCCGCAAAAACAGTCCTGAAACACTCAAAAAGGTCAACGCGGCTATTCAGGAGCTTGCAAATGAAGGCACATTAAATAAAATTGCCGAAAAATACAAATTGAATGATTTATTGCTTATAAAACCCGAGTAGTTAATTGTCTTTTTCAGGCGGTGATATAAATGGAACAGTTTTTTGTTGTTTCACAAAAGCTTTTAGCGGGATTTGGTGAAAACAGCTTAATATTTATTGTAACGCTTTTGGCGGCTTTGCCGTTAGGCATGATAGTGTCTATGGGTTCTATGTCTAAGTTTTTTCCTCTTAGATGGCTTACAAGAACTTTTGTGTGGATCATCAGGGGCACGCCGCTTATGCTTCAGTTGTTTGTAGTGTTTTATATTCCGCCTCTTATAAGTAACGGCAATTTCTCTTTTCCTCGGCTTAACGCTGCAATGATTGCATTTATAATTAATTACTCAGCGTACTTTTCCGAAATTTACCGCGGAGGGATCGAGGCTATTCCAAGAGGTCAATACGAGGCCGGTCAGGTTTTGGGGATGACTAAAGCACAAATATTTTTTAAGGTTGTTTTGTTTCAGGTAATCAAGAGGATCACTGCGCCGATTGGAAATGAAATTATTACTCTTGTAAAGGACACCTCGCTTGCAAGCGTAATCGCTATTCCCGAAATTCTTATGAATGCAAAGGATTTTTCTATGCAGGGATTAATATGGCCGTTGTTTTATTCAGCTTTATTTTTTCTTGCCTTTTGCGGAATTCTTACACTGTTGTTTTCATATATCGAGAAAAAACTTGATTATTACAAGGGATAAAGGAGGCAGCAGACTTGAATTTTTTAAAGGTTGAAAATTTACAAAAAAGTTTTGGAAAAATTGAGGTAATAAAAAATTTAAGTTTTTCGCTTAAAAAGGGAGAGGTTCTTGCAATAATAGGTTCCTCAGGAAGCGGAAAAACCACATTGCTGCGGTGCCTTAATTTTCTTGAAACTCCGCAAAAAGGGAAAATTACCGTTGGGGATAAAGTCCTTTTTGATTCTGAAAATGCAAAAACGCAGACTGAAAATGAAAAACGCAGAAACAGACTGCATTTTGGTCTTGTTTTTCAGTCGTTTAATCTTTTTCCTCAGTACAGCGTTATTGATAATATAATGCTTGCTCCGTTGTTGATTGCAAAATCCGAATTAAAAACAAATAAGACTTATTATGAATGTAAAAGTTATAAAGAAGCACAGACTTTTATAAGAGATTGTGCAATTTCGCTTTTGAAAAAGGTTGGGTTGAGCGAGAAAGCAAATGCTTATCCTTGTGAACTGAGCGGAGGACAGCAGCAGCGTGTTGCCATTGCCAGAGCGTTGGCATTGAGTCCCGATGTTTTATGTTTTGACGAACCTACCTCAGCGCTTGACCCTGAGTTGACGGGTGAGGTTTTGAATGTTATAAAAAATTTAAAAAATTCTGACAGTACAATGATTGTTGTAACACATGAAATAGAATTTGCCAGAGATGTAGCTGACAGAATAATATTTATGGCAGACGGTATTATTGCAGAGGAAGGAACTCCGCAGCAAATTATTGAAAATCCGCAGAACCCGAGGACAAAGGCATTTTTATCTCGGTTTAAACAAAATTTCAGTTAAAAATAAATATTTAAAGATAAATCAAAACAGACTGTCTTTGACAGTCTGTTTTGATTTATGTGTTTTATGGAGATGAATTTTACAATTTATTTTTAAAAAGTCTGACATAAGATTTATTTTTACAATATTAAAAAAGTGGGCATATAAAAATTTATTTTCTTCCATTTTAATTTAGCAAAGTACTGACAATTGGACTTATGTATTCTTGATTTCACAAATTTCGAACTAATGTTCTAAAAACTATTGAATTTACAAAATTTTCCTAATATAATTAAATTAAAGGGTTTTGAAGCCCCAACAAAACTCTTTATTCGGATATATGAAATTTGTGAAAGAAGGAAATGAAGATGAATTATCTTGAATGGTCAGATGAGTACAATTACACAGCAAAAGAACTTGCAAGCACAATAGAAAAGCTGAAAAAAGAACGTAGTACGGCTAATATTTACAATAAAAAAGAATTAGAATTAAAAATTGCCAAATATAAGCTGTACTACAACGAGTGTTTAGCAATTGCAAATCACTTGTTTTTACGTTATGTAGGAGTTGAGTAATGAAAACCGAACTGATACATTTTACAATGAAAAACACTAATAAAATAATGTATAACAGTAATCAGCAGAATAACTCTTCAAATACTGAGAGTAGATCACAAATGAAAAAAATACTTTCAAAAGCTATTTTTGACGAGCTTACGGACAGACAACGTACTTGCGTAACAGATTATTACGTTGGAGGTAAAAAAGTTAAAGAAATTGCTAATGAACTCGGACTCAACCCGTCTACCGTATCACGGCACATTTCAGTTGCTCGCAAAAAGCTAAGACACATTGCTTCTTATTATAAATAATTATTGTTATGTACAAGCAGTATTCAGGATGTAATTTCAAACTGAGGCAGATACCATTTTAACGCTTCTTCATAACTGTTTCCTTGTTTGCAAAGATAATTCACTCCGTTTATGCTTACACCAATACATTCTGTATTTTCACTATAGTCTTTTTGGTAACAGTCCCATGGTGAGGCTACAGAAAACAGGTAGTTATAATCTGGGCTCTCATATGTATGTCCGTTTGAAGTTAATGAAAATGGTATAAAAAACGCTTTGCTTTCAATGCAGAGCGTTTTTTCTTTTACTGATTTTACACACTCTTTTATTTTAGGATAAGCATCCTTAACGGAATTGTTCGCGTCTTTTTCATAAAGGCAAATGCTTTTATCATCAAGTTTAAATGAATCGGGATTTACTTTGTAATTTGTATTAAGAATAATTGCAAGCGCCTTTAAAGTATCGTCGCAGTAATCATCTTTATATTTTGCGGCTACAAGCGCGCAAAGCAAAGCGTCTTTGTCAGAATTATCTTCTGATTCTTTTGCTGTGTCAGCTGTTGCGGATGTTTTGCTCATATTTAAATCCGTGTTACTGCATTTTGCTGCCACAAATGGCAAAAGCGCCATTAAGGTAAGCATAAGGATAATAAATATAGCTTTTTCTTTCATTAAAATCACTCCTTTATTTCATACATAAAATGAAATATACATCAAACAAAATTTAACTTTTTTATTCTTGACATAATAAGGTAATTGTCTTAAAATATATATGTAAATTATTAATTTAAAATTACTTTAGGTTTGTATCCTGTCAGATCCAAGCCCGTATATGCTGTAAAAGAAACGGAGATAGCCATGAAAGTAAAGTTTACACTTATTCCTTTTATACCTGTTGCGATTGCAATGGTTGCATTAAAGCTGATGAGCCTGTTCGGAATTGACGGTGACGGTCTTGTTTTGGGTATGAATAAAATGGACGTTGCGTTTTCTGTAATAGGGCTGTCACTTGCGCTTTTCATTGTATGTATATTAATTAATATTTTTGATAGAAAAACTGCTCCTGTTTATGTTGTTTCAAGAAATCCTGTTGCAGGTTTGCTTTGCATACTGTCTGGCATTGCTGTTGCAGGTGCGTCATGTATGTCGCTTGTTAACAACACGGCAAATTCGGATAATTATATTATTGTTCTGTTATGTGCCGTAATTTCAATACCTGCGGCGATTGCACTTGTTTTAATGTCAAAAATTCATTTTACAGGTAAAACCGATATTTCTGGAATATCTTTTCTTTATATTTTTCCTGCGTTGTGGAGCTGTGCGGAGCTTGTTCTTGAATTTTTCAATGCCACTAAAGTCTCAATTTATTCAACAGATATGACACCGCTTTTTTGCTATGCATTCTTAACCTTATATTTGTTCTCACATTCTATGATCGTTTCAAGAATAAGGGGCAGAAATCCGGTTAAGGCTTGCTTTATCTATGGCTTGCCTGCCGTTGCAATTTCACTTACATATGGTTTATATACAGTTTGCACGGCTGCTTATGAGGGCTTTGACACTTTGCAAATATTAGTAGGCGCTCAATTTGTTTTACTTGCGTTATATGCACTCTCTTTTATAATAGAAATGTTTTTTGGAACAATGACGAACGATGAGGTCGAGATAATTGACGGTATGCCCGACGATAATGATGATCAAAATGAAAATTATGTGGATAACTCAAGAGAGTTTGACGGATTTATAATGGGATATGATACCGACAAAGACGAAGAACCGATACCGTATCTTACAAAAGAACAAATCAAAAATTCAGACTCATTAAACAGCGTTTTCTTTGAAACCAACCGGGAATATTCAGAGGAAAACAACGAACCGGTTTCAGAAAATATTCAAAAACCGGCTGACGATACGGCGCAGACCGAAGCTCATACAGATAAAGCAGAAGATTCGCCGTCAGCGGCTGAATCTGAAAATTTGGCAAAGCCGCCGAAAAATGCTGATAATGAAGAAAACGGCTTAAGTGATATTGACAGGCTTTTGCAGGAACTTGAAAATAAAAAATAATTATTGACATTACTGTTTTGCAATGATATTATGATATAAACTAAATATAAAACATTGATAAGGACACGGTTTGTAAATCGCCTTTTTCAGAGAGCGGAATTAGTTGCTGAAATATTCTGCATTAGGTCTTACATTCTACCGCCTTTGAGTCTGCACAGGAAATGGTGCGGCGTATGGCTGCGTTAAAGTTTTTGAGGGCATTTTTTTAATGCCGAACTTGGGTGGAACCACGAGTAAATTCGTCCCAATATTCCTTTTTCGGAATATTGGGATTTTTTGTTTAATACTAAGTAATAAACAGCATTTTGCAGGTGCAGAAGAATGAGTATAACAGTTAGAAAATACTTAAAAAAAGATTTAAAAGAAATGATAAAAATTTGGAATGAAATAGTTGAAGAAGGCGTTGCTTTCCCGCAGGAAGAATGTTTAACGGATGAAACAGGAGAGGAATTTTTCTTATCTCAAACATATTGTGCCGTTGCCGCAGAAAAATTAACAGATAAAGTTTACGGTTTATATATTTTACATCCTAACAACGTGGGCAGATGCGGGCATATTTGCAACGCAAGCTATGCAGTCAGCGCAGATTACAGAGGAATGCATATAGGAGAAAAATTAGTGTCGGATTCTCTTGTTCAGGGGAAACGGCTTGGATTTAAAATAATGCAGTTTAATGCGGTTGTAGCTGACAATGCCTGTGCAAGACATTTGTATGAACGACTTGGATTTATTCAGCTGGGGACTATTCACAACGGCTTTCGTATGAAAAACGGATGTTATGAAGATATATGTCCGTATTATTATGAATTGTAATATGATATAATAATTTTATAATAAGGAGAATTATAATGATTAAGGTAGAACTAAAGGGCGGAGTTGTCAAAGAATTTGAAAACAATATCACTCCCGCAGAAATTGCTAAATCAATAGGTATGGGACTGTATAAATCGGTTTGCTGCGCAAGGGTAAACGACAGTGTTGTTGATTTGCGCACACCCCTTACAAATGACTGTAAACTTGAGTTGCTTACTTTTGACGACGCAGACGGAAAAAAAGCATTTTGGCATACGGCGTCCCATGTGCTTGCACAGGCGGTAAAAAGACTGTACCCGAATGCAAAATGCGCGATAGGACCGGCCGTTGACAGCGGATTTTACTATGATTTTGATGTGGAAAAGCCGTTTTCTTCCGATGACCTTGAAAAAATAAAGGCTGAAATGAAAAAAATAGTAAAATCCGGAGCAGAGCTTGAACGCTTTGAGCTTGCTCCCGAAGACGCAATTGCAAAGCTTGAAGATATGAATGAACCCTACAAGGTCGAGCTTGTTAAGGAACATTCCGATAAGGGAGAAAACATCAGCTTTTATAAACAGGATGATTTCACCGACCTATGCGCAGGCCCTCATCTTATGAATGTTTCTCCGCTTAAAGCGATTGAGCTTACTAACTGTACTGGCGCATACTGGAGAGGCGACGCAAATAATGCACAGCTTTGCCGTGTTTACGGAATTGCATTTCCAAAGGCGTCAATGCTTGAAGAACACCTAAAAATGCTTGCAGAGGCAAGAAGCCGCGACCACAACAAACTGGGACGTGAACTTGAAATTTTTACAACGTCGGATGTTATAGGGCAGGGACTTCCGATTTTACTTCCAAAGGGCGCAAGAATAATTCAGCTTTTACAGCGATTTGTTGAAGATGAAGAACAGCGACGCGGCTGGCAGCTTACAAAAACTCCTTATATGGCGAAGAGTGATTTGTATAAAATCAGCGGTCACTGGGATCACTATCAGGACGGTATGTTTGTGCTCGGCGACCCTGAAAAGGACGATGAAGTGTTTGCCCTGCGTCCAATGACCTGTCCTTTCCAATACCAGGCATATCTTAACCGTCAGCGTTCCTACCGCGACCTTCCTCTGAGATACAATGAGACATCAACGCTTTTCCGCAATGAGGCGAGCGGCGAAATGCACGGCCTTATCCGCGTTCGCCAGTTTACTCTTTCCGAAGGACACCTTATGTGTACTCCCGAACAGCTTGAAAATGAGTTTAAAGAATGTCTTGAGCTTGCAATTTATATGCTGAAAACATTAGGACTTTACGATGATGTTTCGTACCGCTTCTCAAAGTGGGACCCTGAAGACAAAGAAAAGTATATTGGCACTCCCGAACAGTGGGACGAAGCGCAGAGTATTATGCAGAAGATCCTTGACCATCTTGAAATTCCGTATGTTGTTGGAATTGGCGAGGCGGCTTTTTACGGCCCTAAGCTTGATATTCAAATTAAAAATGTTTACGGTAAAGAGGATACTTTAATAACAATTCAAATTGACCAGATGCTTGCCGAAAAATTCGGAATGGAATATGTAGACAAGGACGGAACAAAGAAAAATCCGTATATTATCCATAGAAGCTCAATAGGCTGTTACGAAAGAACACTCGCACTTCTCATTGAAAAATATGCAGGTGCATTTCCTATGTGGCTTGCGCCTACTCAGGTAAAGCTACTTCCTGTTGCCGACAGACACCTTGATTATGTATATGAAATAAAAAAGGCTCTTGAAGCAAAAGGTATGCGTGTTGAGGTTGACGGCAGAAGTGAGAAGATAGGCTATAAGATCCGTGAAGCTCAGCTTGAAAAAGTTCCGTATATGTTTATTATAGGCGATAAAGATATTGAGGCTCATACAGTTTCTGTACGTCACAGAAAGAACGGTGACCTTGGCGCAATGAAACTTGAAGATTTTATTGCAAAAGCTGTGGAAGAAATAGAAACAAAAGCTATTAACTGATAAAGCAGGTGCGGTATGTCCTACGGTTTTACTCCGTATGATAAAAAAAGTTATAAAGAGTCTAAAAGGCGGCGCAGACAGGCTATTATTGCGGCTGAAACAGGACGTATTCTTCCGTACGGTTCTGTAAAACGAAAGGTTATTGCCGGTGTTTTGGCTGCGGTTCTTCTCATTTTTGCTGTTGCAGCAATTTTTGCACTGACTTCTTATTTTGGTTCGTTAAACGCAGAAGATACAGATACTGTTGAGAATATTAATAACGACGAGCTGCTTGTGATAGTCAACAGACAGAATACACTAAAAGCAGATTATGTTCCCAATCTTAAAAAGTACGGCAAAATTAAAGTAAGCAAGCTTATGTATGATGATTTATCTGAAATGATTAACGCGGCGGAGTCAGTCGGTGTGAAGCTAAAAATTAAAAGCGCGTATGTTTCATTTGATGAGCAACAGAAGATGTATGAAGAAAAGCTTGCCGAATACCTTGCAAAGCCGAATTATACTCAGGTGAGAGCACAGGCGGCTGTGCAAAAGCTTGTTCCGCGCGGAGGGCAAAGCGAGAGGCAGACAGGTCTTGTTGTTGAGTTTGATATATCTGATAAAAAAACAAACAGCTATCTTGAGCGCAACTGTGTAAAATACGGATTTATTCTGCGCTATCCCAAAGATAAAGAGTCGGCAACTTCAATGCTTTACGATAAATCGCTTTATCGTTATGTCGGCAAAGATAACTCTGTTAAAATGCGCTCATATGATATGTGCCTTGAAGAATATTCAAATTATTTGTCGCTGCAAAAAAATGGTGAATAAAAAATTAAAAAATACTTGCATTTTGCAAATAGATGTTGTATAATCTATCTGTTAAATGTGTAATGTCAGGCAGGTGAAAATGATGAAAGAAAATATCCATCCTAAGTATGAACAAACAACAATTACTTGTGCTTGTGGTAATGTTATTAAAACAGGCTCAACAAAAAGCGATATTCGTGTAGAAGTTTGTTCAAAATGCCACCCTTTCTTCACCGGAAAGCAAAAGCTGGTTGATACAGGCGGACGTGTTGACAGATTTAAAAAGCGTTTCGGTATGGGAGATAAATAATAATTTATTGTGTAATTTTAAGGCGGCACGAGCGTGCCGCCTTACTTACTATATAGAGGTATCATTATGTCTGATGAATACAAAACAGTGCTAAATTACGCAAAAGATGAATTTGTTGAAAAGCGTTCCAGATTTATAGGCTTTTGCAAACCTGTTACAACCGAGAGCGAAGCAGTTGCTTTTATTAATGAAAAGCGCGCCGAGCACTGGAATGCCTCACATAATGTTTATGCCTATTCGCTGCGTAAAGAGAATATTATGCGTTACAGCGACGACGGAGAGCCCTCGGGAACAGCGGGAATGCCGACGCTTGATGTAATAACTAAAAATAATATTTTTGATGTTTGTATAGTTGTGACCCGATATTTCGGCGGAGTACTGCTCGGCACTGGTGGACTGGTGCGCGCATATTCGCACGGTGCTAAAATTGCGCTTGAGGCTGCAAAAATAGCTGTAATGCAAAACTGCCTTTTGTGTTCTGCAAGATGTACATATAATCAGTACGGCAAGGTTTCATCATTAATAATTGAAAGCGGAGCAGAGATTGACGACACTGTTTATGAAACAGATGTACTTATAAAATTTCATATTCTGCCCGAGCTTCTGCCGCAGCTAAATAAACAACTTGCCGATGCAACATCGGGCTATGTACAAGCTTTCGGCGATGCTGAAAAATTTTTTGCAAAACCTATACTGCCGCAATTAAGTTAAATAATATTCTTATTTAATTTGGTTTTATACGTTCTGTTATAAAAGGAATTATAATCTTTATTTTTCTTCTTAAAATATCATATTTTTTAAATATTTTTATAAATTAAAATAAATAAAGGAATATTTGAAAAAATTTCGTAAAAAGCTATTAGGAAAACAGAAAGGAGAGATTTTTATGGCTTTCCCGGAAAGTTTTTTACAGGAACTCAAAATGAGAAACGATATTACCGAAATAGTTTCTGCTTATGTGGGACTGAAACGCCGAGGAAGAAATATGGTAGGTCTTTGTCCTTTCCACGGTGAAAAAACTCCTTCTTTCAATGTTTATACTGAAAACGGTTCTTTTTATTGCTTTGGCTGCGGCGTCGGCGGAGATGTAATTACTTTCATAATGAAAATTGAAAATCTCGATTACGTAGAGGCCGTTAAGTTTCTTGCACAGCGCGCCGGAATGAATGTTCCTGAAAATTCATACGATGACAGTATGAGTAAGCTGCGCACCAGAATTTTTGAGGCAAACCGGGAGGCCGCAAGGTTTTATTACGCAACTCTCCAAACTCCACAGGGTGCTGTCGGTCTTGAATATCTTCACCGCCGTGCATTATCGGACCGTACAATCCGTCATTTCGGACTGGGCTTTGCCGACAATGACTGGACATCTTTATGCAGACATCTTTACGATAAAGGCTTTAGAGATGATGAAATAGTTGCCGCAAATCTCGGAGTTAGGCGAAGAAATGGCGGCGGAATTTACGACCGTTTTACAAACAGGGTAATGTTTCCGATTATTGACCTTAGAGGCAACGTAGTTGCATTTGGCGGCAGAATAATGACAGATGAAAAGCCTAAATATCTCAACACCTCCGACACGCCCGTTTTTAAAAAGAGCACAAATCTTTTTTCACTGAACAATGCTAAAAATTCCGGGTCGCGCACACTTATATTGTGTGAAGGCTATATGGATGTTATTACGTTAAATCAGGCAGGATTTACAAATGCAGTTGCTACTCTCGGCACAGCTTTGACAAGCGAGCAGGCAATGCTTATGAAGCGTTATGCAGATGAGATCGTAATTTGTTACGATTCCGATGAAGCCGGACAAAAAGCTACCGCAAGGGCAATATCAATTTTGCGTAATGCAGGTGTTCTGATTCGTGTTTTATCTGTTCCAAGCGGAAAAGACCCTGACGAATTTATAAAGTCAAAGGGCAAGGACGGTCCTGCGGCATTTAAGGCGATTATTGAAAAGAGCGGCAATGACGTTGAGTATCGTTTAAGTAAGCTCAGGCAGTTGTACAATGCGGAAACAACCGACGGAAAGGTCGCTTATCTTAATGAGGCTGCAAGAGTTGTTTCAACAATCAGCAGTCCGATTGAGCGTGATGTTTACGCAACTAAAATATGTAATGAACTCGGTATAGACAAAGGTGCGTTTAATCAGCAGATGTCACGTATTTTGCACAGTTCAAACCGTGAAGCGGCAAAAAAGGAAATCAGGCAAATTCAAACTGATTTAAGCGGAAGAAACGATAAAATAAATACCGAACACTACAAAAAACCGCGCAGTTCAAGTGCCGAGGAAGCACTTGTGGTGTATCTGATAAATAATTCTGATTGTGCAAACGAAATATCAGAAAAAGTAAAACCGGAGCAATTTCAAAATTTATTTATAAGACGCTATTATGAATATGTTTTAAATCGAATTGAAAATGGACTTGAACCTCTAACAAATTTAGCTGCTGATTTTACAGCTGACGAGGTATCAAAACTTTATGAGCTTATGTCTCGGTCAATTCCGGCAGCGTCTAATACTGACGCGATGAGGGAGTACATAAAAGTAATTAATGAGGAAAGCACTAAGCTGACAGCCGATGATGTGAAATCGTTATCAGATGAGGAGCTTAAAGTTTATATAGATAAAATAAGGAAAAACAAGCAATAGATACAGGAAAGGAAAGTATAATATGCCAGCACCACAGGATAAAAAAACGGTAATAAAGGACCTTCTTGAACTTGGCAAGCAAAAGGGGCAGCTTACCAATCAAGATATACTGGACGCAATCGGAGAAATTGATTTTGAACCCGAACAGCTTGAAAAACTTTACGATACTATTGAAACCCAGGGAATCGAAATTGTTGAGGATTTGGGGGATATAAAATTTGAAGATATTAATATAGGCTTTGATGATAATAAAGAAGACGATTCAGATATTTCTGATCTTTCCGAAGCGAGCGTAACAATAGATGACCCCGTTAAAGTATATCTTAAAGAAATAGGACGTGTCCCGCTGCTTTCATCTGATGAAGAAATAGAGCTTGCAATCAAAATATCCGAAGGCGATGTTTATGCAAAACAAAGGCTTTCAGAGGCTAATCTGCGTCTTGTCGTAAGCATTGCAAAGCGTTATCTCGGCAGAGGAATGCAGTTTCTTGATTTAATTCAGGAGGGTAACCTTGGTCTTATTAAGGCAGTTGAAAAATTTGACTACACAAAGGGTTTTAAATTTTCAACTTATGCCACTTGGTGGATAAGGCAGGCCATTACCCGCGCTATTGCCGACCAGGCGCGCACTATCCGTATTCCTGTTCATATGGTTGAAACGATAAACAAGGTAAAAAAGGTTCAAAGTCAGCTTCTTCATCAAAACGGACATGAGCCTTCTGCCGACGAAATTGCTATTGAAATTGATATGCCTGTTGACAAGGTGCGTGAAATCATGCGCGTGGCACAGGAACCTGTTTCTCTTGAAACACCTATTGGAGAGGAAGAGGACAGCCACCTTGGCGATTTTATTCCCGACAACGATGCTCCCGCTCCGGCGGACGCAGCGTCTCATACAATGCTACGCGAGCAGCTGTCCGATGTTTTGTCAACTCTTACGCCGCGTGAAGAAAAGGTTTTAAGACTGCGTTTCGGACTTGAGGACGGCAGAAGCAGAACTCTTGAAGAAGTTGGAAGAGAGTTCAATGTAACCCGAGAACGTATTCGTCAAATTGAAGCAAAGGCTTTACGAAAGCTGCGCCATCCCTCAAGAAGCAGAAAACTTAAGGATTATTTAGATTATTAATTAATGAGTGTATTTATATGATTACATTTGAAGAATGCGGCCGAATACTTGATGAAATAGCAGATTCAATGCCCTATGAGCTTTTTCGTGAGCTGAACGGAGGAATTTCACTTTTGCCGCAGCAAAAATTGCATCCAAAGGCAGTAGACAACGATTTATTTATTCTTGGCGAGTACATACGCAATTCTCTTGGCAACGCTATTGTATTCTATTACGGTTCAATTAACAGAGTTTTCGGACATCTCAATTACTGCGAGCTTTATAAACAGCTTACCAAAATTATGCGCCATGAAGTGCGTCATCATAACGAATATCTTGCCGGCTGTGATGACCTCGGGGTTTATGACAAAGAGCAAATTGAAAATTACTTAAAACGAAAAGGTATAGAATAATATGTAATAAAACGGACTGAGTAAATCAGTCCGTTTATTTATGCAAATTGTAAATTTACATTACTCTTATAACCTGACCCGGATAGATGATGTTAGGATTACCCATGCCGTTTAAATCCATAATTGCGTCTATTGTTGTGCTGTTCTTTTGAGCAATGCTCCACAATGTGTCACCGGGGCGCGTAACATAATACTGGTTAGGCATACTATCGGCAGGTATAGTAAGGGTCTGACCTACGTAAAGTGAATTTGGGTCTTGAATGTTGTTATATTTCAGAATATCGTTAATCGATGTCCGGAAAAACTGTGCAATTCCAAACAGTGTGTTTCCCGGACGAACGGTATATTGAACAAGTTCCATGTTTATCCTCCTTTTTTTATTTATTAATAATATATGTAGTGTTTTATTTCTTGACACTAATGTGAATAATTTTGTATTTACACGGAAAAATATATGCAGAGGTAACGGCGTAAAAACTTATGCTGTTTGTTATATGTTCGTGTCACAGTACATGGCACGAGTTTACGCTATACGCTTTGTTCGCTCATAGACAAAAGCGTGCGTCTGTTTTAAATTAATATTTGTGGGCAGAAAGGCTATGGAAATTAATGAAAACAGTAATTGATACCATCATCGGCAGAGAAATAATTGATTCCAGGGGCAATCCGACAGTAGAGGCGGAAGTAGGTCTTACTGACGGAACATATGCAAAAGCTTCCGTTCCTTCGGGAGCATCGACAGGAGCTTTTGAGGCGCTTGAACTGCGTGATAATGAAGAAAACCGCTATATGGGTAAGGGAGTGTCAAAAGCAGTTAATAATATAAACAAAAGTATTGCTTCTGCGCTTTGCGGAGATTCTCCGTTTGACCAGTGCGCAATAGACAAAAAAATGCTTGAGCTTGACGGAACAACAAATAAAGAAAATCTTGGAGCCAATGCTATTCTTGCCGTTTCTCTTGCATGTGCAAAAGCAGCGGCAAAGCACTTTAAATTACCGCTCTTTCGCTATATAGGGGGCACATTTACTGCTTTAATGCCCGTTCCTATGATGAACATTTTAAACGGCGGAGCACACGCAACAAATAATATAGATATTCAGGAGTTTATGATAATGCCGACAGGTGCAAAGTCCTTTTCCGAAGGACTTCGTCAGTGCTGTGAAATTTATCATACGCTCGGCAAACTTCTAAAAAAGAATAATATGGCTACTGCCGTAGGCGATGAGGGAGGATATGCTCCTAACCTTGATTCTGACGAAGAAGCGATTGAACTTATAATAAGAGCAATTGAGATGGCAGGATATAATACCGATAATACAAAAATAGCGCTTGACGCCGCGTCATCCGAGTGGTACCGAGAGGGAATTTATAAGCTGCCCAAAAGGGGAGCAGAACTTAGCTCGGAAAAGTTAATAGAATATTTTGAAAATCTTTCGTCGAAATATCCTATAATATCTATTGAGGATCCATTATCGGAGTATGACTGGGACGGATGGACAAAAATTACAGAGAGGATAGGCAAAAAGGTTCAAATAGTCGGAGATGATTTATTTGTTACAAATACAGCCCGACTCAAAAAGGGAATTGAGATAGGAGCAGGAAATTCAATTCTTGTTAAAATAAATCAAATAGGAACGCTTACCGAAACACTTGATGCAATACAAACTGCACAAAAGGCAGGATACAACGCCATAATTTCACACAGAAGCGGAGAAACCGAGGATACAACAATTGCCGATATTGCCGTTGCGGTAAATGCAGGACAAATAAAAACAGGCGCTCCCTGCCGCACCGACCGTGTAAGTAAATATAACCGATTGCTTCGTATAGAAAGCGCAATTATTAATACTGCGCGTTACGGACTTAAATAATATATATGGTTCTGTGATTTAGATCACAGAACTCTACATATTTTTAAATTGTCAAATATTGAAAATAAGTTCGGCATATTACACATAATTAACAACAAAATTTCTACATTAAAAATGGTCTTGATAATAAAGATAGTTCTAAATTAGAATTAAAAAGTGTTGTAGGATATGATAAAATAATCTAAATGGAATGCTATGAGTCAGGGGGCATTTTGATTGCTTTTCAAAAGAGTATTTTCAGGAGTTATAGCATCAATGATGATTATTGGAATGTGTGCTGCCGATGTAACGGCGGAAACAAAAAAAACAAATCAAAAAACAAATTATAAGACATATGCCGCAAATCTTGATAAAACCGTATATTCCGGCAATGATCTTGGAGCAACATACAGCAAGAAAGCGACTGTTTTTAAAGTATGGTCACCAAATGCAAAAAGCGTAAAGGTAAACCTTTTTGAGCACGGCAGCGACAACGAAGGCGACGCCGGTTCATTTGAAACAAAGTCTATGATACTTGATAAAAAAACAGGCGTTTGGAGTACCGCAATCAACGGCGACCTTGCCGGAAAATATTATACATACACAATTAAACACGGAAATACCGTAAAAGAGACCGCAGATGTTTATGCCAAGGCGTGCGGAGTAAACGGCAAACGCAGTATGATAGTTGATTTAAGAAAAACCGACCCGGAGGGTTGGAAAAATGACGCTCATATTCTTGTTAGTGATCCGACTCAGGCAACAGTATGGGAAGTTTCTGTCGCGGATTTTTCTTCTTCTTCGTCAAGCGGCGTATCGGAAAACAACCGCGGTAAATTCCTTGCGTTTACCGAGGAAGGCACAACTGTTGACGGCGTTCAGGGCGGTACACCTACCTGTATTGATTACCTGAAAAGACTCGGCGTAAAATATGTTCAGATAATGCCGTTTTATGATTTTGGTTCAGTAGATGAAAGCAAAGATATTAACAAGCAGTATAACTGGGGCTATGACCCGGTAAATTATAATTGTCCGGAGGGGTCGTATTCTACAAATCCATATGACGGAAATGTTCGCATAAAAGAGTGCAAACAGATGATACAGGCTTTACATAATGCAGGTATCGGTGTTATAATGGATGTAGTATATAATCATACTTATTCAACCGATTCGGTATTTCAGAATACGGTTCCCAATTATTATTACAGAATGAATGAGGACGGAACATTTTCAAATGGCTCGGGCTGCGGCAACGACACTGCTTCAGAACATAAAATGTTCAGAAAGTATATGATAGACTCAGTCACCTATTGGGCTAAAGAATACCATATAGACGGCTTCCGTTTTGATTTAATGGGTCTGCACGATGTTACAACAATGAATAATATCCGTTCCGCGCTTGATAATCTTTATGAAGACGGCAGCGGCAAAAAAATCATTATGTACGGCGAAGCATGGAATATGCCCACAAACTGCGGCGAAGGTACGGTTTTGGCAAATCAGAACAACTTAAAGCAGCTTAACGACCGTATAGGTGCATTTGATGATACAGTACGTGACGCCGTCAAGGGCAGCAATGCAGGAACCGACACAGGGTTTATTCAGGAAGGCTCAAGACGTCCGCACCTTAAAACAGGAATTTCAGGTCAGTCTGACAAGATAACGGGTTGGGCAAATGCTGCTTCACAGTGTGTAACTTACACTTCCTGCCATGACAATCTTTGTCTTTATGACAAGCTTGTCGATTCCGTTTACGGCAAAAACAGCGAGTATCGCAGGCGTTATGAAAATTTGGTAAGCATGAACAAGCTTGCAGGTGCAATTGTAATTACGTCACAGGGTATTCCGTTTATGTTGTCCGGCGAGGAGTTTGCGCGCAGCAAAGACGGCGACGAAAATTCATATTCTTCAAGCAGAGAAGAAAATATGATAGATTGGAAAAATCTTGATGAGTACAGCGATGTTGTCGAATATTACAGGGGACTTTATAAAATCCGTGAAAATTTTGCGGCATTTTCCGACTCTACGGCAATGACCGCAAATAATCTTTCATATCTTTCCGATGTTCCCGAAGGCGTTGTCGGTTATACAATTAACAACACCGAAAACGGCAAGTGGAGTAAAATGTGTCTTATTTTTAACGGAGGCGAAAACCCGCAAAAAGTAAATATTGACGGAGAATGGATAATTGTTGCCGATAATGAGACCGCAGGTTTGCGAAATCTTGGCAAAGCAAACGGAAAAGTAAAAATAGAGGCTCATTCAGCCGTAATTATGGTTGATAAAAAAAGTTACGATACAGCAGGTATTACAGCTGATGAAGGGGCTGTTGTAATCAATTATTATGACAGCAGTTCAAAAGAGCTTATTAAAAAACAGACTGTAACAGGCGAAATAGGCAGTTCTTACAATGTTGCTGATTTAGCAGTTTCACTTGACTATGATACAGAAAGTTCAAAAGGCGATACCGAGGGTACATTTACAGACGGTGTTTTACACGCGGATATTTATGTAAAAAAGTTTGAAGGCAAAACGTCATCGGTACAATTTAAGTTTGTTGATGATATTAACGGCGCCGAGCTGGCAGACGCGTATGTAATTCGCAACAGAAGCGGAGAACAGTATTTTACTCCTGAGATCCCGTCGATAGAAAACTATAAGCTTGTGCTTGACAAATTGCCTGACAACGGTGCCGGCATAGTTGGAGACTCAGACATAAGTGTAACATATGTTTACACGCGCGTTACCGGTGATACAGACAAATCTGTCTGCACTGTAAATACTATTTATATGGATGATTCGGGAAAAGTTATTGATAAAAAGATAATTACCGGCAAAGAGGGAGAAGAATATACAACTTCTGAAAATGAATATGAAGATATGTCATTGGTCTTGGTTCCCGAAAATGCCGCAGGTAAATTTAAAAAAGGTGAGATAAATGTTATCTATTCATATTCATCATCTCCCGACCCATTTAAAAAATTGATAGTTTATGTTTATATAGGCGCAGGTATTATTTTGTTTCTTTGCGCGGCTTCGGTAATTTTTTCGGGGGTAAGCCGCAAACGCAGATTTTGCAAAAATCTGGATATTGATGAATAGCATTTAAAATTTATCAGGATTTAATAAGGTAATTATTTTCGCTTATGCGGAATAAATTATACAAAAAAAATTAGGAGGATTCTATCTATGAGAACTACAAAGAAAATTTTCTCTGCTGTTCTTGCACTCAGTATGCTTGCAACAACAAGCGTATTGTCCGGTTTCGCAGCTACTTCTGATACATCTTCAGTCAGTGCTGACCAAGCCTACGATTCAGATGCATCAAGGGCTAACGAAGCTATTGACAGTGAGTACACTTACACAAAGAGAGACCTTGGTGCAACATACTCACCTGAAAGTACAACTTTCAAGGTATGGGCGCCAACTGCTACAAAGGTTGCACTTAACCTTTATGCGACAGGTTCGGATTCCGAAGAAGGCGCAGGCAAAAAGGGTAACTATGATCTTGAAAAGCTGATGGAAAACGGAAAGTGGACAGGTGTGTGGACCGTAAAAGTTGACGGCGACCTTAAAAACATCTACTACACTTATACAATTACTGCAGCCAACACATCGGGCACAGCAACGACAACAACAGAAACACAGGATGTTTATTCTGTGGCAACAGGTGTAAACGGCGCTCGTTCAATGGTTTGCGACCTTAATTCAACAGACCCTGAAGGATGGGCAAATGATAAACATGTGCTTCTTGATAAATCTACTGATTCATCTGTATGGGAAATTCATATTAAAGACTTCTCATATGACGAAGCATCAGGTGTTTCTGAAGCAAACCGCGGTAAATACCTTGCTTTTACAGAGACTGGAACAACTCTCAATAATGAGGGCAACATTTCTACCTGTATAGATTATCTTAAAGAGCTTGGTATTACAACAGTTCAAATCAACCCGTTCTATGACTTCCAGTCAGTAAACGAAGCCGGTGATGGCAGTCAGTTTAACTGGGGTTATGATCCGCAGAACTACAATGTTCCTGAAGGTTCTTATTCTTCAAATCCATATGACGGTAATGTAAGAATTAAAGAATGTAAACAAATGATTCAGGCACTTCATAATGCAGGTATTTCGGTTGTTATGGACGTTGTTTACAACCATACATATTCAACAAATTCCTGTTTCCAGGCAACAGTACCTGATTATTATTACAGAGTGGTTGCACCGGGTTCATTCTCAAATGGTTCAGGCTGCGGTAATGAGTGTGCAACAGAACGCGCAATGTACAGGGATTACCTTATTCAGTCAGTTCTTTATTGGGTAAATGAGTACCATGTTGACGGCTTCCGTTTTGACCTTATGGGTATTATGGATGTTGAAGCAATGAATATGGTAAGAGATGCACTTGACCAGGTTGATCCAAAAATCACAATGTGGGGTGAAGGTTGGTCAGGCAGCGACTCATATCATCCTAAAAAGACCTGCACAGGTGAAACTTACTATCCCTCAGTTCAGGCTAATGCGTCAAGACTCAATAGCAGAATCGCTCTCTTTAATGACGCTATTCGTGACGGTATAAAAGGCAGCGTTTTTGGTATTACAAACAAAGGCTTTGTTCAGGGCGACAAAGTTTCTGCAAAAGAAATCACCTATGGTGTAAGAGCTAACACAGTTGGTACAAACAGATGGAAACCGACAGCACCTTCACAGTGTATAACTTATGATTGCTGTCATGACAACGCAACACTTTATGACCAAATTGTTGCTTCAACAAATTATACTTCTTACGGTGAGCGCGAAGCAAGAGTTGTTAAGATGAATAAACTTGCCGGAGCAATTATTTATGCTTCACAGGGTATTACATTTACTCTTGCAGGTGAAGAAATGTGCCGTTCTAAAGACGGTGACACAAACAGCTATAAATCACCTGCAACTCTAAATATGATTAAGTGGCAGAATATTGTTGATTATGCTGATGTTGTTTCTTATTACAAGGGTATGATGAAAATTAAATCTGCATTTACTCCTTTGAACTGCATGGATACAACATATGCAGAGGCATTCACTTTTACAAACAGCCTTACATCTTCAACAAACACAATTTCTTACACAATTACAAATGACCAGCAGGGCGAATGGAATAAGATGGCTGTTATTTTCAATAACGGTTCAAAAGAAGCTGAAGTAACCCTTAAAGACACATCTGTAACTGACTGGGTTGTTATAGCTAATCAGGAAGCAGCAGGTCTTTCTTCACTGGGTGAGGTTAAAGGTTCAACATTCACAGTACCTGCAAGTTCTGCATTAATTGCTGTTGACAAAGCAGGTTATGAATCTGCAAACATTAAATCAGATTTTGGAACAGTTAAAGTAAATTACATTTATGAAAAAACAGGTGAAAAGCTTGACGATTCTGTTGTACTTCAGGGTACAGTGGGAGCAGGATATCAGACATCTGCAAGCACAGGCATTGCCGAAACTTACGTTGTTAGCCGTATTGACGGTGAATCAACCGGTAAATTCTCAGATACAGCAAAAGAGGTAACATACTATTATAATGACTATGTACCCGAATCAATTTTAAATGCTGACTTTAATGACGATTCTTTAATTGATGTTAACGATGTTACATCAATGCAGAAATATCTTGTTAAGAAAGCAACATTTTCACAGGACAAGATAGATAAGTTTGATCTTAACTATGACGGCTATAATGATATTAACGACTGCACAATGCTTCAGTACTATCTTGCACACAAGTCTGTATCATCAGGTAAATTAACAGTAAATCATTATTACACTGATTCAAATGGTGAACTTCAAAAGCTTACATCATCTGAAACAATAACAGGCAGAGTTGGTACAGATTACACTGCTAAGCAATTTAAAATTGTTGGCTACGGTGTAGATCAATCAAAGTATCCGGCAAATGCTTCAGGTAAAATCCCATTTGGCTCTGACGTTGAAGTAAACTATTATTACACAACCTCAAGCGCTGATATTAATATTTATGTTAAGCACAACGGTTCACTTAAATGGGCTCCTTCAATTTGGGTTTGGGGTTCAAACTTATCTGGTGCCGATTCAGATAACTACACTGCATCCGGCGAATGGCCCGGAGACACCCTTAAAGATTCCGACGGCGACGGTTGGTATGAACACTCTTTCACATATAAGGGTTCAGGTACTTATAATGTTATCGTTTCAAATGCAGGTAATACACAAACTATTGACTATAAGGGATTCGTTGACAATAAACTTTGGGTAGTAATTGACGACGCAAATGTTTCAGGCGGAACATTCCTCACATTCTATTCCGAAAATCCTGATACAAACCCTAATGCTCCTATTGCAGAACAAGTTACTGCAAAATGATAGGATAAAACTAAAATATAGAGCTGACCTTATGGTCAGCTCTTTTTTTATAGCAGGTTGTTGTATTGTTCTTTTAATACGATCTGATACGGCGGCAATAATTGTTGACTTGTCAATTAAAGAATAGTATAATAAAATAAAATTATAATTGGGAGAAAATAAGATGAAAGTTACAATTTCAGATTCAATTAAATATATTGGCGTTGATGATAAAACAATTGATTTGTTTGAAAGTCAGTATATTGTTCCTAATGGAATATCTTATAATTCATATGTTATTCTTGACGATAAAACAGTTGTTATGGACACAGTGGATAAGCGTAAAACGGATGAGTGGCTTAAAAACCTTGAAGAAACACTTGACGGCAGAGTACCTGATTATCTTGTGATTAGCCACCTTGAACCTGACCACGCGTCAAATATTCAATTACTTGCCGATAAATACCCTTCAATGAAGCTTGTCAGCAATATGAAAACATTTACTATGATGCCTCAATTTTTCACACTTGACTTAACCGACAGAACGCTAACTGTAAAAGAGGGCGACACTCTTGATTTGGGCAATCATAAGCTTACGTTTGTAATGGCACCAATGGTTCACTGGCCCGAGGTTATGGTTACATATGAAATGACCGAGAAAGTACTTTTCTCGGCAGACGGTTTTGGCAAATTTGGTGCTCTTGATACCGATGAAGATTGGGCATGTGAGGCAAGAAGATATTATTTTAACATTTGCGGAAAATATGGCGCACAGGTTCAAAATTTACTAAAAAAGGCGTCGGCATTAGATATTAAGACAATATGTCCTCTTCATGGTCCTATCCTCAAAGAAAATCTTTCATATTACATTGGTCTTTATGATATTTGGAGCAAATATGAGGTTGAAACAGACGGAGTATTTATTGCATATGCTTCAATTCACGGAAACACAAAGAACGCCGTATTAAAGCTCTATGATATTCTAAAAGAAAAAACAGATAAAAAAATTGCAATTTCTGATCTGTCAAGAAGTGATATGGCAGAGAATATTGAGGATGCGTTCCGTTACAGTAAAATGATCATTGCGGCACCTACATATGACGGCGGTGTATTCCCGGTGATGAACGATTTTCTGCACCATCTGAAAATTAAATCCTATAAGAACAGGAAAGTAGGAGTAATAGAAAATGGCTCTTGGGCTCCGATGGCAGGAAAGGTAATGAAGGAATACCTTGCAGGAATGAATAATATTGAGGTTTGCAATACAACTGTTTCGATACGTTCTGTTATGAATGATGATAATTTGACCCAAATGCAGCAGCTTGCCGATGAAATTCTAAAATAATATAAAAAATGTAATTTTAATCCGTGCATAAATTGTTATGCACGGATTTTTTATAAAAAAACTGTAATATGTTTAGCTAATTTGCCTATGTCAAATTTCTCCTAAAAGTGATATAATATATTTATAGAAGATTATATATGTGAATAAACTATTAAATAAGATGAATAATACATATTCTTTTAAGTGAATAAAGGAGAATAATTATGGCGAATGAAAAGATATTTAAAATTATAAATTACAAATTTTTTTATTTAATATTTTGCACATTAATTTTCTGTAAAAGAGGTGCAAACAATGTTTAAAACAAATCAAATAGTTTTGTATGGTTCAAACGGCGTTTGCAAAATTACAGAAATTACAAAAAAAGAAATTCAGGGAAACACTATTGAATACTATGTTTTAAAACCTATGTTTTCAAATACTTCTACACTTTTTGTACCGACAAAAAATAAAGAGCTTGTAAATAAAATGCGTTATATGGTTAGCATTGATGAAATTAATGATATTTTAAGTAATGTTTCAAAAGATGAAAATGAGTGGATAGAGGATAAGAATGAGCGGCTTATTAAATGCAAAAAAATAATTGCAAGCGGTGATTGCGCAAAGCTTGTTAAAATGATAAGGTCAATACATATTCATGAGGAAAAGCAGAATAAAAAGGGGAAAAGGCTTAATATTTCTGACGAACGTGTTCTTAAAGAAGCAGAAAAAATGGTTTGCGACGAATTCTCTGTGGTACTTAAAATTGACAGGGATAAAGTAATGTCACTTGTTCTTAAATAAATAGTATTAATAATGCCGTCGGCACGACTTACTTTAAAAGTTTGTGTCGGCGGCATTTTATTTAAAGTTTTTTATGCAAAAATAATGCACCATAAATATAGCAAGGCAATTAAAACGGCAAATAACAGCCAAAAAGGCAGGATCTACTGCAATACGCATTTGTCCCTCACAAACATATGCAAGCATTATTATCGTTGTACTTGTATTACTAAAAGAAAAATCTAAAATTCTAATGCAATTTTTATAAATTTATGGTATAATTTAGTAAAACAAGTAAAAACATCCCAAAAATAAGTCAAATAGACAGAATATTACAGATTTCGATATTATTATTAAAAATTTGTTCTGTACGCACAAACTTAAGGATGGGGGATATGATGAAGTATTTACAGGTTCTTGCAAAGCAATTTGGAATTAAGGAAAAATATGCAAAAAATTTAATTAATTTGCTTGATAACGGTAATACAATTCCGTTTATAGCGCGGTACAGAAAAGAAATGCATGGTTCAATGGACGACCAGCTTATTAGGGAATTCAGCAAAAAGCTTGATTACCTGCGAGGTCTTGATAAGCGCAGAGAAGAAATACGTTCCCTTATTGACGCACAGGAAAAGCTTACCGATGAAATCTGCTTATCCATTGACAAAGCTGCTACACTGAGTGAACTTGAGGACATCTATCGTCCATACAAACAAAAACGAAAAACTAAAGCCTCAATTGCAAAAGAAAAGGGGCTTGAACCTCTTGCGCTTGAAATATTAAAGCAGGAAATATCTTTTGACCCTATTATGGCTTTAGATAATTATGTTAATAATGAAAACGGTATTGAAAATTCCGAAGAAGCATTGCAGGGTGCAAAGGATATAATTGCAGATTATATTTCTAATAATGTTGAGATACGCAAAGGACTACGCAATATTATTAATATCTATGGTTTTGTTTCATCTGTTGCTGCTGATAAAAAGAAAAACAGCGTATATAATGTTTATTATAATTACAAAGAATCTGTAAGTAAAATACCGGGACACCGTGTACTTGCAATAAACAGAGGAGAAAAGGAGGGATTTTTAAAAGTCTCAATTTTAATAGAACGCGAAAGGTCTATTAGTTTAATTTATAAAATTTTGATAACCGGAAGTAATTCATTGTGTTCGGATATAATTAAAGAAGCCGGTGAAGATGCATATAAACGTCTTATATTCCCGTCAATTGAGAAAGAAGTAAGAAACGATTTGTTTAACATCGCTTCAGAAAGTGCGATTAAATTATTTGCCATGAATCTCAAACATCTTTTAATGCAGCCTCCCGTAAAAGGAAAAACAGTTATCGGTCTTGACCCGGGTTACCGTACAGGCTGTAAGGTTGCGGTAGTTGACAGCACAGGCAAGGTGCTTGACACAGCAGTGATCTATCCCACAAAATCTGACAGCAGTGAGTTAATATCAAAACAAATACTGCTTCAGCTCATTAAAAAATATAAAGTTGATATAATTTCAATAGGTAACGGTACTGCAAGCAAGGAAACTGAGACATTCACAGCAAACGCAATTAAAAATGCTGACCATCCTGTTTGTTATATGGTTGTAAACGAGGCGGGAGCGTCTGTATATTCTGCTTCAAAATTAGCGGCAACCGAGTTGCCCCAGCTTGACCTCACACTTCGCAGCGCAGTATCAATTGCACGCCGTTTACAGGACCCTATTGCCGAGCTCGTAAAAATTGAGCCAAAGGCGATCGGTGTTGGACAGTATCAGCACGATATGCCTCAGAAAAAGCTTGGCAAAGTTCTTGACGGAGTTGTAGAGGACTGTGTAAATTCCGTCGGAGTTGACCTTAATACTGCTTCTCCTGCACTTCTTTTTAGGGTGGCGGGCATTAATGCAGCGGTTTGTAAAAATATAGTGGCTTATCGAGAGGAACACGGAGCGTTTACATCTCGTGAGGAACTCAAAAGAGTTCCAAAACTCGGAAAAAAAGCATATGAGCAGTGCGCAGGTTTTCTGCGTGTTCCAAATAGCAAAAACCCTCTTGATAACACAGGTGTTCATCCCGAAAGCTATAAGAATGCAATAAAACTTCTCACACTTCTTGATTATTCTGATAAAGAAATTACTTCAGGAGATTTTTCAGATATACAATTGCGTGTTAAGAAAAGGGGGACAAATAAAATTGCCGAAAAAATAGGTATAGGTCTTCCTACGCTTAATGATATTGTAAATGAGCTTTCAAAGCCCGGACTTGATCCGAGAGATGAATTTTCTGCACCGGTGTTAAGAAGCGATATTGTCAACATTAAAGATTTAAAAGTTGGAATGAAATTTAAAGGTGTTGTCCGCAATGTTATAGACTTTGGTGTGTTTGTTGATATTGGTGTTCATGAGGACGCGCTTGTCCACATCTCTAAAATTTGTGACGGATACATAAAACACCCGAGTGAAGTTTTAAAAGTCGGTGACGTTGTAAAAGTAAAAATTATCAGTCTTGACTTAAAAAAGAACAGAATCGGTCTTACAATGCGTTTTTAAATTTTTGATTTAACATAAAATTTTCTGAATTATACAACTCAGATAAATTGCGACATTATTAAAAACAGAGCATCGGCATACAAATACCGATGCTCTGTTAAATTAATCAGTCAATTATTTTAATTGTATTGATTACAGGTTGATTTTCTTTTTTAACAGTGCCGTTTGAATCTGTTACCGGTGTGTTATTGCAGATATTATCAACAATATCTATTCCGTCTGTAACATAGCCGAACACTGCATAATCCCCGTCAAGGTATGTGCTGTCTTTTTGAACTATAAAGAACTGTGAGCTTGCGCTGTCATATGCCTGTGAGCGAGCCATAGCGATTGCTCCTCTTGTGTTAGACAGTGTGTTGTTAACACCGTTGTTTTTAAATTCGCCTTTAATTGTTTTATCGCTTCCGCCCATTCCCGTACCCTCGGGATCGCCGCCTTGCATCATAAAATCTTTAATTATTCTGTGAAATGTAAGATTGTCATAAAAGCCGCTGTTTGCAAGGTCAATAAAGTTTTGCACCGTAATTGGGGCAGAGTCTGCGTCAAGCTCAACCGATATTTTACCGTAATTCTTAATGTCTATTTCAGCATGATGTTTTCCTGAAGTTTTGCTGCCGGAACATCCGCTGATGATTGCAAAGGATGAGAAAACAAGCAATAAGCAAATAATTTTTAATAGATTAACCGATATTTTTTTAAATTTACAAGCAGATTTCATAATACCTTCCTTTTTAGTTTTTATATTCAGATATTTGTCTGATTACTGTTATTAATTCTGTAACATAAAGTCATAAGATTATCGCTTAGGTGAACATTTTCAACGACTGCGTCACTGTATCGGGCGTTGATGTCATAGTGACTGAAATTCCAGTAATTTTTAATTCCGAGTGAATACAGTTTATCAAGCATATTTTCAACACAAACGCGCGGAATACATAAAAATGCAGTGTCAACGCGGTTTTGGCGGCAAAATTCTTCAAGCTCATTTTCGTGTTTAACACTAATGTTGTTCAGTTTTGTTCCAACCTTTTCTTCATTGCTGTCAAAGCAGGCAATTAATTCAAAACCGAGTTTTTCAAAATTCATATGCATTGCAACTGCTTTTCCAAGATTGCCCGAGCCAATTAAAATGGCCTTATAATCATTGTTGAGTCCCAGTATATTTTTAATTTCGTCTTTAAGCTGACTTACACTGTAACCATAGCCTTGATGACCAAAACCGCCAAAGCAGTTTAGATCCTGTCTTACCTGTGACGCCGTTATATTCATGATCTGAGCAAGTTTTGTTGATGAAATTCTGTCAATCTTCTGCTCGTAAAGTTCCGATAAAAAACGGTAATATCTGGGTAACCGTCTAATAACTGACATTGAAATATGGTCACTTTTGGACATTACTCATTTTACTCCTTTAGTATAGTATAAGATAGAATTAAAGTGAGGCAGAAAGACGTTCGTTAATCGCTTTTAGAAAGTCCTCCGTGTTAACTTTGGTTTTATTTTCAAGCGTTGAAATTGCATAAAGGTCGCCTGTCATAATACCGTCCTCAATTGTTTTGACAGTAGCCTTTTCAAGCTTGTCGGCAAAGTTAATGAGTTGGGGAAGCTTATCAAGTTCTCCGCGCTTTCTTAAAGCGCCGGTCCAGGCAAATAAAGTGGCAACCGAGTTAGTGGATGTTTCTTCACCCTTGAGGTGTTTGTAATAATGACGCTGAACAGTGCCGTGTGCAGCCTCGTATTCATAAATACCGTCAGGCGAAACAAGTACGCTTGTCATCATTGCAAGTGAACCGAAAGCCGTTGCTATCATATCGCTCATAACGTCGCCGTCGTAGTTTTTGCAGGCCCACATATATCCGCCCTCACTGCGTATAACGCGAGCAACAGCGTCGTCAATGAGCGTATAAAAATATGTTATGCCGGCCTCCTCAAATTTATCCTTATATTCATTTTCATAAATTTCGGCAAAAATATCCTTAAATCTGTGGTCGTATATTTTGCTTATAGTGTCTTTGGTAGCAAACCAAACGTCTATTTTCTGGTCTAAAGCGTAATTAAAGCAAGAGCGTGCGAATGAAGAAATGCTTTTGTCAATGTTGTGCATACCCTGTATAACGCCGTCTGAAGTAAAGTCAAAAATAAGACTTCTTTCCTCGCTACCGTCCGGATTTGTAACACAAAGTTCTGCTTTGCTTCCGCTTTTTACTCGCATTTCGGTGTTTTTGTAAACGTCGCCGTAAGCGTGACGTGCAATGCAGATAGGTTTTTTCCATGTTGGAATGTAAGGAACAATGCCCTTAACAAGAATAGGGCTTCTGAAAACAGTACCATCAAGAATAGCACGAATCGTGCCGTTAGGTGATTTCCACATTTTTTTGAGGTCATACTCATCCATTCTTGCTGCATTTGGGGTGATTGTTGCACATTTTACGGCAACACCGTATTTTTTTGTGGCGTTTGCGCTGTCAACTGTGACACGGTCATCTGTTTTGTTTCTGTTTTCAAGTCCCAAGTCATAGTATTCACTTTTTAGGTCAACATAGGGTAAAATAAGAATATCTTTGATTTTTTGCCAGATAACTCTTGTCATTTCGTCGCCGTCCATCTCAACGATGGGGGTAGTCATTTTAATTTTTTCCATATCAGCTGTTCTCCTTTGTATAGTCAAGCAGGCCGCCCGCTGCTATTATTGCTCTTGTTCTGTCAGAAAGCTCGCATTTTGCTGTAATTGTATCACCGGTCGTTTTATTTATAACAGTAACATCACAACCGCCTGAAATTTCTTTTTTAACATTCGGAAGTTCAAGCATATCGCCAAGTTTGATTTTATCATAATCAGACGGGTCGCTGAACGTGAGCGGCAGTATGCCGGCGTTAATAAGGTTGCTCTTATGAATACGTGCAAAGCTTTTAACAAGTACAGCTTTAACGCCGAGAAACAGCGGAGCAAGAGCCGCGTGTTCACGCGAAGAACCCTGTCCGTAGTTTTCTCCGCCGACGATAACGCTTTTGCCGAGAGCTTTTGCACGAGCCGGAAATTCCTTGTCACACACCGTAAAACAGTGCTGGGAAATTTTCGGAATATTTGAACGGAGAGGCAAAATCTTTGCGCCTGCCGGCATAATATGGTCGGTTGTTATGTTGTCGCCGACTTTAAGCGAGCAGGATGCCTCAATTGAATCTGTAAGCGGATGTGTTTCGGGATAGCTTTTTATATTTGGACCTCTTAAAATTTCCACGTTGTCCATTTCTTCAATGGGAGCAGGTTCAATTACCATATTGTCGTTGATAAGAAATTTTTCGGGCATTTCAATTTCTGCCGCGCAGCCGAGGATCCTCGGGTCCGTAAATACGCCGTTAATTGCAGAAACTGCGGCTGTTTCGGGAGAAACCAAATAAATTTGTCCGTCGGCAGTACCGCTTCGGCCCTCAAAGTTACGGTTAAATGTTCTTAGCGAAACGCCTTTGCTGTTTGGAGATTGTCCCATACCTATGCAAGGACCGCAGGCGCTTTCAAGAATACGGGCGCCTGCTGCGATCATATCGCCGAGAGCGCCGTTAAGCGCGAGCATATTAAATACCTGTTTGCTTCCCGGAGCAATTGCAAGAGAAACATTGTCGGCAACTTTTTTGCCTTTAAGAATGTAGGCGACCCTCATCAAATCAAGATAGCTTGAGTTTGTACATGAGCCGATACATACCTGGTTGATTTCCTGACCTTCAAGCTCTTTTATAGGTTTTACATTATCGGGTGAATGAGGACAAGCGGCAAGGGGTTCAAGGTTTGAAAGGTTAATTTCAATTACTTCGTCATAAACCGCGTCATCATCAGCTTTAAGTTCCTTATAGTCCTCTTCGCGGCCTTGCGCCTTGAGGAAGGCGCGAGTAGTTTCGTCAGAGGGAAATACAGATGTTGTTGCACCAAGCTCCGCACCCATATTTGTGATAGTTGCGCGTTCGGGAACAGTAAGAGTTTTAACACCGTCGCCGCCGTATTCAATAATTTTGCCGACGCCGCCTTTAACGCTCATAACCCTGAGAACAGCAAGAATAATGTCTTTGGCCGAAACCCACGGACTGAGTTTGCCCGTAAGATTAACTCTAACCATTTTTGGCATTGTAATGTAGTAGGCGCCGCCGCCCATGGCAACAGCTACGTCAAGACCACCTGCGCCTATTGCAAGCATACCTATGCCGCCGCCGGTAGGAGTGTGGCTGTCAGAACCTATTAGAGTTTTGCCGGGTTTTCCGAACCTTTCAAGGTGAACCTGATGACAAATGCCGTTTCCCGGTCTTGAAAAATAAATTCCGTGCTTTTTGCAGACCGACTGAATAAATCTGTGGTCATCCGCATTTTCAAAACCTGTCTGAAGTGTGTTGTGGTCTATGTAAGCAACGCTTTTTTCTGTTTTTACACGGGGAATCCCCATAGCCTCATATTCAATGTAAGCCATTGTTCCTGTGGCGTCCTGAGTAAGCGTTTGGTCAATTTTCAGACCAATATCGCTGCCAACAGTCATTTCGCCGCAGACAAGATGTTCTTTAATGATTTTTTGTGCAATAGTATAGCCCATAAAATTACCTCCGTAACAGTTTTTATAATTATTCAAACAAATGTAAAATAACTATGTTAATTATATAACAATCTTTTTACATTGTAAAGACGAAACTTCTGTCTAAATAATAAAATGAGCTTTTTTTCTAATATAAAAAGAATAAATCGGGAAAATGTTTAAAATATGTAATGAATTATGTAAAAAGGTGATATAAAATAGAAATTGAATTTTCAATATTGCGGTGATATAATAAAAAAGTATGCGAAAAAGAATATGAACACAAGCAATGAACAGAGGGATTTTATGTTTGTCAGAGAAGATTTAAGAAATATTGCCATTATCGCGCACGTTGACCACGGCAAAACAACTTTGGTTGACCAGCTGTTAAAGCAAAGCGGTATATTCAGAGAAAATGAAACTGTTGAAGAGCGTGTAATGGACTCAAACGACCTTGAGCGCGAAAGGGGCATAACAATACTTTCAAAGCCGACTGCGGTAATGTACCGCGGCGTTAAAATAAATATTGTAGACACACCCGGCCATGCCGATTTCGGCGGCGAAGTGGAGCGTATTCTTCAAATGGTTGACGGCGTTGTGCTTTTGGTTGACGCGTTTGAGGGTTGTATGCCGCAGACAAGATTTGTTCTTAAAAAAGCGCTCGGACTCGGCAAAAAGCCTCTTGTTGTATTAAATAAAATCGACCGCCCCGGAGCACGTCCCGAAGAAGTTGTTGATGAGGTTCTCGACCTTTTTATTGAACTTGGGGCAGATGAGGATCAACTGGAATTTCCTGTAATTTATGCTTCCGCGCGCGACGGTTACGCAACGGAAGATTATCATAACAAGGGCGCAGATATGAAACCGCTTCTTGATGCAATTATAAAAGAAATTCCCGCTCCTGAAGGAAGTATTGACGATGGTTTGCAGATTCTTCTTTCAAATATTGACTCCGATAATTTTGTGGGCAGAATAGGAGTGGGCAGAATTGAGCGTGGCGCAGTAAAAAGCGGACAATCTGCCGTTTTATGTCATACAGACGGCACAACGCAAAATGTACGCATTGCAAAGCTTTATCAGTTTGAGGGTCTAAAAAGAGTTGAGTGCAATGAAGCAAAGCTCGGCGACCTTATATGCGTTAGCGGTATTCAGGATATTAACATAGGTGAAACAATATGTTCGCCCGACTGCGTTGAGCCTCTTCCGTTTGTAAAAATTGACGAGCCTACCGTGTCAATGAACTTTATTGTAAATAACTCTCCTTTTGCCGGACGTGAAGGCAAATATGTTACCTCGCGCAATCTTAGAGACCGTCTTTTTAAAGAAATTGAAACAAATGTGGCCCTCCGTGTTGAGGAGACCGACAGCGCCGATACTTTTAAGGTGTCGGGCAGGGGAGAGCTTCACCTTTCAATTCTTATTGAAACAATGCGGCGCCAGAACTATGAGTTTCAGGTGTCACGTCCGCAGGTAATTACTAAAACAATCAACGGCAAGCTGCATGAACCGATAGAATTTCTTATTATTGAAGTGCCGGATGAATATGTCGGCGCAGTAATGGAAAAGCTCGGCTCGCGAAAGGCGGAGTTGGTAAATATGGGCACCCGTGAGGGCGGCACGACCCACATTGAATTTAAAATTCCATCAAGAGGACTTATGGGTTATCGCCCTGAATTTTTAACAGATACAAACGGCAACGGCATTATGAACCATGTTTTTGACGGTTATGAACCGTTTAAGGGAGAAATTGTAACGCGTCATCAGGGTTCGCTTATTGCCTTTGAAACAGGAGAGACTGTAACCTACGGACTTTATGCGGCTCAGGAAAGAGGCCGACTCTTTATCGGAGCAGGCGTTCCCGTTTATGAGGGAATGATTGTCGGCGCAAGTCCAAAGGCTGAAGATATCACGGTAAACGTATGTAAAAAGAAGCACATTACCAACACGCGTGCATCCGGTTCTGACGACGCGTTAAAGCTTACGCCGCCTACTCAGATGTCTCTTGAACAGTGTCTTGAATTTATTGCTGATGATGAACTTGTTGAGGTTACACCGAATAATATCCGTATGCGCAAACGTATTCTTTCAAAAGAACAGCGAATGAAGCAGGCGTTTAGAAAAAAATGAGTTATGTAATACTTGACCTTGAATGGAACGCGGCATACAGCAAACCAATTAAAAGATATGTAAATGAAATAATAGAGTTCGGCGCAGTTAAAACGGATGATAATTTTAATATAATTGACAGGTTTTCAATTCTTGTAAAACCTCAGATAAGCAAAAATCTGAGCAGCAAGGTTAAGGAGCTTACAAAACTCTCAATTGATGAGCTGAAAAATTCGGGTACAGCATTTTTAGACGCCGCATTAAAATTTTCAAAATTTATTAACGGAAGCGCAATGTTTACCTGGGGAACGTCTGACATACACGTTCTTATAGATAATTTCAGATATTATACTGATAACGAGGTTATTCCGTTTTTATCACAGTATTGCAATATTCAGGAATACTGTGAAAAATGTCTTGATTATTGCGACTGTTCATCTCAGCTTGGTTTGACGGCGTGCGCAGATATGTTAGGGATAAGCTTTTCGGAGGATGAACAGCACAGGGCGTTTAAAGATGCTGAGTTAAGCCTGAAATGCTTAAAATATTTTGTTTCCGATTATCCTGTTGAGCCTTTTATTGTTAATGCAAAATGCAGAGAGTTTTATGACAAAATGCTTTTTAAATCTCATTACATAACCAGTTTGCTAAATCCCGAGGTTGATAAAAAGCAATTGCGTTTTGTTTGTGATGAATGCGGAAAACCGGCAAGGAAAACTTCAAAATGGAAATTACACAATAAAAGCTTTATTGCAGATTTTTATTGTAAAAGCTGCGGAAAAAAATTTTTGGGCAGAGTTTCTTTTAAAAAGAAATATGACAGTGTAGTCGTAAATAAAGCAATCGTTGAAAAAAAGACTGAAGACGAAAAAGAAAATTTACAGAGCAGTGAGGATCATAAATAAATTTTCACAAAATAAATATTATTAATTCATATTTATTTCAATATCATTTCATATATCTGTCACTTAGGGAAATTATTATAATTACAACATTAAAACAAAATTAAAACTATTTATTGGGAGGCAATATATATGTCAGATGATTTTGAAAATAAAAACGATTTTGATGTAAACAATACTTTTCAAAGTGAAAATAATGATACGGAAAAGGAAACCGCAAATAAAGACGTTTCTTCATACAGCCAGTCATCACAGGATTCTTCCGCAAATGAAAGTTCATACGAATGGAATGCTGATAAAAGCGGCAGCAATTCTGCCAATGAATATCATTATTCATATGTAAACGGCAATAATGAAAACGCAGCGCATAATCCAAACAATTATGAAAATGCATATTCCTCAGCACCGTCGCAGAACGCTTATGAAAACAGTTATTCTGCAAATAACAATACATCCTACAGCGGAACAAGCCAATACGGCGCTTCTTCGCAAAACAGTTCCTACGGTAGTTATTCTCAGCAGAATGCATACGGTAATTATTCTCAGCCTCCATATGCAAATTCACAATACGGTTCACCTGCTCCTCCTATGGGGACTCAAAAGATAAAGAAGAAAAAAGTAAAAAAGCAGTCCAAGCCTGTAACAAGAGGTTTTTTAACAGCAATTATTGCAATTACCGTAATCGCGTCCGGCGCTCTCGGCTTTGGCGGCGGATATATAGCCAACAGCTTAAAACCATCATCAGGCAGCAGTCTTAACATTAACAAAGTTGCTTCAGATAATACATCAAACACATCATCTTCAAATGCAGGCACAACTTCAACAATAGTTAAGAAAACGGCAGACAGTGTAGTTGAAATTGCAACCGAAAGCGTTGTCACCGGAAGCTTTGCGAGACAGTACATTCAACAGGGCGCAGGTTCGGGCGTAATAATCTCAGATGACGGTTACATTATTACAAATTACCATGTAATTGAGGGCGCAAACAGTGTAACGGTCACACTCCGCGACGGAAAAACTAATTATACTGCCGCTGTTATAGGCAGCGATTCAGACAATGATATTGCCCTTCTCAAAATAGACGCTGAAAAACTTTCTCCCGCTACATTCGGCGATAGCTCAACGCTTGCGGTCGGTGATTATGTAGTTGCAATCGGCAATCCTCTTGGTGAACTCGGAGGAACTGTAACCGACGGTATTATCAGCGCACTTGCTCGTGAAGTTGCAATTGAAAATAAAAATATGACATTGCTACAGACAAATGCCCAAATAAGCCCGGGTAATTCCGGCGGAGGATTGTTTAATTCAAAAGGCGAGCTTGTAGGTATTGTAAACGCAAAGGACAGTGCGACCGAGGTTGAGGGTATAGGCTTTGCTATTCCGATAAATAATGTACTTGACATTATAAATGACCTGAAATCATACGGTTATGTAACGGGTAAAATCGACCTTGGCATGGAGCTGACAGACATTACTTCCAATGAATCCGCGTTCTATTACGGAGTTAATAAGACAGGGTGTTATATTCTTTCCGTCACAAGAGGTTCAAATGCCGAAAGTGCGGGATTCAGAACAGGCGACATCGTTACAAAAGTTAATGATACAAACATTTCAACTTCGGCAGATGTAAAAAAGGCTCTTAAAGACGCAAAAGTAGGTGATACAGCTGAATTTACCGTTTACCGCAGCGGCAAGTCTGTAAGTATCAGTCTAAAACTTGAGGAGTATGTACCGTCAGGCGGAAAAAACTCAGCGCAGCCAGCAACAACGCCGACCAACTCGGATGACTCAATATGGTCTCAGATGTTTGATTGGTAATGTTGTTTTCATAAATATCTCTCTCATGGAAAATTCCCGAACATTTTAAATGTTCGGGAATTTTTCTGTAATCAAGGAAATATTTTTAAAAGAAATTATTTATTTTCTTCCATATATTTCAGCTGTTTAAAAATCATATTTGCGCATACATAAACATTTCCGCCGCCCATTGTAAGAATAAGGTCGCCTTCTTGGGCGTTTTTGCATACATAATCAGTAATTTCTTCAAATGTATCAAGACAAACAGAGTTTGGAACCTTGGTGCCCAGATCTGCGGAGTAAATATTATATGTGTTTGTTTCTCTGACAGGAAGAATTTCGGAGATAATTGCTACATCGGGAATTTTCAGAGCCTCTGCAAAGTCGTCAAGAAGCATTGCGGTTCGTGAAAATGTATGTGGCTGAAAAACTGCCCATACTTTTTTGAACCCCATATTCATTGCGGCGTTAAGCGTAGCAGTAAGCTCGGTAGGATGATGTGCAAAGTCATCGGCAACCGTTATGCCGTCCGGCGTTCCGAGAATTTCAAATCTTCTGTGAACGCCGCCGAATTTTTGCAGATTTTCCGAAATTTCATTTGGTGTGGCGCCAATATAATGTGCTGCGGCGGCAGCGGCAAGCGCATTGTAAACATTGTGTTTTCCCGGAACGATCAGTTTGATGCTCGTAAGCTTTTCGCCCCTAAAAATCAAATCAAATTGTTCGTGAACGCCTTTGTCGGCGCTGATGTTAATTGCCCTGTAATCGCAGTTTTCTCCAAACCCGTATGTCAGTTTTTTAATGTCAACATCTTTTACGGCGTCAAGAGTATTTTTATCATCCCCGTTAATCACGAGCAATCCGGTTGTCTGTTTTGCAAACTTGTTAAACGATTTTTTTATGTTTTCAAGATTTTTAAAGTAGTCAAGATGATCGGCGTCAATATTTAAAATAATGGAAATAAAAGGATTCAGCTGAAGGAATGTGTCAACGTATTCGCAAGCCTCGCATACTATTATGTCGCTTTGACCTACATAGCTGTTTCCGCCTATAAACGGCAGCTTGCCTCCTATAATAGCAGAGGGGTCAAAACCGCTGCCTATAAGCACCTGTGAAAGCATTGCGGTGGTTGTTGTTTTGCCGTGAGTGCCCGAAACGGCAATGCTTCTTTTGTATCTTCTTGTAACAACTCCAAGCATAACGCTTCTTTCAATGCAGGGAATACCTTTTTCAACAGCGGCTTTGCGTTCTGGGTTTTCCGCTTTTACTGCGGCAGAATACACCACAAGCTCTGCGCCTTCAATATTTTGGGCTCGGTGTCCCATAAATACGGGTATGCCGTAACTTTTGATTCTGTCAAGTGTTTCGCCTTCATTCATATCTGAACCTGAAAGTTCAAAACCCTCACTTCTTAAAATTTCGGCAAGCGGACACATTCCGCTGCCTCCGATTCCGATGAAATGTATTCTTTTAATTCTATCTAACAGACTGTCGTAATCCACAATAGTCCACTCCATTCCATAATATGTATATTTATTATAAGTCTAATATGCAAAAAAATAAATACCTTTTTATTATTTTATAAAACTTTTTGCGTATTGCCAAATTTTAATAAGAATGCTAATATTATTACGGTGGGTCATAATGAATTTAAAGAAAAACGATATTATAGACATAGAAATTACTTCGGCTACGGCAGAGGGAAGCGGAGTTGGCAGAACAGAGGACGGAATTGCCGTATTTGTGCCTCTTTCTGCAATAGGCGACAAACTTAAGGTGCGTATATTAAAAGTGAAAAAGACATATGCCTTCGGCAAAATAGAAGAAATAACCGTTCCCTCAAAGTCACGAATTGAATCGGAATGCCCGAATTTTTCAAAATGCGGCGGCTGTGCGTGGCATCATATAAACTATGAAGAGGAATGTAAAATAAAAGAGCAGCGTGTAATTGACGCTGTTACAAGGATAGGGGGAATTAAAGATGCAGTTTACAAGCCGATAATTTCTTCCGATAATCCGCTGCGTTACCGCAATAAGGCACAGTTTCCGATAGGCAGGGACAGCAACGGCAATATTTTGATCGGCTTTTATTCGTTTCACAGCCATCGAATAATTGACTGCAACGATTGCATATTGCAGCCTGAATTGTTTGCAAGGGTAATAAAAATTACACGAAAGTTCATTGAACAGACTAACAACGATATTTATGATGAGACGACAGGCAAAGGCAGACTTCGCCGTCTTTATATTCGTGTTGGCGAGATAACAGACGAGCTTATGGTGTGTTATGTTGTAAACGGCAATGGGTTAAAACAAGAAGATTTGCTTGTTAATATGTTAAAAGATGAGATTCCGCAATTAAAAAGCGTTATTATTAATTCTAACAGAGAAAAAACAAATGTTATTTTAGGTACAAAAAATCGTGTTGCATACGGGAGCGACCATATAACAGATGAGCTTTGCGGGCTGAAATTCAGAATTTCACCGTTTTCATTTTGGCAGGTCAACCGCAGACAGGCTGAAAAGCTATATAATAAAGCTAAAGAATACGCCGATTTAAAATCCGATGAAGTTCTTCTTGATTTATACTGCGGAACCGGTACAATAGGATTGACAATGGCGCAAAATTGTAAATTGCTTGTAGGTGTTGAAGCAGTAGAGGATGCAATTAAGGACGCAAAGGAAAACGCAAAACAAAATAATATTACAAATGCCCGTTTTATATGCTCCGATGCAGCAAAAGCGGCGCAAAAACTTAAATCGGAGGGTTTAAAGCCCGATGTAATAATTCTTGACCCTCCTCGCAAAGGCTGCGGAGACGAGCTTATTCAAACAATTTTTGAAATGTCGCCAAAGAGAGTTGTGTATGTGTCCTGCGACCCTGCCACCCTTGCGCGTGATTTAAAAATTTTTTCAGACGGCGGTTATATTGTAAAAGAAATTACTCCGTGCGATATGTTCAGCCGAACCGCACATGTTGAAAGCGTCGTATTGTTATCAAAAAATAATTTTTGAAAACTATGGACTTTAGTAAATAAAAAGACAGAAAAATATCAATGATTCTGGTATAACAGCTGCAACGCAGTGTCTTAGAAACAAGAATTGCTTTAAATGGCGTAGTTTTTGCAAAGATTAACGCTGAATCTATTTACATGGATTCAGCGTCTTCTTTCTTGTTTTTGTAATTTAGCTTAAATTAGTAATTTTAATTAGCTAACAGGGAGCAGTTCCAATGTGAACTGCTCCCTGTTCTTTATTATTTATATTTTATTCTTCAGGCGAAAACTGGTCTTTGCCTACTGAACACAGCGGGCATACCCAATCCTCGGGAACTTCTTCCCACGGTGTGCCGGGTGCTACACCGTTATCAGGATCGCCTGCTTCAGGGTCATATACATAACCGCAAATATTACATACATATTTCATAATTTTCACCTTCATTCGCTAAAATATCTTTTGAGAAGGCCTTTAAAGCCTGCACCGTGTCGGGCCTCGTCATCAGATTATAACGGAAAAGCCTTGATTTGTCAATAAAAATCGGGATTCCAAAAAACAGTTTAGCCGCGAATTTCACCACTGACAGCGGGCGTTGTCTTATTTTGCGAGGTAATTCTGAACGAGAACACCGCTGCGAAAATGGGATTCCAAGCTGACCATCATAACAGCTGTTCGGTCATAAACGACTGATAAGCCCTGTTCTTTAAGATGTTGACGGTGTGAACCTCGACATATATAGGGGCGGTCTAAATCTTCGTGAAGTTCTTTTCCTTTGGCTGCAAAGGTATCACGGACTATCTGCTGATATTCTGCCCTTGCTTCTGGACGGGCTTTCATATCGTCTACTATACGCTGGTAACGGGCTTGAAATGCTTCTGCCCTTGTCTGGTGAAAATCAGCGTCGTTTTTGAAAAGCTGTCGGTCAAATACATAATCATTCTGGTTCTTTCCAGCCAGCATAAGCCTTACCTTTTCTATCTCGTCAGGACTGCGAAAAACAGTTGTATTATGCTTGCCGCCCTTTCCAACTGTATTCATCTGTATCTCCGTGCCTCTGTCCTGAAAATCACTCACTCGGAGACGTTCAAGTTCAGATCGTCGCAGTCCAAGAACACGGTTAGCTTCTAACGCCTCCCCAGCACGTTTCTCATTAAGTTTGTCATGGGTGTGTGTTCCACGGCTCCTTGTGATTTCAGAGAGCTTTCTTTCGGGAATCGAGTAATCTTCCATCCTTGTTTGAAACGTCTTGCAGAGAGCCGCACAAGTGGTATGAATGGAATACGCAGACAAGCCGCGTTCACGCTGATAATCAAGGTAGCCCTGAATCTGATTTTTTGCTTCTTCCATAGTACATTTTTTGTAGCCATTCTCGGATAAATAATCTGCGAACCTTCCGACCTCGGCTTGATATGTTTTCATGGTTCCATAGGAATAGATTTTGTCAGCAGTATAATCCACTTTCATATAATCACAGCGGGCAATTCCCTGTGCTTTTTGTTGTTGGCGTTCTTGGTAAGTTCGTACTTGATCTTCGTGCTTGCTGTGTCCAAAGTATGCCATTTCATTTAGAGCCGATTTCATTTGAAAACGGATATTAGGTGTACGAGCCATTATAATACCTCCCTTCATCGGTATGTTTTTTTAGAGCTTTCTGCTCCCCATTGTTGAGTTTGGCGATCGGCTTTGATTCAAAGCACAAAGCCTAAAGCATGGGTAATCACCTTTGCCATGGTAAAAACCTTTTGGAGAAACGACGTTAAGTGGTTATACCTCACGGTATAACCCTTAACGTCTTGATCTTCTGTGTTTGAATTTATTCCAACACTTTCAGATCGGTTGAATTGGTAATCCAATTCAAAATTTCACGGGAAGTTTTTTCAATGCGGTTTACCGATTGCAACAACTCCCGTGTTGTTCTGCTCTGTGACCACCCCGCCAAATACCCTGTTGAATAGCACAGGGTCTGTGGGTAGCCCAAGGCAGAACAAACAAGGAAACTTGCGGCTTCTGCTTCAATTTCCTTTACGCCTCTATCCGAATCAGCGGCTTCTTTGCCATGCAGGATAGAGTGTGCCTTTTCGTGGCAAATACAGCGTAAAGTCATTAGCGCAGGCATGTTTTCCTTAATGTGGATTTCTCCCGTCAAGGGGGAAAAGAATCCGTTTGCAGAGCCATTCATCAACTTTGGATCGTACATTATACGGCTATCAGAATCCATGAGCTTCTTGACGGCCTCTTTCAATGATTCCGAATTGTCAGCAGGAATCTCAATGAGAGAATCTAAATGGCCGTCACATTGGGAAATATCAAAGACATTTCCAATACGAAATCGTACTCCCTGATAGATGATAATTTCTTTTTCTTCATCACCTGCCGCAGTAAGTACGATATTGCCCTTTTCATCAGTGCGGTTTCTTTCCCTGATGTACTGATAAGGAATCGGGCAAAGAATTTTGATTGCCTTTTCACCACGCCGAACCTGCATATGTAATGAGCGCCATGTCTGGTAGCTGGCCAGTCGGCTAATGTTCGGGTTTTGAGCAAACGCAAGCAAAATGTTGTTGAAGCTGTAATTGTGAAACTTACTAAGCATTAGCAGATAATCTTGAAAGCGGCCACTTTCAAACATATCTCTTACAGACGTTTCAAGTTGGTGCATGGCTGCTTCGAGTTGTTCTTTCCGTACTACGGAAGATGTTTCTTTCTTCATAATCTTTTCCTCACTTTCTTGTAGTTGTTCACTTGGAACAGGTTTCTTATTTTTTTAATAAAAAAGAGCAGTAGCC
>CANQGM010000016.1 GCA_947623205.1 uncultured Clostridia bacterium
ATACTCGGTCATTCAACCGTTAGCATAACGCTTGAAAAATATGTGCACCCAAGTTTGGAACAAAAACGAAAACAAATTAATAAATTAAAATGCTTTGTTCAGCTGTAAATGGTCAAAAAAATGGTAAAACTGCTGCAAAATCCCCATGAATACTGGGCTTTCACAACAGTTTGCCTTTATTATATAACTATAAGAAAATCATTTCCCTTATTTTTATATATTATATACCATTTTATACTTTTTTAAACATTTTAACTTACTCTTTATAAAAAGTCAAGATGTTTTTAACCAACCACATTCAGCAGTACGCCTGCGGCAACGGCTGAACCTATAACGCCTGCAACATTCGGACCCATGGCATGCATTAAAAGGAAATTGCCGGGGTTTTCCTGCTGTCCCACCTTCTGAGACACACGGGCAGCCATAGGAACAGCTGATACACCTGCCGAACCGATAAGCGGATTAACCTTTCCGCCTGTTGCCTTATACATAATTTTACCGAAAAGCACGCCAAATGCAGTACCCATACAGAATGCAATAAGACCGAGTGCAATGATTTTAAGTGTGTCAAATTTAAGGAAGTTCTGACCCGACGCCGTTGCGCCGACCGTAGTTCCGAGAAAAATCGTGATGATGTTCATAAGCTCGTTTTGCGCGGTTTTTGCAAGCCGGTCAACAACTCCCGATTCTTTAAAGAGGTTGCCGAGCATAAGCATACCCACAAGAGGAGCCGCGTCCGGCAGGAATATTGCTATTAATATTACAACAATAACGGGGAACATAATTTTTTCAAGCTTAGAAACAGGTCTAAGCTGCTCCATTACAACCGAACGCTCTTTTTTTGTGGTAAGCAATTTCATAATAGGCGGCTGAATAATTGGAACAAGCGCCATATATGAATATGCTGCAATTGCAATAGAACCAAGCAAATGCGGAGCAAGTTTTGTTGTTACATAAATAGCGGTAGGACCGTCGGCACCGCCAATAATGCCGATTGCGCCTGCCTCTGCCTCGGTAAATCCAAGGAAAATCGCGCCTGTAAAAGTAATAAAAATTCCAATTTGTGCGGCAGCGCCGAGAATCAGGCTTTTGGGGTTTGCTATAAGCGGGCCGAAGTCAGTCATACAGCCTATTCCAAGGAAAATAAGCGGAGGATAAATGCCGAGCTTAACGCCTTGATAAAGATAATAAAGAAGTCCGCCGTATGTGGGACATTCATAATAAGTTACACCGTTTAAAACCGTTGTGGCATGACCCGAAGTGGCTATGCTTTGCGCCTGACACTCAGCCTCGGTCAAAAGCTGTGTTGCGGGCGGCTCCATAATTGCCGGGTAAAGGTTTACAAGAAGCATACCAAACGCAATTGGAAGAAGCAAAAGCGGTTCGTACTGTTTTTTTATGGCGAGATAAAGCAAAATTATGGACACGCCAATCATAACATAGTTCTGCCAATTCAGAGTAAAAATTCCGGAACTGTTTATAATGCCTACTACGGCGTCTGCAAAGCCCTGTAAAATTTCCATAGATAACGTCCTTTCCGAAAAAACTTACGCCTTAAAACGGGCGGGTATTATTAATCACACCGGCATTTGCCCAGGCAGAACGTCCGACGTCTGATTTTTTAATACTTTTTATTCTCACTTTTTCGGGAGAACCGTACATTGTTGCAGCAGCCGCCGCAATAACGGCAACTGTTTCCTCCGATATTCCATCCTCAATTTTAGGAACAGACGGAGCTGATTTTACAACCGCCGGAGCGGGAACCGACTTTTCTGTTTTGACAGTACGGACCTTTTCCTTTTTGCTTTTTCCGCCCTGCTGAACATTTGTAATAATAGCTCCGTAAATTTTAATTATTAAAATCAAAAGAATAAGCACAACAAAAACAACAACAAAGCCTGTAAGGATCACCTTTGCCGAAGCAATTCCCTTTTCCGACATTGAAAGTTCAGCTGTTCTAAGCAACGAAGCTGCATCGGAAAAATTCATAAAACAACCCCCATATTTGTCATTTGCATTTAGGAATATTATACTTTATTCCCAACTTTTTTTCAATAACAAATATGGGGCGAATATTATTTTGTTGATATTACTAAATTTTCCTGTACGGCAAAAAATAATTTGTAAACATATTTATGAATAAAATCAGAGTATTATACATATTAAACCGTTGCAGCCGTCATTGATTATTTTCTCTATTGTTTCAGCAATCTTCTGGCGTGCGTCAGCCGGCATTCTGTAAAGTTTGTTGTGAAGTCCCTCGTTAACAAGCTCATGAAGCGATTTGCCGAATATATCGCTTTCCCATATTTTTTTGGGATTTTCCTCAAACTCTTTAAGCAGATAATTTACAAGCTCCTCCGACTGCTGTTCCGAGCCTACAATTGGCGTTACCTCGGTTTTTGTTTCAACTTTCATCATATGAATAGAGGGAGCGCTTGCATTAAGCCGTATTCCGTATTTGCCGCCCTGTTTAATAATTTTGGGTTCTTCAAGAGAAAGCTCTTCAATAGTAGGCAATACAATGCCGTAACCAGTCTCTTTTACCTGCTCGTATGCCTGCGCGATTTTATCAAATTCCTTCTGTTTTTGCGAAAGATCTTTTATGCAGTTTAAAAGCGCGCATTCATCGGTTATTCCAATATCAGTCTGTTCTGACAGAACCTTATAAAACAGACTTGTATCAATTCCTATTTCAATTGTCGCATTGCCTTTGCCGAGGTCAAGATTTGCAAGACGCGCAAAATTAATGTATTCACACTCGGTCACATTCTGTATAGCTTCCTGCACCTGTCTGATTTTTTCTACCTTTTGTGCGCTCTCTTTAATTGACTCAAAAATTTTTGATTTCAGCCAGTGGTCTTTGTCAAGTGTTACAACCCACTTGGGAATATCGACCTTGATCTCACGTATCGGAAATTCAAACAACAGCTGCGCAAGAATACGTTTTATCTCGTTTTCGCTGAGTTCCATACAGCTTACGGGAAGCACAGGCACCTGATAATCCTTTGACATTTCAGCCGCAAGCCGCTGTGTATTTTCAGAATCCGGCTCAACAGAATTTAACAATACTATAAAGGGTTTGTTTATTTCTTTAAGTTCTTTTATTACCCGCTGTTCGCTTTCTATGTAATCCTCTCGCGGAATATCGCTTATTGTTCCGTCGGTAGTAATTACAAGGCCTATTGTTGAATGGTCGTTAATTACCTTTTGAGTCCCGATCTCGGCGGCGTCATCAAAGGGAATTTCCTGCTCAAACCATGGGGTCTTCACCATTCTCGGTTGGTCTTCTTCGCTGTAACCGATAGCGCTGTTTACTATGTATCCTACGCAATCGATCATTCTGACTTTAAAGGTTGCATTGTTTCCCAAATTGATTTCAACGGACTCTTCGGGAATAAACTTAGGCTCGGTGGTCATAATCGTTCTGCCTGCCGAAGATTGCGGCAGCTCGTCAACGGTTCTGCGATATATATTCTCGTCTTTTATATTAGGCAGTACGAGAGAATCCATAAACCGTTTTATAAACGTCGATTTACCTGTTCGTACAGGACCTACAACACCAATATAAACATCGCCGTCGGTACGCTGGGAAATGTCCTGATATACGTTTCTTTCTTCCATTTTTATACCTCCCTATATTCTCGGAATCAACAGCATCTGCGGATAATCAAGCGTTTGTTTTTCCGCTGAATTTTCCGCAATAAGCATATCAAGACGCGTATTATGGGACTTTGCAATGTCCCAAAGGTTTTCACCCTCTTTTGCAAAATAAAGAGTTAGTGCACAGTTGTCGGGTTTTATGGGCTTATCTTCAAATAATGTTACATCTTTAACAACTCTCATGCTGTCCTTTTTTACAGCCGAAACCGACAGCTTGATTTCACATCTCAGGTCTATGGTGTTGTCGTCCGCAAGTCTGTAACTTATGCTTGCAACCCGCGCGTCAGCCGAATTTACGGAGTTGTAATCCCCTCCCCCTGCAAGGGCGTGTTCATAGTCGGCAGAGCGTTCAATGAACACCGGCAGATTTTCCTCATTAAGCGCAAGGATGCAAATATTGATTTTGCCGTTTATTTTAATTCCGCTGTCGTCGGCAGAATTTTCAGCAGTTATGTTATCGCTGTAAATATCAAGTATTTTTGAAACTTTGCCGTCATCAATTTTTACTGAGGTTTTCTCCATATGCGACTCGGTAAAAGGAGATACGTCCTCTATGACGTTAAGCTGCTCAAACTCCGGCTTTGTGGCGCAGAAAACCGAGTACGCGTCGGATATTACCTCTTCGTCATTAACCGTATATCCTTCCTCGGTCACGCAGAGCTTTACATCAAGAATAATTGCCGGCTTTTCCGATATCATATCATTTTTCAGCCTTATGTCATATGACATTACGTCGCACGAAACGCAGTTTATTGTGTCTTCATCAATTCCCTCGCAGTCGATTATCTGATTAAACGGCAAAAGATAGTCAATTTTACCTGTTTCGCCGGTTTCAACATCGGTAAGGTAAAACATTTTAAGATTTACTTCTCCGTTTACCATAAGCTTGCCGGTTACTGCCTTTGCGTCAGTAACATTTACGCCTACGTCCGAACGAAGTATTGATTCTATTGCGGGTTTGTCTGAAACCGAAATCTCCTCGCATACGTTAAACTGTTCCTGACAAAATGTTTTTAAGTCGGAACATCTTACGGTGTGCTTATTTGTTTCAAGCTCCTTGTCATTTTCAGGAGAATATATTTTTGTAGTTGATGTAGCAAACACTTTTGCATACAGCGAAAAAGCCCCGTGCATTACAAGTCTGCGCGGACTGAGTGCTCTGCAATTTATGTATTCTGACTTGGTTTTTGTAATAATAACGGGATTGTCGGGGGTCTCTTTCACAGAAAAGCACTGTGAAAAATTAACGCTTTGTTCACAGCAGCGAATTGTCTTTTTTATGCTTTCAACATACAAAACATTAACAATGCAGTACCCGTCTATCTGAAGCTGCCCGCCCGAAAGACTTTTGCTTTGTATTTTTGGTGTTAACGTACATTTAAGAATTTTTTCAATGTCCGGGCAATAATCGGGCAGAGTCAGGTCAACATCTGCAAGTTGTTCGGCAACTGTGTCAAGCACTGTGACAGGTGTGCAAAACGAACGATTCTCCTGATTAAACTCCATATTTTATCTCTCCTTTTGGGTTTATATAAAAAATATATTACATTAACAATAGAAATATTACTGAAATTTAAAAAAGAAAAACGCCGGCGGAAAAATTTCCGCCGGCTTGCTGCCGCAGGATAGCACTAAGCAATTATTAAATGCGTGACTCTTTTTTTATCCCGTAAATTTTACGCAGCAGCGCAGATATGAATTTTGGTTTTTCGATAAGTACAACTTTCATAGCTACCTCCGTACACAAGAAATGCTTACTATTACAAGTGTCGCGGCTGCTACAATAAGTACCCAGTCAGACGGCAGCAGCGTTGCGGCAAGAAGCCCCAATCCAAAACAAATTGCCGATTTTACTCTTTGTCTGTAGCAATTCACCGTATCACCCTTTAACATTTTATACAAACCGGTAATTTGTGTGCAGAAAAAACAGATTGAATTTTATTTTATTTTGAGATAATATAAAAGGGCGGGAGGTGCAAAAATGAGAACTCTTGTAATTAAAAAGAACGACGCCGAACAGCGGCTTGACAAATTTTTGCAGAAAAGATTTAAAACTCTGCCCAAAGCGCTGATGTATAAATACATAAGAAAAAAATGTATAAAAGTAAACGGCAAAAAGTGCGATATGCATACGATTCTTTGCGAGGGCGACACCCTCACCCTTTACATTAAAGACGAATTTTTTGAGAACAGCGAACAGGAAAATTATGAGTTTCTTAAAGCGCCCAAAAAGCTTGACATCGTTTATGAGGATGACAATATAATAATTATTGATAAAAAACCGGGATTAATTGTTCACCCGGATAAAAGCTATCATTTTGACTCGCTTGTTGCAAGAGTTTTGCACTACCTTTATGACAAAGGCGAATATGACCCAAAGATTGAAAAAGCCTTTGCCCCGGCACTTGTAAACAGAATTGACAGAAACACGGGCGGAATTGTTATTGCCGCTAAAAATGCCGAAAGTCTGCGCATTATGAACGACAAAATGAAAACAAGGGAACTTGAAAAGCATTATCTTTGCCTTGTTTACGGCAAACCTAAAAAGAACAGCGACATTCTGTGCGGTCACATTATAAAAAATGAAAGCAAAAACAAAGTTACTGTTTTAAAAAGCGAAACAGAAAATTCAAAAGAAATCAAAACAAAATACACCGTTCTTGACTTTAACGGAAAAATCAGTCTTATTGACGTTGAACTGCTCACCGGCAGAACTCATCAAATAAGGGCGCATATGGCGTATATGGGGCATCCGCTTGTGGGCGACGCAAAGTACGGAAAAAACAGAAAAGCGCCCGATAATATAAAATATCAGGCGCTTTACAGCTATAAACTAAAATTTAATTTTAAAACAGACGCGGGTATTCTTAATTATTTAAACGGTAAGGAATTTAAAGTTGCAAAGGTGTGGTTCGCAGAAAACGAGCATATTTCTATATAAGAATTATACCATGCACATAAACGCGCACATCGTTCCTCTGCGGCCTTTAGAAGCACGGTGGCTCCACAAAAGGTCGCTGTTGCAGCTTGTGCACACATCCGAAACCGTAATACTTTCGGGTTTTACTCCTGCCAAAGTCAGCATTTGGCGGTTTGTTTCAAGCAAGTCTATCATATATTTTCCGTTTTCTTTCGGGAATACAAATTTTGAAGAATCAAGGTCTTTTAAATTCAAAAAATTTTCTGCACATGGTAAATCCACCTCATAACAGCAGGCAGAAATTGCCGGACCGACTGCCGCAACAATATCCGCCGGGTCGGTTTTGTAAAGCTCACTCATTTTTTTAACTGTCTTTTCTGCTATTCTGCCAACTGTTCCCCGCCAGCCTGCGTGAGCAAGACCAATTGCCTTTTTTGCCGTGTCAACAAAAAAAATCGGCGTACAGTCAGCATAATATGTAACAAGTGTAACCCCCTTTTCATCAGTAACAAGAGCATCAACGCTGTTAAGGTCGCGCGGCTTATAAATGCCTGTGCCCCTGTTACTTTTCGTAACCGCTCTGACAAAGGTATGGTGATCCTGTGCCGAAGCGGTAAGGCTGTCAAAATCAAAGCCGGCGCTTTTACATATGCGCTTGTAATTTTCGGTTACATTATGGGGATCATCGCCTCGGTTAAACGCCAAATTCATTGAGGCAAAATCCCCTGTTGATACTCCTCCAAGACGTGTGGAAAAAGCATGATTTATGAACTTTATTTCTGATAAGGAATTAAAAGTTAAATATGGCACGCTGTCGGCATTGTTAAGCGTCATTACCTTAGATGAAAAACTCAAAAAAAGACCTCCGTAAAATAATCGGTAGATTATATATTATATATAAAAAGTTTAAATAATATTTTTCTTGAAACAAAGCAGCCGTAATGATATAATTAATTTAATTTGAGGTGGTAAAATGAAAAAAAAGTTATTCGGTCAAAATATTAAACCGGACTGTGTTTATTGCGAAAATGCAGTTTTTTCAGACAATTCTACATACTGCCAAAAAAACAGGCGCATTAAAAACGGTAAATGCAGAGCCTTTAAATATGACCCGCTTATGCGCGTGCCGAAAACCTCTGTATTAAAAACAGATTATACGGCAGACGATTTTAAACTTTAATTTTAAAATAATATTAAAATATCAGATAGTTTATATTTTAAGTTATGTACATCTGTCTGTCAATAGTAACATAATAGTTTAATAATTAACGAAAATCCCCGACATTGGCATAAAGCCATGTCGGGGATTCCCGTGTGATAAAATTTTACAACTCTTAGTCTAAGAATGCAAAACATTCAAAAACATAGGAGAAATAAAAAGCTAAATTGTAATTATGGGTTGTAAACATCCCATGTACCGGATAATTTAACTCCGGCTACTCCTGATCCGCTTGGAACAAACAGGTTTTTACCTTCCGTTGTTGCAAGGTCACCTGTCTGTATTGCTCCAGTCCAGTCTGTTTGGTTTACAAACAAGAATCCTGTTACGCCGTCAATAGGTAATGTGTCATAGAATGTGTATGACCAAATGTTATTTCCTTCCGACTCAAGTGGTATAAATTCCTTCTCTAATCCAAATGACCAGCCGTAAATATATACAGTAGTCCACATTGTCTTACTGTTGTCAAAGTAAATTGTTCTTTCATCTTCATCAGGTTTTGGAGCTTTCGGGTCAAATGTCTCAAATACTCCGGGTGCACCGTCTGCTATAATTTTATAGGCGTTGTTTTCTCCTCTGTCACCAATATGTTCCCACTTGTTAAGAATAATACCTGTCTGTGTAGCTTCATCCCAAGGTTTATTTTTATCAAATGTCTCTTCTGTGGTATCAAACGGTGTTCTGTATATTGATATATTTACCCAGTCGTTTGGCAAATAGAAATAGAAGTATCCTGATATACCGCCTTCGTTTGTGTCATATTCTACAGCTGCTATTTTAGCGTCTGTATCATCGTTATAAAGCCACAATTTGCCGCCGTCGTCATCAAGCCATGAAACGTAGTTTGGTATATAGAAAATAGTTGTACCGTCAGGGGCCGAAGGCTCAACAGAATCCGTAGGCTCAGGCTCTGCCGTTGTAGGTTCAGGTTCATTTGTAGGCTGAGGTGCTTCGGTAGCTGTAGGTTCGGGTCCTTCTGTCGGCTGAGGTGCGTCTGAACCAAACTGAACAACTTCGCCTATTTTATAGTCAACATTATATGCTGCAAGATATTTTTGAACTAATGTTACATCGTTAACGTCAATAACTCCGCTGCCGTCAACATCTGCTGCAAGCGCTGCTTTACCTTCAAGCGTAAAGTAAGAAGCAATGTGCTTTTGAATGTGTGTTACGTCTTTTACGTCTACTTTTCCTGAACCGTCTGCGTCACCCAAAAGAACTTCAATTTTATCAACAGGCGCTGTTGTTGCTTCTGTTGTTTCAATGACAATTGTTGTCTCGGGAGTAACTGTTGTTTCAACAGGTGCTGTTGTTTCTGCTCCAATAGGTACAAGTCCTTCAATTGCTGCCTTTACGGCTGCAATTGCTTCATCAATTTGTGCAGGCGTTGCGTCTCTGCCTGCTGTGCCAAGCAGTCTTTTTGCTGTTTTCATTGCAGTTGAAAGCACTGCATATGAATCTGCTGTATAAAGGCCTGAATCAACTTTCTGTGCCTCATCATATACCTTCTGCAATTCTTCTGTATTTAAATCAAGGTAACGGAATGTGTGGTTGTTTTCTTTAGCATATGTTTCAGCAGTACTACCTGAGTAACCGTAAATTTTTACGTTACTTGTTCCATCAGGAACTGCAAAAACCTCTCCGCCTTTTCCTACGGTACCAAAGTTAACATCTTTTGAATTTACTGTAACCGAAATCAGGTTTTTTCTGTTATAAAAGGCTCTGTAACCTATTTGCTTTAATGATTCGGGCAGTATTACTTCAGAAAGCATATCGTCACCACCTGAATCTTTATAAAACGCTTCATCTCCTATTTTTTGAAGCTGGCTGTTCTCAGCAAATGTAATTTTACTTAAAGTACTGCATTTTCTAAATGCCGCGTCATTTATTATTATTACAGAAGACGGTATTGTTAAATACAAGACACGACATTGTTCAAAAGCAGATTTTCCAATAACAGTAACAGGAAGACCGTTTATTTCAGAGGGTATTTCAATATTTCCCTGCATTTGATATTCTTCTTTAATACCCGTAATTTGAACGGCTGTGTTGTCATTAATCTTTTCCCATTTAAACACAGAATTATCCGGCTCTGTTGTTGTAGGTTCTGTTGTTGCTTCAGTTGTTGTAGTTTCTTCTTCTTTTAAAAGCTCAAATTTATATTTATTGCTTGTTGCAAAAGTTTGTACCTCACTACCTTCATAACCGTGAAATGTTATGTTATCTTCAGTAAGTCCCATAAAATTCAATTTAATAAATGAAGGATTGTTGCTATAACAATATACATTGCGTAAACCTGTACAGTCTTTGAATACCATTGCATTAAATTTAACATCAGAATAAATATATATATTTTTTATATTTGTACAACCACTAAAAGCTTGGTTAGCTACATTAACAAGCGACTTCGGAAATCTAATTTCTTGAATAGCAATACATCCGTTAAATACACTGGCTTCAATAGTTTCTATACCTTCATTTAATGTTACATCTTTCAAAGATGTACAACCTTTAAAAGAAGTGGAAATCAAATTTTTTACAGTACCCGGAATATTGACTGAGGTAATTTTGGTATTACCGCCGAAAGCGGCTTTATCAATAGCGGTTACCGTAAAGTCAGTTCCTTTGATGTTAACCTTGTCTTTAATAACAACATTTGTAGTGCTGTCGTCAAATTTTGTAACAGTGGCAGTGTACTCACCGTAAACTTCACTTGAAACGGTGTATGTAACGCCGTCAACAACAGTGGTGTCACCAATTGCCGCAGACGCTGTCAGCGGCATAATGCTGAAAAGACTAATCAGCAGCGCAAAAACTAATGCAAAGCTTATCAGTTTTTTGCCTTGTGAATACTTTTTCATTTTTATTCTCCTTTTTCTTTTTGTGTGATTTTAATCATAAATCTTTTTAGAACAGTTACGTCTGTTCCGCACGTTTTAATTCCTCTGATTACCTTTTAATTCCTCTGATATTTTTCCTCCTTAATAATTTTTAAAATTTATGAATATATATCTGCCGAACAAAACAGATGTTTTGTTTTGCATCAATATATAATTCCGATATTTTATTATCAGATAGCTTTTATACTTGTCTGACCAAAAAGAAAAATTTGTTTTTTGTAAAAATTTCCATGGTAATAATTAGATAAAATTACATATTTATGTTTTTGAGGCTGCTGTAATAATTAGTGAAATTCCCGATGAATCCTCATGATTTTCTTTTTTTCTCCCCCTTTGTACTTCTATTATAGTCATAATTATGACCATTGTCAAGTATCTGAACATAAATTAATTTAAAAACAGGTGATAATTATGATAAAATATACTCCATTTTGGGAAACTTTGAAAAAAAGTAACGAAAGCACGTACACATTAATTAACAAACACAACATCAGCAGCGCTACAATTGACCGCTTAAGAAAAAATCAGGGAATCAGTACGGTAAAAATTGATGACCTTTGCAGAATTCTTAAATGTGATGTTGAAAACATTATCGTTTATGAAAGTGACTCATAAAAAAAGAGACGTCCCAAAGGACATCTCTATAATATAATGAAAATATAAATTTTTTGATTGCGGAGTTTATGTACTGACTTTATTCCTTATCTGTTTCTTCCGACAACGGAATGTCGCTTGTGCAATGCGGACATTTTATTGCGTCTTTGTCGATTTCGCTCAAACAGTAAGGGCACTTTTTAGTAGTCGGCTCTTCGGGTTCTTCCTGCTTTCTTCCGATTGACATTATCTTATTTACAAGTTTTACAATCAGGAAAATAACAAAAGCCATTATTAAAAAGTTTATAACCGCGGTAACAAACTTGCCGTAGCAAATTTCCGCTCCGTTTATCTGCAATTTAAACTCATCAAAGTTCATTCCGCCAAACAAACCGAGCACCGGCGAGATAATATCGCTTGTGAGTGAAGTGACAATTGCCTGAAAAGCAGCGCCTATAATAACGCCTACCGCAAGGTCAAGCACATTGCCGCGCATGATAAATGTTTTAAATTCCGACAAAAAGTTTTTCATTGTATGACCTCCTTATGTAAAATTAAGTAATCATTAAGCAAAAATTGCTTTATGAAATACTTTTTTTCCCTTTTTAATAATTACATGACCTTTTTCAAATTCTGATTTGGGAATTTGCATATAAACATCCGTCACTTTTTTGTCGTCAACAGATATGCCCCCCTGCTGAATAAGCCGTCTGCCCTCGCCGTTTGAAGGAATAAGCGAGCATTTTTTCAGCAGGTCAAGAATTGAAATTGCGCCGTCTGTAAAATCTTCGGACGAAAGTAATGTTGAAGGCATATTATCGGTGTCTGCCTTGTTTCCGAAAAGCGCTCTTGCCGCCTGCTGCGCCTTGTCTGCCTCTTCTTTGCCGTGAATAAGGTTTGTTACCTCATAAGCCAAAATTTCTTTAGCCTTGTTTATTTCACTTCCCTCAAGCTTTGCAAGCTCATCAATCTGTTCAAGCGGCAAAAATGTAAGCATTTTAAGGCATTTTATTACATCGCTGTCGTCAACATTCCTCCAATACTGGTAAAAATCGTAAGGACTTGTTTTTTCTGCCGAAAGCCATACTGCGCCCGACTGTGTTTTGCCCATTTTCTTGCCTTCGGAATTAAGAAGAAGGTTTATTGTCATTGCATAAGCGTTCTTGCCGAGCTTGCGTCTGATGAGTTCTGTGCCGCCGAGCATATTGCTCCACTGGTCGTCTCCGCCGAACTGCATATTACAGCCGTAGTTTTGGTACAAAGCGTAAAAGTCGTATGACTGCATTATCATATAGTTAAACTCAAGAAAGCTGAGTCCCTTTTCCATTCTCTGTTTGTAGCACTCGGCAGTAAGCATTCTGTTTACGCTGAAATGCGCTCCTACGTCTCTTAAAAGTTCAACGTAGTTGAGGTTTAAAAGCCAGTCTGCATTGTTTACAAGAAGCGCCTTTCCGTCAGAAAAGTCGATAAATCGGCTCATTTGCTTTTTAAAACATTCAACATTGTGTTGGATCGTTTCTTTTGTCATCATTTGGCGCATATCGGTTCTGCCGGACGGGTCGCCTATCATTGCAGTTCCGCCGCCGATAAGCGCAATGGGCTTGTTGCCTGCCATCTGCAAGCGCTTCATAAGACACAGCGCCATAAAGTGGCCGACGTGAAGGCTGTCTGCCGTGGGGTCAAATCCTATGTAAAACACAGCTTTTCCGCTGTTGACAAGCTCTCTTATTTCTTCTTCGTCGGTTACCTGTGCAATAAGACCTCTTGCAACAAGCTCCTCATATACTCCCATTTTTGTAAATCCTTTCATAACCAGATTTTTTATATTATATATAGTATATAGTATATTATTAAATATTCGGCAGGTCAAGTGTCAGGCGTGAGTCTGAACGCTTAAATTTTTTCCGTCAGATGTAATTACAACGGTTTTGTCTTTATCTGTGCGGTAAAGCTCATTTGAACAGGCATTAATACGCGCCATAGTATTGTAATCGGGCAGGGCTCTGTCGTTGCTCCCAACACTGACGACCGAAATTTGAGGACTGACTGCCTCTAAAAATTGTTGTGAAGAAGATGTTTTGCTGCCGTGATGCGCAACCTTTAAAACATCCGCTTTTAATTCTATGTTAGAATTAATTAAGTCTTCTTCAACTTTATATGAGATGTCACCGGTAAATAAAAACGAGTTTTCTTTATAGGTTATTTTTACAACAAGCGAGCTGTCATTTACGTTGTCATAAGTTTTTGTCGGTGAAATGAAATCAAAATTTAAATCTCCGACTGCAAACTTGCTTACTGATTTGGGATCAATGCATTTAACTTTATTTTCTTTTACAGAATTAACAAAATTTTTGTATTCGTCTGTATCGGGAACAAGCTCTTTCGGCAAATTATTAATGTAAACCTCGTCCGCTCCAAAATTTTCAATAACGTCGGACATTCCGCCAATGTGGTCGCTGTCGGGATGAGATACAATAAGCGCGTCAAAATGAGTGCATCCGTTGCGCTTTAAATATGCAGAAATCTTATTAAAGTCAGCGCTCTCGCCCGCGTCGATTAATATGTTTTTTCCGTGACAGGTAATATAACAGGCGTCTGCCGAACCAACATTTATAAAGCTTAACGAAAGGTCATCACCAAGGTCGGCATAAATTCCGCATAGCGAAAAAATATTATTCCATGTAGGGATCCCTATGTCTTTGCCAAATGATATAAGCAAAACACAGACAAAAAGCAATGCCGATATAGCTGACAAAATAATTTTTTTAAACTTAATTTTTGTTTTTATTTCTGAACTGTTCATAATTTTTTTGTCATTCCCGGTATTTTAGCTCTTGCCTTCTTTTGTTATGACTTTTGCATATGTTGCGATCATTCCTCGGTATTACCAAGAATATTGCGCCTTTCAAGCCACTCGTTGTATGTCATAAGAACATCGCGTGGCTTTGAACCCTGATGAGGCCCTACAACACCCATTTGCTCCATGTCATCTATCATTCTGCCCGCACGCGCATATCCTACCTTGAGTCTGCGCTGCAGCAAAGACGTGGACGCCTGTCCCAATTCTATTACGCACTTAACTGCCTCGTCCATTTTGGAATCAACGTCAAGTCCATTGTCCGAATCGTTTCCGCCGTCATTTGACTTTTTGCCGGCGGCAATTTCCTCTGCGGCAATTCGCTTGATTTTTTCTTCTATATCGGCATTGTACTGAGCGGTGTACGATTTTTTGATATAAGATGTTACGCCCTCAATTTCTTCATCGGACGCATAACAGCCCTGAACGCGCATTGGCTTTGGCGCGCCTACCGGAGCAAAGAGCATATCGCCTTTGCCTATCAGCTTTTCACCGCCGCCTGCGTCAAGAATCGTGCGTGAATCCATATTTGAACTTACTTTAAGCGAAATTCGGCTTGGCACATTCGCTTTGATAAGACCTGTAATTACATTAACCGTAGGACGCTGTGTTGCAAGAATAAGGTGCATACCTGCCGCACGCGCCATTTGTGCAAGGCGGCAAATAGAGTCCTCAACCTCGCTTGGCGCCGCCATCATAAGGTCAGACAGCTCGTCAATTGCAATTACAACTCTCGGCATTGTTTCTTTTGCCACAGGAAGTCCGTTTACTTCCATTACAGGCTGCTTAAGTTCTCCGTCTTCATCTTCAATAGGCGGATGCATTGATATGTAATTAAGATTCTTTTTAATTAAGTTATTATATGAATCTATATCCTTGCAGTCATATTCAGAGAAAATTTTATATCTCTGGAGCATTTCAGAAACTGCCCAGTTTAAAGCGCCTGCCGCCTTTTTAGCGTCCGAAACAACAGGAACAAGCAAATGCGGAATACCCTTATACTTTGAAAACTCAACCATTTTGGGGTCAATAAGCAGCAGCTTTACTTCGTCAGGCGAGGCTTTATATAAAATGCTCATAAGAATTGAGTTTACGCATACCGACTTACCCGAACCTGTTGTACCTGCAATCAGCAGGTGTGGCATTTTGGCAAGGTCTGTTATTACTATTTCACCCGAAATATCGCGGCCGAGAACGGTTGTAAGCTTACTTTTGGCATTTCTGAACTTGTCCGAATCAATCAGCTCACGCATTGAAACCATGCTTATAACCTTGTTTGGAACTTCTATACCCACAGCCGCTTTGCCCGGAATTGGCGCTTCGATACGAACGCCGTTTGCGGCAAGATTCAGCGCGATGTCATCGGCAAGGTTTGTAATTTTGCTTATTTTAACGCCCGGTGCGGGCTGCAGCTCGTAACGTGTTACAGAAGGGCCGCGGCATATGTTTATTATTGAAGCGTTAACGCCAAAGCTGTTAAGGGTGTCAATAAGTTTTTTGGCATTGTTCTGCATTTCTTCCATGGCGTTTTTGTCATTGTTATTCCTGGAAAATTTAAGCAGCTGGATCGGCGGATAGTGATAAATTTTTTCTTCTTTTACTTCTTCATAAGAATTATTGTTTACTGAATATCCTACATTGACAAAATCTTTGTCTTGCGTATCGGCTCTTTTGGTTTTAGTGTTGGTTTTTGTTCCGACAGGAACTGTCTCGGGGTCAGGCTGTTTTGCACCGTCCGACATATGATTTGAACGCTTTTCCTGTGAAATATTATCTGCAATATCGGCAACGGTACTGTCTGCTTCAGCTCCAAACGGTTTGCTTGCACGGTTTATAATGTTAATTAAATCTTCAGACAAATCCTTGTCTGTTGCATTCTGCTCATCTGAGTCTGCAATATCTATATCAATTCCGCTGTCAACAACACGTCTTTTCTTTTTTCTTTTGTTTTTAGGTTCTTCCAGCGGAATATCTATTCTGGCTGAAAGTGATTTATTGCTGCCGTGTTTATCAAAATAATCAGTACTGTTTTGTTCAGTATGATTTCTTGCCTGCGCCTCACGGCGCTCGCGGCGTACCCGTGCGCGCTGCTCTCCCATTTGACGAACGTGATTCATTCCGCGCGACGCTGCATTTGCCAAATCATTTACAGATAAGTTTGCTGCAATAAAAATAAGCGCAATTGTAACAATTATACAAATACAGAGCGACACAGTATTACCGCAAAAATATGTAAGAGGATAACCTAAAATGCCGCCTATAAATCCGCACCCGAACGTCATATAGTTTGTGCTGTCGGCAGTTTGAGTGTACAACTTTCCGAGACAGGCCAAATAATTCATATGCCCGAACTGTGCTCCGCACGCAACATATATAAGCGCGCCCATAAACAGTATAATAAGCAGACACAAAAACATTTTTGCTTTACTGTGAGCAATTTTCTGTTCTTTTTCAGTGATAAGCGCAAGATATATTAAAAATACGGGCACAAGAAAAATACAAAATCCAAACAGTCCAAAGAAAAATCCGCGCACGGCTGTCCACACGCTCTGCCCCTTAACAAAAATGAGCACGCCGAAAACAAATGCCGCTGCGGCAAGCAATATAGCCTTTACACGTGGACTTAATATTGCCTGCTTTTCAACAGAAACAGTTTTTGTCTTATTGTTCGTTCTGTTTTTTTCAGGTCTTTTTTTTATTGATTTTTCCCCTGTCTGCTTTTTGGCTGACAATGAAAATCACTCCCAGATCATATAATTCCGTTAAGCGCCGCACCAGTAAACAGGTTAACACCTGTGTGCATTTCAATAATTGAAATAATAATAAATGCAACACCTGCAATTGCAGTATAAATTACAAAAATAAGCATTTTGTCTGTTTTAAGGAACCATTTAAAAATTACAATTGATATATATCCTACCACAGCAGAAACAACCATACCTGCAATAATTACAGCAGGTGCAATGCTGATGCCCTGTGGAGATTCTACGGCCTCAACTCCTTCAAGAAGCGCCGCCGCAAGAATTGAGGGGATTCCCAGAACAAAAGTATAATCGAGTGCTTTCTGCTTGTTTATGCCTCTCATTTCACCTACTGCAAGAGTTGACCCCGAACGTGAAAGTCCCGGAAATAAGGCGGCCGCGAACTGCATTAAACCCACAAGTATTGCGTCGGCAGGGGTATAACTTTCTCTGCCTGATGTCAAATTTCCGTTAGTTTTGTTTAAATGTTTGTACTTAACCGATGAATTTTTGCGGTTGCATACAATTCCTATTGTAAGCAGCACGCTTGTAATTAAAAGCGAGACCGCAGTTACAATAAGTATAGGACTTGCGGACAGTATATCCGCAATATCTTTTACTTTTAAATCTGTTCCGGGAATTGGAATAAATAACAAAAACAGCGGCAAAAGACCGATTATAAGCATAACTATGAGATTTCTTTCATAATTCATTGCGCTCAACTTGAATTTACCCGTAAAAATATCTTTTATCATACGGAAAAATTCCTTAATTAAACTCCAAATCAGCTTGTAATAGAATGCTGCCACCGCAACAAGCGTGCCAACGTGAAGCATTACGTTAAAGAAAAGATTATCTTCGGTTGTTCCGAGAATGTGCTGTGCAATTGAAAGATGTCCGCTGCTTGATACGGGCAAAAACTCTGTAAGTCCCTGGACAATGCCCTGGATCACTGCATCAATTATTGACATAATATGTACTCCCTATAAAATTTAATATAATAAGTATGAAATACGAAATAAACTAACTATGTTTGAATATTTGACTTAAATATGTATTCGGACGGCAAAAGTCGCCCGAAAAACTACTTTTTCGCTTTCCCTTTTTTGGTTTTGCTTTTTGAGTCCTTTATCATTGAATAAAGGGCGTCTATTGCATTCGAAACAGTTCCCACTTCGTCAATAAGTCCCTCTTCAACCGCTTCCTCACCCTCAAGGATAGTTCCAATATCCATAACAAGCTCTCCTGTATTCAGTACAAGCTGATTGTACCGCTCTTTAGAAATATTTGAGTTTTGGGCTACAAAAGTGGTAATTCTGTCCTGCATTTTTTGAAAATACTCAAATGTCTGAGGCACACCGAGTGTAAGTCCGGTGGTACGGACAGGATGAACCGTCATTGACGCACTTTGGGCAATAAAGCTTTTATCTGCCGCTACCGCAAGAGGAATACCTATTGAATGACCTCCGCCCAGCACAATTGAAACGGTAGGTTTTTTCATTCCCGAAATAACTTCGGCTATTGCCAAGCCTGCCTCAACATCTCCTCCGACGGTGTTAATAAGAATTAAAAGACCGTCAATGCGCTCATCCTCTTCAATGGAAACAAGCAGAGGTATAACGTGTTCATATTTTGTGGTTTTATTCTGCTGCGAGAGAATGTAGTGTCCTTCGATTTGTCCTATTATTGTAAGACAATGAATTATGCTGTCTTTATGGGCAGCAAGCACAGAACCCGTCTCGTCTATTTGGTCGGTATGCGCTTCATTTATAGGGCTGTCGTTTTCAATTCTTTGCGGACTGTCGTCAGCGCAGGGATTTTTAACAAAATTGTCTCTATCATCTTTAGCCTTATTTGATGAAGTTTTTTTATCTTTGGTTTTTTGTGACATTAAGTGCACCTCCGAAAATTATTTTTTCCGAAAAGTACAATATAATGTATATGTAATAAATATTATAACATTTCAGGCAATATATTTCAATCTTTTTATTTTTTATTTCTTATAAACAATAATTATTTTAAAGAATTATTGTAGTATAATAGAAATAATAAATATGCGGAGTGATTCTTAATTGACATCTGACATAATTATGGGTGTTGTCATTGGTGTTCTTATTTTTCTGTCAGCATTCTTTTCGTCAATTGAAACGGCATTTTCTTTTGTAAACAAAATAAGGATCCAGCGTTACCTTGACGACGGAAACAAACACGCCAAAAACGCTCTGTACATCATTGAACATTTTGACAATGCCCTTACTGCAATTCTTATTTGCAACAATATTGTAAATTTAAGCTGTTCTTCGCTTGCAACCGTTTTATGCATAAAATTGTTCGGCGACATAGGCTCTGCCATCGCCACGGGCGCTACAACGCTTTTGGTGCTTACCTTTGGCGAGGTGCTGCCGAAATGCCTTGCCAAAGAGCACTGCGACTCTTTTGTTCTTAAAACATCGGGTATTCTGAAATTCCTTATGTTTATTCTTACTCCTCTTGTATTTATTTTTGTAAAGTTAAAATCGCTTGTGCTTCATATTTCCGGCGGAAAAGAGGACAGCCCCTCCGTTACCGAAAATGAGTTAAAGTACATTGTTGAAAGCATTGAGGAAGAAGGAGTGCTTGAAGAAAGCGAAAGCAAAATGGTGCGCTCCGCTCTTGACTTTGACGAAAAAACCGCGGAAGAGATTTTGACGCCCCGAGTTGACGTTACATTCGTAAGCATTGATGATCCTCCGGAAAAAATTAAAAATATTATAATTGAAAACAGGTATTCACGTATTCCCGTATATGAGGATTCTGCCGACCATATTGTCGGCATTCTGCATACGCGCGATTATCTTGAAGGTCTTGCCGAGGGTAAAGCTCCGAATATACGCGACATTATGCAGCAGCCCTACTTTGTATTCCGCACTCAGCAGCTTTCAAAAATTTTGAGCGCTTTTAAGCGTACAAAAATACATCTTGCAATTGTCACCGACGAATACGGCGGAACTCTCGGAATTGTTACAATGGAAGACCTGCTTGAAGAAATTGTCGGCGAAATTTGGGACGAGGACGAAGAGATTGAACACAATTACTATAAGATAGGTAAAGATGAATTTTTGGTAAACGGCGATTTTGAGCTTGACGATATGCTCGCGCTTTTTGATTTGGATAAAGACAGTATCGAAAGCGACAGCATAACCGTAGGAGGTTTTATTCTGGAACACGCGGGAACAATACCTCACAAGCGTGAAAGCGTTAAAACCGACGGCTTTAAATTTACTGTAATGGAAGTAAAAAACCAAAGAATTATAAGAGTTGTCGTTAAAAAACTGACCGATGAAAATATAGATGTTAATAACAGCGGCCCGATAACAGAAGAACAAAGTGAAGATGATGACAAATAAAACAGACTGCGGAACAGTTAAAATTACCGCAGTCTTTTATTTTACTATTTTAATTTTTTAATTCTTTCATTTTCTTTTTTACATATATAACTGCACAAAAAGCTTATGGGGATACACAAAAGCGCCCACAGCGTGCTGTATAAAGGACATATCTGCCCCTTTATGTTAAAATGGTAATTGGAATAATCCCAAACATTTAATTTAAACTTTAAATTAATAATGCAGCCGCTGCAAAACTCAATTGCCGTAATTATTGCGCTGCCAGACAAGCATTTTGACAGCATTTTCATCTTAGAATGTCTTTTGTAAAATTTGAACAATGACAAAAAACAGGCTCCTCCCGTCACCGCCATTGTCCAGTGTGTTCTCTGCCGCCACAGAATCTCAAGCAAGGCGTAGCCGATTCCGCCCATTGAAAAAAGCAAACAGTCGCCTTTTAATTTTTTCATAAAAATCACCAACTTTAGTTTTGACCAAAGTCGGTGATTTTATTAATCAATTAGCTTATTAAGAATAACTTTTAATTCTTCAACGGAATACAGGCAATTAAGCGCCGTAAGCATTGCATTGGTTGACAAATAGTCCGGCAAATTCAGATATTTTAAAAGCTTTTTACGGTTATAAGCGGCATTTTCTGTGCCCGTAAGCGAAAGTAAAAACAAATCGGCCTTTGTTATTTTTCTTTCAGCCGCCTTTTGATTTTCTCCTATTATTGCAGCTCCGCTTTTTTTTATGGCATTTATTATAACCTCGTCGCTTACACCCTCAACGCCAAGAAAACCCTCTTTTGATTTTTGGGACTTTCGCTTTTCTTTGCCCTTGATTTGCGGAATATAACAATGCTTTACCTTTGAATTATCAACCGCTCCGTTTAAAAAATTGCGTATTACAAATCCTGCTCCGTCACTGTCGGTAAAAACCAAAATTCCTCTTACGTCTGCTATGCGCTTAATTAAATTCTGTTTTTCTTTATCAGAGAACACGCGAAAACCGTTTGTTTCAATTATGGGAGCGTCAACAATTGAACTGAGTTTTATTTTATCATATCTTCCTTCAACTATTATTGCCTCTTTGATTTTCAGCACCTACACCCTGCCCTCCTTAGATATGAGCAAAAGCTGTGCAATAAGCTGTTCCATATAAAGCCTTGCATTGACTGAGGTAGTTTTAAACTTTTCGTCCGCTTCAACAAGCACGCTCAGGCTTTTTTTCAGTGCCTCTGTCGAAACCCTTGCAGTCGCCCTGCGTGCGTTTGCAAGCGTAAAAGCGCGGTTTTTATAGTTAAAATCCTTTGCCGCCTCGTCCTTTGTTACACCGCACTCGTCCGCCACCCTAATTCGGTAAGCGTCAATGTATGAAGAAGAAAGCACATAAAGCATCATTATAGGCTCTTCACGCTGATAAAACAGCAAGTCAAGAGTGTTGAATGCCTTTTGACCGTTTCCGTTTAAAACTGCGTCTGAAAGCGCAAAAACTTTGGTTTCAAGATTAACGGTCGCAAGCTTGTCAATATCATTAAGAGTAATTTCTTCTCCGCTTGCATAAGCGCTGATTTTTGAAACCTCATTTTTAAGCAGATTGAGGTCATCGCCGCAGTATGATATAAGCTTTGACGCATTAATATGAGAAATGCGCTTTCCGTTTTCATTCGCCCATTTTGCAATATATCTTTCAGTCATAGATTGATTAAGCTCTTTGAACTCACATACCGCACCCGTTTTTTCAGCTTTTTTCAAAAACGACTTAAAGGCCGCGGCATTTTTTGACGGAGTGTATGTCGGCATTGATATAATCAGTATCGTTCCGTCTGAAATATTATTTACAATTTCTGTAAAACGGTCGATCGAGTCCTTATCCATATTGTCAAAAAAAACATCAGAAGCCAAAACACAGTTGTATTCGCTCATAAACGGTATTATCTGCAAAGAGGCGGCAAAATCGTCAAGGTCAACGTCGCCGCTGAAAACGTGATAGTTAAAATCTGACGGCGTTTTGCCCGCAACAGACTGTACAAGCATTTCAGTATAGCGCTTTACAAACATCTTTTCCGTTCCGTAAATTACGTAAAACGGTAAAAACTGCCTTAATTTAATTTGTTTTTTCAGTTTTGTCTCGGTTAATTTAGGCATTATTTCCTCCGCAGTTAAATCAGACCTGTTTATTTAAGCAGCAAGCCTAATTCAATGTAATACTTACTTTACTTTTAACATTATTGCTTACATTATTAAATAATTTTCTGAGATAGCTTTCATTTTTCTCAAATTCTTTAATAGTGCCGGAGAACACAGCGGTTTTGCAGTTTAACAAATCAGCGTTGTCGGGCATTTTGTCAATCACCAGATAATTTGCGGTTCTGTATCTTTCGGGTAAAGCTGAAATATCTGCACCTCTCGGCACAAGCAGCAAAGAGGTGGAATTTCTTTTAACATACTGATATGTAATTCCGTCTGCGTTAAATACTTCATCTGTTATGTCAGACGACAGGTAAATTGTAAAATGCACGTTTTCACCAAACGTACTCCTGCTTTGCCCGTCGTACGATGAAAGCTGCTGTTGGTTTTGACTGTCATTATCATATACCAAAATATTTGATACGTCAAACTGAGTTACAAGCTGAGGCTGAAATGACGAGTATCTGTTTTTCTCATTTGGAATTATAATATTGTCTATTCTTGTATAATTTCCGTCAAGCTCATCAAAAAAGTCCTCGCTCTTTGACAGCGAACCTCCGCAGGACAGCAAAGTTATATTTCCTCCGCTTTCAACCGAAGCGGTAACTCCGCTTCCGACCGACCAAACATTGACTTTTGCGGTATCTGAAGTGATAACCGTAAAAAATGCCCATCCCGCAATAAGAATTATGCAGGATATCAATATTGAATATTTAATATAAACGGCTTTGTTTTTTATGAAAAATCCGATAAGAACAAGAGCCAGCGTCACAAACATCCATATATAAAAATAGATTTTATCGGTATTTACCGAGCAGTACGGAATTGATGCAAAAATTCGTTCTATAAAAACAATATATTTACTGACAAGCCCTGCCGCAAGCGCAAAAGGATAAGCTAAAAATGAGATAAACGGACAAAGGTAAAAAACAGAAGACAACAGAGCGCACACTATAAGCACGCTTACAAACGATTCTGTCAGGAGCGAAACAATTACAACAAACGGAGATACCCTGCCGAATGCTGCCGCAGTTATAGGAACTATCCAGACAGAGGCGGAAAGAGAAGCCGAGATCATACCCGCAGCCGATTTTGTGAATTTGCTTTTTAAATTTAATTTGGAAACAATATATCCATTAATTTTAGGCGCCCAGACTATAATTCCTGCGGTTGCCGCAAAGGATAAAACAAGTCCTATATCGCCCGAGGCATACGGATTAAAAATAGTCAGAACCAAAGCCGCAACGCCCATTGAGTTCAGTGCGTCAGCCTTGCGCAATAAAACCGTTCCGCAATAAGTTATAATAAGCATTACGCCTGAACGGACAACGGAAGAGGTAAATCCCGTGAGAGCCATAAAAGCAAAAACCGTCACGCATACGGAAACACAGATAATAATTCTGCTTTTAGTTATTTTTCTTAAAATAAACAATATAAATGACGCGACAATTGAAAGATGCATACCCGACACTACTATTAAAAATGTAGTGCCCGTGTTCAAAAAGTCATTTCTCACATCATATGAAAGGGCCTGCTTGTCCCCCAAAAGCACCGCCTTGCAAAGAGAAGAACAGTCCTCCGGCAGCAGAGCGTCAAGCGCAGTTTTCATAGCGGTTCTTGCCGACACCGCATAATAATACAGCGTTTTCTGCTTTTCGCCTGTGCTTTCAATTGAAAAGCCATCATCTGCATAAGATTTTAGAAAAATCCCCTTGCTAATCATTGTATTTGAATCATATTTATATGTATATAAAGTTGAGGTCACCCTGTCAAAGGCGCCTATCTTTAAGTCTGTATATGAAATAAGGCGAATTTTCAGTTTTTCACTTTTGCCGTTTACTGTGTCTGTTTGAATAACATAAATACAGCTGCTATCATTTTTTTGAACTTCGTCACATACATAACCGCTTATTTTTAATTGTTTGTCCGAATATTTATTAACGGCAGGCAAATATGTAATATTCGTATAAAGAATAAAAGACAAGCAAGCGCATAATACCGACGCACTTGCAATTATAACAGAATACTTTCTTTGCCGTTTTACTTTTAAAAATACAAATACAGCGCCTGTAATTACAGACAACGAAATAAGCGCAATAATCAAAATACTATTGTAAAAATAAAAAACGACTGCAAGCGCTGACAAATAAGTTAAACCTATCAGTCCAAACAGTCGTTTCATATTATTCAGTCCTTAAAATCATTTTATACAACGCGCTTTTAAGCCATTTTTTCGCTTAGTAATTTACCTGCGAGAATATGAAAATGTATATGCTTCACACTCTGGCGGGCATCGTCACCGCAGTTATTGACAATACGGTATCCGTTGGTAAGTTCAAGTTTTTTTGCAATTACGGGAATTTTTGTAAATATGTAAGAAACAATATCACAATTTGATTCGTCAATTGCGTCAGCACAGCATATGTGCTGTTTTGGCATTACAAGAATATGCACCGGAGCCTGCGGTTCAAGGTCATAAATTGCGAGTATTTTATCATCCTCATAAACTTTTTTTGACGGGAGCGAACCTTCGACTATTTTACAAAAAATGCAGTCTGCCAATTTTATCGTCCTTTCAATTTATATGTAAAATAATTTACGGTAATATTTTACAGCAAATAAAAAATTGAGTCAATATGTTTTCAGCCTTTTTTTGCGGTGATTTTCTTTTCTTCACCCCGAATAAGTCTGCCTATGTTAGCCTTGTGTTTTATCAGCACAAAAGCTCCTATAACCAATGCGGCTATTGTTGAAAGAATTACATACGAAAGCGAGTATCCTCCGACTGAATAATCAAAAATAAATGTAAATGCAAATGTGTACGGAGCATACAAAACTGCCGAAATTATACTTGCCGCAGAAATGATTTTTGTTATAAGAAATACCGTGAGGAATGTTGCAATAATGCACAGGAACACCCTCCAGTCCTCCACAGCAATAAATGCGGCGGCGGTAACAACGCCTTTGCCGCCTTTAAAATGAAAATATACGGGATAAGAGTGACCTAAAATACAAAAAACACCTGCAACATACTTTCCGCAATTTACAAATTCATTTGACAAAACCTGTGCGTCTGTCTGAACAAATGAAAATATAAGTGCGCCAAACAAAACTGCGATAACTGATTTTAACGCGTCACATACTATTGTGATAACCGCAGGGACTTTTCCCACGCTTCGCAGTACATTTGTAAATCCGGCGTTTCCGCTGCCCATCTGCCGAATATCCTGTTTTCCCTTTGTGACAACTTTTGTTACAAGCACAGCTGTATTAACGCTGCCAAGCAGATAAGCTGTAAGCGCAGCAATTAAGAAGCGCTGCCAGTTTTCCGCCATAAATGATAAGTAAAAATCCATCATTTTTCTCCACGCTCTCTTATGATTATTCTTATTGGCGTACCCTCAAGACCGAATGACTCACGAATTCGGTTTTCAAGGTACCGTTGATACGAAAAGTGGAATAACTGTGCATTATTGCAGAAAAAAACAAATGTAGGCGGTTTTACCGAGGCCTGCGTCATATAGTATATTTTCAGGCGTTTGCCCTTGTCTGACGGAGGCTGCACACGCGTTGTTGCCTGTGCCAAAAGCTCGTTGAGCATACCCGTTTTTATTCTGCGCATTGACGATTGATAGCAGCTTACTATATATTCAAACAATTTATCAATTCGCATTCCGGTTTTTGCCGAAATAAACACCTGAGGAGCATAAGACATAAACGCAAAGTCCAAGTCTATTTTTTTTCTGAACTCCTGCATTGTTTTATCGTTCTTTTCAATTGCGTCCCATTTATTTACGGCAATAATACACGCCCTGCCCGCTTCATGCGCAAGTCCCGCTACCTTTGTATCCTGCTCTGTAACGCCTTCTGTCGCGTCAATCATAATTACGCATACATCACTGCGTTCAATTGCCATTTTTGCGCGGATAATACTGTACTTTTCTATATTATCATAAACTTTGCTCCGGCGGCGCAGACCTGCCGTGTCTGTAAAATTAAATTTTCCGTATTTATTTTCAACAAGCGTATCAATTGAGTCGCGCGTTGTGCCGGCTATATCTGACACTATACATCTCTCTTCATCGGTAATTTTATTTACAAGAGACGACTTCCCCGCGTTAGGCTTGCCTATTACGGCAACATTGATCACCGTGCTGTCCTCTTCCATATCGTTATTAAAGTCAAAATATGAAAAAACCTTGTCAAGTAAATCTCCCGTACCGTGACCGTGAACAGCCGATATCTGTACAGGGTCGCCAAGCCCTAAATTATAAAATTCATAAAATTCGGGCGAGGGTTCACCAATACTGTCACATTTATTTACACACACAATTACAGGCTTTCCCGATTTCTGAAGCATTTGTGCAATATCCATATCGGTTGCCACCATGCCGGATTTTCCGTCCGTAACAAGCAAAATTACATTTGCGGTGTCAATGGCAAGCTGTGCCTGACGGCGCATCTGTGACAAAATTATGTCGTCCGACTTTGGTTCAATTCCGCCGGTATCGACAATAAACGCAGTTTTTCCCAGCCATTCAACCTCACCGTATATTCTGTCACGGGTAACGCCGGGTGTGTCGTCAACTATTGAAAGCCGCTGACCTATAAGCTTGTTAAAAAGGGTAGATTTCCCCACGTTTGGTCTTCCGACTATTGCAATTACATATTTGTTCATATTGATCCCCTTAGTCCCCTTTTTCCACAAACAAAAATAAAATATATACGTCCTGTCTATGGGCAAATAAAGCGTATATTCAACTCAGAATAATTTATAAGTTGTCATTCATTAATTGTAATTACGGCATTTACAAGCTGTTCACCGTTATTATTCACCGCACATAGCGGTGTGTTAAGCTCGCGTTCAACATCATCTGTTGAAACATTGTCAAGAAACAAATCGTTTTCAAAGCGTAGCATAGATGAAGGGATTAAAAGTTTGTCTCCGATTTTTCTGCCCTTCAGCTGAGAAATAAGGTCGCCGCCCGTAACTAATCCCGACACATTAATTCCGCCGCCGAAAAACCTGTTTACAATTCCGACTGTGTTTATTTTTATATTCGGAAATTTTTCGTTAATGTTTGCCGTAATTTCACGCATATACGGTTCTGCGCCTGTTCCGCACGCAATTGTTACTGTATGATTTAATTTATCGTTATATTCGCAGTTTTCGAGTGAAAATTTTACATCGTCCGTTAAAAATGCTATCATCCCTACGCCGTCCTCAAGAGCACAAAAGTCCTCATAAAATTCCGGCTCGGGGATTTTTCGTTTTGCCTTAATATAAAATTCATCGCCTGCAAAAAAAATTCTTCTGCCGTACTTTTCTTTGCACCTGTTTCCGAAATCTTCAATAATATCAAGAGTCTCGGCGGCTGTCTGCTGTGTGTACTCAACAAGCGGATACAGTCCTTCACGATATGCCGTAAGTCCAACCGGAACTATTGCCGTCATTTCAACGCCGAGATTCTCAAGGTCGGTCATTGTTCTTACAAGCTCGTCGCCGTCATTTATTCCGGGACACGACACCACCTGACAGTGAAGCGTAATTCCTGCGTCGGCAAATCGTTTAAGATATTTAAGCGACTCTCCCGCAAAGCGGTTGTTCATTATTTTACATCTCAGCTCGGGGTTAGTTGTGTGAACAGAAACATTTATCGGGCTTATATGCATTTTTATAATTCGTTCTATCTCGTGTTCGGTAATGTTTGTTAGCGTAATATAGTTGCCAAACAAAAAAGAAAGCCTGCTGTCGTCATCTTTAAAGTAAAGCGACTCGCGCATACCTTCAGGCAGCTGGTCAATAAAGCAAAAAATACATTTATTGCGGCATGAATGCTGTTTGTCCATAAGATAAGTTTCAAATTCAAGACCTATCTCTTCGTATTCACTCTTTATAATTTTTACGGTGCGCACTTCTCCGTTTTTGTCTTGAATTTCAAGCTCAAGCCTGCGGTTCACCTGATAAAATCTGTAATCAAGCACATCTGTGATTTCATTTGAATTAATTGATAAAAGGGTCTCGTTCTTTTTAATTCCGCATTTTTCGGCATAACTGTTTGCGGTCACATTAAATATCTTTACAGCCACGTTTTCACCCCAATCATATTTTACACAAAAACGCCGCAATAATCAATAATAAAGGCAAAACAAAAGGGCGCACAGTTCTACTGCCGCCCATAATGTTCAGAAAGCAAAAATTACTGTTCGTCTTTCTTTACTATAACCTGTCTGCCGTTATACATACCACAGCTTGTGCAAGCTCTGTGAGTTGCCGTTAATTCGCCGCAATTAGGGCAAACAGTAAGTTCAGGAGCGTTAAGTTTCCAAACTGTTGAACGTCTTGAGCTTTTTCTTGCGTGCGATGTTTTATTCTTTGGTACTGCCATTACAATGACCTCCTTACAATATTTATATTAATCCATAAACTGTTTAAGTATCTCAAGCCTTGGGTCGGTTCGGCTTTTATCACAGCTACAGTCGCCCTTATTAAGATTTTGACCGCAGCTCTGGCACAGCCCCCTGCAATCTTCTTTACAAAGATTTTTTAACGGAAGCGAGAGCAGAACATCCGAAATTACAACATCGTCAAGCTCGAGTTTAAAGTCAGGAGTTTCAATATAATCGTCATTGCCGTCATTAGCCAAAGTCCGTGAAAGCCGATGGTTAAACCTCATCTTCATATTTTTTGTGTATTCCTCACAGCATCTGTCACAATTACGGGTGTAATCAAAACAGACCTCAAGTTCAAGGTCAACAAGACTTGCTCTGTTTTTAGCCGTTGCGGTAACATCAAGCGGAGTTTTGAATGGAAAAACACCGTCAATGTCAATGTTTGCAATGTCAAGTTGGTATTTAACCTGTTTTACTTCGCCGTCATTAAGAAACACGGATTTAAGTTCAAAAAGCATATTAACACCTCTTGACCGCAATAGCGCATATTAAAACACTGTTTTATTATTATACAAAATGATTATTCCTTTGTCAACCGAAAAATATAATAAATCAGACAAAAATTTCATATAAGTCTGAACAGCTTACAAACCGTAAACATTATCCTCGCCCTTTGCGTACTTTTTTACCGCCTCCATAAATAATTTTGCGGCAGGATTTGAAATTTCTTTACTCCATGCCATAACATAGGCAATGCTGGTGTCGGCGTCGTCAATTGTAAACGAGTTGGTGTATATTGAAGATGTAAACGAAGCAAGCGACTGCGGAATAATAGAAACGCCTATGCCTGCCGATACTGCGACATACATTGATATTAATTCATCAAACGTACTTTCAATATTCGGTGATATATGAAATGTACGCAGCAGATCCATTATCTCCATATATACTATCGGACAAACCGATTCAGACAGCAGCAAAAGTTTTTCACTTGAAAGTTCGCCCAAACTTACACTTTTTCTCCCCGAAAATTTATAATTTTTTGATGTTACTACCGCAAGCGGTTCACAATGCGTTACTAACGATTCTATTCCCGAGCTTTCCGGCACCATATCACGCGGCATAAAACAAAAGTCATATTCGCCGCCTGTTATGGCAAGAGCACGGTCCGCTCCGTCAAGCTGGCACACATCAACTGCTATACCCGGATATTTTTCCGAAAAGTCTTCAATACACTTTGACGGAAACGCAAGCGACGTAACATCGCAGCCTATTGTAATTTTGCCCTGTCCGCCGTCGTGCATTTGTTTAATTACGGTTTTTGCTTTCTTCAATGTGTCCACTATCTCTATTGCGTACGGCAAAAGCGTTTTTCCCTCATTTGTAATTATTACATCACGATGTGAGCGTGTAAAAAGCTGAACCTCAAATTCTTTTTCAAGCTCTCTTACATATCTGCTGACCGTTGACTGAGACACATAGTTTCGGCGTGCCGCCTCTGAAAAATTAAGCGTCTGCGCTACCGAAATAAAACAATTCAGTTGATTTATGTCCAAAATACTTCGCCTGTCCTTTCATTTGTACAGCTTATGCAAAAAGTAAAAAAATCTTTATATAAGCATTGATATTTGCATTATACAACCTGTTGAAATAATTTACCATTTTTGATATAATTCAATTATAGCATAACAATATGCGAAATGTAAATAACTGTTTTAAAAATATAAGGAGTTTTCGGATATGAAAAAAATTGTAATTACCGGTATGGGCGCAGTTACGCCCCTGGGCATTGGCGTAGATACATATTGGAAAAATATTATATCGGGTATGTCGGGCATTGACACTATTAAAAGCTTTGACCCTTCGGAGCTTGCGGTACAGATAGCAGGCGAGGTCAAAAATTTTAATCCCTGCGACTATATGCCCAAGGATCTAATCAGAAAGACCGACCCGTTTATGCAGTACGCTTATATCTCGGCGGAAGAAGCAATTAAACAGAGCAGTCTTGAAATTGACCCCAAAAGAACGGGCATAGTTATGGGAACTGCAATGAGCGGCATTGCAACAATAGCTTTTACTCAGGACGCACTTTCAGGCGCGTCTCACAAAAAAGTCGGACCAAGATTTATTCCTAAAATTCTCGGAAACATTGCCGCAGCAAACATTGCAATTGACCACAACATTCAGGGGCCGAGCTTTACGGTAAGCACTGCATGCTCATCGGGCGGCGATGCCGTTAATATGGCGTGTATGTGTATTGAGTCAGGCAAGGCGGACGTTATGTTTGCTGTGGGCGCCGAGTCAGTGCTTTGTCCCCTTGTTATTTATTCGCTTGCCAATGCAAAGGCTCTTTCAAGAAGAAACGACACGCCAAGCAGTGCCAGCAGACCTTTTGACATTACCCGCGACGGATTTGTAATAGGCGAAGGCGGCGGCGCACTTATTCTTGAGACCGAAGAACACGCTCTTGCAAGAGGCGCAAAAATATACGGCGAAATAAAGGGCTGCGGAAATACCGACGACGCTTATCATGTTACGGCTCCCCACCCCGAAGGACGCGGCGCAATTGAATGTATGAAACAGGCAATTGCAGACGCGGGAGTAGACGCAAGTGAAATTGGATATATTAACGCGCACGGTACAGCTACTAACAAAGGCGACGCGGTTGAAACATTTTCCATTAAAAAAGTATTCGGAGACAAAATGCCTTACGTAAGCTCAACAAAGGGTGCTACGGGTCATATGATGGGCGCAGGCGGCATTACCGAAATAATAACCTGCGTAAAAGCTATTGAAACGGGAGTAATTCCCCCTACGATAAACTTAAACGAAGTTGACCCTGAATGCGCGGGAATTGACTTTGTTGCAAATACAGCCAAAAAGGCAGACATTAAATATGCAATGTCAAATGCGTTCGGATTCGGCGGACAGAATTCCTGCATTATTGTAGGAAAATATTGATTTTATAAAGAAAGAGAAGGATTTTATGTACTTGACTTATGATGCGGAAATGTTTAAAAAGACATTTGAAAGCGAATTTACATGGCTTAACGGTTTTATGCGCAATGTTCACAGGTTTGGTTATAAAACAGCGGCTATCGACCAGGCAACGGAAAAAGTCTGGAGCTATTCCGAGCTTAACAATGACGCCAACAAATTAGCAAATGCAATGAAAAAAGACGGTGTCAAAAAAAATGACGTAGTGTTTGTTCAGCTGTTTAATTCTCCTCAGTTTTTGTTCGGCTACATTGCTTCACAGAAAATCGGTGCAATTATAAATCCCGCAAATTTTAATCTTTCTCCCGGCGAGACAGCGGAAATCATTGGTCACAATGAACCTAAGGTCTATATCTATGACATTGAAATAGTCGACACTGCCGTTAAAGCGCTTGAGCTTTCAAAGCATAAGCCCGATATTGTTATTGCAGTAAATAATTCTTTAAAAGAAATTAATTTGCCGGAGGGGCACATTCTGTTTGACGACTATGTTAAGGACAGCTTGACAGAGAATCCGCCTATTGATTTTGAACCGTATATTTACGATGAAGTTGTACGTTTGCAGACATCCGGTACAACGGGCACGCCAAAGGGAGTTCCGCTCAACAACATAAATGAGGTGCTTTCCGCCCATGACGTTATTATGCATTTTCCGCTCAGTTTGCAGGATGTAACAATGAATATGTCTCCTTGGTTCCACCGGGGCGGACTTCATTCAGGAGGTCCTACGCCAACACTTTTTGCCGGAGCGGCACTCGTTATTTTAAGGACATTTAACCCCAAAATATGTATGGAATGTGTTGAAAAGTATTCAATTACATTTCTTACAGGCGTACCCTCAATTCTTACTCTGCTTGCAAACCGTCAGGAAAAGCACCCGGCAGATATATCGTCATTAAAGGGTATTATTACAATGGGCAGCCCGCTTGAAAAAGAGGCATGCATTCGTTTTCAGAAAATTCTCACTCCGAATATATTTAACGGATACGGAACGACCGAGTCGTTCTGGAACACATTTTTACGTCCGTTTGACCTTCCTGAAATGTCAGGCACTGCCGGACGCTCCTGCACAGACGATGAAGTTCGTATTGTAAATGTTTATGACGACAGAAAAGCCGGCCCTGACGATGTTGTTCCTGCTGACGGAAAAACCGAGGGCGAAATAATTATTAAGTGTCCTACAAAATCAACATTCTGCTATATAAAAAATGAACAAGCGACAAAAGAAAAATTTGCCGACGGCTGGATGTACACAGGAGATATAGGGACCTGGGACGAAAAACAGTTTATTACTGTTGCAGGCAGAAAAGATGATATGATTATCAGCAAGGGCGAAAATATTTATCCTGCAAGAATAGAAGAAGTATTAAACTGCCATCCTAAGGTAAGCGAATGTATTGTAACAGGTGTACCCGACAGTACAAGAGGTGAATCTGTTGCGGCGTATGTCATTCCGAAGGACAGCAGCCTTACCGTTGCAGAACTTATGGAATACTGCAAAGAGTCACCGAATATTTCAAAATATCAGGCCCCGCGGTACTACCGTTTTGTAACTGAGCTTCCTCATACGGCAACAGGTAAAAAGCAGCATTTTAAAATAAAAGAGCAGGCGAAAAAGGACCTTGCAGACGGTCTTTTGCTCAGAAAGTAAAAGGAGATAAATATATGGAAATCAGTCCTTACTTACGCCGCGCCAATTATTACGAAACCGATCAAATGAGCATTGTTCATCATTCAAACTACTTCAGATACTTTGAAGAAGCAAGAATTGAATTTATGCACGCAATAGGATGTGACGTAAAAGATATGGAAAAACTCGGTATTATAATTCCTAATGTTGACGCATATGCCAAATATATAAAAACAATTGTATTCTACAAATTAATGCAGATTGAAACAAAACTTGTAAAGTTTAACGGGGCAAAAATGGTTTTTGAGTACATTATTAAATTTGCTGACACTAATGAGGTTGCCGCAACGGGGCACACAACTCATTGTTTTGTTAACAACGAGCACAAGCCTATGAGCATAAAGCATACTTTTCCCGATATCTATAATAGGCTTAAAGAAAATATTAAAAATTGACTGAGTAAAAATTTTTAGATAAAATTACAGCCTATTGCAGTATAATCACTTGCAATAGGCTTATTAAATGAAATGTGCGTTTAATTTTTTTTACAGTATTTTGACGTTAAATAAAGCTGACCTATAAAAAAAACTACTCCGAATGTGAGCAGTAACGTATTAACCTGCAAAAGTCCGCTGAGCATAAAAACGACCGCGGACAAAACGGTCAGCATATAGGCAAGTACTCTGCCCTCTTTTTTAAAAAATAAAATCCACGCCACAATGTAGGCGGCTGACATTATCGCCGCAAAAATAAACCAGAATTTCTGCATTACGGGCGAAGTAAACCCTTTGTCAAGAATACCGATATGAAACGACATCAAAAACAGGCTGCAATACTTACCTATTCTCTCCAAAAGAAGCATTCCCCTGTTATCAAAAACGCTCATATCATAATTGTGTGTTTTTGCATACACAATGTGAGGCGCAAGCAAAATTATTGCAAACAGAAGTCCGCAAACATTAACCACATCAAAAAATCCCATTAATATCCTCCGCAGCCTGTATAAAACACTATGTTTAATATTTTAAATATAATAAATAGTGGAATTTATATTATTTTAGCACACATAAAACAGGTTTACAAGCGCATTGCATACAAAGAAAATCTGATTATGCGGATTTTCAAATTATTTTAACTTTTTGGTTGCTTTTTATTTAAAAAATATGTATTATAGTTATGTTTAAAAATGATTTTTATTTATCCATTTTATTAACAGGAGAAAGTTAAATGGAAAAAAATAAAAAAAGGTTCGCAATAAGCGGTAAACTGATTTTTAATCTTGCAGTTGTTGCGATCTCGGTCTATTTGATCATCTATTTTTTTGTATCTGACGACGGTTTGATTGATTTGCTGTCAACTCCGGAAAGCTTTAGTATCGGCTGGATTATAATTGCTTTTTTAGTTTACGACTTAAATATAATAATAGATACGTTTGTAACCTTGATTTATGTGCGTTCGCAGTATAAATCGTTCAGGTTTATTGACGCATTAAAGGTCGCGTTCGTCGGAGTTTTTTTCGGCGCGGTGACCCCGTCCAATACGGGCGGCCAGCCAATGCAGCTTTATCTTATGTCAAAAATGAAAATAGGCGTCGGATTCGGCTCTGCCTGTATGACGCAAAAATTCATTGTGTATCAAATTGTAACTACTGCAATCAGCATATTTGCCGTGTTTGCGCACTTTAATTACTTTCAGAGCGTATTTACAAACATATGGTCAACCATTTTTGTTATTCTTGGTTTTTCGGCGCAAATTCTTGTTACATCTCTGTTTTTGATTATATCATACTGCCGAAAACTTACAAATTTTCTTATGAAACTTATTTATAAAATAATAAGAAAAATGAAGTTTGTAAAAGAGCCTGAAAAGAAAATGGAACGTCTGTACTCCGAAGTAGATATGTTTCATCAGGGAAACAAATCATTAATGAGCAGACCAAAACTTATGATAGCTATATATTTCCTGGTGTTTTTGCAGGTTATTGCCATTCTTTCAGTACCGTATATTATATACATCTCATTCGGTATGCCGCCCATTACCGTTGCGGCGGGTCAAATTCCGGCAAACCTGTTTGACTTTATCTGCATACAATCATTTGTGTTGTTTACATCCAACCTTGTGCTTCTTCCGGGGGCGTCCGGCGGCGCTGAACTTGCGTTTACAATGTATTTTGGCAGATTCTTTAAAATTGGCGGAATAAACAAAATAAAACCCGCAATTCTCTTGTGGAGATTTGTTACCTATTACGGCGCAATTATAATTTCTGCTCCGTTCTCATATTTTACCAAAGGCAAAAAAGAAAAATTTATCAAATAAAAAACTGCGTTTTTTTATTAAACCGAACCTTAAATCAAGCGGTTGATGTATGCTATAAATTATTATTTCTTCCGTAAAATTCACTTATTTCAACGGCATGATTGTATTTTTTTATCTCATCAGCGCGTTTGTGTAATTCCTCTGCGGTGTTGATATAGTCGTTATGCTTATGCAGCTCCATTTGAACCGATACAGGCAAAGACAGAAAATAGTTTCTGCTGCTGCTGCTTCTATAAAGCAGTTCATGCAAATTTTTGTATTGCAAAGCTATCACCTCTCGGATATACCATTTGCAATACAAAACAAATCATACTATAAAAATAAACCCAATATAATTAAAAATTTTCGAGAAAGCAGTGTTTTTCTTCATTGACTTTATAGCCGATTAGTGTATCGACGTTTACATTGTGAATGGAGTTAAATATTGCTTTTTCAACATTTGGATTAGTTTTTTTAAGCTCTTGTATCAATGCTTTTATTTCTGCTCGCTTTGACCCTGCAACGCTGTCGCTTGCCTTTTTTGTAACCGAACAGGCGCAGTTTAAAAAATCGAGTCCGTTAAGATTTTTCCACGCAATAATATCTTTTTCGTGAACACAGTATAACGGCCTGATAAGCTGCATACCGTCAAAATTTGTGCTTTTTAACTTTGGCAGCATACCTTGAATTTGTCCGCCGTATAACATACTCATCAATGTAGTTTCAATTACATCCGAAAAATGATGCCCCAGTGCAATTTTGTTGCATCCGAGTGACCTTGCATATTCGTAAAGCGAGCCTCTGCGCATTCGCGCGCAAAGATAGCACGGACTTTTATCAGTTTGCTCAACAACACCAAATATATTTTTTTCAAAAAATTTTACGGATATATTCAATTTTTTACTGTTTTCCTCAATTTTGTGCCTGTTTTCGGGAGTGTAGCCGGGATCCATACAAATGTATTCCAGTTTAAAAGGCTGCTCACTGTAACGCTGTAACATTCTTAAAGCCAATGCAAGCAGCATTGAGTCTTTTCCGCCGGATATACAAACGGCAATTTTGTCATAATTCTCAATCAGCTTGTATTTTTTAATTCCCTCAATAAAAGGGTTCCATATTCTTTTTCGGTATGTCTTAACAATGCTGCGTTCAACCTGCTTAAAAAACTCCTCAGTTTCTCTCATTTTGCACTCCGTAATACTCTAAATTTAACTTTTTAACTTAATAAATCTAATTTTATCACAGATTAGAGCTGTTTTCAAATCTCTTTCTAAGCAGTTTTAATGCCTTGGTTTCAATTCGGCTGACATATGAACGCGAAATATTAAGTCTTTTTGCCACGTTTTTTTGCGTCATAGGTTCTTTGCCGTTAAGACCGTAACGCAAAATAATAATTTCTTTTTCGCGCTCGTTAAGCTCTTCATTTATAAATTGCGTCAGCTTTTGACTGTTTAGCTTAAAATCAAGGTTATCAATTATATTATCGTCAATAGACATAATATCCAGCAATGTAAGCGGGTTGCCGTCTTTGTCGGTGTCAATAGTTTCGTTAAGTGAAATGTCCTGAGATGTTTTTTTGCAATTTCTAAAATGCATCAGAATTTCATTTTCAATACACCTGCTGGCATATGAGCTTAAATGTATGTTTTTGTTCATGTCATAAGTGTTAATCGCTTTAATAAGTCCTATTGTGCCGATAGACACAAGGTCTTCCTGTTCGCTTTGAACGCCGTAATACTTTTTTATAATGTGCGCCACAAGCCTTAAATTGTGTTCAACAAGTTTGTTGCGCGCCTCAATGTCGCCTTTTGCGCTTTTTTCAAGATATTCCCTCTCCTGTTTTGCAGAAAGCGGTTTTGGAAAGGTTCCTCCCCCGCAGACGTGCAGTATAAAAAAACAAATATATTGACCCAAAAAGCTAAGAAGTTCCGTCAAAAAATCACCCTCAAATCTGTTATATATTATTCTATTCTCACGGCGAATTGATTTTGCCTGTACAACAGATTTAGGAAAAAAATTGCATTAAAACATATTAAATTCAATATTTATTAAAAAAATAGTTGCCATCCTGTCACTTTTGCTGTATAATAAATAAAAAATAAAACAGCTGAAAAACGCACAATTGATAAAAAAATGCATATTAGGCGGTTAAATTGTAGGAGAATGATGATGAAAAAATTTATTTCTTGGAATGTAAACGGAATTCGTTCCTGTATATCAAAAGGATTTCTTGATTATTTTAACGAAGCTGATGCCGATATTTTTTGTGTGCAGGAAACAATGCTGCAGCAGGGGCAAATTGAACTTGATTTGCCGGGATATTTTCAGTACTGGAATTATGCTGAAAAAAAAGGATACTCCGGCACGGCAATGTTCACAAAGGAAGAGCCCCTTTCAGTTACATACGGTATAGGCATTGAAGAACACGACCACGAAGGAAGAGTAATAACAGCCGAATTTGCCGATTATTATTTTATTACCTGTTATACGCCCAACTCACAAAAAGAGTTAAAACGTATTAAATACAGAATGAAATGGGAAGACGATTTTAAGGCATATTTAAAAAATCTTGAAAAGACCAAACCTGTTATATTATGCGGTGACTTAAATGTCGCTCACGAGGAAATAGATATAAAAAAACCGAACGCAAACAGAAACAATCCGGGATTTTCCGATATGGAACGGAACAAAATGACTAAACTATTAGCCGATGGATTTATTGATAGCTATCGCTATTTTAATCCCGATACTACCGGAGTATATTCGTGGTGGTCTTTCCGCTTTGATGCGCGAAGGAAGAATATAGGCTGGAGAATTGACTATTTTTTGACTTCTGAAATACTTAAAGACAAGCTGATAAGCGTTGATATCCACACTGATGTTTTTGGTTCGGACCATTGTCCGGTTGAATTGATTGCAAATTTATAAAAAATTTTTAAAATATTATTAAATAGACGTAAAGCAAAAGGCGTTGCCAATAATTAGGCAACGTCTTTTGCTTTTATTTTGCAATATATAAATAAAAGGGTGGGGGAAAAGGGGTGGTTTCCCCCCAAGTGATATAATATCACGCTATGTTTTGTTTGTCAACACTTTTTTTCAAAAAATTGCATAAATATATGCATTTTTTGAAAATTTTAGAGTATAAATGGAAGATATATTTTTTCCTTTTTTAATTTCCTTTTTCTTATAGTATGGAAATAGAAGCAAACTGTTGTGAAAACCCAGTATTCATGGGGATTTTGCAGCAGTTTTACCATTTTTTTGACCATTTACAGCTGAACAAAGCATTTTAATTTA
>CANQGM010000017.1 GCA_947623205.1 uncultured Clostridia bacterium
CCTCACCTTCACCAAACTCCACTTTTACGTTGATTACGCTATCAGGTTTTTTGTGGGAAAGCATTACAACCGTCTCAGCGGTTAGCCTTTAAGAAAAGTTTAAGTTATAAATAACCGTTCAACTTAGCTTGCTGGCAGTTGGGCGGTTATTTCTTTATGTATTTTACGACTTCAGCAAGTGATACTAATAAAATAATTAATAAAACTGTTTCAGTCATACATATCACCCCCAATCCTTTGGGAGTGCTAACCGCCTTAACTTCCCTGCAACCTTATCCATAAAGCCCTTAGGCTAATATGGCATTTTCTGCGTTATGTTGTATTAAGTCTGTTTATGTCTGTATTTTATCATTTTGTTTTACTTTATTCAAGTATATTTATGATATATTTTGACATTTTTTACAATTTTTTAACTGCATATGTCTAGATTATGATCTTTCCCAGCAGCACAGTATATGAATACTCAATCAAATCACCGCGCAAATAAAATTCTAAAGAAAAATCAGCGTGTTTTATTATCTTGTTTAATATTTTTCTTAACTAAATATTATAAACCCAAAAAGGAAACAGCAAAAATGTTGTTTCCTTTTTTTTTACCCTTTAAGCACAAGCTCCTTATTAATATAATATAAAATTTGAACAACAGAATTTTGAAAATTAAATTTCATTTTTTCTACTTATAAAAATAACCGCAAAGGACTAATTGCCCTCTGCGGTTTAATTATTATTCTTGCTCGTGTGCTTGTAATTCTTCAAGAACTGATAATAGTATCTCTATCTCCTCAGGGTGTTTTGCGGTTTGTAACATCTGTTCATAATCATAATAGTATTTCACATCATCATTTAAATCTTCAATGCTTACATAATAATCTTTTAATTCTTCATCAGTAAATTTGCGAAGATATAAGTTTATATCTTCTTCATACGGCTTAATCATTTTTTCAAAATCTTCATCATTTTGGCTTAGCAACAAAAGAATTTTATTTGTTTTTGAAATTGATTTAACGACTTTTTTATCTTTTTTTGAAATTTTATCTATTATGTTTGTGGTTTCCTGTTGTTCTAAGATATATTCCCAGTCAGCATATATTTTGCCATAACCTTTCCTTAATACATTCTCTGAAACAAGAAGAATTTTAGCAAGCCGTCTGATTTCTTCATCAGGCACTTTACGGTTTTCATCTTCACAATAAGACTGTATTTGTCTTGGTTTTATATTTTCATTATTCCATAGTAATACACCTATTTCTTTATATGACAAATTTTGAAGTGCTTTCAAATTTGATAATGTATATGTCAGCTTTTTAGGTACATTAAACATAAAATTTTCTACTATATTTATATAATGTTCATTCAGGTTATTTATTCTATGAGTTATCAATTTAGCAGGTTGTTGTTTTTCTACAATTTCACTAAAAAGTTTATGTTCACAATTTACTAGTTTATCGTAGGGAATATCTCTATTTTCAATATATTTTATGTATAGTGGATTTACATATTCAAATTTAAATAATTGGTTTTCTGTATTACAATATTCTTTAAAAATCTTTTTGTAAATATTGTAATTATTTTTCTTAATTTCAAAGGATTTTTTGATGTTTTTCTCATTTTGTGAATCTTCTATTTTGGATAAATCACATTTTATTCCACACTCATTTAAATACTGCCCCATTAATAATAAAATCTCTTTTCCCGTATCTGTTATTAAATCAAAGTTATTATCATTCATCTCAAAGAGTGTTTTTATATTTGCACAAACTATATGTAGCATAAGGGCACAGTCATAATTTTTTACTTTTATTGTTTTATCAATATCTATCTTTTTATCTGTTTCATAAAGACCGCTTATTATACTACTATATTTCATATTTTGATTTGCTAGTTGGTGAAGATAATTGATTTTTTCTTTTATCGTTCCTTTAACACCAAGAATATTTGAAATTTTATTGACAGATTGAACTGCCTGTTCTGGCAGTTCTTTTTTTATGAAAATTTTTTCCTTTAATATCTTTCTATCTTCTCTATCTCTTGTTTCTCGTGATTCATATCGTTGAATATCGGCATAGGAAGTTTTAAAGTCTGAAATCATTTGCTTTGCAACAGGGCAACGCAAACATATTTCTATTCGTTTTAAACTTTCAATCATTATATACATCTCCCAATGTTTTGTGTTTTTTCTTACATTATATAAGGTAAGAAAACTTTATGCAAGTTGTGGTGTAGGATATATGTGTAAAAAATAAAGCTTAAAACAAGTAAATAAATGGATTTTTACAATTACTGATGTAAAGGCAAAAAGCTTAATTCATTGTTTAAAATATGCTTGTCAGAAATAAATGAAAAATTCGAGTAAAAAAGAGTATCAAATCTTACGTTTATTAATGTAAGTTAGAAAAAATTATCTGTTAATTTATACTTTATGTATCAAAAGTTAAAACACACTTTACTGTTTTATTAAGAAGTAATTTAAAAAATTCAAAAAATTTTTTAAAAACACCCCCACAAATCGACTAAAAATGTCCATATAGTGAAAGTGGTAAAAATATGAGCAATCATATTTAAATATAAAAAAAATATTCAAGCCTGAGTGTACATCAGGGCGAGGATACAAGATATTTTCAAGCTACTATAAATTTATATAGTAATGAAAATTCGGTACCCTTTACCTTTGTGCACCCTTTTAGGCTTAATGGATTAAGGTACCGAAGGCTTTAAGTCTATTTTGTTTCTTGTCCTGACTGATACATCAGCAGAAAGGACGAGAAAAATGTCAGAAAAATATTTAATTAAGCAACGTACTCCATACGGATTTATCGAAGTTGAGGTTAGTAAAGAAATTTATGAATTTGATAAAGAAAACAAAGCATATATGGAGAGGATCAGTAGAAGAGAAAGGCGTCATAATTATTCATTAGAATCTGCTTTGTACGAGGGAGAAAAGTATGGTTATTACGATACCTACCCTTCTGAGGAATCAGAGCGACTTTGTGAAAAAAATGAAGAAAGTAAAAATTTTAGTGAAGCCTTTCGTAAACTCTCCGAAAAGCAACAGCGTAGACTTCTAATGTTTGCAAACGGAGATACATATAGGGTAATTGCAATAAAAGAAGGTATTGACAAAAAAACTGCCTATGAATCAGTGCAGTCAGCAATAAAAAAAATTCAAAAAATTTTTTAAAAACACCCCCAATTTTCTATAGGAAGTGTCCATATAGTGAAAAAACAATGAGAGGGGTAAATTAAAAGTGGCGGTTATACGATCACCTACAATTTATTCAATATATTAAAATTGTAAGTTATATATTATTGTAAAAATTTAATTTGGAGGATTTTATGTCTGATAGAAAATTTAAAAATATTTATATGGAAAAAGTTTCAGGCAATTTTAAGAGTTTCGATTACAATCTTAACGCTGATATTAGCGATAACGGTGTAGCTGAAATTTCTGCTTTTATAAACAATAGCCATATTAATTTTAATGATATGATTAATGATTTTAAGACAATGTTGGGCTCTCTTAAAAGTCATTACGAGTTTAATCCTTATAATTTTAAATCTGAAGCTGTCAATCCAGAAAACAAAGAATATGAGATTAACATTGACCCAAATGAATGTGCGGTTAGTATTCAAATTTTCAGTACTGATTTCAAAAGGGACAATCTTATACAGAATTTTGCGTATGCCGTAGGATATATTCAAAGTTTTCTGTTACATAGCGAGGTCATTTCCAATATCAAAAAGAAAGAAGGTGTAGAGTAATGCGTACTATAACCTCAAAACTTAGATGTATTTTACTTGAAGAAAAACAAAGAGACGATGGGGAATTTACTAATGAAGCGGGTAAGGTTATAAAATATAACAAAGCACTTGTTCTGACGGTACTTGTTTATGGCGGTAAACTCAAATCTGATATTAGAAAATATACCGTTTTACCCACTGCCGAAGACACCGTCGCAAGAACTTTGGATAACTGCGGTTGGGGTACTTTAGTTGACCTATATTTTTCTGATGACGGTAAAAAAATTGCCAGTTTGGATATTTTAGTAGATTGGTCTAACGAAGCACCAATCGAGTAGTCTACAATATTTTTTGGCAGTCGCTGACGGTGGGGCGAAGCTCCACCAAAGCGACAACAAAAAATTTATTAGTAAGTGGTAGTTGGAAGATTAATTTTATTAAAATTGCCTGTACAAGCTATTTTGCCAAGACAGGGGGCTTGTCCTGTCTTGGTAGATATGGTAGAAGTAAAAACAAAAAATAGTAATAAAAATAACAATAATTTATACAAAGGAAGGTGTATTATTATGCCGAGAACTTCAGTAATATATATAATAAAAAAATCAGTTGATAGAGCAATTAACCGCTTTGTTGAACACATTATTACAAAGGACTGTATATATACATACAATTGTTTACACAGATTTTTATATGATGTTATACGGCAGAATAATCAAGAGTTAAATTTGCCTGTTAATAGTTTGGGGTCTATTGAATCAAAGGATTATACTGTCCACCAAAATACAGTGCGTTACCGTTTTGAAATCATTGTACCTCAAAGACCTCATTATGACAAGGCTACTTTCAAACAGATTTTGCAAGGATATTGTAATCAGACTGCTTTATCATACGGTGTTTACGGACTTAATGTAAAGTATAATAATGTATTTTCTGTATTCATTGATAGACTGTTTTATGACGGTACTACAATGACTATTGATGTGATTTACATTGATAATCAAAATTCTTTTCTCTACTGTAAAAATGCAGTCACACGAGATAGAAAACTGCTCAAGAATGAAAAATACATTGAGCGTTTGTTAAAACTTTTATCTACTTGATAAGTTTTAGAAATTTAATGTAAAGAGGTGATTTATATTCCTAAGACTATTCGAGCTTGTGAAATTGTTTCAAGACTGAAAAATGACAAAGACGAAACAATTATAAATATCGAAGAGCTACCTAAAAATCTTGCAGATAAAGCAAATTGTATAAAGGAATACGCCTATATTATTCACAACAAAGATATTTATACAACAGAAGATGAAGCTAAAAATCCTGAACACAAGGCAGGAACATTAAAGCCTGAACATATTCACCTTATAATTCGCTTTAAACGCAATCAACCTCAACAATTTACTTCAATAGCTAAGTGGTTTGATATTCCTCAAAATTTTGTTTCCAATATACACGGAAAATTTACAGACGCCATTTTATACTTGACACACGCAAACGCACCTGATAAGTACCAATATAACGCAGATGAAATTGTTTCTAATTTCAATGTTGAAACTATTATTGAGCACGAAAAGAATAAATCCGTGCTTGATGAAGTTTTACAAAAAATCTTATCAGGTGAAATACGAGAGTACAACAAAACTTTAGAGATTGATAATTTGATGTTGGTATATGAAGCAAGGAAAATAAATGAAGCATTTAAAATCCGCTCTGAATATTTGCAAGCTACACAAAAGGAAAGGCAAACAACAGTTATTTATATATGCGGTCAGTCTGGTTCGGGTAAAACAACACTTGCAAAGAAAATAGCAAATGAAAAGGGTCTTGACTATTTTATATCTTCGGGAAGTAATGATATAATGGACGGTTATTGTCAACAGCCTTGTTTGATACTTGATGATGTCAGACCGTCTTGTTTAGGTTTGTCAGACTTATTAAAGCTCTTAGACCCTTACACTGCTTCATCAATTAAGAGCAGATATAAGAATAAATATCTTAATGCAGAGCTAATTATACTTACCTCTGTTTTGCCTATTGAAGAATTTTACCATAATGTTTTTGAAAATGAAAATGAGCCGATACAACAACTTAAGCGTAGATGTCAGTTTTACATCAAAATGAATAAATCCGTTATTAGTATTCAAAAGTGGGACGATTTAGAAATGAAATACTCTAAACCAATAGAATATTTTAATGACACTTTAGTCGAGTTTGAAGCCCAAAAAATTGCAAATACTAAAACAACTCAAGAAAATATTGAAGAACTTTTGCCGTTTCTCTGCGGTAATATAATAACAAGACCCGAAACATTTAACTCCGAGAAAACCGAAAATTACGACATTAAATCTGAAATAATTTCAGATAAAGAATTTAATAAACTTTTTAACGAGGAGGTTTAAAATATGAATTCATTTGAAGATGAAGATACATATCTTGAACAACAGTTAGAGGGCGTTGAGAATTTTACAATCAGGCACTCTTACCTTCCATATAGTCATTGGCGAATTAAAGAAGTCTTTTTGAATATGGGTATTGAACTTCGCCCTTACTATACATGGTATAAGGCAATGCGTTATCGCAGTTGTCAAAGTTATGTACTTGTAGAAATTTACACAAACAAAATTATAGGTGATGAGCGTGGTTACACCCTTGATGTGTTAAGGTGTTTTTTAGCCAAAAACGGTGTACCTCTGCATAGCGAAATTCCTAAGCCTAAAAAGAATTATCGTAAATATAAAGTTGCTCCTAAACGTCGGGAAAGTTGTGAAAAATTCTTAGAAATAATAAACAAGTTATAAACTAACAAGAAAAAGGGGGGACTATTATGTCAACAACTAACAACTTTGAAAAAGTACCTATACATAAAAAACTGAATTTAACAATTCGTGAAGCGGCTGAATATTCAAATATCGGTATAAATCATATTGCAAGAATGTTAAATGACCCCTATTGTAAATTTGTGCTTTTCAATGGAAATCGAAAACTCGTTAAACGCAAGGAGTTTGAAGAATACTTATCAAAGAGCCTTACAGTTTGATTTTTTGTGTACTTAATTTTTACATATACGCATTGAGATTTGTAATTTATTGTGATATAATACTAAATTGTATTAGGCTCTTTTCATTTCTATGAAAGGAGATATACAATATATGGGTAAAAACTTAAAGGGTAAAGAACTTGGTACAGGTATCAGCCAAAGGAAAGACGGAAGATATTCCGCTCGATTTTCTTCAAATGGCAAGAGAGTAGAAAAATACTTTGATACGCCTAATGAAGCTAAACAATGGTTAGGCGATAGAAGATATGAGGAACGTCACGGAATTACATCAATTGATAACAGCTTACCAAAGAATATGACTGTTGATATGTGGTTTAATGCGTGGTTTGAAAACATAATCTTTGACCTTGCACCAAACACACGCCGAAATTATAAGGAGCGTTACGAAAGAAACATAAAACCTATTATTGGCAATATGAATATTGCTGATGTTAAACCCTTGCATTGTAAAAAAGTACTGAAACAAATGGATAGTGAATACGCAGGCTCAACAATACGCCAAACATACATAACCATGGGAACTCTATTCAGAACGGCTATGATGAATGATATAATATCTAAGCACCCAATGGACGGCGTTCGGTACTCAAAACCAATTAAAGCGGTTGACGATATTCATTATTTATCAGTTGAGGAACAGGAAATTTTTCTTGATACGGCAATGACATCACATAACTACAGACAATATGCATTGATTTTGGAAACAGGTCTTAGAACTGGTGAGTTAATCGGTTTAACGTGGGATAATATTGATTGGAAAAACAGAACTTTGACCGTAACCAAAACCCTTGAATTTCGACATAAGCAAAAGTATTGGAGAGCAGGACCGCCTAAAACGCCAACGAGCTACCGCACAATTCCGCTGACAACACACGCATACAGTATTCTTAAAGAATTGTATGATGAACGCAGCACACGTAAAGAGTCGGAATTGTTAAAACAAACTTTGGAATATACTGACCGAAGAACAGGAAAAATTGCCAAGCTGATTATGAGGGACTTGGTATTTATCAATTACCGAACAGGCGAGCCTGAAAAAAATTCATCTTATGACGCTCACCTGTACAAGCTGTGTGACATTGCAGGAATACCACGCTTTAGTATGCACGCTTTACGTCACACCTTTGCAACTCGTGCAATAGAGTACGGCGTACAACCTAAGAGCTTACAAAAGATTTTAGGACATTCTTCTATAAAGACAACTATGGATAGATATGTTCACGTTTCAACCGATTCCCTTAATAACGCTATGAAGATTTTTGAAAAATCTTCCTCAAAAACAGCCTAAATGGCGTAAAGTGGCGTAAAATCAAAAATAAAATCTTCAAAAACCCTGATAAATAAAGGAGTTTGATAAAAAATGAAATTAGGTATAGTAGGTCTGCCGAACGTAGGCAAAAGCACTCTTTTTAACGCCATTACAAACGCAGGCGCACAAAGCGCAAACTATCCTTTCTGTACAATTGAGCCTAACATAGGCGTTGTTGATGTTCCCGACAAGCGTCTTGACAAGCTTGCAGAAATGTACGACCCTGATAAATATACTCCTGCCTCCATTGAATTTGTTGATATTGCAGGACTTGTAAAAGGAGCGTCAAAGGGCGAAGGTCTGGGAAACAAATTTCTTTCTAACATTCGTGAGTGTGACGCAATAGTTCACGTTGTGCGCTGTTTTGAAAACAGTGATATAATTCACGTTGAGGGGAACATTGACCCTGCCCGTGACATTGAGACAATTAATCTTGAGCTTATACTTTCTGATGTTGAAATGATGGAGCGCAGAATCGACAAGACAAAAAAGATGTTGAAGGGCGATAAAAAATATCAGAAAGACCTTGATTTTTATGAGCGCGTGCTTGCTGTTCTTGAACAGGGTAAACCTGCAAGAAGCGTAGAATGTGACGAAGAGGAAAAGGCCCTGCTTTCTGAGGTTGCTCTTCTTACAAACAAACCCGTAATTTATGCGGCAAATATGAGTGATGAGGATTTTTCAAACGGCATAGAAAACAACACAGGCTATAAAGCTGTTCAGAAAATTGCAGATGAGGAACATTCGGGCGTTCTTCCCATTTGCGCACAGATAGAAGAAGAAATTGTCGAAATGGACAGAGAAGAAAAAGAAATGTTTCTTGCCGATATGAATCTTGAGGAAAGCGGACTTGACCGCCTTATTAAAGAATGTTATTCTCTGCTGGGGCTTATTTCATATCTTACGGCAGGAAAGCAGGAGGTTCGCGCGTGGACGATCAAGAGCGGCACAAAAGCTCCCCAGGCGGCAGGCAAAATCCATTCCGATTTCGAGCGCGGATTTATCAGAGCCGAAGTTATTGCGTATGAAGATTTAATTGCCTGCGGCAGTATGACCGCGGCTAAAGAAAAAGGCCTTGTGCGCAGCGAAGGTAAGGACTACGTTATGAAAGACGGCGATGTCGTGCTGTTCAGGTTTAATGTTTAATAATTTTTTATCATAAAACGGATGGTGAATAAATACCATCCGTTTTTTATTTTTAAACAACCAATACCTTTGTAACAATTGGTTTTACGCACAAAATAAAATACTTAAATTATAATTGTAACAAGTTTAATCTTTCGCAATAATATGTATTGTAAACGAAAGGAGGAAAACGCTTATGTGTAACTTTTTAGGTAATAACAACAACTGCTGCACATGGATTATTCTGCTTATAGTTATTCTTAGCTGCTGTAACGGAAACAACAATTATGACAACAACGGCTGTGGCTGCGGCTGCTCATAATTAAATTTTTAATTTCTATTTAAAACGCACTATGTTATTGACAAAGGATGTTTTATAAATATATAAAAAACAGGTTTCCTGACCAGGAAACCTGTTTTGCTTATATCAATACTTAAAATCCGGAACATATTTTTTAATTATGGGGAGCATACCGATTTTATCCGGGGTATGCGGAGGCAGCTGCCAAAAGTCATGGGCGCAATATGTGTTGCCTTCAATAATTGCGGGGCCGTTTTCGGTAAGCGCAACATCCCAGCCTATATAACGAATTTGAGGAACGACAAGGGCTGCTTTAAGGCACATATCAACCGCCTCTTTGACAAAAGGAATTTGATACCCAAGCAGTTTTACATGGGTGTCGGGATGTTCGGTGTAAACAACCCCTCTTGTTGTGTCGCCAGAGTGCGCAGGAAATTTAATTTTGCCCGTTTCAAGGTCAACAGGAGCAAACAGACCGTTGTTGTCAATAATTCGTCCGTTGTAACCCATTTTTTGAACCATATAAATGCAGTGAGGCACTTTATTGTTATCAAGAATTGTAATTATTCTAAGGCTGTTGACCGAATTTGGGTACAGCCTGTTAAGCGCAGGGTGCTGAACTATGCTGTCCTCAATTGTACAAAAGCCTTTTTCTTTTATATAATTGTAGAGTGAATCAAAATCTTTATAATCGCTTACCTTCAGACGTTCGCATCCTATGCCGCACTCCTTGTCCTGCAATTTACAGAAAAGGTATTCCCTTGAGCTTACAAACTTTTTTATCTCTTCTTTCGACGCATTCTCAAGCTGTAAAAATCCGCGTCCGATATAATCCTTAAAAAGTGCGTAAAATTCGTCCTTATTATCAAACAAATGCGCATATTCCGCATCGTTCATAAACATATTAAGCTTTTTGCTTATTAACCGTGTAATATAAGTTTTTCGCTGTTCACTGTTAAGGTCGTAAAACGCAAAAATCTGATAATCGTAATATCCTGCACCGTAACGCTTAGCGCACCAAAGCATATCTAAAAAGATTGCGGCTCTGTTTTTTCCGGTTTTTTCGTGAACGGCTTCAATGGCCGAATTCATCTTTTCAAAACTCGCATGAGCAAGCACGCGAAAAATGTACCCTCTGTCTTTCATTTTTTCTCTCCTGTAAATTACATTATTTATTTGTAGATCCTCGGAACGCGTTTTGAAATTCCGCAAACAATTTCATCAACATTGGTTTCAAGCAAATCAGCCATCCACAAAACGCTGAGGTTTTCGTCAAGCAGAGTAACAGTGTCCCCGCGCCTGACATCCTCAATTTCAGTAACGTCAACCATAAACTGGTCCATACAAATACGTCCGATAATCGGCGCGTATTTTCCGTTAATAACTACTTTACCTTTATTTGAAAGCCGCCTGCTGTAACCGTCTGCAAAGCCGACCGGTATCGTTGCAATTTTGGTAGGTCTGTTTGTAATATATGTTCCGCCGTAACCTACTTCCGTACCCTTGGGAACCTCCTTGACCATTACAACATAGGTGTACCAGCTTATAATTTGCCTTAAATTTTCTCTTCCCCAATCTTTTTCATCTATCGGGCAAAGACCGTAAAGCACATCGCCTGCACGCACGGCGTCAAGCTGTGTTTCGGGTCTCAGCAAAATTGCCGGACTGTTGGCAACGTGCCTGCATGGAATTTTTACGCCCGCTCTTTCGATTTTGTCAATTATTTTAAGAAACAAATCAAGCTGTTTTTTCGCGCTTTTGCCGTCCTTTTCATCTGCCCTTGAAAAATGGGTAAAAGCCCCGGTTATTTTAAGATTTTCCATTTCATTGATTCGTGAAATAATGGGAATTGACGAATCATCCGCCGGAAAACCTATGCGGCTCATACCTGTGTCAATTTTAATATTGATTGGCTGAACAACACCGTTTTTCTTTGCAAGCCTGTTAAGCTTTTCGGCAGTATCAGCCGAAAAAATTGTGGGTGTAAGATTGTGTTCTATTAGTTTATCAAGTTGATCGTCAAATATGTCTCCAAGCAAGAGTATAGGCTCGTCCGCGCCTGCTTCACGCAGTGACGCACCCTCTTCCCAAACGGCAACGGCATATTTTTCAACTCCGCATTTTTTCAGAGTAGGATAAATTTCTTTTTCTCCGTGACCGTATCCGTCGCCTTTAAGCACTGCCATTATTTCTACGCCGCCGTTAAGACGGGAACGTATATTTTTTACATTATGTTCAAGCAGGCTTAAATTAACAACCGCAACGGTTCGTTGGTTTAACTTTTCCATATTACGGCATATTCTCTTTCTTTTTTAATAAAAGATACAGTAAATTATAACACACAAACTTACAATTTACAACAACAGGTTTGTACCTTATTTATAATCTGCACGTTCTGCAAAAAGCGCACTCCGTGCGGAGTGCGCTTGTGCGTTGAATAATTAAATCACTTTTTATAGCTTGTGTGCCAAATTTCTTTAGCATATTCTATAATAGCACGGTCTGACGAGAACTTACCTGCGTTTGCAACATTCATAAGGCACTTTCTGCCAAACTCTTTACGGTCGGCATAATCTGAATTTGCTCTGATTTTTGCATCAACATACAGAGGCAAATCATAAATGAGGAAGTAATGGTCTGCCTTCTGCCATGATGAATCTTTAAGGAGAGCGTCGTGGAGCTCCCTGAAGCTGCCTTCGCCGTGAGCGCCGCCATCATCAAAAGTACCGTCGATAAGAGTATCAACAACTCTTTTGATTTCGGGGTTGGCATCGTAGAGCGCTTTTGGATCATATCCTTCTGCTTTGAGTTTTTCAATATCCTCAACTCTTGCACCGAAAATATATTCATTTTCTTCACCGGCACACTCGGCAATTTCAATGTTAGCGCCGTCGTATGTTCCGAGTGTGACAGCTCCGTTGAGCATAAATTTCATATTTCCCGTACCAGACGCCTCAAGACCTGCCGTTGAAGTCTGCTCTGAAATATCAGCTGCAACAACAAGCTTTTCGGCATATGATACATTGTAGTTTGAAATGAAGTAAACCTGAAGCATATCCTTTGTGTCGGGGTCATTATTTACAAGCTTAGCTATCTCGTTAATATACTTGATGATCGCCTTAGCTCTTGCGTAGCCGGGGGCTGCCTTGGCGCCGAATATAAATGTTGTAGGAGTCCAGTTTTTGAGCTTTTTATCTTTTAATCTGAAGTAGATTGTCATAATAGAAAAAGCATTGAGCAGCTGTCTTTTGTACTCATGAAGACGCTTTACCTGAATATCAAAAATTGTATCGGGATTTATATCAAAGCCGTCCATCTTTTTAATATACTCTGCAAGCTGAACTTTCTTTTTCTTTTTAATATTGTTAAATTTATTAATTGTTCTTGCGTCCATACAATCGTTAAGCTTTGAAATGAGCGAAAGGTCTGTAAGCCAATTGTCCGAACCGACTTTTTCTGTTATAAGTGCGGAAAGCTCGGGGTTGCAAAGACCAAGCCAGCGACGCTGTGTTATTCCGTTTGTTTTGTTCTGGAATCTCTCGGGATAAACCTGATACCACTCTTTTAGAACATCGTCTTTAAGAATTTCGGTATGAAGCTTTGCAACGCCGTTTACATAAGTGGCCGCATATGTTGCAAGTCTTGCCATATGAACAATGTTGCCGTCAACAATACGCATTTTAGCTTTCATTTCTTCGCTAATTCCCTTGGCGGTAAGCTCTTCCTGACATTTATTGGCGATAAGGCAGATAATGTGATAAATTTCGGGAATTACCTGTGTCATAAGGTCTGCCGGCCATTTTTCAAGCGCCTCTCCGAGAACAGTGTGGTTTGTATAAGAACAGGTCTTTCTGGCAATTTCAAACGCGTCGTCAAAATTAAGACCTTCTGCCATAAGAAGTCTTACAAGTTCGGGAACACATGAAACGGGGTGCGTATCATTGAGCTGAATTGCGTTTTCTTTTGCAAAAAAGCTGAAATCGTTGCCGTGTTTTGCTTTGTAGCGGCGCATAATGTCCTGAAGTGAAGCCGAGCAGAAGAAATACTGCTGTTTTAATCTTAAAACTTTGCCTTCGTACTTATTATCATTAGGATAAAGAACCATTGTAATGTTTTCTGCGTCGTTCTTCTCTTTAACAGCCTTGTCATACTCTGTATTGTTAAAAGCATTAAAATCAAAGTCGTTTACTGCTTCTGCCTGCCAAAGACGAAGAGTATTAATGTTGTCTGTTTTACAGCCTATAATAGCCATATCATAAGGCACGGCCTTAACTGTTTGGTTTTTAAAAGATACATTAACCGCCTCATCCTCACGGCGCATACACCACGGGTCTTCAAACTTCTGCCAGTTATCAGCGGTTTCTACCTGATAACCGTCCTTAATAAGCTGCTTAAATAGACCGTATTTGTAGCGGATTCCATATCCGTCAAGCGGAACCTCATGTGTTGCCGCGCTGTCAAGGTAACAGGCCGCAAGACGTCCGAGACCGCCGTTGCCGAGAGCAGAATCATCAATGTCTTCAAAGGAATTTATGTCAACGCCCTTTTTCTTCAGCATTTTCGTAACATCGTCAAGAATACCGAGGCAGTAAAGGTTGTTGTACATCATTCTTCCCATAAGAAATTCTGCCGAGAAGTAATAAGCTCTGCGTTCTTTGTTGTGCTTTGCTTTGCTTGACTCCCATTTGTCAGCAATTTCACCCATTACAGCCTTGCCGAGTGAAAGATGAAGCTCGGAAGGTGTAAGCTCTTCAATTTTTTTACAATACATTGACTGAGCCGTGAGTTCAAGTTTTTCCATAATATTACCCATTAATTAATCCTCCAGTCGTCCGCTATTTTCAGACATAGATTTTAATTTATCTGCAAGCTCATCTGTGAGAGCATCGCTATCAAGTCGCCATACCCAATTACCGCCAAGCGTTGACGGAATATTCATTCTTGCTTCCTTTCCAAGGCCGAGAATGTCTTGCATGGGAACAATTGCCATATCGGCCCTGCTTTCATATGCAGTGCGGATAAGTCCCCAGTTAAAAGGCTCGTCCTCAGATATTTTACAATAGTTTTTTGCAAACCGAATATCTGCCGGGTCAGCTGTTTCAAGCCATCCCATTACCGTATCGTTATCGTGCGTGCCTGTGTAAACAACACAGTTTTCGTTGTACCTGTGAGGCAGATAGTTGTTTTCTTCCCCGCTGTCAAAGGCAAATTCAAGAACCTTCATTCCCGGATAACCGGTCTGCTCCATCAGTTCGGTAACATCGGGAGTAAGCGTTCCGAGATCCTCGGCAACAATATTGATTTTCCCAATTTCTTCTTCCATCATTTCAAAGAATTTAATGCGGGGACCTTCGATCCATTCTCCGTTGACCGCATTTTCAGCGGGATACGGAATTGAATAGTAGCTTGCAAAAGCTCTGAAGTGGTCAATTCGTGTTATGTCAAAAAGCTTTGAAGCCGCCTTAATGCGCTCAAACCACCACTCATAATCTGTTTGTTCAAGGTAATCCCAGTCATAAAGAGGATTGCCCCAAAGCTGACCCGTAGCAGAAAAATAGTCCGGCGGACATCCCGCAACAGCTATTGGGTCACCGTCATCGTAAAGCTGAAAAAGTTCGGGATTTGCCCATATATCTGCGCTGTCCATTGCCACATAAATAGGCATGTCGCCAAGAATTTTTATTCCAAGTCCGTTTACATAAGCACGAAACGAATCCCACTGCTCATAAAACTTGAACTGTACAAACTTCCAAAATTCAACGTCATCTTTTAGCTTGCGCTCATAGCGTTTTACAGCCGCATCTTCGTGCATTTTGATTTCTTCGTCAGGCCACTCTGTCCATGAAACCATATCAAAACTACTTTTAACAGCCATATAAAGAGCATAGTTTTTCAGCCATTTGCTGTTTTTGCGTTTAAAAGACAAAAAACTTTTCTGGTCACATTTTTTAAAGTTGTCGTATGCAATTTTTAAAACTTTAAATCTGCTGTTGTAAATCTTTTCGTAGTCGACCTCGGCATCATTTGATCCCCAGTCATAGCTCTCGATCTGTTCTTTTGTTACAAGACCTTCCTCACACAGGGTATCAAGATCGATCAGATACGGATTGCCTGCGTATGTTGAAAATGACTGGTACGGTGAATCGCCGTAGCTTGTAGGCCCAACCGGAAGGATCTGCCACACCTTTTGACCCGCTTTTTTAAGAAAGTCTGCAAATTTGCGAGCTTCCTTGCCGATGGTGCCTATTCCGTAGGGGGACGGAAGCGAAGTAATCGAAAGAAGAATACCTGCGCTTCTGACCATAAAAATCAACTCCATTCTGACGGATATTAAATCTCAAACCTATGAATTTTAGGCGCAAAATGCCCTATATTCAAATAGCAATAAGTATATATTAGCATATAAACATATTTTTTACAAGATTTTTTTCAAACATTTACAATATGCTTAAAATAGTCAGCAAAACAGCGTCTGACGTCATTTTTCTTATATAGTCTCTTGTGTTGGTCCTATTTTGGCTTCCTCCGAGCTCAAGTTTTATCGGGTAGGTCTTATCCTTTGTACAAACTCCGACATAAACAAGTCCCACAGGTTTTTCGGGTGTTCCTCCCGTAGGTCCCGCAACACCCGTTGTGCTTATGCCTATGTCCGCACCCGAAAGCTTTTTTACGCCTTCTGCCATTTGCATTGCAGTTTCGGAAGACACCGCGCCAAGTACGGAAAGCGTTTCATTTGACACGCCCAACACCTTATGCTTTATATCGTTTGAATACGAACACACACCGCAGTCAAAAACCTGACTTGCGCCGCTGACCTGTGTTATTCTTTGACTGATAAGACCTCCGGTACAGCTTTCGGCGGTTGCTGCCTTCATATTTTTTTCTTTCAGCTTTTGAACAACATTCTCCTGCAAAGTGTCAGCATTAAGATTATGCTTTCGCAAAAGCTGAATTATATCAATATCGGTAAGCGTTATCAATAATATCATCTCCGTAAAAAAAGAAATAATTACCTGTTAATATATTAATTTATTTTATCACGAGTATTTGTTTATTGCAATTACTTTTGATTTTTGGTATATTATAATTAATATATTCAATAAAAAAACGATAAGGAAAATTTTTTATGCCGTGGTTTTTTTCAGAAAACAATATAACTTCAAATCAATATATATTATCGGGTGAAAACGCAAAGCACATATCTAAGGTGCTTAAAATGCAGAAAGGCGAAGATTTAACTATTGTAACTCCCGACAAAACGGAGTGTAAGTGTGAGGTATTCAGCATTACAAGCGACAGCGTTACTGTTGAGATTATTTCAAAAAAGCCCTGTGAAAACGAGCCCGACGTTTTTGTCACGCTTTATCAGGCGCTGCCTAAAAGCGATAAAATGGATCATATTATTCAAAAGTGCGTTGAGCTTGGCGTAAGCAGGATCGTCCCGATGATTTCAGCAAGGTGCATTTCACGCCCCGATAAAAAGACATTGGCAAAAAAAAGAGAACGCTGGCAGAAAATTGCCATGCAGGCCGCAATGCAGAGCAGACGGGGAATTATTCCGGAGGTTTGTGCCTGCAAAACATTTTTGGGCGCGGTTGACCATACAAGCCGAAATGAAAAATCAATTATATTTTACGAACAGGGCGGCGAATCTGTTAAGAAAATACTTGAAAAAACTCCCAAAACAATTGGAATGTTCATAGGAAGCGAAGGCGGATTTGAACAGAGCGAAGTTGATTTTATGGTAAATAACGGCGGCTGCGCGGCAACGCTGGGCAAACGCATTTTAAGAGCCGAAACCGCACCTCTTGCGGCGCTATCGGTAATTATGTACCAAACCGGAAATTTTTAATTTATACCAAAAGGTTAAAATTTAAAATATTCAATAAGACTTTTTCAATATCATTCCATTGACAGGAGCAATTAATGTGACAGGAATTATTTGTGCAATGCAAATTGAAGCAGACGGAATTATTGCTTTGACCGAAAACACAGCAACATCCACTTATGCAGGACTCAAATTCACGACCGGAACACTGCATGGAAAAGACATTGTGATCGTTGTGTGCGGTGTGGGTAAAGTAAACGCGGCAATGTGTACGCTTGCTCTCATTGTAAAATACGAGCCCGATTTTATAATTAACAGCGGCGTTGCCGGGTCGCTTTCAAAGCTTGTAAGCATAGGTGACATTGTTGTAGCCGCAAAATCTGTTGAACATGATATGAATTTAACCGCTCTCGGCGACAGTCAGGGTGAAGTAACTTTTCGCGATCAAAAAATTATGTACTTTGAGTGCGACAAAAAAATTTCCGCAGAACTTGCCGAAGTATGCAGTAAAATTCCCTCAACGAATGTTAAAACAGGAATAATCGCAAGCGGCGACATATTTGTGTCTGACAGAAAAAAACGTTTGCATATTGCCAAAAAATTTAATGCTCTTGCCTGCGAAATGGAAGGCGCCGCAATAGGACACGTTTGTTTCTGCTGCAATGTACCCTACGGAATAATTCGGGCAATATCCGATGACCTTGACGAGAACAAGGGAATGGATTTTGTAAAATTTTGTGAACTTGCAAGCCAAAAAACGGTTGCCGCAATAAACGAATTTTTTAAATTATATTGAATTTACAAAAATCCGCAAAAATATTGCAAATATTTTTGATACAGTATTGACATCTTTACTGCAATTAAGTACAATATAATAAGTATTAATATTAAAAATGCTTTGACTGGGACAAACCCCCGCTTCCAACTTTTTCAGAGAGCCGTTGGCAGGTGAAAAACGGTATAAGTGTATCGGGAATATCACCCATTAGCAGAACCGTTAAACGCGGGCGCAAGTAAACGGTTTCGGTTTTCACCGTTATATGAAAATGTATTAGGAATATTCCCGATACAGACAGAGGCTTTTTTGAAGGCGAAAAAGAGTGGTACCGCGAAGTCAGGCTTCGTCTCTTTACGAGACGAAGCCTTTTATTTACAACTTTTGTCAGGGCATATTTGCTTACCTTGACTGTATTTATGCGAATTAACAATATGTGAATTAAAAGATTGGAGAGATTATAATGCAGCTTACAGGTGCAGAAATCATTTGTGAATGCTTGCTTGAACAGGGTGTTGACACCGTTTTCGGTTATCCGGGCGGATCTGCTCTTAATACTTATGACGCTCTTTACAAGTACAGCGACAGAATCAAACACGTTCTTACGGCTCACGAACAGGGTGCTTCTCACGCTGCCGACGGTTACGCGCGCTCTACGGGCAGAACAGGCGTTGTTATGACAACATCGGGCCCCGGCGCAACAAATATTGTAACGGGTCTTGCCACTGCCAATATCGACAGTATTCCCGTTGTTGCAATTACAGGCAACGTCAATACCGACCAGCTCGGACGTGACAGTTTTCAGGAGGTTGACATTGTCAACATAGTAAAGCCTGTCACAAAAGCAAGCTTTCTTGTAAAAAAGGTTGAAGACCTTGCTCCCACAATACGCAGAGCCTTTGAACTTGCACAGCAGGGCAGAAAAGGTCCCGTACTTGTTGACGTGCCTAAGGATGTAACAGCAAATAAAACTGATTATATGCCTGTACGACCCAAGGCTCCTGAAACCGTTAAAATCAAGAATCCGGAAAAAATAAGCATTGTCCTGGAAATGATAAAAAATGCCAAACGCCCTATGATTTACGCAGGCGGCGGTATTATAAGCGGAAATGCCGGTAATGAATTTAAAGCTTTTGCAGAGCTTATTGACGCGCCCGTCTGCTGCTCACTGATGGGGCTTGGATGTATTCCGGCAAGTCATCCCCTTTGCGTCGGAAACATAGGTATGCACGGCGGTTATGAAACTGGTATGGCAACCGCAAACTGCGACTTAATGATTGCCTGCGGCGTAAGATTTTCAGACCGTGTTGCGGGCGACCGTAAAAAATTCGGCGAACAGTCTAAAATCGTTCAGTTTGAAATTGATGAAAAAGAAATCAATAAAAACGTCCATGTTGACGAGTACATACTCGGAGATGTAAAAGAAATTCTCAGCGTTCTGACATCAGGTATGGAACAACAAAACCATGCAGAATGGCTTAGTCAAATGGAGGAGTGGAAACACCACTTTGACAATAAAAAACTCCCCGAAAGCGATTTTCCGCTGCCGCAGGAGATTATTGAAACCGTAAATGAAATAAAGTCAGAAGATGATTTTATTGCAACCGACGTTGGTCAGCACCAAATGTGGGTTGCTCAGTACAGTAAAATTGAAAAGGAAAAAACTCTGCTCACTTCGGGCGGAATGGGTACAATGGGCTTTGGTATGGGCGCAGCTATCGGCGCGCAGTCGGCTAATCCCGATAAAAGAGTATTTCTAATTACGGGTGACGGCAGCTTCCATATGAACCTAAACGAACTTGTTACTATGAACTCATATGATCTGCCTGTTGTTATTATTATTATGAACAACTCGGTACTCGGAATGGTTCGTCAGTGGCAAAAGCTGTTTTATGAAAGTCGTTTTTCACAGACCGACCCGCACAGAGCCACCGACTTTGTCGCTCTTGCAAACGCCTTTGGTGTTGAGGGACTGCGCATTAACACAAAGGATGAGATCAAACCTGTTTTGCAAAAGGCTGTTGACCTGAATAAAACCGTTGTTGTTGATTGTCGTATAAACCCGGATCAAAATGTGCTTCCTATGATTCCTCCGGGAAAAACAATTAACGAGATCATCACTGAAATGTAACTTTTAATTCTATATAAAACCGGTATGCAAAAAGCTACTGTTTCCCGAAGGTACAGATATACGCTTTGCAGCATTTTACTTTCATCTCGGGAATAAAAAGAGGCGATTATTGTATGACTAAAAAAATAACTATTTTTGACTCCACTTTGCGAGACGGCGCACAGGGCGAGGGAATTTCATTTTCAATAGAAGACAAACTTGCAATAGTAAGTGCGCTTGACGAGCTCGGTATTGATTATATTGAGGCGGGCAATCCTTTTTCAAATCCTAAAGATATTGAATTTTTTCAACATTTTTCAAAAGTACCGCTTAAAAACTCAAAACTTGTCGCATTCGGAAGTACACGCCGCAAAGACTGTAAAGCCGAGGACGATAAAAACCTGTCGGCACTTCTCTCCGCCAACACTCCTGCCGTAGCTATTTTCGGTAAATGCTGGTATTTGCACGTCACCAAAATTCTCGGCACTGACGGCAATACTAATTTTAATATGATTTATGACACGGTATCATATCTTAAAAGCAAGGGCAAAATCGTTTTCTTTGACGCCGAACACTTTTTTGACGGCTACAAAGACAACCGTGAATACGCCATGGCAGCACTTAAAGCCGCAAATGACGCTGGCGCAGATTCTCTTGTGCTCTGCGACACAAACGGCGGCGCCTTTCCCGACGAAATATCGTCAATTGTCGCCGATGTTGTAAAAACATTTGGCGATAAGGTAGGTATTCACGCGCACAACGACAAAGGTATGGCTGTTGCAAACTCATGTATGGCTGTAATGAGCGGTGCAAACCATGTTCAGGGTACATATCTCGGCTACGGCGAACGATGCGGAAACGCAAATCTTTCAACAATTATTCCAAATCTGCACACGGCAAGGGGTTTTAACTGTATTCCGTCTGAAAATATAAAAAAAATTACTCCAATCGCTCGGAAAATTGCAGAAATTTCAAACATTTCAATTAAGAGCAATGAACCATATGTCGGCAGCTCGGCATTTGCGCACAAAGCAGGAATGCATGCCGACGGCGTACTTAAACTGCCAAAGAGCTTTGAGCACATTGATCCCGAGGTTATCGGAAATGAACGCAGAATACTGATGAGCGAAATTGCGGGCAGAGGCGCAGTTCTTGAAAAAATTCATAAAATTGACCCTGCCATTGAAAAATCCAGCCCTGAAACCGCAAATATCCTTTATGAGCTTAAAGAGCTTGAAAGCAAGGGGTATCAATTTGAAGGCGCAGAAAGCAGTTTTGAGCTTCTTATTCGCCGTAACCTCGGAAAATACAAAAAATTCTTTGAGCTTATTACATACAGAGTTATGGGCGGCAGACCGAGTGACGACGATTCAACAAGCGCAACGGCAATTGTCAAGGTAAGCGTAGGAGATCAAACGCAGCTTATGGCGGCAGAGGGCAACGGACCTATTAACGCGCTTGATAAGGCTTTGCGTCATGCGCTTGAAGTATTTTATCCTATGCTTAAAAAAATGCACTTAAGCGACTACAAGGTCAGAGTAATGGACGGCAAAAACGCAACCGCGGCAACCGTCCGCGTTCTCATAACCTCAACCGACGGAAAAAACGTTTGGACTACTGTCGGTGTGTCGGGCGACGTTGTCGAAGCGTCCCGCCTTGCGCTCACAGAGTCAATAGAATACAAGCTTATAAAAGATTTTATGATTTAGTTTCTATTAATATATACACACGCAAAAGCACGCCGAATAATACGGCGTGCTTTTAGTTTACATATCACTTTTCTGTATATTTTTAATATCCTTATCGGGCTTTACCGGCGGTGTTAAATAAGGATAGATTTCTTCAAATGACTCAACTTCCGCTTCGTCTTTTACTGCTGACGGAATAAGTCCCGTACAGTCATAAGCGGAACAGGAGTTAAGTTCAAGCTCCGGGTCTATATCAATTCTTTCATTCTTTGCTTTCCTTTTCTTCATAGTTTCACCCCTTTATCGCTGCTTTAAAATTTATTATGCACAGCTAAAGTAAAACTATTCTTTGCTTTTAATATGCAGGAATTAACATTAGCCCTTAACGGCGCCTGCCATAACACCCTTAATGATATACTTCTGGCATACAAAGTAGAATATTATTATTGGAATAATTGCAAGAACAAGCATAGCCATCATTGCCGCCATATCAATTGAGCCGTATCCACCGCGCAGATACTGAATTGCCATTGGCAGCGTTCTGGTGTTGCTGAGTATGAGCGTAGGAAGCAGGTAGTCGTTCCAGATCCACATTGCATTAAGAATTGCAACCGTGATTGCCGACGGACGAAGAATAGGAAAGTCAACAAGAAAGAACGTACGCATAGGTCCGCAGCCGTCTATCATTGCGGCCTCCTCAATTTCAACGGGAACGCTCTTTACAAAGCCGGCAAACAAAAACACCGACAGACCTGCTCCGAATCCAAGATAGATAATTACAATTCCTAACATATTGTCAAGGCTGAGCATATTTGCAACCTGCGACATTGGGTACATTACCATTTGGAAAGGCACGATCATTGCAAATGCAAATAACACATATAAAAGTTTAGTGTACCACGTTTTAATTCTTGTAATAAACCACGCACACATTGATGTGGCCAATATTATGAGTATTACCGAGAAAACGGTAACGAATAACGATACAAAAAATGCCGAGAAAAAATTAATTTTCTGAATACCGTTTATATAGTTGCTTAACCCCGAAAAGCTTTCGGCGTTAGGCAACGCAAAGGGTTCATTGCTTACATACAGCTTGCCCTTAAAGCTGTTCATTAAAACCAAAATAATCGGCGCAATAAAAATTATTGAAATAATTATAAGAATAATAAATTTTACCCAGTCTTTGCCTTTCATCGGCGTTCGGGATTTTTGTTTTCTCTGTTTAACCATTTCTGCCATTAGCTTTCAACCTCCTTGCGTCTGGTAAGGAACAACTGCGTCAGCGCAATTGCTGCAACAAACAGAAAGAATATTACAGCCTTTGCCTGTCCTACACCCTGCCAGCCTACACGACCGTAGAAAGTGTTGTAGATGTCAAGCGCGAGCATTTGAGTTTTTGTGCCCGGAGCGCCCGCGGTAAGCGCGTAGTTCTGGTCAAACATTTTAAATGAGTTTGTAATTGTAAGAAACAGGCAAATTGTAATTGACGGCATAACCTGTGGAATAGTTATGTGTATTAACCTTTGAAAAGAGTTTGCCCCGTCAATTTGTGCCGCTTCCATTAGGTCTGGCGAAATGTTTTGTATTCCCGAAATATAAATAATCATCATATAACCTATAAGCTGCCAGTTTGTAAGTATGACCAATCCCCAAAAGCCATAGGTTGCATTTGTTGTTATGGTAGCGTTAAAATAATATAAAACACCGTTAATGATCATAAGCCAAATGTAGCCCAAAACAATGCCTCCTATAAGGTTTGGCATAAAGAATATTGTTCTGAATACATTTGTTCCTCTGAGTGATTTTGTTAAAATCATTGCAAATATGAACGCAAGAATATTAATTGTAATTACTGAAATGACAGTAAATTTTACCGTAAACCACAGTGCATTAATAAAATCTTTATTTGCAAAAGCTCTTAGATAGTTGTCAAAACCAACCCAAGTAGCATTTTTTACAGTTTTAAATCTGCAAAAGGACAGATAGATACCCATAATAAACGGTATTAAGAATGATATTGAAAATGCAACTACGGTTGGAAGGGCAAGAATCGGAAACCATTTTTTTATTGCTGTTTGCATTTTGACCTCCAAAAGTATTTATCTTTTAAAAATCCTCCCGCTCCCGAGGGAGCAGGAGGTCCTTATTTAAGTTATTTTTTTGTATAATTTTACTGGGCTGACGCTTCGCGCTCTGTTTTCCATGATGCCTTGGCATCTTCAACAACATCTGACCAGTCTTTTTGTCCCTGAACATATTCAAGAAGAGACGCGCCAAAGTCGGTTTTAAACTTATCGCTTGGAAATGCTGTAAACATCCAAACAGGGTTTTTCAAATTGCCGCTTTCTTTTTCTTTCCAGTTTAGAACCTCGCGCGCCAAGGGGTCTGAAGGCTGTTCGTCCTCGCTGAATGTCTTAAAAGGAGTGATGAAGTCAAGCTGATTGGTAACCTGGTCTTTACCGTAATCACTTGAGAACAGCCACGCCAGAAAATCAAGCGAAGCTTTTTGCGTTGCTTCGTCAACATTGCTGTTGATTGAAAAATAGTTTTCCGTACCTATGCAGATACCTTGATTTTCTTCTCCTTCTATTCCGGTGTAAATAGGAAGAAATTTAATGTTTTCGGCCTTTGTCACATTGCCGCTAACGCCGTTTATTTGTGACCATCCCCAGTTTCCGTTTTGAATCATAGCGCATTTGCCGACTGCAAACTCAGACATTGATTCATCAACTGTCTTTCCGCCAAGAAGAGTTTTCTCGGTGCAGGAGTTATTTGTATAAAGGTCAAAGATATTTTTATAATTTTCGGCGTATTTGAATTGAATTTCCTTTGCATTCAAGCAGTTTATTATAACGTCGTCATCTGAAGCGTTTTCTTTAAACTCATAATAAAGCGGAATATTGGCAAGGTGCGTCTGCCATCTCCAGTCATCGCCTGATTTTAGTGATGTTGAGCCGAATACGCCTTCAATGCCGAGCTCATCTTTTTTATCCTGCATATCTTCAACAACAAGCCTAAGCGTGTCAAAGTTTTTTATTTCGTCAACAGATTTAGCCTTTGCACCGTCTGTGTTAAAATATTTTTGCATAATTTCATCATTATAAATTATGCCGTATCCCTCAATTGCATACGGAATACCGTAAACTCCGTCGCCGTCTGTTACGACAAGCGATTTGTTTTCATCGGTGAGCATATTATAAAGCTCCGAATCCTTAATGTCCGCGCAGTAGTCTTTCCAGTTTTGATAACCTACGGGGCCGTTAATTTGAAAAATTGTCGGAGGGTCCGACTTTGCAATTTCGGAAGTAAGAGTTTTTTCATATTCGTTTGAAGCCGCTGTTTTAACTTTTACTTCAATACCTGTTTCCTCTTTATATTTCTTCGCAATTGCTTCATACTTCTCTGCGACCTCCGGTTTAAAGTTTAAAAAGTAAATGGACTTAACATTTGATGTATCTGCATTGCCCGAGTTGTCTTTATTGTCAGAACCTGAGCAGCCTGTAAACAAAGCAGCGGTCATACATCCTGCCAATGCGCAAGTAATTATTTTTTTTGACTTTTTCATTGTTTTTAATTCTCCTTTAATAACAACTGATTAATTATAGTATGCTTATTTTAAGTAAAAATTTTCATCAGTCTGAATATAAATTTTTATTCACATTCTAATATGAATAAACTGCACTAATTGTACGCCGTATTATTTTTATCAATAATATTAAAAATAAACATTATATTTATAATTAATTTGCAAAAATTTAATATTCTTCCAAAAACAAATTGCACCCGTCCGCTTATGCGGTTTGAGTGCAATTTGTTTTTACTTTATAAAGTTGTATTAAAAAGCAGAATTATTTAAAATTTATGATGTTCTGCACAGCTCTCTGCGCATAATTTTTCCGCTTATGGTCTTTGGAAATTCATCAACAATTTCAAGGTATTGTATCCATTTGTACGACGCCATTTGTCTGTTGCAAAAAGATTTGATCTCCGCTTCGGTGTGTCTGTCGCAGCTGACGCCGTCAATAAGCTTTACAATAGCTTTTATAGCCTGACCTCTGTCTTTATCCGAAACACCTATTACGGCACATTCAAGCACATCGGGATGCTGCATAAGTACATTTTCTATTTCAAACGGACCAACGCGGAATCCCCTTGTTTTTATAAGGTCATCCAACCTGCCGACATACCAGTAGTAGCCGTCATCATCCTTGTACGCGGTGTCCCCTGTATGGTAGACTCCGTTTTTCCATACCTTTTCGTAAAGCTCGCTGTTTCCGAAATAGGTCATAAAAATGCCGTATTGTTTTCTGTCTTTTGGGGGATAAACTACAATTTCGCCTACTTCATTTGCGTTCAGCTCCTTACCCTTTTCGTCAACAATGTGTATATCATATAACGGTGTGGGTTTGCCCATTGACCCCGGCTTAGATTTGGTTCCCCTAAGGTTTGCGAGCATAAGTACCGCTTCGGTCTGTCCGAAACCCTCCATAAGATGCAGACCGGTCTGCTCATAAACCTTTTCAAAAACTTCGGTATTCAGCGCCTCACCAGCAGTAGAAATATGCTCAAGCGCGCTGAGGTCGTATTTGTTCATTCCCTTTTTCACAAAATATCTGTAAACAGTGGGCGGGGCGCAAAAGGATGTTACTCTGTATTTTTCTATTATACGAAGAAGCTTTCCCGGCGAGAACTTGTCAAAGTCATAAACCATTACGGCGCATCCGCACAGCCATTGACCGTATATTTTCCCCCATGAAGCTTTTGCCCAGCCTGTTTCGGCCACAGTTAAGTGAAGGCCGTTTTCCCTGACGCACTGCCAGTACCGTGCCGTAATTATATGGCCGAGCGTATAGGTATGGTTATGCTCAACAGCCTTTGGGTAACCGGTAGTACCCGAGGTAAAATAAATTACCATAGGTTCTTCCGCGTGTGTATCAACTCTTTCAAGCGCAGCGTCCGCCTTTTCAACCTCGGCGGTAAAGTCAATTGCGCCCTCAACCTTGCGGCGGGCAACAAATACGGTTTCAAGAGTATTGTCCTGTGCCGCAACAGCAATTATATCTTCCGCGGTTTCGCCGTCGGGAGTACACACAGCCGCTTTTATTTGAGCCGTGTCTACACGGTATGAAATATCATCTTGAGTAAGTAGATTTGTTGCAGGTATTATCACCGCGCCAAGCTTGTGAAGAGCAGGCGCAACATACCAGTATTCGTAATTTCTCTTTAAAATTACAAGAACCTTGTCGCCTTTTCCTATACCGTATTTTTTAAATACATTGGCGGCTTTGTTGCTTAGTTTGCTTATATCCGCAAAGCTGAAGATTTTTTCTTCGTTTTCGGGATTTGTCCACACTACGGCGGTATCGTTTGGAGCAAGCTCAGCCATTTTGTCAACAACGTCATATCCAAAGTTATAATTTTGCGGAAAATCAAGCTCAAAATCAATTAAATTTCCGTTTTGGTCAAGCGTTTCCCTGCAAAAATTTTTATATAACTGCATTATTACATCTTCCTTTTAATGTGCTGAATCTATTTTATACCACTCAATAACCGTAATACAATACCCTGTTTTATGCTAAATAAATTGATATTATTATAAGTTATCCAAAGTCGGAATACCGTTATTCAAAAATAAAATAAAAATTAAAATTATTTAAAAATATGAATCAATATAACATTATTTCATTATAATTATGTAAAACTTAACAATATTTCACATTATTAAAAAGCAAATATTTTAATATGGGTTTACAAACAATTTAACTGAACAAACTATTTATTTGCAGGCACATTATTGCCGCGCTCAGTTTGTGCCGTAAAATATTACGTTTTAAAAAAACAAATACGCGCCGACGTAATATATTATTATTGTCGTGCAATAATTTTCTTGATTTAAGTTAAATATAATATTATAATATAACTTAAAGTTTTATAAGCAAGGTAGGTAGAACTATGCCATTTATTAATGTAAAAACCAATGTTAATCTTAATGACGAAAACAAGCATTCTTTAATGCAGAAGCTTACAAAATCAATTACTATAATTCCGGGCAAAACCGAAGCGCATCTTATGTGCGCTGTTGAAGACAATGTTCCTATGATGTTTCACGGCGACAGCTCGCAGCCGATTGCCTTTGTTGAGGTAAAAATACTTCACAGTTCCACAAAAGAGGCATATGCAAATCTTACGGCGGAGCTCTGTAAAATCATTAAAGAAGAAACCGGAGTTGACGGAAGCTATTGCTATGTTAAATTTGAAGAGATAGAAAACTGGGGCATGGACGGTTATATGTTCTGATTAAGATAATCGGAGAATATATAAGGGGTGTTATTATGAGAATAGTTGTCCTTGCAGGAGGACTGAGCGCCGAACGCGACGTTTCTGTTTCGTCGGGTATTCTGGTAGCGGAAGCATTGCGTAAAAAAGGTCATGAGGTAGTTTTGCTTGACGTTTTTATGGGTTACGAGCAAAACATTTGCGATGTTGACGCACTTTTTAAAGCTAATTACAGCTTTGCCCAAAGCGCAAGCGTAGGCAAAACCGTTTCAAATACAGACGATGTAAAGAAAAGACGTCTTGATAAATCCGAGCGCTTTATAGGTGCAAATGTAATTGAAATTTGCAGCGCCGCCGATATTGTTTTTCTCGCTTTGCATGGCGGCGAAGGTGAAAACGGTCAAATTCAGGCTGCGTTTGACTTGCTCGGAATAAAATACACAGGCTCGGGGTATCTTGGCTCTGCGCTTGCAATGAATAAGGGAATTACCAAAAGCGTGCTTATTCAGAACAAAATCAATACTCCGAAAGGTGAAATTTTCAGCAGCATTGAGGACGCCGAAAGCTGGTCATACTTTCCCTGTTTTGTAAAGCCGTGTTCGGGCGGCTCAAGTATTGGAATTTCAAAGGTAAACAGCAAAAAAGAATTTAACGCTGCCGTAAAAACTGCTTTCAAATATGAAAACGAAATTGTTGTTGAACAGTTTATTTCGGGTCGTGAGCTTTCGGTAGGCGTTCTGGGCGGCGCTGCCCTGCCCCCAATTGAAATTGCACCTAAGGCGGAATTTTATGACTATGCGGCAAAATATCAGGCGGGCGCAACGGTTGAGATATGTCCCGCCGACATTGACGGGGAAACCGACAAAAGGCTAAGACAAGCGGCTGTTGATACATACAACGCACTGCATTTGAACGGCTATGCGCGAGTTGACTTTTTGCTTGACAGTGACGGGAACACCTTTTGTTTGGAGGCAAACACTCTGCCCGGTATGACGCCCACGAGTCTTCTTCCTCAGGAAGCCGCCGTTGACGGAATGAGTTATGGCGATTTATGCGAAAAAATTATTGAAATATCACTTGACAAATATAAACAGTCGGAGAAAATATGAAACACTTTACTCTTGAAGAAATTGCCGCTGCCTGCGGAGGAAAATATGTGGGTGACGAAAGGCTTAAACACACCGCAATTACATCGGTTGAACGCGACAGCCGGCAAATTAAAAACGGTTCGCTGTTTCTTGCCATAAAGGGCGAACGTGCCGACGGACACGATTTTATAAACAGGTGCTATAATGACGGCGCTGTCTGCGCAATTTGCGAAAGAGAACCCGAAAATGCCGTTAAGCCTTACATACTTGTAAAGTCCACTCTTGAAGCCGTAAAAAAAATTGCCGCAGAATACCGCAAAAAATTTGATATTCCTATTATAGGAGTATCGGGCAGCGCAGGCAAAACGTCTACAAAAGAAATGATTTATGCGGTATTGTCTCAAAAATACAACACACATAAAACGCAGGGCAACCTCAACAACGAACTCGGCGTTCCTCTTACGCTGCTTTCAATGCCGGAGGACGCGCAGGCGGCGGTTATTGAAATGGGTATCTCGAATTTTGGAGAAATGACAAGACTGTCGGCCATGGTGCGCCCCACAGTCTGCGTGCTTACGGTTATCGGCTGCTGCCACCTTGAAAATTTAGGCGACCGGGACGGCGTTCTTAAAGCAAAAACCGAAATGTTTAAAAATGCCGCCGAAAATGCCGAATATATACTAAACGGAGACGACGACAAGCTCCGCTCGGTACAGAGGGCAAACGGCAAAAAACCGATTTTTTACGGATTTGCAGACTACAACGATTATTATGCCGAGAACATTCAAAATAACGGTGAGGGCGGCATAAACTGCACGCTCTGTTTTGGCAAAACACGTCTTGACGTTGCAATTCCGGCAATAGGCAACTATATGGTGAGCAACGCTCTTGCCGCGGCTGCAGTGGGCAGGCTATTAAAACTCAGTGACGAACAGCTTAAAAACGGAATTGCGGCTTACAAAACCGTAGGCAGCCGCGCCAACGTCGTAAATACCGAAAAAATCAGGATAATCGACGACTGCTACAACTCAAATCCCACATCAGTTAAGGCTTCGATCGACGCGCTTTTAAATTTTGCGGGCAGAAGGGTCGCTTTACTGGGAGATATGAAAGAGCTCGGTTCAGACGAACTGAAACTTCACTACGAAACAGGCGAATATGCCAAAGCAAAGGGAGTTGACCTTGTTATTGCAGTAGGTCCACTTTCAAAAGAGCTTGCCAAAGGCGCCGGAGGTTTATGGTTTGAGGATATTGAGAGCGCAGAAAAGGCGCTTTTAAACCTTATTCAAAAGGGTGACACCGTACTTGTTAAAGCGTCACATTCAATGCAGTTTGAAAAATTGGCTGGATTTTTAGCTGAAAAATTTTAACCCAAAAACATACTTCGGGGCAACCTTTGCGGTTGCCCCGACTTTTTATTATATATTTTCATGAAATATATAAATAAAAGAAAACAAAAAAAATGCCTTTGTTGTCATTTATTAGTCAAAATATTTTATATTTAGACATATTTTTATTAAGTATCTCAATTTTTCTTGCATAGATATATGCAATTATTTTTAATCTTAATGTTTTTAAAAAAATTTAAACTTGTAATAAAATGGTCAAATAACAACCTAAACGTGCATTGTATTTTTGCCAATTTTTGGTAATTTTCGACCCCCTGTCTTTTTATATGACTTTATATGATTTTGCTATTTCCCAATTTTTGGTAAAATATGACTTGTTGCTCTTTTTGTTCTTTATTTAATTTAAAATATTACCAATTTTTGGTAAAATCTACTTTATTAATTTTAAAACCTTAAAAAATCTTAAAATATTTATAGTATTTTGAAATATTACCAATTTTTGGTAATATTCGACCCCTTGTCTTTTTATAAGACTTTATGTAATTTTGTTATTTGCCAATTTTTGGTAAAATATGACTTATTGCTCTTTTTGCTTTTAATTTAATTTAAAATTTTCCCAATTTTTGGCAAAACCTACTTTATTTATTTTAAAATCCTAAAAAATCTTAAATTATTTATAGTATTTTGAAATATTGCCAATTTTTGGTAATTTTCGACATAGTTATTAATTTTTTTAAAATATACAAAGGAGTAAGTTAATATGCGAAAACAA
>CANQGM010000018.1 GCA_947623205.1 uncultured Clostridia bacterium
GGTGCCTCCGGACGGAATCGAACCATCGACACGGGGATTTTCAGTCCCCTGCTCTACCGACTGAGCTACAGAGGCAAAAATGGCGACCCGGAACGGGTTCGAACCGTCGACCTCTAGCGTGACAGGCTAGCGTTCTAACCAACTGAACTACCGGGCCAAATGTGGTGGGAACAACAGGGCTCGAACCTGTGACCCTCTGCTTGTAAGGCAGATGCTCTCCCAGCTGAGCTATGCTCCCACATGCCTTTGTCGCTTACCTTCGGTTTGCTGTATCTATCAGCGACGTGTACTATAATACAACATCTGAAGTTAAATGTCAACACTTTTTTTAAAAAATCTTAAAAAACTTTTCAGTCACAACCATGTAAGGCGCTTCAATTGTCTGCGCCGTTACCGCGTTGCCTAACGTAATACGGCGAATGATTTTATCCGTTTATTTATATTACTTTCAGAATTTTTTGTTTTTGGGATTTTTCATTCGTGCAACATAAATTACTCTTTCTTCTGTTTCTTTGGGCTTTTCAAATGTAAGGCTGCCGTAAATTGCCTCAGTTTCAAATCCTGAATTATTAAGCAATTCTCTAATAGCTTCATCGGAATATGCACGTTCGCAAAAGCTTTCGCTCGAACGAAAATATACTCCGCCGTCCTCTTCAAAAAAATCAAGCTCAATTGACACAATATCATTTTCAGTTAAAGTATTTTGCCATACGCAGAAAACCTTTTCGTTTTCATATACGAATGTATTGTTTGAAAGAATTTTTCTGTGCTTGTAAACAGTGTTGACGTCAAACATAAAAATTCCGTCTTTATCCATAAACAGACTGACTCTGTCAAAGGTTTTCTGAACATCCTCGGTTTTTGTCAGATGATTTATGCTGTCAAAAGTACAAACGCAGGTATTAATAGTTCCGTACAGGTCAATATCCTGCATTTTTTGTTTCAGGTACAAAATGTTAAGTCCCTGCTCTGCCGATTTTTGCAATGCTTCGCTTAACATTTCGGCGCTTGCGTCAATTCCGTAAACATCAACGCCGTTAAGAGCAAGCTGCTGTGTAAGACGTCCTGTTCCGCAGGCCAAATCAAGCGTGATACCCATATCGTGGTTATGCCGCTTCATCAGCGTTAGAATGTAATTGCACAGCTTTTCATATTCGGCATTCTGCATAAGTCCGTCATAAAACTGTGCAAATGAGACATAGCCTGCCATTACTTTTTGTCCTCTTTTAAAAGCTTGTCAAGTACAAGGGAGTAACCGTATGTGTCGTTATCAAACAATGACCGTTTTACACGGCTGATAGTAGCAGTTGACGCGCCTGTTTCCTTAACGATTTCGGTATATACTTTTTTTTCAACAAGCATTTTTGCAACAACAAGCCTCTGCGACATGGCTTTTAATTCCGAACTTGTACACAAATCCTCAAAAAACCTGTAACATTCTTCCTCATTTTTAAGAGAAAGTATTGCCTTGAATAAAAAATCAGTAGAATCATTTTTAAGTTTAGAATTCAAATCGGCTGCTCCTCTCTAAAGTATATCATAGTTTTATACTCTAAAATTTTAGCACACGAAAGCGTAAAAGTAAATATATATTTTGTCGCCGAATAAAAATATATATTTAAAAAAATTATAATAATAAAAAATCTTGCAATAAACGGTTCCGTTTGATATAATCAAAATATATATGTCGCATAAATGCTTGACGGGGTATTAAAATGAAAACAAAAATTTTGATAAAAAGAGTGTTTTGTTTTGCACTTGTAATATTTGTTGCTCTGTTTTGCTGTTCGACTGCGTTGGCAGTCGATATTGACGGTGACGGAATCGACGATGATGCAACGCAGTATATTGAACCTGAAACAGAACCCGTATATACAGAGCCTGCTGCAACTCAGTTAGCTGACACCACAATGCCGGCATTGACAGAGCAGCAAACATATGCCCCGACTGAGCCCGAAACTGAACCGCAGGCTCAGGTTTCCGAGCCGTCTGAACCGGAAACCGAAGCTACGCAGCAGACAGAATCTGATGCGTATGCGGCACAGTATGTTGACACTGACCCCGCTCCGTCAATTGACATTGAAGTTCCTACACTTGCAAAGACAATAAGTACAAAAAAGTATTCAACAAACTACACTGCCGGGCTTGTATCGTGGGCTTGCGTTATAATAGGAACTATTGTTATTGCCGTTGTGCTGATAAGCACTAAGGCAAGCGGCAGAATGGGCAACGGCAGACAGCGCTATGATGACGGCAACAGAATGAACTCGAACAAGCGCCTGCTCAATGATGAATATTACGGCGGCCGAAGGTAAAGCAATGAATAAAGTAAAAATAGGAAATATTGAGCTTAGATCACGAGCCGTTCTTGCTCCTATGGCAGGGGTGAGCGACAGGGCATACCGTGAACTGTGCGTAAAATTCGGCGCCGCATACTGTGTAAGTGAAATGGTCAGCTCAAAAGCGCTCTCTTTTAACAGTAAAAAAAGCGAAAGCCTTATGGAAGTTTCCGATTTTGAACGTCCGTGCGGTATTCAGATTTTCGGAGATGACCCCGAATGTATGGCGTATGCGGCAGAAAAAGCAATGTTAAACAATCCTGATATAATTGATATAAATATGGGCTGTCCTGCTCCAAAAATAAATTCAAGCGGCAGCGGCAGCGCACTTATGAAAAATCCAAAGCTGTGCGGTGATATTGTACAAGCCGTTGTAAGGGTATGCGATGTTCCCGTAACCGTAAAAATACGCAAGGGATGGGACGATTTCAGCGCAAATGCGGTTGAGGTTGCAAAAATATGTGAGCAGGCGGGCGCTTCCGCTATTACCGTTCACGGCAGAACGCGTATGCAATACTACAAACCTCCTGTTGATTATGATATAATCAAAAAGGTGAAAGAAGCCGTCGGCGTTCCTGTTATTGCAAACGGAGATATTGATTCTGCGGTATCAGCAAAAGAAGTTTTGGACAAAACCGGATGTGACCTTGTTATGGTAGGCAGAGCAACGCTCGGAAATCCGTGGCTGTTCAGTCAAATCAGCGCTTATCTTGATAACCCCGATTTGCCCTTGTATTATCCCACTATTGAGGAAAAGCTTGACATAATGATAGAACATATCAGCGCAATGGTAAAATACAAAGGCGAACATATGGCAATGCTCCAGGCACGCAAGCTTGTTGCGGGTTATTTTAAGGGAATAAGAGGAGCAGCGGAACTGCGAAATCAGGCAGGCAGAATTTCAACGCTTAAAGATTTGTACGCTCTCAGACAAAATGCTTTGTTACAGGCAGAAGCGTGCTGATTATAAAATGAATAATAACATATAAGGAGAGTATAAAAATGAGTGAAAAAACTAATATTGCGTCTCTTGACTATCTTGAACAATATGATTTTGAAGTGGCAAAAGCAATGACGGATGAGCTAAAAAGGCAGCGCAGAAACCTTGAGCTTATTGCAAGTGAAAACATTGTTTCACCGGCTGTAATGGCAGCTATGGGCAGCCTGCTTACAAACAAATACGCCGAAGGTTATCCCGGAAAGCGTTATTACGGCGGCTGCCAGTGCGTTGACGTTGTTGAAGAAATTGCACGCAAACGCGCCTGCAAGCTTTTTGGCGCTCAGCACGCAAATGTTCAGCCCCATTCGGGCGCTCAGGCTAATACAGCGGTTTATTTTGCAATGCTTGAACCGGGCGATACAGTAATGGGAATGAATCTCAATGAGGGTGGTCACCTAACGCACGGTTCGCCCGTAAATATTTCGGGAAAATATTTTAATTTTGTACCCTACGGTGTTGACCCCGAAACTCACAGAATTGATTATGACAAGGTTCTTGAAATTGCAAAGGAATGCAAGCCCAAGATGATTGTTGCGGGTGCTTCGGCATATCCGAGAATTATTGATTTTGCAAAATTAAGACAAATTGCAGACGTGGTCGGAGCGTACCTTATGGTTGATATGGCACATATAGCAGGTCTTGTTGCGGCGGGAGTTCATCCAAATCCTGTGCCCTACTGTGAGTTTGTAACCTCTACAACTCACAAGACCCTCAGAGGTCCCCGCGGCGGTCTTATCCTCTGCCGAGAAGAGTTTGCAAAGCAAATAGACAAGGCAATATTCCCGGGTACACAGGGCGGTCCGCTTATGCACACGATAGCCGCAAAGGCAGTTTGCTTTGGAGAGGCGCTCAAACCCGAGTTTAAAGAATACGGCGCACAGGTGGTTTCTAACTGCAAGGCACTTGCACAGGGACTTTTAAACAGGGGAAACAAGCTTGTATCGGGCGGCACCGATAACCATGTTCTTCTTATGGACCTGCGTGATACTGAGGTTACGGGCAAGGAACTCGAAGCACGTCTTGATGATTGTTACATAACTGTCAATAAAAACACTATTCCCGGCGAACCGCGCTCGCCGTTTGTTACCAGCGGCGTAAGAATTGGTACAGCCGCAGTTACAACAAGAGGTCTTAACGAAGAGGATATGGACAGAATTGCCGAGTACATTACACTTGTACTCAATGATTACGAAAACAGCAGGGATAAGGTAAGAGCAGGAGTTGAGGAAATTTGCAAAAAGTATCCTCTTTATGAATAATAGCTGCCCTGCTTTTATTACGATATTCTATGAGTTCTATACGGTAAGAGCAGTGCTCTTACCGTATTTTATATACCAAATAAAATACCATTTGAGGTGAAATAAAATGAATATTCCTCTTGCGGACAGACTGCGCCCGCAGTCGCTTGACGACATTGTGGGTCAAAAGCACCTGCTTTCAAGTGACAGACCTCTGCGCAAAATAATTGAAAGCGGAGAAATACCAAATCTAATTTTCTACGGTCCGTCGGGAGTAGGCAAAACTACGCTTGCAACATATATTGCAAACAAAACGAACCGTACGCTGAAAAAGCTGAACGGAACGACCGCGTCAACTTCCGATATTAAAGAAATAGTTTCACAGCTTAATACTTTTTCTGGAATCAACGGAATTTTATTATATCTTGACGAAATTCAATACTTTAATAAAAAACAGCAGCAAACTTTGCTTGAATATATTGAAAACGGCAGCATAACTTTGATTGCGTCAACAACGGAGAATCCTTATTTTTATGTATATAATGCAATTCTCAGCCGAAGCACGGTGTTTGAATTTAAGTCAATTTCACCCGATGAGGTCAAAAAGGCAGTTTTTCGTGCAGTAAAGTATTTGGAGAACGAAAAGGCCATTAAAATTGATTTTTCGGATGAATGCGCCGCAAAAATAGCCGGCGGCTGCGGCGGCGATGTGCGCAAGGCTATAAATGCCGTTGAATTGTCTGTGATTGCAAGCGAGGAGAAAAACGGCAAAAAAACCGTTAAAATCGAAACAGTAGAGCAGCTTGTGCAGAAAAGTGCATTGCGGTATGACAAAGACGGAGACGAGCACTATGACATTGTGTCTGCCTATCAGAAAAGTATGAGAGGCAGCGACGCAAACGCAGCTTTGCATTATCTTGCAAGACTGCTTGAAGCGGGGGATCTGCCCAGTGCGTGCCGCAGGCTGATGGTATGTGCCTGTGAGGACGTTGGACTTGCTTATCCGCAGATAATTCCCATTGTTAAGGCGAGCGTTGATATTGCTCAGGCAGTGGGATTGCCCGAGGCAAGAATACCGCTTGCCGATGCCGTAATTATGGTGTGCAACGCGCCAAAGTCAAATTCGGCGTATATGGCAATCAACAGTGCTATGCAGGATGTAAAAAGCGGAAATACGGGGCCTGTTCCGCGACAGCTGCAAAATATGCATTATGACGGAGAAGATAATCAGAATAAGGGTCAGTTTTATCTTTACCCGCATGATTATAACAATCATTATGTATGCCAGCAATATCTGCCCGATTTAATAAAGGACAAAAAATATTATGAATACGGCGACAATAAAAACGAACAGGTCTTTAAGGCATATTGGGATAAAATCAAGAATTTGTAATCTTGTATATAATATACAAAAGAGCGCACAAACGGTCTTATCGCTAAGATTGAGCAGGCGTTTTTATCTCGCGTTGAAAGATCGTCATAAAACCGTCATTTGCAGGGATGTTCGCCTAGCAAGGCAATGATCCTTTTTCGGCCGGTACGGGAAAAATAAACCTTGATGCCTTGTTCCTCGTACAATTTCAGGCTGTATTTACGGAGCATTTTTGCTGCAGTATGGAGCGGGGTATAGACATCCTATACCGACCACAGCAGTTCTGTTGCCGTTCCGTTCCACCTGTTTTTTGACTTCTTAAAGGCGGTCACTCTTTTTCATAACGGTTGCCGCTTCTTTGTTAGAGAATTCCTCAAAAAACACAAGCCAGAGAACGGTTCTGTATTCAGTCGATAGCTCTGCAAGCGCTCTGTGGGCGATAATCTTGCTTTCTTCTTTTATGTAGGATTGTTCAAGGCTTTGTTCCTCGCTTAAATAAGTTTCCATATCTTCAATAGGAGTGTTCAATAGCTTGGAATTATGCCTTATATAATCAACCGCTACGTTTCGACCGATTGCATAGAGCCACGACTTGAAGGTGCTTTTACCGGAATACCTCGGCTTTTTTGTAATAAGCCGAAAGAAAGTGTCTTCCGTTAAATCTTCGGCAATGTAAATGTTATTGACATAACCGTTCAAATAGAGAATCAGACCGTCTTTGTAATCTCCGACGATTTCAGCGATCCCTGTGTCATCACCATCAAGGAAACGGCGGTAGCTACTTGCACCGTTGCCCATTGATTTGCTCCTTTCTGAAAGAGGCAATTGCTTTCCCTTTCACTTATTAGTCGTATGAGATTGAAAAAAGTCTCACTCTTATTATAACATTTTTGCAAAATATGAGTAATGAAAATGGCGGCAAGTATTTACCAGCCGGGAAAACATTTCCTCCGCTTGTCTGTCAATGTTGGCAAGGTAGCTATTCAGTTTGCAGGCGGTAAGCATGTTGTAGTATAAAATGCGGTAATGTTCTTTCAAATCCCATTCCGCTGTCATGAAACACGATTGTTTAGCTTTTTGTCCATATCTGGCATAACTCATTAATTGTAATCCTAAAAAATATAGTCGTTAAAATAAAAATTATTGTTGACAAAGTTATGACATTATGATAGAATGTTTTTTGCTGAGGCAACAGACAAATACGGAGAGGTGTCCGAGTGGTTTAAGGAGCTAGTCTTGAAAACTAGTGATCCCGCAAGGGACCAAGGGTTCGAATCCCTTCCTCTCCGCCATTTTATTTTAATAATTCAACACGGAGGATTACTCAAGTGGTGAAGAGGCTCCCCTGCTAAGGGAGTAGGTCGCTAACGCGGCGCGAGGGTTCAAATCCCTTGTCCTCCGCCAAAAGCACTCACAGTTTTTGTGAGTGCTTTTTATTAGCAAATAAGCCGAATACAGCATAAATGCTGATTTTTTAAATCACATTGTTTCTGGTATTTAATGTTCAAAAAGTGTCAAATATATTCATATATATTCAACAAAAAGTTGTCAAAAAGTTGTCTGAGATAGATAGCTATTTTGTCCATATAATATACTAAATATGTTTGTAGGAGGACAAAGGATGCAGCTCCACCCAAAATGGTGAAAAATCTATTTTTTCTCTGCTTTCCGGGCTTTCTGCCCATGTTTGTAACAATGCCAGGGGATTTTTTCTTTTGCTGGTCTACCAATTAAATATGGTTGGCAAGTGTCCCTCCGAGGGACAGTTAAAAAAACATTTGATGTGAAAAATGCCACAAATCATAATTTAAATCGGGTTGAAAGGGGAAGAGTAAATGACTGATACAAATGATTATACTTTTATACATAATTACGCTTTTTGTGGTGCATCTGAGGGATTTGATAGTATGATTTCATATCTTTCTGAGATTGCCGAAGATGAAATATGGACTTTTAATAGCAATCAACCTAATAGTTTATTAAAAAAATATATTATAGGTACTTTTAGTCAATGCAAAAAGCAAGACAAAGTACAATATAGTGATGATCAGAAATATTCTTGTTTTAATACAGGATTATTGACGCCAAATGGTAATGATATTATTGCTTTATTTGAAAAAAATAATCGACCAGACGCACAACCATGGATACTTAGAGGGTTTAAAGATAAATGTAATCGTGAGTTTATGAATTTGTTTTCCAAAGTACCTGAATTAGCAAGCTATACAACTAATTTTGAAGAATTATATTTTAACCCTGAATACAATATTATTGTGAATACTGACCATATTTTAGACGATAACTGGGATAGAATAGAAAAAATAATAGCCCTTAGTAAGACTGTAGTAAAAACATTATTGGTTGGTGTTGTTGAAGAAGCTAAGATGAGAATAAAAAGAAATTTAAGGTTAGTTGTACCGCAGTTTTATCATGATGAGATTATGTATCTTGTACCTATACGAATACCGATTAGTGATGATGTATATGAAACTATGGCATTAGCCGTTGAAAGAACAAATACATCGCAATATCGTGCAAATACCATTTTTACTAAAGAAATGGCTTATGAAAAAGCAAGATTACTTATGAAGCCAGAATCTAATTGGCTTATAGAAAAATAAAAAAGGAAAGGTTTAAACCTTTCCTTTTTGTTTGTTTTCATAGAAGTTAGTTTTCAAATTTTGTTTGTTTTCATAGAAGTTAGTTTTCAAAAAATTTAGTACTCAAATTTAGTCTATAAATTTATTATATACCCAAAATTTTAAATGTCAACTGTAATTATATGTAAATTTAAAATATTTTTTCATTTAGAATATCAAATTCTCAGTTCTCACAATCTAATATTATAAACAAGTGTCCCTCCGAGGGACACTTGCTGTTATAATTACCGTTCATAATGAGACCACAGGCTGATTATTTTTATTTGTTTTGTTTCTTCGTAAACCTGATAAATAAGTCTGTGTTTAGAATTAATTCTGCGTGAATAAGCTCCTTTTAAATCACCAACTAACTTTTCATATGTTGGAGGTATCTGATAAGGGTTTTCTTTTATAAGAGCTATTAGATCTTTGGCAGTTTTGTCAAGATGAGCTGCTTTTAATTTTGGAATATCTTTTTGAGCAGTTTTAGTATATAGAATTTGATACATTTACCATTCTACCTCATCTTCTGGAACACACTCTGAAAGAGGAATATTTAGACCGTCAACAATTTTTTCTTTCATTTCAGGGCTTGAAGTAAGATTAAGGGTTTCCATTAATCCTCTGTAATCTTCTTCACTTATAACTATTGCATTGCCGTCCTTGGTGCTTATATTTACAGGTTCATTAAATTTTACGGTTTGCTCTAATACTTTATAAATATCTTTTCTGAAATTAGTAATATTTATATTATACATATAACTCACCTCAATAATATTATAACGTACATAAATATGTACGTCAATATTATTTTCATAATTATTAAATATATTCAATTACAAGTGTCCCTCGGAGGGACACTTGATTTATTTTATAAACTATAAAAATGTAATTTTAGCTTTATTTAAAAATAGCTTGTGTTGGTTCATCTATGCGGAGATCACAAATTGATTGTTCCGGAATATTTTGATTGCTTTTAAGTGTATATAATAGAGCATATATAGGTATGTCTTTTTTGAAAATTATTATCTCTCCCTTATATGTTCTATCAAAAGGAAGATTTTCAGGGTCCTCAATTTCAACACTATCTACATTAAAGATTGTTTTATTGTATTCAATATTGTTAATATCAATATCAAGCATTTTTTTGATGGCGTCAGTAATTGGTTTTTGAAATAAAAATATCATATTAAAAGTCCTTTCATGTTTACAAGTGTCCCTCGGAGGGACAGAAAAATTTATTTTTTCTCTGCTTTATAGGCTTTGTGGTATGTACGGAGTGGTACAATTTAATTACCTTTTAGCTGATTTATTATTAAGATATTGTTTGCAAGTGTCCCTTGGAGAGACACTTGCTTAAAATTAAAATGGTAAATCCTCATCCAATGGCATTTCCTCAAAGTCATTGTGAGCTGACATTTGCGGTTGTGCAGCAGGTGCAGACGGATTGGTGTTTGCATTATTATTTTTATCTCTGCGTTCACCTGTAAATGATACTGTATCGGCAACGACTTCCGTAATATAACGGTTAGTGCCGTCTTTTGCCTGATATGTACGGCTTTGCAGTTTACCTTCAAGAGCAATCAGACTGCCTTTGATAAAATATCTGCAAACAAATTCTGCGGTGTTGTTCCAACAAACAATATCGAAAAAGTCTGCTTTGCGTTCTTCGCCGAGTTTAGCGTAGTTTCGGTCAACAGCAATACGAAAACTTGTTACGCTTTTTCCTGTGCTTGTTGTTTTGAGTTCGGGAGCAGCAACAAGTCTGCCCATTAATACGATTCTGTTTAACATTTTTTAAATCTCCTTTGTATTGTAATTTTTATTTCAAGTGTCCCTTGGAGGGACACTTATTTATTGATAAAATTTATAAATTGTTGAATATGCATCTATATAGTCGTTTTCAACAAGTAACTTTAAAGGCGTTATATTATTGCCTTGTTCTTTTATCCATTTCATACCCTCAGATACTTGCTTAAAACCTGCTTTGTGACAAATTTCATCAGTTTTATTATCAATATAACTTACTCTGAACATTATTTTCCTTTCTGGTTTTTAGGATTTTCCTTTCCTTATCTTTACTTATATTATACACTAAAAATTGTGTATTTTCAATTGACGTTATACACAAATATTAGAGTATATTTTTGTTTATTATATACATTGTTTTTTGTGTATGTTATTTGATATAATAAACTTAAAACTTACTGGGGGATATAGGAATGTTAAAATATAAATTTGATGTATTATCAGAATTAAAAAATAGGGGATTTACTACTTACAAAATACGAAAAGAAAAAATTTTTGGAGAAGCTACGTTACAAAAATTTCGTAATGGACAAGTAATTTCAGCAGATAATCTTGACAGTCTTTGCAAATGCTTAAATTGCCAGCCCGGAGATATACTTGAATACGTGCCGGATAAAGAATAAGTGTCCCTCCGAGGGACAGTCGTGATTTCAAACACCTGTTATTGACACACCCTATATAATAGGGTATAATATAAGTGGTGATAATGAAATGACAAGAGAATTTATAATGCTTCCTGAGTTTGATAAACAATGGACTTCTTTGGGATTTTCTGACAATGAGCTAAAAGTATTGCAGGAAGAACTGACTGTGAATCCGATGATTGGAAAAGTAATGCAGGGAACGGGTGGTTTAAGAAAACTAAGATTTGCTTTTGAAAATCGTGGTAAAAGCGGCAGTACAAGAGTGTGTTATGTAGATTTTGCAGTTAGTTTATGAAAAAATATATTTAATTACCGCATATTCTAAAAATGAAAAGGATAATTTATGTAAAGAGGAAAGAAATTCAATCAAAAGTTTATTGAAAACATTGGAAAAAACAATTTTATCATCTGAAAGGAGTAATGATAAATGAGTGTTTATAAAAGTATCATGAAGGGATTAAATGAAGCAGTTGAATATGAAAAAGGTAATTTAAATGCTAAAGCTTTAAAATGCACTGTAAATCCTGTTCCTGATTTTGCTCCAAGTGAGATTAAAGAAGTAAGAGCTTCATTGAATATGACACAAAGCACATTTGCCGCCGTTATGGGAGTATCAATAAAAACAGTAGAAGCGTGGGAAGCCGGCATTAATAAACCTATTGGAACAGCCCGCAGAATGTTAAGCATACTGCAAAAGGATAACACCTTACCAATGAAGTTTGATATTGTTTCTGAAAGCGTATAAGTGTCCCTTGGAGGGACATATAAAATTTATTTTTTCTCTGCTTTAAGGGGATTTGTGCCCGTGTCCGGAGCGGGGCAGGACTTTTTCTTTTTGTAGGCTCGTTAATAGGAATATTGTTTTTAGGTGTTATTTCGGGGGGTTAGCTATAAAAAGTAACCCCCTCACCAAAAATGGAGAAAATCTATTTTTTCTCTGCTTTCCGGGCTTTGCGCCTATGTTTGTAACAATGCCAGGGGATTTCTTCTTTTGCTGGTCTACCAATTAAATATGGTTGGCAAGTGTCCCTCTGAGGGACACTTGCAAGAAAAGCCGTTGCTTAATTTGCAACGGCTTTTTACATACTCATTTTAAGTCTATGCCACAAAGAAAAGTTCATAAAATATAGGGGAGAGCTGATAAGAATTTCCCGCAGAAAAATAGCGGTAAAAACAAAATTCAGCCACGATTTTAAGCAGGTGCGATTTAGCAGGATAAAGAAGTAACTGTATAAATACAGTTACTTCAGATACAATTGTCAGCAGTGCTGACAATTTTGATGCAATTACTTTTACAGTTACTTTAAAAGCCAAAACGGTTACTTTGAAATTACATTTTCTTTTTTTGCTGATAAGTACAGAATTCTGAATACAGTTACTTTTACAGTTACCTTTTTTTCGAGCTTAAAAATTGACAAAAAATATATACAAACCTATAAATTAAAATTATAAATTTCATCCCACAGCAAGGCTTTAAGATATTCTGCGGGTCGTCTGATATTATACTTTTCTAAACACAAATCATAGTGCCAAATAGTTTGACAGATAAGGTCCCGCAGTGACAATCCATCTATGTCATCAATTATGCATTCATTCAGGTAATCAAAAAGGGACGATGTTTTAACAAGATGTTTACCGTATATCATGTGCTCATTTACACAAAGCATTTCAATAAGCAGATTTACAGTTTTGCAATATTGTCTTGCAAAATCGCCTTTCATGTTTGAATATTCATTAAATCTTGTTAGGCTATAAATCATTTGTCTTATCTCGTTAATATTCTGTGTGTAGGGTATATAACTAACTTTTAGATTAGATGAAGATATATTATTATTACTGTTAATACTGGTAATGTTATTATTGTCGCAATTTTCAGGACACGGTAATGTCTCAATTTCTCGGACACGGTCAGGCTCTATAATGTCTTCATTTTCAGGACACGGTGAAACCTTGGTGTTTATCTGCTCTTTCATAATGTCTTCATTTTTAGGACACGGTGTAATCTCAGTGTTTATCTGCTCTTTTATAATTTCTTTATTTTCAGGACACGGTGATTTTTTAGGATTGCTGTTTAGTATGTAATCATTGACCGTAAATTGACCATGTTTTGTGTGCCTTTGATTTACAGTTATATAATTGTACTTAATTAGCTCATTAAGTGCTTTGTAGTATGTATCTTTTGAAATACTTAAAAATATGAAGATAGTTGAACGGTGGGGAAAAGCCCGACAGCCGCTCTGAACAAGACTGTAGAAAAACGCAATAAGACCTTTTGCCTTAGTAGATAATCGTTTATCACACATAATCAGCTTGGGCATAAAGCCAAATCCTTTGGCATTTATGCCATCAACAGAAAGAAGGCTTTCTGTTTTTTCGCTCTTAATAACGCACTTTATTTTCTTAGGATTATTGCAAACTGTATATACATTCTTATTCTTGAATCCTTTTGCTTTGCTGATCTTTATATAACCATTTTCAACAAGAGGGTTAAAATGCCTATAAAATGCGTTTTTAGACATATTTAAATCAGATAAGATAGTTTCCCTTTTCGGGAAAATCGTGCGACCTGCGCCTGTGTAGGATACAAAATAAGCGTAAATAGCTTTACTTTGTACAGATAGTGTACGGTCAAACATAATCGCTTGAGGAAGTAAACCGTAGCCCTGTGCATTTACGCCCTCAGATTCCAATATGTTTTCAATATTATTATCTTTCATGAAAATTCCCCCGAAATATCAATAAACCGCTAAAATTTAGCAAATAAAAAGACCTGCTGCAAAAATCAACAGGTCTTATATCTAAATGTATTAATGTAAATATTCGCCCGATATTGGCTGTTTATATGACATAGAATAATTTGTATTAGAGTATTTTTCCTTTATAGCGTTCATCAGAGTGGTTCTATCAGCATATTCGATTTTACGGTTAGTTTTAGATTTAATTTTATAAGGATGCTCATAGTCAATTTCAATACCTAAATCCTCACATTTTGGTAGATGTAATTTAATAGGATGCATACCGGTTCTCATTAATACCCAGTCACCTTTCTTCATACGCCTTATTTCATCAGGTGGCATAAGCGGTTTTCGCACCATAGTGTATGTAGTTTGATTAGTTGATTGAGCTGTTCCGTTCTTTAGTGATACTGAGCCTGTCATTACTGTTTGATTATTAAGTACTTTTGAAAAATAATCTGCATCATCAGACAAAGGCGACTGAAAACCAAACATTATATTTTGGCAATTTGCACGTATTGTTTTTGCAGTATCGTGATTGTATTTATTATCAAGTTGTGCACACGTTTGTAAGAATGGATTAAATATAATATTCCTGGACCTACCGGCGCTAAAAAACTGGTCAACACCATTAATGGCAGTATAGGTACCAAATTCATCAAGAAAGTATTGTATGCGGTGGGGAAGATGGTTTTGATTGTAATACTCTGATGCCTTAAGTAATTCATTGTAAGTTTGACGCAAAAGCAAATTTGCAATAAAATTTTTAGTATTAGATGATTCATCAAATACGAAAAAAATTGCTGTTTTGCCTTGTACAAAATGTTCAATATCAATTCCGTCATTAAAACAAAGAAGTTGCTCCATTTCGGAGTCAATAAATGACAGCATACGTGAAATAGCGGTTGATACAACACTTGCAAGAGTTTTCATTTCAGAAGTGGCCGCAGATGCAAGCAGGTCTTTAGCAACACTGTTTTCAGGCAGCATGGCATATAATTGTGAAAAATATGTTTGAGGCATTACTTCTTTTTGTCCTACGGTAGCAGGGTCAAATTCCATAAGCTGACGAATGCATTTAAATACAGAAATAATATGACGCTGCTCTTGTGGGCATAATTCTGAAACAAGTAATGTTATACCCGAAATGACACCCTCTGCAGCTTCATAGAAAAACTGGTTTTGTCCGGCATTTTTAAAGCCGTCCATATGTATAATTGAATTACCAATTATTTTTGCATAGGATTCACTTTTTGCTTTATCTGACAGGTTACCACTTACGTTATATTTATCTATGTATTTATTTACAAGATATAGCAGATTGTAACTGTTACTTTTTGCAGGATTGCGCAAATCTATTACATATGATTTAACACCGTATTTATTCATAACAGGCACATAGTTTTCATGCACGGTGCCTTTTGTATCAGTAACGAGAAAAGACATGCCACAAGCTGCAGAATACTCAAGATTGGGATAAAGCAGTGATGTGGTTTTACCGCCTCCCGATGCAGCAATGACCATTGTGTGATTATCGGAAGTATCAATAATTGCAGTTACATTTTTACCATGACGTTCCGAAGCAAGCATAATTCCCTCTTTATTAGGTAAATTTTTACCCTGCCGCCATTTTTTAGGTTCAAATGGAACGAACTGCATATTTTGTTTAAGTTCATTTCTAGTTGCCCATTCAGCGGTACCATATTGACCGTCACCAACTTTTTTTGATTTAATATTATTTAAATTACCACCTCTTGACGTTGCTATATAAATTATCAGTATTATGACGCCAATTATAGCAGTAAGTATTAAAATTCCTGAGGTATTGTTTTCCATTATTGTTCTTCTCCTTTTATTAATATTTCATTCCAATCTTTTAGTGTAGGAGTTTTTATGTTTATCTCATAATCAGAAGATAATTCTTTTTGAACCATAGCTGCAAATTTTTGACCGTGATTAATTCCATCAGCGCTATTGTAATCGTTATCTGTGCAGATATATACTTTTTTTATATGTGGGTAATTACGCAGAAATTTTTTTAATACATCTAAATAAAGTCCTCCTAAAGCTATGTAGTTAAATGTTTTCCAATCATAATCCATAAGAAAAAGAGTTATATAGCTGAATAAATCAATAAATGCTTCAAACACATATAGCACATCTGATGTGCCAATGTATCTGAAGCAATAATTTTTGTTGCTACCTGTCAGCTCACGCCTGAAGGGTTTATGAGTCAAAGTACCTTTAAGTCCGGCATATCGAATAATTCCCTTTTTATCCTTGCCGATAAAAACTATATTGTGGTTATCCTTATCTTCATATATTAATCTTTTGCGGATAAAATATGTAACTACATCAGGATGAATACACCGGAAAGAGCAGAGATAAGCATAAAGACGTTTGTTATCGGAGTTTTTGGGAGGCAATAACACTTTATGGTTCTTATGATGTTTTTCATCAGGTTGTTTACCCAGCATATCTTCAGGACGCGTATTATGCGTAGCCATGTACTTTCCGTCAAGTAATGTTATAACGGCATCCTGAAATGAATATCCGAAAAACTCCATAAGAAAATTTACAGCAGTTCCTTTTGCCCCTGTTGAATGTTGATACCAAACATGTCCCCGAATTTTAACACTATCATGTCGTTCCCACATATATTCGGTTCCGCTATGCAGTACCTTTTCTCCAATGCTCTCAAGATATTGTTTAATATCTTTGTGCGCTGCTTGATACAGTTCTTCTTCTGTAAATGGTATAAAGCGTGACATATGAACCTCCTCGTATCAAATTTACTACATAAGGTTAAAATGATTTTTACCTTTTACTTGTATTATCCATTTTATCTAATCACTTATTTTATTAATTCATATTTAAAAAGGGGCTCTATTAAATTATTCTTATAGTATGTTTTTACTTTCTTTTTAAATGCTGATAATAAATTATTCAAATCGCCGTACTTGGGACCTATTTTGGGATTACCGTTTTTATCTTTTCCTATTTCAATTTTCAAGTTAATTTCTTCATTGATTTGAAAAAGCCCATAAGTATAGTTTTTGTTAAATTCCTCTTTATCTTTAATTTCTTTAATAATTTTATTGTAATCCTCTAATAATTCATTTTCTTCCCTCGTCAAATAATTTCCTTGATTTATTAATTCATTTAATTTTATTTTTGCTTTTGTTTCATCATTATAAAAGCATAATTCATTTCGATAAAAACGATTATCAGTACCATATAAACTTCGACATTTATTTTTAAAACTTAAACAAGTATAAAGCAAACATTGCTTTAAAAAATTTTTATCTGAGGTATATGTGTCTCCGCCATCGCCGGTAGTTGAATATACATCTGTTTCATACCATTCGTCTTGTGGAAATGCTTTTGCACAAAATAATGGCAACTTTTCTACAAAATTGTCTTCACGAAGATAAAAACCGTTTTTACGCAAGTTTAATGTATTTCTGGTCAGCGTTAAATTTTTAGAATCAAAAGCAAAACCTATGAGATGTAAATAACCTACTATATTTTCATTATAAAATGGTTTAGTCGCTGTACTTTTAGTCTTTTGCCCTTCTATTCCGTTTCTCGAACAATAAATGCCATTTTCTTTATCATCAAATATCCTTTTATCAAATAATTTTTCATTTACAGTGCTATAGACTTTTTTTATTTCTATATCTTTTATAAATTTTAACTTGTTATTTTCTATATCATAAGCTTTTAAAAAGAGTAGATTAACATTATCAGATATATTTTGCCAATAAATACACGATGTCATTGATTTTGTTGCATGAAAATATTGTCTGTTAAAGGCAAACCCATCTATAAATTTTTTATTAACTAAATGACCGGTTTTAAAATACTTGATCGGAGAAAAAAGTATGTATGCGTCATTAGGCTTTTTTAAATAGTATTCAAATCCAGACCATATAAACAAATTTGCTATATCCTTAGATTGTACTAAACCAGGAAAATCGCTCTTAAATTTAGAATTCATCTCTTTTGCAACATATGTATTTTTTGATGTTTCTCGAGATTTACCTGTACGAGTAGTGTCACCGCTGTCATCTGCATATGGAGGATTTTCAAATAAAATTATATTACATTTACTATTGTTAATATATTTTTTTATTTCAGGATTATCTATAAATGATTTGTCAAGAGCATTTGCTCCGCTTAAAAATCCTGTTTTACTGTCATAATTTGGATAAGTTTTTGCTTTTGCCGGAATAGGCGGAATTATATATCTTACTAATCCACCTAAACGATCTTTTAATGCGTGCCATTCTTTTAGTTCATATGTACTGACGATAGTGTGGCTTAGCTCCTCTTCTGTAAGTTCGCATTCCAATGCTCCGGTTCCGGCACATCTATCCAAAATAATATAATCATTACCCTTTTCAGTAATATTTTTAATTGCTTTTCTTACTAATTCAACAGCTTTTTTGGCATATTCCGGAGGAGTATAAAATGCACCCAGCTTTTTTTGCTGTTGAGGATCATTAAGCAAATCCATTATTAAATGAAAATCTTTTTCAGTTCCCTTCCAAGGATTAATATAATTAGCTAAAACAGATTCCGGTTTACGCAGTTCTTTGAAAAATTGTATTTTTTTCGGATTACTGGACTTACTATAAAAATAATTAGCCCAACCATATACATTATGCTCAGTTATATTCACTTTAACAAACTGTGGGGTTTCATTAAGTATTTTTAACAAATCGTGACATTTACTGGCGTTGCCTAATTTATATGTTATTTCTTTAGGCTTTTTTATTTCCTTAAACCCAGTTATTCCAATACTGCCAGGTATCGTACTAAATCTGAGAATATCGTTAATAATATCTATATAATCATTTGTATTGTAGAGATATACCTTTTCTTCATCTTGACTAACCAACATAATATTTTTAGGAACTGGAATACCGTCTCTGTTAAATCTAACTAAATAAATTAAAGCTTGTGATAATGCTTTAGAACGTCCATAGCTTGTAATATTTTGTTTATGTTCAAAAAGTGTTCCCGGAATATATCCGTCAGTATTTCTGTCAATTTTTAAATCAAAACTTTCGTCTAAAATGTTATTATAAAAGGTGTTTTGATAAGTCACTTCATCTGTACTTACACTAGTATTTATTAATGGCATAATGTGTTTCATTCCTTTAATTTTCGCTTATTGGTTTAATAAGCGAAATACGGTAAAGAAATAAGAATACAAATAAAGAAATGGTCAAAGAAATCTGTATTAGCCGAAAAATCTTTGACCATATTTTTGACGTTTAAAATGTTATTTGTTGACTAAAGGTTTCAAAAGCTCCATGTATTTTTGTTTCAACTTAAAAGAAGAATGAACATAACGGTTGAGTGTTATTTTTACATCGGAGTGTCCTAGTATTTCGGAGAGGGATTTTATATCAAATCCTGCCTCAACGCATCGAGTTGCAAAGGTATGCCGTAGTGCATGAAAATTTGTTTTTGAAAGACCACATTCTTTTATATATTTTTCAAATTTTAGCTGCATAAGCCTTGGCTCTACAACATTACCTTTACTATTAGTTAGTACAGAACCTGAGCTTTTAAACTGTGCAATCATTGGTAGTAAAAATGAGGGGATAGGAATAACTCTGTTTGATGACTTAGTTTTAGGTTCAGTTACCTCAAGAACAGTTTTGTTAATACCTTGAATTCTGTGCAATGTTTTGTTAATTACAATAATTGTTCCGTTTATGTCAGACCATTGCAAGGCACATAACTCACCGATACGCATTCCTGTGTAAAGCGCAAGTATAACTCCAAATTTGTAAATATCTAAATCATTAATTAAGTATTGTTCAAGTTTAGCTTGCTCAGGTACAGACAATACACGCATTTCCTTAGCTTCTTCTTTTACTCTATGAAATTTAGGCTTTGAAATATTATATTCATCTTCAGCATACGAAAAAGCACTTCCTATTACTATTAAAATATCATTTACTGTTTTTGAAGATACTTTATGTTCACCTACAAGTATATTAGATGAAAAATTATCTATTGTCTTTCCTGTAACAAATTTAATCTGTACATCACCTATGTTTGGTATAATGTGAATACGTATAATACTTTCATACTTTTGATAGGTTGTTTTCTTAATTGTATCTTTGATGGAAGACAACCATTCCCACATTAATTCACTGATAGTAATATTAGTATGTTGGTTACTCATGAGATGCATATGGTTGATCGCGTACAACTGTTTATCTTTTACTTCACGATAACTGTTAGCATAAACTGATGCATATTTTTTCTTCCCCTCAACTGTAATTTCTTTAACATATCTTGCTTCCCATCTACCATCTTTCCTTTTGTAAATATTTGCTCCTCTTTTTGGCATATTATCATCCTTTCTGTGAATAGCACAGATATATTGTAACTGACGGCTATAGTGACCAGAAATACTTTTTTAATAAAACATTTTTTATTATTTAAAACAGCATTATGGTTATAATAAAAGAAAAAACGAAAAAACAGATGTCAAAATATTGCTTAATTAAAAATATTGTGTTAAAATTTAATGAAAAATAGACAAATAATTATTTCGCTTATTAAACCAATATACGAAATATAAAAAAAATATTAGTTTAAATATTCAGTTCTTCTTCTGTAAATGGTATAAAGCGTGACATAATATATTACCCTCTTTAATAATCATAATTTTGTTCATTATCATTAACAGAGTGACCTGCATAAATTTTTTTAATTTTTTCTTTACGGAGAAGCTTTGAATCTGAAACATATCTATTTTTAAAAGCAGCCATAGATTCGGTATTAATCATTCTGCCTAGGTGGCAGGCTGTAGTGGCAATAGCCATTGAGGATATTTGTCTGTCGTTTTGGACCTCATCCATTTTTTGTCGAGCTTTTTGATTTCCAAGTTCGGCTGACTTTTTATACCAGTCAATAGCTTTGTCTATATCACGTTCAACACCCAATCCATAATGGTAAAATGTCCCTATACGCATTGCTAAAGTGTCATTAGATGAGTTTTTAGCAAATTCTGCTTGATATGCCGACAGGGCAGAGGAAAAGTATTTATTTGACAAAACATCATTTTTAAATCCCGATTTATCTGTTTTATAAATATATCCAAGCTGATACGCAGCATCAGGGTTGCCTTGTGTTGCCGACTTTTCAAACCAATTAATAGACTGGGAAATGTCCTGTTTCGTTCCTTGAGCGTTTAAGTACATTTGACCTATGCGATAAGAGGTAAAATTATCCGGATTTTCCTGATAGTCTGAAATGTATTGTTGTAATGCTTTGCTGAAGCAGACTTGTGCCTTTTCAGTATTGAGCATGTCATATTTTTCGTCAGAATAAATTTGACCGAGCCTATACCAGGCATGAGAGATATTTTTATCTGCTGCTTTTTCGAAATGGTCTATTGCGTTTTGTATTCTTGATGTTTCAAGAGCAATATTACCTAAGTAATAACAAGCATAAGGATTATCATCAACAGAGATTTTAAAGTACTGTTCTGATTTTTGTAAATCCTGCTGTATGTCTTGCCCTGAATAATAGATTTTTCCAAGCTGATACGCAGCGTAGGTATTACCATCATCAACAGACTTTTCAAACCAATTAATAGACTGGGAAATATCCTGTTTCGTTCCTTGAGCTTTTAAGTACATTTGACCTATGCGATAAGAGGTAAAATCATCCGGATTTTCCTGATAGTCTGAAATGTATTGTTGTAATGCTTTGCTGAAGCAGACTTGTGCCTTTTCAGTATTGA
>CANQGM010000019.1 GCA_947623205.1 uncultured Clostridia bacterium
GAATCAACTGCATTTGCCTGGTCATATAATTTTTGCAATTCATCTGTATTTAAATCAAGGTAACGGAATTTGTAACCATTTTGTTTAGCATATGTTTCAGCCGTACTGTTTTCGTAACCTGTAAGAGTAAGTTTATCGTTGCCTTCAAAAACATTATTACCAAACTTTACATCTTTTGAATTTACTGTAACCATAAGCAGGTTTTGTCTTCCTGCAAAGGCTTTGCCGCCGATTGATTTTAAGGAAGCGGGCAAAGAAATCTCACTCATATTATCCGAAGTTACACTTGCGTCGACAGCAAAAGCGTTATCTTCAATTGTTTCAAGCTGAGAATTTTCACTAAATGTTATCTTTTTTAAATAAACACTGCTTGAAAATCCATTCTTTTTAATAATCGTTACAGAGTCAGGTACTATAATATTCTTATAATTTACATTAAAAATAGCTTTTTCACCGATGGAAGTAACAGGCAGATTTTTTATTTCTGACGGAATTGTAAGTTCGCTGCCTACTTGCTTTGTAAGTCCTATAATTTCAATTTCTTTACCCTCATTAATTGTCTGCCAAATAAAGCCGTCATCAGTAGTATTATCTGCGACTAAATTGCTAATAGCTTCATTTATTGCTTTTATGCTGTTTTGAATATCAGAAGCACTTGGGCTGCCTTGTTTTAATATGTCTTCAGCATTTTTTATAGCTTCCGCAAGCGGTTTATAAGAATCTGCTGTGTACATAATTTCACTTTTAGCTTTTGCGTCTTTCAATAAACTATTTAAAACAGCAGGGTCTACAGTGAGTTTTTCGAATTTATAGCTTTTTTCATTCGCGAATGTTTCAGCGCTGCTTCCTTCATATCCATATATTGTGAATTTAGAAGTATCTACGTTTGCGAAAGCAACTGAATTAAAATTAATATTTAAACTATTACATGTTACTTTTTCTAAACCTGTACACTGAAAAAAAGCTCTTCCCTCTAATATTAAATCAGAATTAAATTCTACACTTTTTAAAGATGTACATCCCCTAAACGCATTTGAATTTATTGTTTTCATTGATTTAGGGAAAACTATATTATTAGACAAACTTGTGCAATTTAGAAATGCAGCATTATATATTGTTTCAATGCCTTCATTTAGTTCAACAGATTGTAAATCAGAACAATCGGAAAAAACACTACCTATTTCTGTTACTGTATATGTAATATCTTCATTTTTAATTTGTCCCGGAATTGTTACTTTGGTAGTTTTTTTGTCGAAACCTGTTACCTTAACCGTAGTACCGTCATCATTTACTGTATATGTAAGACCTTGTTCATCAGTAAATGTTGTTGCATCAGCCGCAGACGCTGTCAGCGGCAAAATGCTGAAAAGACTAATAAGCAGTGCAAACGCTAATGTAAAACTAATTAGCTTTTTGCTTTGTGAATACTTTTTCATTTTTTACATCCTTTCGTTTTAAAAATAATTTCTTTTTTTAGAACAGTTACGTCTGTTCCGCACGTTAAAAATATTCCTCTGATAATTCTCCTCCTTTATAATTAAAAAATTTATTAGTATTTATAAAATATATGCCTGCCAAACAAAACAAAATTTTGCTTCAGCACACAATATATATGCTTGTTTTATAAAGCATTTAATTTACATACAAAATAATTGCTTTATACAACTTTTTCTTGCTTTTTCACCACAAATAGACTCTTTGCTATAAAAAATACGCTATAAAACTGTTTTTGGTTGCATAAAAAATTTAAAAAATTTTATTTTTTTTATAAAAATTAAAAAAGCCTTCACAAGGAAGGCTTTACATCTTATTGAAAAATAAAGACTTTTAGACATAGTTTTCCGATATTCCCACATATTGAGGGTTGAACCTATTTCGTTGCATAGTTTATAATATAAAACGAAAACCGACAGAAATGATGGTTTTCGTATAATTTAAATAATTATCATATTAGGAGGTACATATATGAAAAAGATATTAAGCTATGCTCTTGTAGCAGTAAGTTTGCTTGGCATTACAACGGGAGCAATGGTCTCCACAAATGCAAAGGAAACAAAAGCTGAAATCACCAAAGAAATATGTAATTCAGCAAATACATCTGCAAACAGGCAGGATATATGTTCGGCATTAAATTCATGCGATCTTCAAAATTTGCTTGAAAAATACGGATGCAGTCTTGACGGCGTTCAAAATGTTATTTCTCCGTTATGCGGAAATACAAAATCAGATTGCAATAATAATTCCGTAAATCAAAGCAAAGATAACTGTGCAACAAATAATAAGAACAAAAATAACGCTTGTGACAACAATACGGCAGTTACTCAAAATACTGACGAAAACTGTACCACAGAGAATAATGTTTTTGTTACAGAAAGTCAGGAGAAAAACTGTATTTCTGATTATGTAGAAAAAGCAAAGGAGCTTGTTGCAAACAAAACACAAGTAAAAGCCGAAGATGTTAAAAAGTTCTGTGATTCAGTAAATAAATCCGTATATAAAAAAGATATTTGTTCAGCATTAAATTCAAGCGAACTGAAAAGCCTGCTTGAAAAATTCGGATGCAGTTTAGATAAAAATCAAAACACAACAACTCCGCCTGTTGAAAATACAGAGCCGACAGATAAAAAAGAACCTGCTACCGAAAATAATTCAAGCAACAATTCGGGAAATCAAAATCAGAATAACAGCGCAACAGAGGATAAAAATGAAAGCAGTGTTTCTGATTATGAAAAAAGAGTTGTAGAGCTTGTAAACGAAATTCGCGTTGAAAACGGTCTTTCTCCGCTTACTTTAAACAGTAAACTTTCAAATATAGCACGTTTAAAATCACAGGATATGAAAGATAAAAATTATTTCAGCCATACATCTCCAACTTACGGAAGTCCGTTTGATATGATGAAGCAATTCGGAATCAGTTACAGAAGTGCCGGAGAAAACATTGCAATGGGTTATGCTACGCCTGAGGCTGTTGTAAACGGATGGATGAATTCACCGGGCCACAGAGCAAACATTCTTAACTCATCATTTAAACAAATTGGCGTGGGTTATGTTGCCGGCGGAAATTACTGGACCCAAATGTTTATTGGGTAATAATTTCAAACAGTTAAACTGTATTCTTTCTTGAAAATCCGAACATTATACTGAAATTGCTTTACGCCCAACATATTTAAAAGCAAATAAAGAAGTCCCCTGAGATTTGTCAGACACATGAGCTTTTATAAACCAGAATTAAAATAATCTCTTACCACTTTACTTTTTGTGCCAAAATCGGTATAATAAAAGAGATTTATTAATTACAGCAATCTTTTATTGTGATGAAAACCAATTAATTTTTAAAATGTTTATTTCCCATTTGCTTAACTACCGACCAAACATTTGCAAGGCAATTAACATGATATTCCCTGAAAGTGTGGAAATATAAGGTCTTTCATTTTTAATCATCAGATTTTGCCGCATTTAGGCTTATTATAAGTCAAGAGGTTTAAATTTTCTTGGTAATGTCAAAATTTTGCCGAAAATCCTGATTTTTCAAGATTTTCGGCTTATTATTTTAATTTATTTCTATTTGAATTAAGCAAAAAAATAATGTTATTCCTCTTGACCTTAGACAGATATATTAATTATTCACTGAGGAGATTTGAGAATGTTAAACGAATTTTCAAGAACCCAGCTATTGCTCGGCAAAAATGGAATGGACAAACTCCATAACTCAAGGGTTGCGGTCTTTGGAATAGGCGGTGTAGGCGGTTTTACCGTTGAGGCGCTTGTGCGAAGCGGCATCGGTGCTATTGACATAATTGATGATGATAAAGTATGCGTTACTAATATAAACCGCCAGATTTTTGCGACACAAAAAACCATAGGTAAATATAAGGTTGATGCAGCTGAAGAACGCATTTACGAAATAAATCCTGACATTAAGGTCATTAAACATAAAACATTCTATACACCCGAAACATCAAAAAACTTTGATTTTTCAAAATATGATTATATTGTTGATGCTATTGATACTGTAACAGGAAAAATAGAGCTTGTTATTAATGCAGAAAATGCCGGTACACCTATAATCAGTTCTATGGGGGCAGGCAATAAAATGGATCCCACCGCGTTTGAAGTAGCAGATATTTTCGACACATCTGTTTGTCCTCTTGCAAGAGTTATGAGGAGTGAACTCAAAAAACGCGGAATAAGAAAGCTGAAAGTCGTCTATTCAAAAGAAAAACCCATTACCCCTGTTGACGATATGACAATTAGCTGTAATACACAAAATATTTGTCATACGGACGCTGCAAAAAAATGCACCCAACGCCGGCAAGTGCCCGGAAGCAATGCTTTTGTTCCGTCAGTTGCAGGATTAATTATTGCAGGTGAAGTAATTAAAGACCTGATAAATAAAATATAAATTGTAATGCCGACAAAACAATATTTAATGTTTTTAATACCCCTGCGAAATCTGCTTATTTTTACAATAAAATCTTAATAACTTAGTTTTTAAATCTGAGTAATATTATATAATCAAACAGCGCCGAATCGTGCAAAAAGCACGATTCGGCGCTGTTTTTTATGTTGCTTTATTTTTATTTGGCTGCTGTTTTTATTATTTGTATAATTAAAGTGGGAATAAATGCAAGCAGTGCAATATACCCCGCCTGTGCCAACGTGAGAGTTTCTATGCTGAACAACGGATGCATAAACGGTACAAAAAGTACAAATGCAAGCAGCAATGTTCCGAGTAAAAACGCACCTATGCTGTATATGTTTGAAGTAAATTTTATTTTAAATATTGAATGTTTGCTCCGGCAGTTAAATCCGTGAAAAAGTCGGGCAAGCGTAAGCGTTGCAAAAGCCATTGTGCTTGCAGTTGCAGTATTTACCTGAAGGCCAAGATAAAAGGCTATTAAAGTCACCGCGGCAATAAGCGCGCCCTGACCCAGCATAAGTCCTATAAAGTCCTTTGTAAGTATGCCAACCTTAGGGTCTCGCGGCTTTTGTGAAAGCAAATCCTTTTCGGGTTTTTCCATACCTATTGCAATTGCCGGCAGCGAATCTGTAAGAAGATTAATAAACAGCAAATGCACCGGCTGAAACGGTACCGGCAAGGCCATTAACGAAGTGTACAAAACAGCAAAAATACCTGCCATATTGCCTGAAAGCAGAAAAAGAATTGAGTTTTTTATATTGCGGAATACATTACGTCCGTTTGCAACGGCTTTTATAATTGTAGCAAAGTTATCATCCTGCAAAATCATTGAAGCCGCGTCTTTTGAAACCTCTGTACCCGTAATACCCATTGCTACGCCGATATCCGCCTTTTTCAGCGCCGGAGCGTCGTTTACGCCGTCGCCCGTCATTGAAACAATATTGCCTTTCCGCTGCCACGCTTCAACGATTCTGATTTTATTTTCGGGTGACACACGGGCATAAACGGAAATTCTTTCAATTTTTTCATCAAGCTCTTCATCGCTCATTGCGTCAAGCTCAAGTCCCGTTACTGAAATATCGCCGCTGCGGAAAATACCAATTTGCTTTGCAATTGCCGTGGCGGTTATTTTGTGGTCGCCCGTAATCATAATCGGCTTGATCCCGGCGCGTATTGCATCGGCAACAGCCTGCTTTGACTCCTCTCGCGGGGGGTCGATCATTGAAACAAGTCCGAGAAAAGTAAAATCATATTCCGTATCTAAGCTTAGTTTTTCGTCAGTCTCTTTATATGCAAATGTAAGAACACGCAAACCGCTCTCAGAATACTTTTTGTTTTGCTCAAGTATATCGGATTTATCCTGCTCTGTAATCGGACGGACTCCATCTTCAGACGCAATATTTACACAGCGGTCAAGAATCACATCAAGCGCGCCCTTTACAAAAATGAGTGATGCGCCGTCGATTTTGTATTTTGAACTCATCATTTTGCGGTCGGAGTCAAACGGAACCTCCTCAAGGCGCGTGATTGAATTACGCATTTTGTTGTCGTCCAAACCGATTTTTCGGGTAGTTTCAAGCAGAGCATATTCCGTAGGGTCGCCTATTCCCTTTCCGTCAACAATGCTTGAATCATTGTTAAGTACCATATTATACATCAGTTCACGGTGACTTTTTACGTTTAAATCAAGCAGGTCCTGCGCAATGCTTTCTCCGTTTATAAAAATTTTTTGAACCGTCATTTTGTTTTGTGTGAGAGTTCCTGTTTTATCAGAGCAAATTACCGAAACGCAGCCCAGACTTTCAACCGCTTTAAGGTCTTTTATAACGGCATTTTCTTTAGCCATTTTCTGAGTACCCATAGCCTGAACAATAGTTACGATAGAACCCAGCGCCTCGGGAATTGCGGCTACCGCAAGTGCTACCGCAAACATAAGCGAGTCGATTATTGACATTTTGTTGTAAAGACCTAAAGCAAATACTGCCGCACAAATTACCATTATTATCACCGCAAGACGGCTTGAAAACCTGTCAAGGCTCTGCTGAAGAGGTGTTTTCTTTTCTTTTGCGGAATTCATCAGCGAGGCAATTTTGCCAATTTCGGTATTCATACCCGTTCCGGTGACCGCAACAAGCGCTCTGCCATAGGTTACAAGGCTGCCCGAAAAAACCATATTTGCACGGTCTGCAAGCGGAGCTTCACCTGTTATGACATCATCGTTTTTATCAATATTTGTAGATTCTCCCGTAAGCGAGCTTTCATTTACCTGTAATGAATAATTGTTTATTATTCTGCCGTCTGCAACAACAAGGTCGCCGGCCTCAAGAACAATTATGTCGCCTTCAACTACATTTTTTGAATCAATTTCGATTTTCCGTCCGTCACGAATTACCTTTGCCGAAGGAGACGAAAGAGATTTAAGACTTTCAAGTGATTTTTCGGCTTTAACGTGCTGAAAAGTACCCAGCACAGCGTTTAAAATAATTACGGCAAAAATTACTATTGTGCTTTCTATATTCCCTGAAAAAATTGAAATAATTGCGGCTATAATAAGAATAATTACAAGAAGGTCGGCAAATTGACCCAAAAACACCTGTAAAACAGACTTTTTCTTACTCTCCTGCAAAACATTTTTACCGTTTTTTGCAAGAAGTTTTTCCGCCTGTGATGAAGTCAGACCGTCATTTGTGATTTGCAGCCTTTCAAAAATTTCATTTTTAGACATCTGATACCAGTTTTTCATTGTTCACGCCCCATATTATATTGTAACCTTTATTTTATGAAATAAAAAAGACTTTTATTGCAAAATCCGATAAAGATCCAACAATAAAAGTCTTGTTCTTTAAGATATAACCGATACCGCAACACGGTATGTACTGACGATTAATACCACAGATTATCTGCGAACTACTCCCTTTTAAGTAATTTAATAATAGCAAAATCAAATATATATGTCAACATCTTTTTTGTTATTAAAAAACAACGCACTAATAATAATATGAAATCTGATTTATATTTGTTCATTCATCTTTAATTTGTGTTAATATTATTTTGATTTTTTATAATGTTTGCAAGGTCGGCAAAATTTTGCAGTTTAAGCTGTTCTGCCCGAGCATTTAGGGGAATGTCGGATTTTAAAAGAATTTGATTTACCTCGCTTTTATTAATAGAAAGAGCCGAGCTGAGAGAATTTGCGAGCGTTTTTCTTCTTTGTGAAAACGCAGCCTTTACCACGGTAAAAAGCATTTTTTCATCATTGACCTTTACAGGAGGTTCTTTAAGCACGTCAAGCCTTATTACCGCTGAGTCTACCTTTGGAGCGGGCATAAACGAGCCCGCGCTGACATTAAAAAGCAGTTTAGGCTTTGCAAAATAATTTACCGAAACTGTAATTGCTCCGCTGCTGCGTGTGCCTACGTCTGCACAAATGCGCTGCGCCGCCTCTTTTTGAACCATTACGGTAATTGACGAAACGGGGAGCCTGTCTTCAAGCAATTTCATTATTACCGGAGAAGTAATGTAATACGGCAAATTTGCACATACAGCAACGTCCGTTCCGCCAAATTCATCTTCAATAAGCTTTTTTAAATCAATTTTCAGAACGTCGCCGGGTACAATTTTTAAATTATTATGTTCCGAAAGCGTTTCGGACAGTACCGGAATCAGCCTTCTGTCAAGTTCAATGGCAACAACCTTGCGGGCAAGAGCACAAAGCTCATTTGTTAAAACTCCTATGCCGGGGCCTATCTCAATTACCCCCGCTCCCTCTGCCGCACCTGATAATTCAGCCATTTTGGGGCAGACTGACGGATCTATAAGAAAATTCTGTCCGAGTGATTTTGAAAATGTAAAGCCATGCCGGCTTAAAATGTTTTTAACGGTTCGTATATCTGACAATCCGTTCATAATAGAATTCGCAGTCCTTTCGGATATTTATTTTTCAGTCTTCCGTTTGACGCTTTGCCAAAACCGATTGTTATGCCGTTTACGCAAACCGCCGTGTACCCCTTAATATTATTCGGAACAGAAACTTCCTCTCCGTGAAGAAATGCCCTGATCTCACTGCTGTTTACGTCAAAATCGACCGATGATTTACAATTCTCTTTTTTTGCAGCCATAAACGCGCTGTGGTGAGGCTCAATTCTGTTTTTGACGATCTCGCCAAGAATAATTCCCGCCCTTAAAACAGACAAGCCTTTTAATTCAAAGTTGTAATTTTCCGGCAGAATAAATATTTTATCATTAATTACCGATATATTTTCTCCGAACGGTCTGTCGATAAATATGCTGTCATAAAAATCAAGAATTTTCGAATCGGCATTTTTATATTTCCTTTTTTCAATAATATTGCAGGGCGACGACCCTTTTTTGCGAAGCCTTGCGGCAAAATGTCCTTCTCCGCCGTCCATAGGAAAAATTCTGCGCGCATATTTTATTGCAGGTCTGCCAAACTCAGCGTGGGAATCTTCAAGCTCAAAGTCGGGATTATCCGAAAGAAAACGAGTTATTACCTCCTCGTTTTCCTCTTTTGAAAAAGTACAGGTGGAATAAACAAGAACGCCGCCGTTTTTCAGAGTTTTTTTAGCGCTGTTTAGTATATTAAGCTGCCGCTGAGCGCAGCTTTTGACGTGTTCAATACTCCACTCGTTTCGGGCATTTGAGTTTTTTCTGAACATTCCCTCGCCGCTGCACGGCGCGTCGACAAGCACCTTGTCAAACCGGTTTGCAAGTTTTTCTGAAAGTATGTCGGGACGGCAATTTGATACAACGGCATTTGTTATACCCATTCGTTCAATATTCGATAAAAGAATATTAGCTCTGTTTTTTACAATTTCATTGCTCCATAACAAGCCTGTTCCTTTAAGCTTTGCGCCTATTTGCGTGCTTTTGCCGCCGGGAGCCGCACAAATATCAAGAACAAAATCGTTTTCTCTGACATCGAGCATTGTAACAGCAGAAGTTGCGGACGGCTCCTGAATATAAAAAGCGCCCGCGAGATGCAGAGGATTATTGCCAAGCGATTTAACATTTTGGGGAATATAATAGCCTTCATCACAAAACGGAGTTGGTTTTAAATTAAAACCAAGCAATGATTTCAGCTTTTCAGCGCTGCATTTTAAAGTATTAACGCGCAGTCCCCGAAAATTTTCAGACTCATAATATTTTAAAAATTCGTTAAATTCATCACCTAAAAGTGATTTCATTCTAAATAAAAAATCTTCCATTGAATAATACCGTATAAATTGGATAATAATAGAGTTACAAAGGGAGGTGTTAAAATGAACTTCAACCAGAATAATAACAACAACCAGAACAACAGCCAGAACAATAACCAGAATAACAGCCAGAACAACAATCAAAACAAGAATCAGAACAATAATCAAAATAACAGCCAGAACAAAAACCAGCAGAACAACAGATAATTACATTCTGCAAAGCAAAATCAGGCCGTGTACACAACAACGTGGCACGGCTTGATTTTGTGTCACATAATAATTTTAATTTAATTAATAACCGTATTCTTCGCCTATTATTATTACTTTAATTCTGCCCGGATGGCGCTGCTGGGCGCATACTACATAATTGCAGCAAACTCTGCCGTCGCTGTGGCAGCCCGAACAAAGCTCAGCATTTTCATTATTTAAAGAAACGCATTTGCCTTCTTTGGCGCAATATGTATCACAATTAAGCCTTACCGTATTTTTCGGCGCTGCAATGCATTTTACGCGCTTTACAGCCTCATTAATATCTTTTACTATTTTATTAAATCCGCATACAACTACAACGCTTTTGGGGCCGTATAAAATTGCCGCAACACGGTTTGAATTACCGTCAACATTGTAAAGCTCGCCGTTTTCGGTCACGGCATTTGTACTTGTAAAGAAAGCGTCGGCAGAAAATGTTTTGCGGTACACTTCTTCTACATCTGCACGGGTCAGTCCGGGAGCGCTGCGGTCAAGGTAGTTGTAATCTGATGAAGTGATTATTTCATAAACACCTGTTTGTTTAAGTGTTACCGAGCCTCCGCTGGAAATTACATCGCCTTTGTTAATCAATGTTTTTACAAGACTGCAAGCGTCTTCCTTTGTTTCGCAATAATATGCGTCCATTTTGTTTTTCTTTAAATTTTTAATTGTCTTAGCTATTTTAGCTTTTAATTCAGATGTCAATTTTATCTCCCCTGTCTTAAAGTACATTTTTATTATACAATAATTATTTTTATTTGCAAATAGCATATATTAACTTATAAAAAAGCTGACTCACTGTATAAAGAGAGTCAGCCCCTTTATTTATGTTATAAATTAAACTGCCCTTTTAATAAAACAAGGCGTTTGTTACGGTTCAACAAATGGAACATTTAAAAAATCTGCAACCGATTTTGAAAGACTGCGTGCAATATTATCTATATTGTCACGTATCCACTGTGCTTCCTGTGGATTATCATGATAGCCTACCTCAATAAGAGCGGCCGGCGCATTTGTTCTTCTGACCTCAGCCAGTGAAGTGGTTGGAATTATGTCAACGTTTGACGGGTCGGAATATGTTTGTTCGTAGTTGCTCTGAATCGTTTCTGCCAAGCGTTTTCCGCTTGCACTTGAGGGATAATAATAAATATCAGCGCCTTTGTAACGTCCTTCATCGCTTGGCGGAGCAGCGTTGCTGTGAAGTGCAAGGTGCAAATCATAGTTGCCGCTGTTTGAGTCGGCAATAGCCTGACTCAAAGTCATATCGGGTCTATTGCGGGTAACCTCTATTCCGCTTGCTTTTAAATACGGTTCCATTGCGTCTGCGACCAAATTCATATAATATTCCTCGTTGCCCCCGTCAACATAAGGATTGTATTCCTGCAAAGACGGGCTTAGATATACTTTTGGCATAAATCTGTCTCCTTTTCGGCTTGGTATGCTAAACGGCATCCTTATTTATAATATTCGGATTAATTGTACCTGTGAACACAGAACAAACCTACTTTTTTAAATCTTTTTCAATTCGCTTCATAAGATTATCCACGCTTTCATTTTGATTTCGGCGGTATCTGCCGAGTTCAAAAAGACTTTCGGGATTTTTATTAATAACATTCGGTTTTTCGGTACAAGTTAATGTACAAACAAACCCTATTTTTTTTAGAGTGTCAAGCGTTGTACTGCTTTCTGCACCGAACGGATAAACAAAGCAGTTGGGAGTTACTCCTGTGTTTTCTTTAAAATATTTTTGCGCTTTTATTATATCGGCAGTAATTGCATTTGTGTAATCATAAACGCTCTCGCCGTTTTTTTGCTCTACTCCCATTCGGGGTGATAAGGAATGCATATTATAAGTGTGATTCTGAATTTCAACACAACCGGATTTCAGCATTTCATTTATATCAGACACACTTAAATATCCGTAGTTTGCAGAAACCTCACCGGTTTCGGTATATTTTTCTGTTAAAGACGCTATCGGAGAAATAATTGCTTTACATTTGTATTTTTTCAATAAAGGATATGCATAATAATAATTATTATAAAAACCGTCATCAAAAGTAATCATAACGAACTTTTCCGGCAGGGACTTGTCGGAATAGACATATTCTACCAAATCATTTACCGTCACGGTTGAATATCCGTTTTGGCTAAAATACTTAAGGTCTTTTTCAAGAACCGAAGGTGAAATTATGAAATCATTTTGCAGTTTTGTTTCTTTTAACAAAGAATGATACATTATTATCGGAAGATAAACATTATTATCTTGATACGACGTATTTGCACCCATTCCGGTAATCATAAACAAAGTTATGAATACAAATAACGATGTAATAATCAAAAAGGATTGTATTTTTGTTTTTATAATAATTCTCTCCCCCAATAATTTAATTTAAAAACTTTATTGATAATTCTTAATTATAATTATATAAATAAATTTATGTGCTAATATATGGAAAAAGTAAATAATCATTATGGAAATGTATGCAAAATTAATGACAAATCACATTGACCGATGATTGTTTATAACTTGCCAAAACCGGGTTTATTGTCGATGTCAAACATAATATTTGTACTTTGGCGTCTGTCCCTAATGCCCGGCTAAGCAGCCACACTAATATATTTTATTAACAAGGAGAAAAAATTATGAAATGGTATTGCACAGTATGCGGATATGTTCATGAAGGACCTACCGCTCCGGAGTCATGTCCTGTTTGTAAGGCACCGGCATCAAAATTTAAACCTATGGATGAAGAGGCTTCTTTTGCAACAGTTCACGAGGTTGGCGTTGCAAAGGGCGTAAGCGAAGACATTCTCAAAGATTTAAGAGCTAACTTTGAAGGAGAATGCAGCGAGGTCGGTATGTATCTTGCAATGGCAAGAGTTGCCGACAGAGAAGGTTATCCCGAAGTTTCAGCGGCATTTACAAAGTATGCGTTTGAGGAAGCTGAACACGCTGCAAAGTTTGCGGAGCTTCTCGGCGAGGTTCTTACAGACAGCACAAAGAAAAACCTTAAGATGCGTGTTGACGCAGAAACAGGTGCTTGTGAAGGCAAATTTGACCTTGCAAAACGGGCTAAGGCTCAAAACCTTGACGCTATTCATGACACTGTTCACGAAATGGCTAAGGACGAGGCAAGACATGGAAAGGCATTTGAGGGGTTACTCAAGAGGTATTTCGGTTAAGAAAAAAGCCCGTAAAATAGGCAATTTCAAAATATCACAAACAGAAGGAGCGCCGTTTCAGAAATGGATCGGCGCCCTTTTTCTGTATTTTAGTTGTGTAAGGCACGGCGAAACCCTCCGTAGTGCAATGCGGAATTGCGAAACCCCACGGCGAAACCTTTACGATTGCGTTATTTTGATACTTATTATAAATTTTTTCTCAAAATAGTATTGACATATCTCTAAAATGTGCTATAATGCAATTATGATACAAAACGAGATGTTAGTATCAAAATAAAACTATAAGGAGGAAAATTATTATGACATTAAAACAGTTTTTGAAAAAGGATTGGAGTAAACTTAGCTTAACGGAAGTAGCAGACTTCTTCAACGAGAACGGCATTTCTTTTACCTTTTTAGATGTGGATGATGTAGCCCCGCAAGCAATCGAATATAGATTTACTGGTGTTAAGGGAATGGACTATGGATTTCTTCACATCTATACTGTGGACGAAATTGCAGAATCAGAGGATTATGATGACTGCGATAGTGAATATAACAGATTGTATGATTTACTGGAAATGGAAGATTGGAGCGCAGCAAGCGAATACATTTGTAAATTTTATATCGGCGTAATGGATGAAGATGGGAATTATCTTATGAACTGGAGAAATTTTGGCATAAGCGACGAGGAAATGGATTCTCTTTCATTTAGATAGAAGTCACAAAAATACCGCTTGTTACTATCCCATATGATACCGTGTTGAGTGCCATTCCTATCTATTGCAATTTTGATTTTTAATGTGTATAATAAACTTAAGTAATAGATCTGGCTTCCGCCAGTCGAAGTTATCTTTTATTTTATGGGAAACACAAAAACTGCCACTGGTAAATTGTCGCCAGTGGCAGTTCGTATTTAATGGTTAATCTCATTGTGCTAAACAAAATGGGGCCGACTTGCACGGTCAGCCCCAGATGTTTAGCAAGGTATCATAGCAGTTATTTTCTTGAATCTCTCATATTCTGATTGTTTCATCTTCTTAATCGTTCCATCATTTAGCGTTATCTCTACTATGGGTTCAACCATTGTTATTTTGTTAATGTTTCCAATCAAACGTTGTTTGGTTTCCTCGTTTACAGAAACATAAAAGCGCATTGTCGTATCATATTTTGTGTGTCCTACTCGGCGCATAACTTCAATAACGGGGGTATTCATAGCAGCAAGTTGTGTAATATGGGTTCGCCTTAAACTGTGATATTTAAAATTGATTCCCAGCGTTTCTTTAATTCTTTTAGCGTGATACTTGAAGCTGTTATTGGTCAAAAGCTCTCCGTTTGGCTTTCGGTTGATGAAATCCCCGCCGACAATGCTGGTCGGTTCTCCGAGTTTGCGTTTATCAAGGCAAACTTCGGTATTTCTATATGCCGCTCCAAGTCCTGCTGCAGTATATCGTGCTTTACGTATTTTTGCCTTCAAATGGGAAAGAAGCACATCTGGTATATCGACAGTCCTTGTTCCAGCTTTTGTTTTAGGATTCTTAATGCAAAAGCAACCGTCCTCATATACAAGTTGTTTATTTATGCGAATGGTTTTTTCACGCCAGTTTATATCAGTCCACATAGTTCCGAAACACTCACTGATTCGCAATCCTAAATAGTACCCCATAAGAAAGGCTGTATAAAGATTTGAATCCTTAAAATAGTTGTCCAACTGCTCAATCTCATTTAGTTCAAAAATTTCTACGGGATTATCCTCTTCCTCATCATCTTCTACCTTTGGGGGCATATGAATCTTGGTTCCTGGATTCTGGGTCATCATCAGATACTTATCATAGTCAATCCAGTTATTGTCAACAGCAATACCAAGTACCAACCAGAAAAACTTTGTGAAGCCCTCGACATAAGCATAACTCAATCCTGAATGATACAAATCACGGAGAAAATCTTCTATTTGTGCGGTGGTAAGATCATTTACCTTAACATTTTCAAACTTCGCTTTGATATGATTATTCCAAAGGGAAGTATAGCGAACAACAGTCGCTTTGGCTTTCTCCTTCGCCTTGCCGTTCAAATAGACTTGCCACAGATCCCCAATGGTTTTGTCCTCTGGTTTACTCTCGCTTACCGTGGGATTGTTTATTTTAACAATCATTCTGGCTCTAAAATCAGAAGCCTGCTTTCTGGTCTTAAACGGCTGATTATTTTCGTCGCGGCGATATGCTGTATTGATTACCTTTCCCGTGTACGGACTTTTCATATGTATGCGGCATGACCAATTACCGTTTGGAAGTTGGGTCAGACCGACGCTGTTTGTCTTTGCCATAATATGTCCTCCTATCTTATCTAATTTTGATACGAATATCGATTTCTGTATCATAATTAGAGTATATCACATTTTGGAAATTTGTCAATAGTTTTGATACAAATTTTTTGATAAGTATCATAATAATATTTTTGCTACAACTCTTGACATTGTTATCAAAACAAATTATAATACAATAGAAAAGAGGTGATTATATGTCCGATCAGAACAATCATGGTGAATCTTTGAACATAGAACCCCCTACTATAACGAACACTGATCAGCTTGGTGGCTTTTTTTTCATGCCGCACCCTGGCATGTTGCCTATGGGTCTTATCAGTGCCGATTATGCGGAGTTTGATTCTTCTTTGACCTATGCGGAAATCAGTAATCACGTCTGCGAACAATTTAGACAATCTATGCGTGAGTATTGTAAAGAAAAAGGAAATGCCTTTCCTCCTGTTTTCGAGGATAATTCACATATCATTATATTGTGGCGAAATGTAGTTGATTTGACAGGTGGTAAGGTTGAGCTTGACAAGACACTTGAAACACTTTGTGAATATAAAAACTTTGCTGGTACAATATATATTCGTTCCATTCAAGATGTTCTTTCTGTTGGCGTTGAATACCTTCTTCATATGATTGCAATACTCTATAAGAATCATAGAAGTTATATCTTCCTTGACAATGACTATTTTTCATATCAACCAGAAGCCGAAGCAGAAAAACAAGAGAGAATAAAAGCGTCTTTTGACGGTAAAGTAGATTCTTTAGTAGCGGAGGCACTTCAAAATGTCTTACGCCAAACGCAACAAGGTGAAGTTATCTCCAATCTTGAAAACCTGTTGCAATGGCCAGAGCCAGCACCAATAGACAGATTTTTGGAAATCTATTGGAAGTGGCAGAAAGCCGAAGTTGCAGTTGATGTCTGTAAAACGGAACTTGGTATTACGCATAGGACTTTTTATAAATACTCGCAGATTTATGAAGCAACTCCTTATTATTGCGAACATCTAAAAATTTTTTATAATGAAATCAAAGATATTGCAAAGCGTGGCCCTCTCCCTGATAAAGAGGATTATCTAAGAGATATGTATGCCTTAGATTTAGGCCAAATTACGCCAAAAGATGTATGCAAAAAATACGAACTTGCTTCTGTGATTGATATTCCCCGTGTCAAGATTGCTCTAACCGAGCGACGAAGAAAAGCCAGATAAACCAAAAGCTCTATTACCTCTTTTCAGGTAGTAGAGCTTTTCTTTATAGTAACAGCAGCGTAACGGTGACATAACCTGTTTTCCTATATATGTACTTATTCTTATGACTGCAGATGTTTATATTTTGGCTGGTGAGAATATTCATGCGATCTGTTTCTGTCTAGGTGTCTATAACTTTCGCTGTATATGTGTTTGTCTACGCCTATTGCATAATCCCCCCCTAAAAGAAAAATGAAAGGAGAAATAATTCATATGGATAAACCTGAAATAAAAACTATACTACCAGAACACTATCTTGATTATTTGAAAGAAACTTATAAACCCCCTAAAACCGCAGCAGGGCAAGATTATTTGAACAATCCTTTGACATACTTTACGTTTGAGCAAGGATTTTTATCTACGGACAACGAATTGGATTTTATTTGCAAATATGGTTTTGCTCCTATCGGCTTGCTTGTTTCTCTGCGAGTTAATATGAGCAGCGGACTTGGCTATGGCATTAAAGTGGGGAGACCGCTTAATAAAGTCTTGAATGGGATCAGTCTGGATACCGATATTCCCATGACAACATTAAATGAATATTACGAGCAGCTTTTATCGGCGGGTTTCTTAATAATTATAGATGATAGCGAAGGAAATCAAGTGGTTACAACATTGAACCAACTTTACAACTGGGAGCTTAAAGAATACACAAAGTGGTGCAATGCCGAAAAACAGCGAAAATCTCGCAAGAATAAGAAAAATAAAGCTGAAGAGGCACCTTTGCCTGAAGAATGGCTGCCGTCTGCCGAAGATGTAGTAGAGTTAGCAGTAACAGAAGCAGAAGCATTAGAACAACTCGGATATGCGTTTGATAGTGATTCTGACGGCACGGAACCAACGCCTTTTAGCAATGATGAAATATTTAATTTTTGAAAGGAGTAACTGAATATGATGAAGTTATATGTAAAGAACGATTTTGACCATATCATAGGCGTTGTAGCCTATAACGATATACTTGACGATTCACGCAATGAAAGCAACTATCATCGAGGAATAACCAAGCTCCGCACAGGAGAATATGTCTTGATTGATAGTGATGAAACCTATTACAAAGCCTATACTGTTTCGGATTATACAGCTTTTGAGGCGATACTGGAATCTGGGCACGAAGAATTGCTTACTGAACCAAGATTTGCTTCTTTAAGACGATTTCTGCCCGACATAGCGACCGAGGTATAAAATTCCGTATAATTTGTTTTATTTGTTCTAACAGGTAATTGTAAGCTCGGACGAAATAAAATCCATTTTGCCGAAATTGCTCGGATTTATACATACAGTGAACGGGTTATGATTGTAATTTACACAGAGATTATATGTATAAAAAAATAAGCAAAAAAGAAAAGCCAGCGTGATTCAAATACGCTGGCTTCTTATTGAATGTGCTTTCTCAACGTTTCTTTGGTTGTCAGAAGAATATCTCGGATGATTTGCTTTTCTGTTATCGTACAATCCGACAAAATATCTGATATATCCTTTTGAATATAAACATCTGCAATCGGCAAGCTGTCAGATATAAGCTGATCCAGAGATACATTTAATTCGTTGGCAATCTTTATCAGAAGTGGAAGGCTCGGCTTACTTGTTCCGCTTTCGGCGTGGGCAATCGTGGAGGTGGCTACGTCGATTCTGCCCGCCAGTTGTTCTTGTGTCCAATGCGCCTTGTGTCTAAATCGCTTGATACGCTCCCCAAGACGCCCGTAATCAATATCATTCGTCACGGCTGCCCTCCTTTCAAAAAAATCTCAAATTATTTTTCATACCCCCTATCATTTTACGGCAGTATGTGCTATACTATAAATAGCGTCTATATCATAATGTGCTTCAAAACGACAAATATGCGAAGAAAAATAAATTTTACTGCAAAAGGAGAATTATTATGAACGAATTGTTACAACAGTTAAAGGCAGCGGATCGTGTTTGCCAGAGCGCAAACGAACACTATGTCAAAGCAGATCAGATGGAAAGCCAGATTTCAGAAGTGAATGGCAAGATAAAGAAAGCTAAAATCAAGTGGATTGCTATTGGATTGATTGCATGGTGGTTTTTTGGCGGAATTATAAGTATGATTTATACTGCAATCAATATTATGATAATCCAACTTATTGGAGTGATTCTAATTATCGTCGGAATCGTTATGGACGTGAAGTTTTGTAGAGGTAAGTATATCAAGGAAAAAGAAGGTTTTGATTCTGAAATAGCTAATATACAGAGGCAGGTACAGGCAGAGCGCAATATAGGACAGCAGATTTTTGAAGATAATATTGCTGCAATGGAGTTTTTGCCTTCTGATTATTGGTATCCAATGGCAACGGATTATTTGGTAAAGACAGTTCAAACAGGGCGGGCAAGCACACTGGCAGAAGCACTGGATAAATTTGAGGAACAGCTTCACCGCTGGAAGATCGAAGAAGCCAACTCGCAAATGGTTGCTATGCAACAGCAACAAACGGCATATCTTTCCAGCATTAAGACCAGCAGTAAAGTTTCGGCTGCCGCAAATGTGGCAAATGCGTTTATCAATTTGAGCAGTAAAATGTAATCTACATAGAAATGGAGAATTGACATATGAAAAAAATCTTTGCGATCCTTTTAGTGGCGCTCATGTGCGTAAGCCTTCTTGCGGGCTGCGGTAAAAGCGAAGAAGAAAAGGCAAGGGAAGAAATTGAAAACGCTCTCAAGGAAGAAATGGGCGATGAGGCGTGGGGCGAACTGCAGGACGAAATCCAGGCAGGTGCAGAACTAGATAAGGAAATTGCTGAAAAGGACAAAGAAAATGCGGATACTGCTGCACAGCAAAGCGCACTTAAAGAAAATCACGCAAATGCACTTAAAGCTTTTAATGAAGTAGACTATACAACTATTTCAAAAGATGAACTTCAAACTATAATCGATAATTATAAAAAAGCATACGAAGAATATTGCAATTTCATGAAAACAACTTATGTTGATATGGATGAAACTCTTCTTCGCAGAGATTGTAGTACAGATATTACCGAAGACGAAGAAAAATTAGCATTTAAGCTACAAGAAATTGCAAATGATGGAACATCTCACAAATATATATTCAATACAACAACTAATGACTATATTATTATTTGTGGTACAAACGAACAAAGCGACCCAAGCTTACAATATCTAAAAGGTTATTTCATTACTCCTGAATATGACCACATTGATTATGATTTTACAAATGAAAATTATATAAACATTTATTTTTCAGCTATAGATCATGGTATTATATATGTTGGCTATGAGATAGAAGATGATCTTTATGGAGGTTCTATTACACTTGATTTATCGACAGGCACACCAGTAACCATAGATGAACCAGACACCTCTGGTAAAGAAGGCGTATATTACGAATACGATAATTCTGATTTTGCTGTTATTAATGCCGCAATTATCAAAAACTAAGTTATGAAAATCTTTTGAAACAAATATAGAAACAAAGGCAGGGGCCAAAAATGGCTCCTGCCTTTGTTGCCGCTGTTCTATTGCAATCGGTAAATGTGCTGTGGTAAAATTACATTGTAATCAATAGTTGTTCTGTTTATGACACAGACAGTAAGTTAGTTTATTTTAAGTTTATCTGTAAAAAATAAGGCGATACTTTGTATCCTAAAGTTGAGCAATAGCCGTAAGGCTACTGCTCTTTTTTATTAAAAAAATAAGAAACCTGTTCCAAGTGAACAACTACAAGAAAGTGAGGAAAAGATTA
>CANQGM010000020.1 GCA_947623205.1 uncultured Clostridia bacterium
GTTTGGAAAGTCCCGAAACCCGCATAAATACTGGGGTTTTCTTACTTGTCGTTCGGTAAGGACTTCATTGTCGGGAAGAGCAAAACATCGCGTATAGCAGCAGAATCCGTAAGCAGCATAACCATTCTGTCTATACCAAAGCCGATGCCTCCTGTTGGGGGCATACCTATTTCAAGAGCATTAAGAAAATCCTCGTCAGTCGTGTTGGCTTCTTCGTCGCCCTGTGCAAGCAGCTCTTCCTGTGCTTTAAAACGTGCTCTCTGGTCAATGGGGTCGTTAAGCTCAGAATAGGCATTTGCCATTTCCCAACCGTTCATAAAGAACTCAAACCGTTCTACATAATCCGGATTTTCAGGTTTTCTCTTTGTAAGAGGCGAAATTTCAACGGGGTGGTCCATTACAAACGTAGGCTGTATCATATGCTCTTCTGCAAATTCTTCAAATAACAGGTTAAGAATGTCTCCCTTTTTGTGTCTGTCCTCAAATTCAATTCCTTTTTCTTTTGCAAGGGCCTTTGCATCTTCATCGGTTTTTATCTCATTAAAATCAATGCCCGCATACTTTTTAACTGCGTCTACCATCGTAATTCTCTCAAACGGTTTGCCCAAATCCATTTCAATTCCGTTATATGTAATTACAGTTGTGCCGAGAACCTCCTGCGCAACGTGTCGGTAAAGATTTTCAGTTAAATCCATCATACCGTTGTAGTCAGTGTATGCCTGATACAGCTCCATAAGTGTGAACTCTGGGTTATGTCTTGTGTCAAGTCCCTCATTGCGGAAAACTCTGCCGATTTCATAAACCTTTTCAAGTCCGCCTACTATTAATCTTTTTAGGTAAAGCTCAAGAGAAATTCTGAGCTTTAAATCTTCGTCAAGAGCATTAAAGTGAGTTTCAAAAGGACGTGCGGACGCGCCGCCCGCATTTGCAACGAGCATAGGAGTTTCTACCTCCATAAACCCCTGACTGTCAAGATATTTACGGATACTGCTTAAAATTTTTGAACGTTTGATAAAAGTATCCTTAACCTCCGGATTCATAATAAGGTCAACATAACGCTGACGGTAACGGAGGTCGGTGTCCTTTAATCCGTGATATTTTTCCGGCAGCGGTTTAAGTGATTTTGAAATAAGCCTTACTGCCTTAGCGTGTATTGAGACCTCGCCCATTTGAGTTTTAAAAACAAAGCCTTTTACTTCTACAATGTCGCCTATATCCCATTTTTTCAGAAAACCGTAGTCAACTTCTCCAAGGTCGTCAAATTTTGCAAAAATCTGAATTTTGCCTGAACGGTCATGCAAGTCCATAAATGAAACCTTGCCTTTGCCGCGCTTTGACATAAGTCTGCCGGCAACACATACGTCCTTATTTTCATATTCTTCAAAATTGCTGCGTATTGTTTCCGCAAGTATATCTCGGTCGCTTGTAGTAATTACAAACGGGTCTTTACCGGCTTCCTTTAATGCTTCAAGCTTTTCGTATCTCACCTTGATTACATCGCTTGAATTAGACTTCTGCGGCTCTTGACTCATACTTTAACGTTCCTTTCGTTTTGTGTAATCTATTAATATTTATCGCGAATTTTTTATGGGAATCAATTATTATTTTGAAATTTCAAGAACTTTAAGGGCAATTACTCCGCCGGGAGTTTCAACTTCAACAACATCCCCCACGCTCTTATTCATCAGCGCCTTGCCGATTGGTGATTCGTCCGAAATTTTACCCTCGCGCGGATTGGTTTCATTTGAGCCTGAACCCACAATTTTATACTGAGCCTGTTTGCCTGTTTTAATCATTTCTACCTTAACAACCGATGTAAGGTGAACGTGTTCGTTTGACGTGTTGGATTCATCTATAATAACGGCAGTTTTTAAAATGGCCTCAATCGTAGTAATTCTCGCTTCCATAATTGCCTGTTCATTTTTTGCGTCGTCATATTCGCTGTTTTCAGACAAGTCTCCATATGACCGTGCAACTTTAATTTTTTCTGCGATTTCTTTTCGCTTTACATTCTGTAAAAACTTTAGTTCATCCTCAAGATTTTTAAGGCCTTCTGCAGTAAGCATTGTTGGTTTTGCTGCCATTTTATATCGTCCTTTCATATTATAAAAAATAATTCGCGTAATTTTCTGCACACAGAGTTATTATAAGCATTTTTCTAATAGTTGTCAAGCAAAACGGTCTACATATGTACAAAGAGATTTAACGGTCTGCGAAGAAAAATAATTTCTGCAAACGGTCGGCACAATAGAGCCGAGTTCGTATTGCGAGGCAAGTGTATAAAGAGCCGAACAAAAGTATTCTTCATCAAGTTCAATTGGCTTTATTCTGTCAAAACCGTTGGGCATTCTCAAATAATATTTGTAGTAAATCATACCGCCTGTTTCAGACTGAGGACAGCCGTTTGTAAGCACAAGCGCATCGTGGCGCAGGCTGAGCTTTTCTTTGATTGTTGAAGGCGCAACAATAAAATCGCGGTCTGAAAGCTCGCTTGTCTGATTTGTAATAACTGCCGTAGCGCCCAGTTCATCCATTGCTCTGTTAAGTTCATCAAAATACGGCTGTGAATTATTAGTTACTACAATTACATCGCAGCAATTACGGAGCGCCAGCAATAAAAAGTCGGTCGATAAGGCGTCAGGGTCATATATGCCCAGTTTGATTTTTTCAGAACAGGAACAGTTGCGTATTACATACAACGCCATATTTGTACAAAGACGTGCAGTAAAAACCGGCGAATAAAATCTTTTGTATCCGTGTTCTTTTGGAAGTTTTAAATTTTCACTGCAAAGAAGATGATTGCGCTGTGCCCCTATTATTCTGTCAATTTTTTTAATATTTATTTTTCCGCTGTAACTTGTATAAGTAACGTGTTTTAAATACACACCTCTTGCGCGGTTGACCTGAACATCTACTTTATCTTTTCTTAAAAAATCTATTAATCTTTTTAAACCCTTCCTCTTATCGGGAACGGTGACGCTTAACGCAGTAATCAAAAAAATACCTCCGCATAATTACTTTACAAAAGTATATGCGGAGGATTTTAATTTAAGTATGTAATTATTGTTTAAAATTCAAGCATTGGATTGTATTTTACGCCGTTAAGTCGACATTCAAAGTGCAGATGCGGACCCGTTGAATTACCCGTTGAACCTATATACCCGATCACCTGTCCTTTTGAAACACTTTGGCCATCGCTGACAATTACATTTGTAAAGTGACCGTAAACCGTCATTTTCCCATTCCCGTGGTCGATCATAACATAGTTGCCGTAACCGCCGCCGCAGCCGCAGCTGCCGTCTTTGCCCCAGTTATGAGCACATCCGTTATAGCTGGCGATAACAGTACCGCTGTCAGCGGCAACAGCAGCTGCTCCCATAATACCGCTGCCTGCAATATCAATAGCGCCGTGGTTATAAGAGCCTCTGTCTTCATTCCACTGAGATGACAAATAATAGTAACCCGGCGCAGGCCATGTGTAACCGGAAGCGCTTATATTCGGAGAATATGAACTGCCGTAGTCATATATATTGGACGAACCGCCCTGATTTGATGATTGATGCTGCGCCTCTTTTCTTTGTTCTTCATAATATTCGGTAATTTGATTTTCAATTTCATCACTCTGCAAAGCTGCATCCTGAAGCGCGCTTTTTGCATCATCGCTCGCAGAATACAATTTTCTCAGAGTGGCTTTATTTTCTTCAAGTAGGGTGTTAAGCTCCTGTTGGTCCGCTTCAAGCGCAGTCTGCTGAGCTTCAAGTTCACTTTTGTCAGATTCAAGGCTCTCTTTTTGCTTTGAAATTACCTGAAGCTTTACATTAATATCATCAATAAGCTCTTTATCGTAATTTGATAGTGTTTTTATTAGCTCCATTTTATCAATAAAATCAGAAAAATCCTTTGCGCCCAAAATAATTTCAAGGTCGCTTGCATTGCCAGCCATATAGATCGTCCTGATACGGTTGCACAATGCGTCCATCTGTCCGTCTATGTCGGCGTTTGCCTTATCAATATCAGCCTGCTTCTGTTCTATGTCCGAGTTAAGCTCATCAATCTTTTTATGGCTTATTGCAATTTTATCGTCAAGAACCCCAATTTTGCTTACAAGCGCAGCATTGTAACTCTCTTTTTGATTTATCTCAGACTGGGTCTTATCAAGAATATCCTGATACTCCTGATTTTTTTGTTCAAGGTCTTTTAGCTGCTGCTCAAGGGATTCTATGCTGTCCGTACCCGATACAGTCATTGAAAAGCAAACCGGAAACGACACTATACATACGCTTAACAATATGCAAACAATTCTTTTGATTTTATTATTTTTACTTGTCACTTTTATCATTCCTCTTTTTAATTAAGCTGACAAAGTTACATCAATTAACAGATATAAAATATTTTGTATAAAACTAAAATATTCTCAATGACTTATAACTGTCGCTTTGTAAATTTACCAACCGAGTATTTCATTGCCTTCTTTTCTGAGGTATTTACGAATAGAGATAAAGCTGCCGAAAAATCCGATAAGCACGCCAGCAACAACAAAGGTAGCCGCAACATAAAGTATTACATTTTGCAGCGGTATGGCTGTAAACGGTACAAGCTGATGAACGGCCGCCATTACACCCTCGTACAAAAGTGCAATTCCGCCTGTTGCAATAATTGCAGATGCAAGCCCTATGACCATACCTTCAACCAAAAACGGCATTCGCACAAAAGCATTGGTCGCACCGACAGACTTCATTATGCTTATTTCATATCTTCGTGAATACATAGTCGCACGAATTGTATTAGCTATAATAAACAAGGATATTATCATCAGCGCAAGAACTACCCAAAAACTTATTAAATTTATCAGATTGCTGATTTCTGTAAGCCTTCTTGCAATATCGCTGCGGTTGCTGACCCTGTCTATACCGTCAATTTTCTTAATTTGCGCAACGGTTTCATCATACTGTGACAAATCCTCCATTACAACAATATAAGCGTCGGGAAGCGGGTTTTTATCTTCTTGTATTCTTTCAAAAAGCTCGTCGCCAAGCTCTTTTTTATATTGTTTAAAAGCGTCTTCTTTTGAATAAAATTCAGCAGATACAATATTGCTGACTTTTTTAATGTCTTTTCCTATATATACAGCTTCAAGATTTGAAACATCGTCTTTAAGATAAACAGTGGTTTCGTTTGACTGTCCAACCGAATCAACTACCGCCTGCACATTAAGTGAAAGCAGGAAAGCCGCTCCCGTTAAAATGAGACAGCTTATGAGAACGCCTACGGACGCGATGCTCATTATTCGGTTGCTCCAAACATTTTTGAAACCTTCTTTTACCAAATAGCCAAAGCCTCTCATATTAATTTCCTTTCAAAAACTTACTTTAAGCGTTATCTCCGGATACATCATCAGGCACAATAACCGCATTGTCCGGATACTGCGGTACGTCATTTTCATAGCTGTTTCCGTAAACAGAATTATTGTTTTTCACCTTACCGCTGTCACTCTTAATTCTTCCGTGGTCAATTAAAATTACTCTTTTGCCAAACTCACGCACCAGGTCATGCTCATGTGTAACAACAAGCACAGTTGTACCTCTTGCGTTTATCTCGTTAAGAAGCTCAATTATTTCGTGAGACATTTCGGGGTCAACATTGCCTGTCGGCTCGTCTGCTATAATTATTTCGGGATTATTTACAAGCGCCCGGGCAAGACTTACACGCTGCTGTTCTCCGCCTGAAAGCTCGCTGGGCTTGTCCTTCATTTTGTCTTTTAGTCCCACAAGGTCAAGAACATAAGGAACTCTGTTTTTTATTGTAGAAGCATTTTCACCTACGGCACGCATGGCAAAGGCAACGTTATCAAAGACATTCATTTTGTCTATAAGACGGAAATCCTGAAATACAATGCCCATATGTCGGCGCAGATACGGAATTTGTCTGCGTTTTAATTTAGAGGTTTTTTTATTATTAATAATTATTTCGCCCGAAGTGGGTGATTCTTCATGCATAATCAGTTTTAAAAATGTACTTTTGCCTGCGCCTGACGCGCCAACAATGAACACAAATTCGCCTTTTTCAATATTAAGCGTTACATCATACAGCGCATGGGTACCGTTTGGGTACGTTTTTGACACATCAATAAAATCTATCATTTAGTTCACCCTTGTTTTGCTTATTCATACAGCTTTTAAACTAAAAATCAAAACGCCCTGAGCACAAATATTTTGTTTTGCGCTCAGGTTGCGGATTAAGCATATATCGGCCTTATATCAAAATTTTTCCGGACTTGCGTTAAGATACTTTTTAACCATAAGAGCAACTTTAAATACAATTGCGTCTTCAAACTCGCGCAAATCAAGACCTGTGATCTTCTTAATTTTTTCAAGTCTGTAAACAAGCGTGTTGCGATGTACAAACAGTTTGCGTGATGTTTCGGAAACATTAAGGTTGTTTTCAAAGAAACGCTGAATGGTAAAAAGAGTTTCCTGGTCAAGGCTCTCGATAGAGCCGCGCTTAAATACTTCTTTAAGAAACATTTCGCACAATGTTGTAGGCAGCTGATAAATAAGTCGTGCAATACCAAGATTATCGTAGCTTACAATAATGCGTTCCGTATCAAATACCTTTGCAACTTCAAGAGCCGACTGAGCTTCTTTAAATGAACGCGCAAGGTCTTTTATTCCTGTAACGGTAGTGCCTATGCCTACAACACAGTGGGTGTAAAATTCGCTTGAGAGCGTGTCCGCAATTGAACTTGCAAGCTTTTCAAGGTCATGGCTTTCGGTATCGGGTTTAATTTCCTTAACAAGCGCAATTTCAGACTCGTTGATGTTGATTACAAAGTCCTTTGACTTGTCGGGGAAAAGATTTTGAATTATGTCATATGCAGAAATATCTGTTTTGGAAACTATTCTTATAAGCAGACAAACGCGCGAAACCTCACTGTTAAAATGGAGTTCTCTTGCTTTAAGATAAATGTCGCCGGGAAGAATATTATCAAGAATTACATTTTTAATAAAGTTTGAGCGATCGTACTTTTCGTCATAATACTGTTTAATGTTTGCAAAAGACACTGATAAAAGCTGAGCATACTTTTGGGCATACTCATCGGTTCCCTGAACAAACACAGCATAATCATACCTTGCATTGCTGCCGAATGATTTGTATGTATATCCATTATTAACAAAAGGAGCAGTTGAATTGAGTGTTTCGGAGTTTATGCTATCATTAACTTCGCCGATTTTTCCGAGTTCAGAACAGGCTATAACAACCGAAGTTTCGTCAATAACGCCTATTGTTCTGTCAATGGCGTCCTTCATCTGATGTACAATACCCTGAAATAATCTGTTTGACATAATAACTTACCTCTTTTTCTCTGCAAATATATTTAGAAATTGTAATACTTGTAAAAATACAATATACTCCATATACATATTACATAAAAATTAAAAAAAAATCAACCTCTATTTACAAATTAATTAGATTTTTTTATAGAAAATGCATAATCAGCAAATATTTAAATTTAAATTACAATGTCGGCATTTATAATTCTCACCGTCATCAAATATTTTATAACATACCTTTATGTTGGTTTTGTGAACATTTACATATAATACCAAAAAATCGGCGGAGCAAAATGCTCCGCCGAAAAACAAACATTATAACACAATTAATTTGTAATTGTCTGCTCCGTTTCCTTATCGAAAATGTGTATTTTTTCAAGATCGAATGCAATTTTAATATTATCGCCGGGATTAGCCTTTGATGTTGGCTCAACACGAGCCGTTATCGGAACACCGCTGATATTAACATAAAGATAAACTTCAGCGCCCATAAGCTCTGTAACGTCAACATTAGCTTCAAGCAGACATTCAGCCTTTGCAATTTGGTCGGGCTCATCGTGAACATTTTCAGGACGAACGCCGAACACAACTTCTTTGCCTACATAATCGTCAAGTTTTCCGTCCGCCGTCTTTGAAGCAGGTACGGGAACTTTGTACTTATCAAAATTAAGTGTGTAATTTGAGCCATCTTTAGCAAGGGTAGCATTTATAAAGTTCATTTGAGGAGAACCGATAAATCCGGCAACGAAAATATTGCATGGATAATCATAAAGATTTTGCGGAGTATCTACCTGCTGAATGAAACCATCTTTCATAACAACAATTCTTGTACCCATTGTCATAGCTTCTGTCTGGTCGTGAGTAACGTAGATGAACGTTGTGCCAAGACGCTGATAAAGCTTTGATATTTCTGTTCTCATCTGAGCACGAAGCTTTGCGTCAAGGTTTGAAAGCGGCTCATCAAGAAGGAATACTTTAGGGTTACGAACGATAGCACGACCAAGTGCAACACGCTGTCTCTGACCGCCTGAAAGAGCCTTTGGCTTTCTGTCAAGGTACTGTTCAATACCTAAAATACGGGCAGCCTCTTCAACTCTGCGTTTAATTTCCTCTTTGGGCGTTTTGCGAAGCTTAAGACCGAACGCCATATTATCGTAAACTGTCATATGCGGGTAAAGAGCATAGTTTTGGAATACCATTGCTATATCTCTGTCTTTAGGAGCTACATCGTTAGATAGCTTGTCGCCGATATACAGTTCGCCCTTTGAGATGTCTTCGAGACCGGCAATCATTCTAAGAGTTGTGGATTTACCACATCCTGAGGGACCAACAAGAATTATGAATTCTTTGTCCGCAATTTCAAGGTTAAAATCCGTAACAGCAGTTACGCCCCCGTCATAAACTTTGTAAACATGTCTCAATGATACATTAGCCATTAAAATTAAACCTCCATTATTCCATTAAAGTTAGTAATGCACTATCACAAATAATAATATACCACTTCTTGTAATTTTTTACTATGCAGATTTTTACTAAACTTTTAAACAATATTTTATTAAAAACAGATACCAAAGAAAATTTGGTCCATAGTTTTAGTGTATATTGCCGATAAAAATTAACTCTTTATCTAAATTATTTAATAATTTACACTCACCTATGGGCAATTTGCTGTCAAGATGTAAATTCCCAATTGATATTCGTTTAAGATGTACAACATTTAATCCACAGCAGGCAAACATTTTTTTAACTTGGTGAAATTTTCCTTCGCAAATCGTAACAATTCCTGTCTTTTGGTCATATATATCGGGAACTTCAAGCTGTGCGGGCATACATTTTGTTCCGTCTGCAAATATTATACCCTTTTTAAACGCACTGATCGTATCTTGCTTTATTTCTCCGTCAAGCACCGCAACATATCTTTTTTCAATATGGTTCTTCGGTGATAACATTTTGTGGGCAAAATCTCCGTCATCGGTAATTATGAGCAGGCCCTCGGTGTCTTTATCAAGTCTGCCGGCGGGAAAAAGCCCCCTGCGTCTGTATTCCGAAGGTAGTAAATCAATTACAGTCATTGCATTTTTGTCCCTGCTTGCCGACAGCACGCCTCCGGGTTTATTCATCATTATATATATGTGTTTTCTGTAATTTAAGGCTTGTCCGCGCACGGTGATTATATCATTTTCAGGGTCAGCCTTAAAATCATTTTTCCTGCAAACCTCACCATTTATGCATACATCGCCGCTTTTTATTATTTTTTGCACCTCTTTGCGGCTTCCTATATTCTGAGACGCAAGTATTTTATCAATTCTTTCCATATTAAAACAACGGCAAATTATCTTGACCGTACTCTCCGTTTGTAAGATGTGCGCCGATCACTCTGCCTTTGTAAACAACCAGAACGGCGTACTTGGTTTTTGAATTTTTTAACGTATATGTTATCTTTTGTGCTTCTTTGCCGCTGTAACGGCTCAAATCAAGTCCTAACTTTTTTTGAAGGTTATTGTACTGTTCATATGTTAAATTAAAGTGTGCCGGAATAATAATATTATCCTTATCCGCGCTGTTTATGTCAGCGACAAGTCCGAACTGATTTAAGAACCTGCACTGTTCCTCTGCGTTTTCGGCATTGAGCGAATACGAACCCAACTCGTCGCAGGTTGCAACATCGGGAACGCTGCCGTTATGAATGGAAACCATACTTATTACACATATAACCGCAACAACAACCGCTCCTGCCGCCAAAATACAGCCTGTTTTTTTGGGTGAACAAAACTTTAAATTAAATACAAACATCTTTAAAACCTCCGTATAAAAGCATATGCCGAAGGTTTTGCTTTAATGTCAGTCGCTTATAAACGAAAGAATATCCGCAGGGGTTTTAGCAAACATCTCTGCTCCCTCCTCTTTCATTTGCTGAACATCACCATATCCGTACTCAACTCCGATAAAATCAACATTGCAAATTCTTGCGCCGCGTGCGTCAAAGTAGGTGTCGCCAATCAATACCGTATTCTTTCTGTCTTTTTCAAAATCACCGCCAAGCGTGCTGACCGCATAGGGGATCAGGTCCTTCTTGTCTTTTCTGCTGCCGTCAAAATTTGAGCCGCAAACAGCGTCAAAAAAACGTGAAATCCCGAGAATATCAACTACTTCATCGGCAAACTGCTGGTGTTTTGAAGAACATACTGCAACTTTTGCATCACTGTTTTTCAATTTTTCAAGTAATTCTTTTATACCCTTATACAGCTTGTTAATATACTTGCCCTTTTTGTTATAAAAATCGCGGTAAAATTCAAGTCCTCGCCGGCTGTCTTCTTCTGATAAACGGCAATAATTTCTAAAAGTATCAATAAGCGGAGGACCGATATATTTAGTATAATCATCAAGATTCGGCAACGGCCTGCCCAGGGAAATAATTGCCTGCTCAAGTGATTTTCGTATTCCGCCTGCACTCTCGCTGATTGTACCGTCAAGGTCAAACAAAATGTACTTATACTTAATCATAAATTTTACCTTTCCTGTTGTTTATTAAACTCAACTGTGCTATAATACTTTTTGTTTTATAATACAATAAATAAAAAATATAGGCAAGTGCCGCCAAATATATTTGAGGAGAAAATTTAATGAAATTAGGTATAGTCGTACAGTGCCAAATTTCATATATTCCTTTATAATACCACAAAAGCCTATAAACACTGATAAATACTGACATTCTAAAGAATTTACACTTCAACGAATGTCAACATATCTAAATGTAATTTAATATGTAAATGGCGTAAAAATGGTGTACGCCAATATCTGAATTGAGCCTAATACACAAAAAATTAAGGACAGATAGAAAATCAAAACGATTACCCTTTCTGTCCTTTTCATCTTTTATTTAACTCCCTTATTATATTGATACACTCCTACTATTCATCAGCATTGTATTTTCTAACCTCTCAATTCATAGGTCTTTCAACAACTGACGCCGATAGTATAGGTCTCACAGAGATATCCTTTCAATGTTTATATAATTAAAAGTGTAGAACACAAAGTATGCGTTCTACACTTATAGATTGTATTTTAAAGTGAGTTATCTAACACTGCTTAAAGTTAGTGACAGAAGTAAATATTATAATTCCCATCACTTTGCTTTTCATAATAACATCTAAAGCCATGATCTTTATAATCTACATAGTAGGTATATGATGTTTCACCATCGTCGTAAACTTGTTCACCTAAAACAGTTGCCCAGAGATAACCGTCAAAATATTCTATCATATCAGTTGCATAAGAATTTATTGACTGGGATTTCCAATCTCCTTGAGCCTCATGGAAGTACCAACCTGAGTTATCTTTAGTAGCATCCTCTACATAAATCATACCCTTGTTTATGAAGTAGGCGTTGATTTTGTCGCAGATTTTCTTCATACTCTTATCGGTATGCAACTCGCTAAGAGATAATACCGTGTCGTCAGTTACCTTGGCAGGTGTACTCGAGGCTTTAGCTTTTACCGTAACAGAACACTTCGCTGTCTTACCATTACTACTCTTAACAGTTACAACACAACTACCCTTGCTAATACCCTTCACCGTGACCGTAGAGCCTGAACAGCTTACAGTTGCATGACCGTTATTCGTACTCGCTACATAATCCTTATTACTCGCATTATTAGGATTAACCTTAACAGTAAACGACGCGCTCTTTCCAACAGTTACTCCCAGCGAACTCTTACTAAGGCTCACACTCGTCACTGCAACACTCTTAGGCTTAGAGCTCTTAGCAGGCTTCGTACTACTTTTCGTACTACCACCCGTTACCTTCGCGCTCGACTTATTACTATTAGTATTATTAGTAGTCTTATTAGTATTACTACTATTACTATTACCCTTCACGTTAGCCGAATTTGTATTATTTTTACTTGCCGAACTATCATTTGATTTTGTTTCAGAGCTTTCAGAGCTCTCGCTTTTTGAATTTGTCGCAGTAGTTTCTTCTATGACCCGAGTTTCTTCAACTATTTGTGTGCTGCCCTGTTCGTCCGTGGCAACTTCGGTCACGGTCTCAATTTTTGTGGCAGCTCCATCAGACGTTGCAATCTTTGCAACCGATTCTTTTTCGTCTCCGCAGCCGACAAGTATTGCTGCCGACGTTAATAATATAATTGCTGATAAAATTACTGACAAAATTTTTGTTTTCATTAAATTTTCTCCTATAATTTGTGTTGACATTTGCAATTAAGTTATATATAATAAGATTACAGGGAAAACCGTTTCAACGGTATTACCCCTTTCCCACAAAACCTTCCTTACTTCCTTGCCGTCAATATAAATCGGGAAATTAAACTCTAT
>CANQGM010000021.1 GCA_947623205.1 uncultured Clostridia bacterium
GTCAAAGAGCTTGTGGTACACTTTCTTGATGGGTTCGTTGCAGTAATCTATATTGAATCGGGTGCGTTCCGGGTCAACATTTTCCGCCGTAAAATTGCGGCTGTTGTGATTGACCGAGCCTTTCCCGACCATTGCGCTGATTGTTCTTTTCAAAATATCACTTCCTTTTCTTTTCGCTGCGACAGCAGCGGGTTTTGTTACTTTTGTCAAAAGTAACGCAAAAGCACTTTTGACAGCCTGCGGCCATCAAAAGATGCTATTGCGCCCTACGGGGTGGTTTGGGGCGTTGCCCCGTTGTCTGCGGACAACTCCCCAGCAGGGGCGCTCTTTGAAAAGAGCTACCCTGCACCCCGCAGAAACTTTCTCGTGACGGTGCGTGTCGATGGTGACGGTGTTTTTGACACCGCACCCACTGCCTAAATCATCGACACGACCGTCACCGACCGTCACGCCTGCACAAGCTGAAAGCTCACCTTGCGTCCGTTGTGACTGCGGCTGTTCTCATAGCGGATACCGTATTCGTTGAACAGCCGCCCTGCGTTGACATTGAGCTTTTTTGTGAGAGCGTTCGGCGGCATATCGACCGCCAGCCAAGCGGCGAGTTCCGTAGGCGTTCCCGTCCACGCACTACTGCCCGCAGAAAGCATCGCTGCTATCTGTTCCAACAGCGGCTCCGGCGGTTCTTTCCAAAGCTCCGTTTCCGTCTTTTCCAGTTCCCATATCAGCCGTTCGGAATTGCGGGCGAGATAGAGCTTTTGGTCTTGCTGATCCCGTCCCGATATTTCCAGCGTGGCGGCGTTGCTTGTCCGCTTCTCCTTTTGGAGCAGGAACGCTCCGTCTGCCGCACCGAGCAATCCGTTTGTGCCGGAGATCATATCAAACTTATCATCCGCCTGTTGCTTTCGTGTATGGTGAACGAGCAGCAGACAGATCCCATATCGGTCTGCAAAGGTTTTCAGCCGGGTAATGATTTGATAGTCGTTTGCGTAGCTGTAACTCTCTCCGCCGACCTCCCGAACCTTTTGCAGTGTGTCGATGATAATCAGCCGAGTGTCGGGATGGTCGTTCATAAAGGTCTCCAGCTGTTCGTCCAGCCCGCTTTCCAGATGACCCGCCGAAACAGAGAAGTACAGATTTTCTGCTCCCTCGGTTCCGAACATCCGATAGAGCCGCTCCTGCAAACGGCGGTAGTCATCTTCCAGCGCAAGGTACAGCACCGTCCCTTTTCGGACGGTATAATCCCACAGCGCCGTCCCCGTGCTGATATGATAGGCAAGCTGCGCCATCAGAAAGCTCTTGCCCAGCTTCGGCGCTCCCACAAACAGATAAGCGCCGGGGTAGAGCAAGCCGTCGATCAGCGGCGGCCTGCTCGGGTAAACGGTTTCGTACAGTTCGCTCATGGAAATTGTTTCGAGGGGATTGATTTTTTCGCCCCGATTGGTTATACTATTAACAGATACATGGAGTGACTGCCCATCATCTGCGCTAACAGATGTGCTGCGGGCGGTCATTTCTTTTTGTTCATTCATTCCGTTCCTTTCCTTTCAGACCGCCGAGGATTACGGCGATCAATTCGATGGTTTCCAGCAATTCGTCATCGACGCCGCTGCCGGCTTCTATGCGCCGCAGTTTTTCGAGAACGTCGGCAAGTTCGTTTCGCAGCACCTTATATACCCTGGGATTTCCCTGCACGACCACATCCCGCTCAAGCAGCCTGCGGGTGATATAGTCCTGCTTGGTTAGCCTGAACAGGCGTTAGATGTTTCTCCGCAGGCGCTTACCGTGCCGGACATTGACAGTTACATCGGGCTTGCGCATACCCTGTTTATCCTTGAGGACAACTACGGTCTTACCGTCAGCGATGTAGATGGCGAAGTCTGCTTAAAAGTCAGCGCCGATAAGGGCAAGGACGCAGCCGAACTTCTGAAAATGCTGTCTGCTTGGAAAGAGCAGGCTGAAAGGCTGAAGAACGGCGAAATTTCAAAAGAGGAATACGACCATTGGCGTTATAATTATCCGAAGTACGATGATACACAGACTTGCACGAAAGTTCCGTCGCAGGAGCTTAGCGATACTTTAACTGATGTCTTCAAGGATAAACTGAAAAACCAATAAAGAGGTGTTGAAAATGCCCGTTGTTCCTATTTATCTCAATATAGACGAAAAAACTTATTTAGGTGTCAAAAACCGGAGCGTTAGAGCTGTGCGGTTTAGCTAAAAATATAGATAACAAAAGAGTTGCCAAGCATATCCCTACGGTAGCAGATGCTGCGAAGGAAGGTGCTTCCAGAGCAATAGATTTCATCAGAGAACATCAAAAAGGAACACTCATAGTAAGCGGCGTGCTTATTGTAGGAGGCGCAATCGCAGGTTCTATTGGATATGTATCACACCGAAAACAAAGAAAGATTGATAAGCAATTCGGCACAGCTTTACAAGAGTATTTAGAAGCGGCTCGAAGTGGAACTTTATCCATTGATATTTTGAACTCCCTTATTTGCTCCATAGAAATTATTGAACAAGATAATCCGAAAGGTAATATTAACCTAAATATATCAACAGCGCAATTTGGTGAATTGATAAAATGTATATTTGATTACACTAAGCGTTTAGCCGAGGCCAATAATATTAATGCACTAACTATAAACAGTCCCAATTCTTTTAAAAAGAAAACTGCTGATAGTTTGAAATACTACTTGAATATGCAAAAGCAAATTTTCGAACAAGCAGCATAAAAGACGCCAAAAAGCCCTTAGCTGTGTTACCCACAGCTAAGGGCTTTTTGAATATGGACTTTTCAGCCTAAAATACTTTTCATTAGATCGTTTAATTCAGTATAGTGCTTATAACAATAATATTCTTTTTTGCCGGAAAAACCAACAATTGAATAAGTGCCTTCTTTACCACAGACCTCACAAGTATGTTTTTTACTTGTATTTTCATTTGCCGCCTTTTCGATACAGGAAATGCAAAACATTGCGTCTTCATCGATGTAGCTGTAGCATTCCAAGCACCGATTTGAATGTACTGTACAGCAATTGGTATCTCCCGAAGAAGCAATATAATTTGTACATCCGGAATGCGCACAGATCGTTGTTCGTGTTCCATATTTGTTTGTAAATGGCTTAATGCTCTCTTTATTGCCGCTGGTGGTTGTATTATAGCCAACAGCGGTGTTGTCATGTTCCTGTTGAAAAGAGATGTCGCTTTCAGAGGTATGATCAGATGAAAAGCTGGAACACCCGACAATCAAGGCGATTGCAATCACACACGAAACTGCAAACGGAATGGTTCCTGTTTTTTTAATATTCATGGCTAAAACCACATCTTCCACAATAGTAGTATTGCTTTTTCTTGCCAAGTGCTCCGCCGACCAAACCGATTGGGCCTAATAAGACTGCGCCCGCAGCCGCCTTTCCAACCGAGAAGCCCTTTTTTGAGGTGTCAACAAGTTTCCATTTTTCCTTTTCACCACAAATTGGGCATTCACCTGGTGCTTTTCCCATTTTCCTTCCTCCTTTTTTTACAACTACAGTACATTGCTCTAATATTTTAACAGATTAAATCGAATAAGTCAACTAATTTAATATAATAATTCAACCCAATCAGTAGAAAGCACATATATTATTTAACTGTATTCTGAAACGAGGTTTTAGTATGGTTGAATTTGGAAAAATGTTGAAATCGTTGAGAATAAAGGCTGGACTGACACAAAAACAGTTGGCAGAGAAATTAGGCATAACCTCGTCTGTTGTAAGTTATTACGAGTTGTCTGAACGCAATCCATCACCCGAGATTCTTGTGAAATTGTCTCATATCTTCCATGTGACAACGGACTATTTACTGGGAATCGAGCGGGATATGAATCGTTCTTTGGATGTCAAAGGGCTGAGTGGTGAGGAAATTGCCTTGCTGGAACATGCAATCGCTGTTTTTAGAGATCGGAAAGATTAAAGATCTTGATGAAAGTGTTGTCAAACTGTTGTCACGAAGGGCATCAAAGCGGCAAAAAACCTTATTTTATGGGCTTTTTGGTGGGCGTGAAATCATTCCCACTCGACTGTTCCGGGGGGTTTTGAGGTTATATCATAAACTACACGATTTACGTGTTCGACCTCATTTATTATTCTGTTTGAAACTCTGCCCAAAATTTCGTAAGGGATCTTTGCCCAATCTGCCGTCATAAAATCATCAGTTGTTACCGCGCGTATTGCAACAAGTTCGTCATAGGTACGCGCGTCTCCCATTACACCCACGGTTTTAACTCCCGGCAACACGGCAAAAAACTGGCTCATCTGCTCTGAATATCCGCATTTATCCATTTCATCTCTAAGAATGGCGTCTGCTTCCTGCAAAATATGTACCTTTTCGGGTGTGACTTCGCCAATTACACGAACACCCAGTCCCGGTCCCGGGAACGGCTGGCGCCATACAAGCTTATGCGGAAGTCCAAGCTTTTCTCCTACTGCTCTTACCTCATCCTTAAACAGGTCTTTAAGCGGTTCTATTACTCCCTCAAAATCAATATCCTCAGGAATACCTACCTGATTATGGTGAGTTTTAATTTTTGCGGCGTCGCCTTTGCCGCTTTCAATACGGTCGGGATATATTGTTCCCTGTGCAAAGTACCCCGTTCCATAGTTTTCACGAATTTTATTCCAAAATACCTTATAAAACTCAGTACCGATTATTTTGCGCTTTTCTTCAGGTTCACAAACTCCTTTCAGTTTTAAAAGAAATTCATCCTGACAATTGATTCGCACAAAATTCATATCAAAAAGCTTTGTAAATGTTTCTTCAACAAAATCGCCTTCATCTTTACGCATCAGCCCCTGGTCAACAAAAACGCAGGTAAGCTGTTTTCCTACCGCCTTGCTTAACAAAGCCGCTGCAACCGATGAATCAACGCCGCCCGAAAGTCCCAGAACAACGCCTTTATTCCCTATTTTATCTCTTAATTTGGCAACGGTGGTATCAATAAAGCTTTCCATCTTCCATTCGCCTTTACAGCCGCATACATTATAGAGGAAAGACCTAAGCATTTCCGTGCCTCTGTCCGTGTGATTGACCTCCGGATGGAACTGAACTCCGTAAAGCTTTTTTTCAGGGCAAGCCATAGCCGCCGCAGGGCAAACTGCTGTTGTAGCCGTTACAGTAAATCCGTCGGGTACTTTGCTGATATAGTCACGGTGGCTCATCCACGAAGTGCCGCTTTCCGAAAGTCCGTTAAACAGAACATCATCGGTGTTATAAAATGTTTCTGTTTTGCCGTATTCGCTTGATGAATTGTCTTTGGCCGGTGTCACTACTCCGCCCAGTGAATATGCCATAAGCTGACATCCGTAGCAAATGCCCAAAATAGGGATGCCGAGTTTGAAAATTTCATTTGAGTAATGAGGTGATTTCTCATCATAAACACTGTTGGGACCGCCTGTAAATATAATTCCCTTGGGCGATAGTTCCTTAACTTTTTTAATGTCAACCGTATAAGGCAGAATTTCACAATATACATTACATTCTCGAACTCGTCTTGCAATCAACTGATTATATTGACCGCCAAAGTCCAAAACTATAACTATTTCCTTATTATCCATTGGTCTTACCTTCCTTTGCGGGGTTGCAGCAGTATATAATAACTACCTGTAAATAATATCGCTTCTTGACGGTCCGTTTGAAACCATTGTTATTGGAACACCTATTTCTTTTTCTGCAAATTCAATGTAATCACGGCATTCCTTTGGAAGTTTTTCATACTCAGTAATTCCGGAAATAGAGCACTTCCAGCCTTTCATAATTTTTAAAACAGGCTTGCATCTTTTCAGCTTTGTTGTTGACGGGAAGTAATCAATTTGTTTTCCGTCAAGTTCATAACCAACGCATACAGGAATTTCATCAAGATAGCCAAGCACATCCAGAACCGTAAATGCAACCTGAGTTGCGCCCTGTACCATACAGCCGTAACGTGTTGCCACAAGATCAAGCCAGCCTATACGGCGGGGTCTGCCTGTTGTTGCTCCGTATTCTCCTCCGTCGCCGCCGCGTTTGCGGAGCTCGTCGGCTTCGTCTCCGAAAATTTCCGAAACAAATTCGCCCGCTCCAACCGCGCTTGAGTACGCTTTGACGACCGTTATAATTTCCTTGATTTCATACGGAGGAATACCGGCGCCTACCGCACCGTAACCCGCAATGGTGTTTGATGAAGTAACCATAGGATAAATTCCGAAATCGGTGTCTTTAAGGGAGCCGAGCTGTCCTTCAAGTAGAATATTTTTACCCTCTGTAAGTGCATTGTGAACGTATGTGAAGGCATCGCCCACATAAGGCGCAAGAATTTCTTTGTATTCCATTAATTTATCGAAAATTTCCTGCTCTGAAACAGGAGGTTTGTTATAAAGATTTTTAAGTGTTGCGTTTTTTATTTCAAGAGCATGATGTATTTTCTGCTTTAAGGAATCGGGGTCATCGTAAAGCTCGTTGATCTGAAAACCTATCTTTGAGTATTTATCCGAATAAAAGGGCGCTATGCCGCTCTTTGTTGAACCGAATGAGTTTTTGCCCAGACGTTCTTCTTCATAGCAGTCAAACGCAACGTGATACGGCATTACTATCTGTGCCCTGTCTGAGATCATAACATTCGGTTCGGGAACTCCTCTTTCTTTTAAATTATTAATTTCGCTGATAAAATTTTCAACACTGAACGCAACTCCGTTGCCGATTACATTAGTAATATTTTGATGAAAAACACCAGATGGAAGCTGATGAAGCGCAAACTTTCCGTAATCATTCACTATGGTGTGTCCTGCGTTTGCTCCGCCCTGAAAGCGAATAACTATGTCGCTGTCATTAGCAAGAACATCGGTAATTTTACCCTTGCCCTCATCTCCCCAATTGGCGCCTACAATTGCTTTAACCATAATACAAAACTCCTTTTATGCTGTAAGCAAGATATATTTCAAGTTGATACAGCAATCAGGCAGCAGCCAATTGCCGAATCGGTAACAAACTAATTATACATTGATTTCGGGTTTTTCAAATACAATTTCCTTATAGCGTTCAAGAACGGGTTTTACAGTTTCATTTAAAAAATCCTCTGTCTGTTCCTTAGCGCGTCCCGTGTATTTTTCGGGCTGTAGAATATTTTCAAGCTCTTCAAGAGTTACTCCAAACGCCTCATCGTCTGCAATACGCTCAAGAAGGTCGTTTTCTCCTCCCTCTTCCTTAATTACTTTGGAAGCCGCCATTGAGTGAACGCGAATTTTTTCATGGAGCAGCTGTCTGTCGGCTCCTCTATTTTTGACCGCATCCATCATAATATTCTCGGTAGCCATAAACGGAAGCTCTTTTCTCAGTCTCTGCTCAATAACCTTGGGATATACTACAAGTCCGTCAGCAACATTTGCATAAAGCGAAAGAATGCCGTCAACTGCAAGAAATGCTTCGGGAATGCTCAATCGCTTGTTCGCCGAGTCGTCAAGAGTTCTTTCAAACCACTGCGTTGCAGCCGTAAAATAACCGTTGAGAACGTCGCTCATTACATATCTTGAAAGCGAGCCTATGCGTTCGCTGCGCATAGGATTGCGCTTATATGCCATGGCAGAAGAGCCTATCTGATTTTTTTCAAACGGTTCCTCAACCTCTTTAAGATGCTGAAGCAGACGAATATCGTTTGAAAACTTTGACGCGCTCTGCGCAATACCTGCAAGAACATTTAAAAACTGTGAATCAAGCTTTCTTGAATAAGTTTGACCCGATACAGGAAAACATGACTGAAAACCCATTTTCCGTGCAATTTTTTTGTCAAGCTGCTTGCACTTTTCGTGGTCTCCTTCAAAAAGCTCAAGAAAACTTGCCTGAGTTCCCGTTGTTCCCTTTGAACCGAGTAGTTTAGCCTTTGAAAGCTGATACTCAACATCTTCAAGGTCCATTAACAAATCTTGTATCCAAAGCGCCGCCCTCTTGCCTACGGTGGTAGGCTGTGCAGGCTGAAAATGCGTGAACGCAAGCGTAGGAAGAGCCTTGTATTCATCAGCAAATCCGGCAAGATTTCGTATAACCGCAACAAGCTTGTTCCTAATAAGTTTTAAGCCCTCAGTCATAATAATTATGTCAGTATTGTCGCCTACATAACACGAAGTTGCACCCAAATGAATTATTCCCTTAGCCTTTGGGCACTGCACGCCGTAAGCATAAACGTGTGACATTACATCGTGACGAACGAGCTTTTCCCTTTCCTGAGCAACGTCATAATTAATGTCGTCATCGTGAGCTTTAAGCTCATTTATCTGCTCCTGCGTTATGGGAAGTCCAAGCTCCATTTCAGATTCTGCAAGTGCTATCCAGAGTCTTCTCCATGTTTTAAATTTTTTGTCGGGCGAAAATATGTATTTCATTTCCTTGCTTGCATAACGGGATGACAAGGGTGATTCATAAGTATCTTTTATCATTTTATCTCCTTTCAGACTAAAGAGCAATTTCAATATTTATTTATATTTGTTTTTATTTTCAAAATTCATACCGCCGCGTTCTTTGCCTTTAAAAGTTTCTTTGGTAACAGGCGCGGGATATTTTCCCGTAAAGCAGCCGCTGCAAAAACCTATTGGGGCGTAATTTATCATTTCGTGCAGGTTCTCGGCAGGGAGATAGCCCAGCGAATCAGCGCCGCTGAGTTTAGTTATTTCTTCAATAGTATGATTGCAGGCAATTAACTCTCCGCGGGAAGGTATGTCGGTTCCGTAATAACATGGCCACATAAAAGGAGGCGAGCTTATGCGCATATGCACCTCTTTTGCTCCGGCCTCACGAAGCATTGTAACAATGCGGTCAACGGTTGTGCCGCGCACAATGCTGTCGTCGATCATTACAACACGCTTGTCCTTTACCATATCGGCAATGGGGTTAAGCTTAATTTTTACGCTTTTCATTCTTTCTTTTTGGCTCGGCTTTATAAAAGTTCTGCCTATGTAGCTGTTTTTTACAATTGCCTTTTCATAAGGAATTTTTGATTCCTCGCTGTAACCTATGGCGGCGTCTATTCCCGATTCTGGAACACCGATGACCATATCTGCTTCAACCGGAAAAGTTCTTGCAAGGATCCTGCCCGCCTGCTTTCGCGCCTCATACACGCTTACTCCGTCAATACATGAATCTGAACGGGCAAAATATATGTATTCAAAAATACAAATCGACCGCTTTATGTTTTGATCTAAATCGGGCTTTATACTGCGCACACCCTCATTATCTGCAACAACGATCTCACCCGGCTCAATATCGCGCACAAACTTGGCTCCGCAGGCGTCAAGAGCGGCGCTTTCGCTTGCAAAAACAACCGCGTCGTTATATTTGCCCATACAAAGCGGTCTGAAACCGTGGGGGTCGCGAGCGGCTATAATTTTTCTTGGACTCATTACAAGCAAAGAATATGCGCCCTGTATCACACTCATTACACGTGCGACCGCTTCTTCAACAGAATGGCATTTAAGGCGTTCGCGCGCAATTGCATAGCAAATAACCTCGGAATCAATTGTAGTTTGAAAAATTGCGCCGCGTTTTTCAAGCCGGCGTCTTATCTCAATGGCATTTGTAAGGTTTCCGTTGTGGGCAACAGCCAAAGTACCCTTTACATAACGCATAACAAGCGGCTGTGCATTTTCAAGCACAGAGCCGCCTGCCGTTGAATAACGGACGTGAGAAATACCCATTTGTCCGCTGAGAGAGTCAAGTATGCTGTTGTTAAAAACCTCGCTTACAAGGCCCATATTTTTATGATAATCTATTACACCGTCGTCAGATACAGCTATGCCGCAGCTTTCCTGTCCCCTGTGTTGCAAGGCCAAAAGGCCGTTGTAACAGGCATAGGCAGGGTTAATTGTGCCATCGCTGAATATGCCGAAAACTCCGCACTCTTCGTGCAGTTCTTCTTTTGAAAAATTATCGAAAGAAAAATTCAAGGTGCCACCGTCCGATTAACTCAAATTTTTAGATGTAATTAAGCAAGACCTATGCGTTTCATCATTTCGGCATAAGCCTCTTCTACTCCGCCCATATCACGGCGGAAACGGTCTTTGTCAAGTTTTTCGTGTGTGTCAATGTCCCAAAAACGGCAAGTGTCGGGAGAAATTTCATCAGCAAGGAGGATTTGTCCCTTATATCTGCCAAATTCAATTTTAAAGTCGATGAGGTCAACCTTACATTCTTTAAAAAATTCAGTCATAATTCTGTTAATTTTTAGAGCCATAGAAGAAATTGCATCAATCTCCTCTTTTGTTGCAAAATCTGCGGCAAGAATATGATACTCGTTTACCATAGGGTCGCCGAGTTCGTCATTTTTGTAGCAGAACTCAAGAACGGGAGTTTTCATTTCTGTGCCTTCGGGCAGACCCAGGCGCTTTGAAAGGCTGCCTGCCGCCTTATTTCTTACAATTACTTCAAGAGGCACTATTTCTACTTTTTTCAAAACCGTCTCTCTGTCGTTTAATTCTTCAACAAAGTCAGTTGCTATTCCCTCTTTTTCAAGCATTTTAAACATAAAATTGCTCATGCGGTTGTTAACAACGCCTTTGCCTATGATGGTGCCCTTTTTTTCGCCGTTAAACGCTGTGGCATCGTCCTTGTATGACACTATGCAATAGTCGGGGTTTTCTGTTGAAAACACTTTTTTTGCCTTGCCTTCATAAAGCATTTCTTTCTTTTCCATATGCAATTCCTCCAAAAATAATATGTAAAACCAAAAAGCAAAATAAAATTACAATATTATTATAATATAAAATTATAAATTAAGCAACCGTATAAGAATTAAAAATAAATTTTTGTAAAAAAAGTAAACCCCCGGCAGAAACCAATCAGGCTTGTCTGTCCGGGGGTAATATTTGTGATAAATTTTATAAGGATTCCTTTGCCCGTATAAAAATACGGGCAAAGTCATCAGAGGAAT